>JAUNGG010000095.1 GCA_030524635.1 Lachnospiraceae bacterium
TTTCTACCACACGGACCTGAACCGTGCGCGTCTGCCAATTCCGCCACTTCTGCATGTCTTACATTTCGTAAGCAACGTAGATAATTATAATCATAGAATCCTTTTTTGTCAATAGTTTTTTCAAATTTTTTCACTGTTAAAATTATTCAAAAAATTTTGATTTTTCTCTTGCCAAAATGAAAATCCTATGCTATACTTACTATCGGTTTGCGGGGTTGCCGGAATTGGCAGACGGGCTAGACTAAGGATCTAGTGGTTGTATGACTGTGTGGGTTCAAGTCCCATACCCCGCATTCTTTTTTATGTCTGGGAAAGCTCATGAATAGTGGGTTTTCCTATTTTTTATGTCCGGGAAGATTAGAATTTTTTGATTACCTTTGACTTTCTTTGATTATCTCCAGCTAATGCCCCTTGGTACATTCTCTCCAAAAAACAAAAAAGAGGCACATTAAGTATCTCTACTCGATCTACCTCTTTTGTTCTTAATCCGTGATTTCAACCTTCCGGATCATCCTCACCGGATCATCTCCCCACGCAGGCAGACATGCTTGATCTGAATGTCCTCATCAAAGATCACCAGATCTGCCCGTTTATCCACAGCGATGGAGCCAATCTGCTTATCCAGCCCCAAAAGCTTAGCTGGTGTCAAAGTCATCATCTTCACTGCCTGATACAGCGGTACCTGAGTCATCTGGCGCATCGTCCGTACCAAACGATCCGCTGTAGCCACGCTTCCAGCAAAGGCGCTCCGGTCCGGCAGCTTTGCCACCTCATCTTCCACCAGAACTTCCATTCCTTCTGCCCTGCTACCTAGCTTATATACGCCGTCCGGCATCCCGGCTCCTCTCATGGAGTCTGTCACCAGGCAGATCCGATCCGGCCCCTTGATCTTATAGATCAGAGACAGCAGCTCTCCTGGCAAATGCTTTCCATCTGCAATAACTTCCACGAAAAGATCATCCATCAAATACCCAGCTTCGATAGCTCCTGCCACCCGGTAGGCGTTGATCCGCCGGACTCCAGACATACCGGAATAGAAATGTGTCAGAGCTGACAGACCGTTTTCATAGGCTCTTTGAACCTGCTCACAGGTGGCGTCAGAATGAGCCAGCGAACTGACGATCCCATGGAACCGCAGGGAGCGGAGGAAATCATCAGCCCCATCCAGTTCCACTGCAAACGACCACCGGATGATCCGGTCCGTACGCTTTAAAACCTCCTCATATTCGCTGGGATCTGGATTCCGCAAATAGACTGGATTCTGCGCTCCTCTCTGCTCATATGAAAAGTAAGGCCCTTCCAGGTGAAGCCCTAGGATCGTGGGAATCCCCGGATGCTCCAACTTCACCTGGTTGAACAGCTCCACATACTGGAACAGAGATTCTTTCGTGCTGGTTATAGTGGTAGGCGCAATGGATGTGGTGCCGTGCTCCATATGGGTACGGCAGGCCTGATAGATATCCTTCAGCGTTCCATCCATAAAATCCGAATTTCCGGCTCCATGAGTATGAATGTCGATAAATCCTGGCGAAAGATAGCGTTCCTCTACATCCACTACCTGAGCATCCTCTGCTTCTATGGTTCCATTCCAAGCAATCTGGCTGATCCGATCCCCTTCCGTCAAAAGCTGTCCTGGAGCAATACCGGTAGGTGTGATGATCCTTGCATTTTTAAACAATATTCTGGACATATGAATTTTCCTCTATCGATTACAAAAAAGCCGCGCTATCTTGATCCAGGTACAGCTTTGCTCCCTGTTTTCTTCGCAAAATGCTGGCCGGGCAGTCCTCGCTGATCGCTCCTGTCAGCATCCGCTTTACCGCCTCCGCCTTTCTTTCATTGGGCACAATACAGAATACATGCGCGCTCCGCATAAGCCCCGGTACAGTCACAGTCAAAGCTTTTTTCGGAACTGCCTTCAGCTCTGGGAAACAGCCGTCATTGACCTGCTGCCTCCGGCATACCTCCTCCAACACCACCTCTTTTACCAGGCTTTTATCCTGGAAATCGGCTGCACTTGGATCATTAAACGCGATATGGCCGTTCTCCCCCACACCCATAAATACGATATCGGTGGGATTTTCTTCCAAAAGTTGGCTGTACCGCCTGGTCTCCTCCTCTGTCTCTGCCATACCGTTTAACAGATGAACCGAGCGGAATGGAACCTTGTCAAAAACAACGCTGCTCAAATATCCGCTAAATGATCTGCTGTCCTTTACCGGCAGGCCCACGTATTCATCCATGTGAAAGCCATTGATTCGATTCCACGGAATCCTCTTATCAGATACCAGCTCCTTCAAAAACTCATTTTGGGATGGCGCCGCTGCAAAAATACAGTTGATCGTCTCCTTTTTTTCCAGGCAGGCTAAGATACACTCTGCAGCCTCTCTAGCAGCCTCTGCCCCCATAATCTCTCTAGTCTCGTATACCTTAACGGCTAACTCGTCAATTTTCTTTTCGATCATTTCGTCTCCTTTTGACCTGCCGCCTTTAACAGCCGGCTGATCTCCTTCTCATAAAGCTTCGGTACATAAAATCGGGATTGAAGAAACAGCTCTGCCATAGGTGGCGTTAAAAATTCAGCCAGAATCTCCTCCATTTGAACTTTTGCCTCTGTCAGCGCCTTCAGCGCACGCTCCTCCTTATCCTTTAAGGACAATGCTTCTTCCTCCCGATCCGGGAACATGGCACAGCGGAACATTTGATGATGCGGCGTAACTCCTACAAAAGCCGCTTCCTCGTACTGGATCATAACTTCCAGAAGCCGCGCTATTGTCCGATTTCGGCAGATCCTCGGCATTAAGTTAGGAATCAAACGGTAATAATCCTCCGCAAGATATCCACGCTCTGCCAGCCCTTCCGGCTCCACGCCGTGGAACACATGGAAAAACCGATCCAGAAAATCTTCCTTCCCCTTATCCTCACTCCAGCACCGTTCAGCACCGTAAATAATGGTGTAATAAGCAGACTCATAAAGTCCGTAAGGCTTTCCAAAGGAAAACGGCGATGCCCAGTTCGTGTTGATCAGGCCTTCTAGCTGCTCCTCCACTGCGATTTTACTCCAGCGGTCCAGATTGGCAATCCGTTTTGCTGCCACCGGATAATTCTGATCTCCGTAAAAATCATAGCACCGAACGGAACTGGCTCCGATCACCTGGATTCCTAAAGCCCGCAGCCGCCGGATCAGAGGCACCGCCTGCTCTGCCAGATTATTTCCGCTGTAAATCCACACAGCTACCGTGACTCGTTTATCCAGATGAGCCAAATCCTCATCTGAGCACTTTTCCATCATGTCGTGCCATATGATCGGCTTTTTCCCAAGGCTGCAGCCAATCTCCGTCAACTGGTTGACATACTCGATAAAGATCTGTTCCCTGGTCATTGCAGACTCCCGGCACTCTCTGCTGCTTCCTAAGCTCCACACCTCATCGCAGCCCATATGAAGCCATTTGGCATCTGGATGAAGTTCTGCCATCTCTGTGAGAAGTGCCCTGGATACCTCCAAAGCACCTTCCCGCAAAGGGCACATCTCCCCCACCGCCTGGGCAGTTTCCCGCAGATACTGATACGTTTTATGCTTCAGCACATATTCCAGGTGGCCAAAGGACTGCTGTAGGGGGATCACGGTGATAAAATGATCATATGCCGTTTTCTGGATCTCTTTAAATTGTTCTTCCGTAAAGCACTGGTCAGGATGACGCAGAAACTTCATCGTTTGAAACGGCAGCTTATCCTCGTACTCAATAACCAACGTATTCAGCTTAAAGGAAGCCGCACGCCGGATGCTTTCCAAGATATTATCGTAGATGGGATACAGCGTCCGCAAATCCATGTAATCGCTCCGAAGGCTCATGTCCGCCCAATCCACCGCTACCAGGCAGGGAAGTCCAGCCGGGTACGTCTCTGAAAGCTGCTTTACCGTCATCATTCCGTAGAAAAGTCCATGTGCGGTCTCACTGTAGATCTCCAAGCTTTCCTCCTCGATCCGCAGGGAATATCCATCTGTCCTTCCAAAGCTTCTAGCTGCCAGAACCTGATCTGGCTGCTGCAGGCCGCAGATCAGGTAATAGCATCTAATCTGGCTCTCCTCCTCTTTTACCGTTTCAAACAGTTCCCGGCCGCAGAGGAGCAGCCGCTCCTCTGTGTCAGTCATACCGATTCTTACCTGCATCGTTTTCATGCAAAGCTTTGAATCGTTTCCCTCTGAAACCATATATTTAGGCTCTGGTATGATATGGATTCTCATAACTTCCTCCATTCCGTACATGCTCCGCAGCATGTACCCTCTACTGCTTGTTCTTTTCTATGACTTCCGTTGCACGAGTCTGCAGATTATTGATCGTAGTATCGATATCCTGCAGACCGGTGATATATTTCTCGCACTCCTCTGTCTCAATGGCATCAATCTCTTTTCCGTAGGTCGGCATATAAGTGCGGTTGTTCTCTACCATATCAGACTGATACATTACCTTATTAAAGGCATCCATATCATACAGTGACTGATCGGTGCCCATGATATTGGAAATAATGCCCTCATGATCTGCGTTCTTCCACGGTGAAAGATAAACCTTACCCTGAATTATTCATGACAGTAGAAGCCTGACAAAATAATTCTGTTTTCCT
>JAUNGG010000046.1 GCA_030524635.1 Lachnospiraceae bacterium
CTTTATGCGGCCTGCGGATGTTTTTTCTTCTATTCAACTGTCAAACTTCCGGGAGCATCCTTACTTGGAGCAATGCCGGATCATCAGCAACTCAGATGCTCATTACCTGGAGCATATCCATGAGCCGAATCTGGTAATTCCGGTAGAGGAGCGAAGTATACAGGGAGTATTGAATACTTTATTGCAGCCATTTTATAACGATATATATTTTTGATTTACAAATTCGAATTTATCATGTATAATATGGATTGTCTCAACATAAGTTAACTATGCGCTGACCGATCTGGTAGCTATTTATAGTTGCTGTGATTCTAAGGTGCACTATGAGAAAAAGGGGTCTCCTGTACGGTATTTGTTTACAGATGCTTTAGTCAGGGGGCTCTTTTACTTTCCATTCAGCTCCGTTTATTTTAACCAATTTCTTACAAAATCACATTTTCATAATATCATGAATAATTTAACTTCTCAACTATAATTTAATGCCGCTCTTATAATTTCGTTTCTTGCTTGTATCTTTCCCAAATCCATTGTAAGATATAGAGAGAACGAACGTCCTGCTTTTTCATCACATGATGTTGGGGTCAAAAGGTATTTTGACCCCTTTGATACCAGATTTCTTCGCACTTCGTGCTCTCGAAATCTTCAAAAACATTCATAATCCGCTCATTTTTCTGCGAAAAATGGCTGCTTATTCATGTTTTTGGCGGGTCCCAAGGTCAAAAATCCTCTTGCAAGCAAGCTTGCATCGGATTTCCGACCTTTTGCCCCTGGTATCATCACATTTTGACGTAAAAAGCAGCCGTTTCAAAAGAGAGGAGCCGCTACTTATGAAAAAACCATTTCGAACACTTTTAATCGCCGGAATCCTGGCAGGTCTGGCAATGCAGCCAGCTTACGGCGCTGATATCATTTCCCAGGGCGCTACCCGTATCATCCGGGTAGGTGAGACAGGCCAGGCCGCTGCTCAGACCGCTGAGGCCAATACTGCCCCAACTGCAGACACAGCTGCCGCCCCATCCGCTCAGCCAGATGCAGCAATCCAGAGCTATCAGCCAACTCCAGAAGATATTGCAGCTGGTCCAGGTGCTGTCCGCGCCGCCCAGGAGGCTGCTGCTTTGGCAGCCGCAGAAGCACAGGCTCAGGCAGAAGCAGCTGCCGCACAGGCAGCTGCAGAGGCTCAGGCTCAGGCACAAGCAGCTGCACAGGCAGCAGGAAATCTCCCTGCCGGCATCCGCGCCTTAGATCCAACAAAGCCAATGATCGCCCTTACCTACGATGACGGCCCCCAGACCTCTGTGGGCAACCGCATTATGAACGTGATGAACCAGTACGGCGGAAAATGCACCTTCTTTATGGTCGGCGACCGGGTTCCCAGCCATGCAGCAGAGGTTCAGAGAATGGCCAACGAAGGCTTTGAGGTGGCCAACCACACACAGAATCACAAGTACTTAAATAAGCTTGGAGCGGCCGAGATCCGCTCCCAGGTGGAAGCCTGCAACAACACTATACAGTCTGTATGCGGCGTCCGCCCAACCATCATGCGTCTCCCCGGCGGCAATAAAAACAGCACCGTCATTGCCAATGTGAATATGCCCATCATCCTTTGGAGCATTGATACCTTGGACTGGAAGACCAGAAACGCCCAGTCTACCATCAATTCCATCCTTGGAAAGGCAAAGGACGGCGATGTTGTCCTGATGCATGAGCTTTACACCGCTACTGCTGATGCCACAGAAGCACTGGTTCCGGCTCTTGTATCCCAGGGCTTCCAGCTGGTGACAGTCAGTGAACTGGCCTACTATAAGGGAGTTCCCATGAATGCCGGTCAGATATATTACAGCATCCGATGATAAACCCATAAAACAAAGACAGCCGATACCGAACTGGAAAATCCCATGGAACATTCCATCTGTATCGGCTGTCTTTTATTTTATTCGTCAAACAACTATCTGCACATGAAACGGATGTTTCTATTTCTGCTCCTGCACCTCAATCTTCCGAATCTCCTTTGTCCGGATCTCCTTGCAGATTCCATCGATAAACTCCTGCAGATCCTTCTGTCCTTCATCACCCAGGAACCGGCTTCTCACAGAAACCTTACCGCACTCAGCCTCCTTCTCGCCCACAACCAGCATGTACGGAACCTTTGCCAGTCTGGTCTCACGGATCTTATAACCGATCTTCTCCGCCCTCTTATCCACAGTACAGAGAATACCATTTGCCTTTAATTCCTTCTCCACCTGCTCTGCATAATCCAGATACTTGTCAGAGATCGGCAGTACACGAACCTGCTCCGGGCACAGCCAGGTTGGGAACATTCCGGCATACTTCTCGATCAGCCATGCCAGTGTTCTCTCATAGCATCCGATGGAGGTTCTGTGAATGATATACGGACGAACCTTCTCGCCATTCTGATCAATATAGTACATGTCAAACTGCTCGGCCAGCAGGGCATCCCACTGAATGGTGATCATGGTATCCTCTTTGCCGTATACATTCTTTGCATTGATATCCACCTTCGGGCCGTAGAATGCAGCCTCTCCCACATCCTCTACAAACGGAATCTCCAGCTCCATTAAAACGTCCCGGATATGCTGCTCTGTCTGATCCCAAACCTCCGGCTCTCCAATATACTTCTCCCGGTTGTCCGGATCCCACTTGGACAGATGATAGGTCACATCATCCTGTAAGCCAAGGGTAGTCAGACACTTCTTTGCCAGCGCCAGACAGCCCTTAAACTCCCCCACCATCTGATCTGGCCGAACGATCAAATGTCCCTCGGAGATGGTAAACTGACGAACACGGGTCAGACCATGCATCTCTCCGGAATCCTCGTTCCGGAATAAGGTAGAAGTCTCGCCGTAACGCAGCGGCAGATCCCGGTAGGACTTCTGGCTTGCCTTGTATACATAATACTGGAATGGACAGGTCATAGGACGAAGAGCAAACACTTCCTTATCCTTCTCCTCATCTCCCAGCACAAACATGCCTTCCTTATAATGATCCCAATGGCCGGAGATCTTGTACAGGTCACTCTTTGCCATCAGCGGAGTTTTGGTACGGATGTAGCCCCAGTTATTATCCTCCTCATCCTCGATCCAGCGCTGCAGAGTCTGGATGATCTTCGTTCCTTTCGGCATCAGCAGCGGCAGGCCCTGGCCGATCACATCCACTGTGGTAAACAGCTCCATCTCACGGCCCAGCTTATTGTGGTCACGCTTCTTAATATCTTCCAGATGCTGTAAATAAACTTCCAGCTCCTCCTTGGTGGCAAATGCACTGCCGTAAATTCTCTGAAGCATGGCATTTTCTGATTTTCCCCTCCAGTAAGCGCCGGAAGAAGAGGTCAGCTTAAATGTCTTAATTCCCTTGGTGCTCATCAGATGGGGACCTGCGCACAGATCCACAAAATCGCCCTGGCTGTAGAAGGAGATCACAGCGTCCTCCGGCAGATCCCGGATCAGCTCCACCTTGTAAGGCTCGCCTTTCTCCTCCATAAACTGGATTGCCTCTTCCCTGGGAAGCGTAAACTTCTCCAGCTTGGCTCCCTTCTTGATGATCTTTTTCATCTCTTTTTCAATGTTATCCAGATCCTCTCTGGAGAAAGGAGCCCCGTCAAAATCATAATAATAGCCGGTATCAATAGCCGGTCCAATAGCCAGCTTTACATCCGGGAACAGATGCTTCACTGCCTCCGCCAGCACATGAGAACAGGTATGGCGAACCACGCGAAGTCCTGCCTCATCCTTCGCTGTCAATATGCTTAAAGTGCAGTCCCGATCGATCACAGTCCGCAAATCTACGACCTCACCATCCACTTCTCCTGCGCAGGCCGCTCTGGCCAGTCCCTCGCTGATATCATAGGCGATATCGATAACGGATCTGCTCTCTGCATATTCCTTTACAGAGCCATCCTTTAATGTAATCTGCATCGTCTTATCCTCCTCGTTTTGCTTCATAGGTTTTCTATCATTCTAATACATTTTTCATGAAAGAGCAAGCAGCCATCTTCTGTATCTGAAAATGGCTGCCTGCTAATAATAGGGCGACTTGTTTTTTGCAAAAACGAGAAAACTACCGAGAAATGCGATTTGCTGCCGGATATTCATTGCACAGCAGCCGGTACGGAGGTTCATCTTCCTCAATCGCTGGAAATCTTCCCACATTCTCATAGAAACGATTATCTGTGTTATCATCATTACACATGGAAACTTCACCAATCAGCACATCTCCTGTTCCAGGAACCACATCGAAATCATGATACTGATGCGGCCACAGCGTAATACTCTCTCCTGGATGCAGCAGCACTCCGGTTCCTGCCGGAACATAATAAGAACGTCCATCTGAGTTCACCAATACTTCTGTGGTATCCAGTTCCCCTTCCCGGTCATTATAAACATGGATGATCAGGGTTCCGCCACCTCGATTAATAATATCCTCTGATTTCTTCCAATGGAAATGCATCGGAGAATGCTGACCTTCCTTCAGCATAAGAAGCTTCTCTGCATATACCTTTTTATATTTTGGATTATTCTGATTCCCATTCCGAAGTGTAATCAAAGCAAAGCCTACTTTTTCAAAATCTCCCAGTCCATAATCCGTAATATCCCATCCCAACATATTATCACGAATCTCGTCATATTCTTCGCTTTTCTCATTCCACTCCTCTGGTGCCCAGTGGCAGAATGGCGGCAATGCAACGCCATTCTCTTTTATCAATCGTTCCATATCCCGAATTGCACGGTTTATCTCTGAACGTTTCATTTTCCAGTCCTCCTCAATCCTTATATTTCCACTCCAGCTGTTTAATCAGCGCCCATCCATTCCAAATCGTACGCCTGGCAATGGAAAAAGCCACTCATTGGTTACTCATACAGAAACTGTACTGCTTTATCCACCCATTCAGAACATGGATGTTTTTCTCCATGCCTCTTGGTTTCATCCGATAAAAATGTCCCCAACGCCAACCCATGAGCTCCTCTGGGATATAAATGAAATTCTACCGGAACCTTTTCTTTCACCAGTGCATTTACCAGCAAAAGAGCATTTTCAACTGGAACAGATTGATCCTCCTGCGTATGCCAGATCAATACCGGAGGGTATTCTGCTGTCACTTGGTTTTCCAATGACATTTTTGCCAATAAATCCGGCTGTTCCTGCCTGGAACCAAGAAGATTGGGAATCGAATCGATATGTGCATATTCCCCGCTTGTAATCACCGGATAGCATAAAATCAAACGATCCGGCCGAACTCGTCTTCCCCTGTCACCAATTTTACTCAAAATATCAGGATCATTCCAGAAAGCTCCCACAGAAGCCGCCAGATGCCCTCCTGCCGAAAAACCGCACAGCCCGATTCGATTCGGATCCACACAAAATTCCTCTGCGTGATTTCTAATATATTCAATTGCCAAAAGAACCTGACATTGTGCTGTTGGGTATTCCCCTTGCGGCCAAACTGTATATTCCAAAATAAATGCCTGAACTCCAGCCGCCAAAAACTGGTAAGCTACTGGCTCCTCTTCCCGGCTGCACAACAGACGGTATGCGCCGCCCGGCAAAATAATAACAGCCGGATAACGTCTTCTTGCCTGCTTATCATCTGATCCTGTCAGCAAATATCCTTTCAACTTTGCCGAAACTCCCTGCATTTCAGGAACTTTAATCTCTGCCTGTACTTCCATAAGATTCCTCTTCTCCATTTTCTGTTGGCTTCATCTTCCCTCTGTCTCATTCAAGCATTGTAACTGTTCAGTACCCTTACAGTTACAAGCATTACAGAAAAGCACCATGTTTGGAAAGTTCTGCTCTCACTTCTCTGCCATCTAACTGCTGAACGGAACATCGTTTCTGTACACATAATGCAGCTGCTGTCCCGGCTGCCTGCCCAATGGCAAAGGCACATGGAGTAGTACGGATTGCCGCCTGTGCTTCAAAGTCTGCTCCGATACAACGACCTGCTGCCAAAAGATTCTTTGTTGCTTCACTGTACAGCGTTTCATATGGAATTTCATAACAACCGCTCTTTTGAGCCACGAAACTGGTATCAGTTCCTGCTCCATTTGGATTATGAATATCAATGGGATACGCATTCCGGCAGATAGCCGAATCAAAAGCTTTTCCCTCAAGAATATCTTCTGCGGTCAGCATATACACACTTTTCAACTGTCTGGAACTTCGTACTCCAATCTCCGGCCCTGTAAACTCCAAAAGCGCATCAGAAAATCCAGGCACCCATTCCCGCAAAAAATGATCCAGCTCAACACACTGCTTTCTACCTTCCCGCTCTGCACGGCTTAAGGAGCCTGCATCCACAGGATCATGTCCAACTACCCTGGTGGTATTCACAATTACTTCCCCAGCCCGATCTGTTTCAAAAAATAAGACCTCTTCCCTCGGTATCGTCACATTGCCAGCATCAATGGCCATTCGCAATTCATTCGAAAAACCTGCTACAGACAAAGGAAGCCCGGATTGAATCAATTCTTCTTTTCCTCTTAACCTTGGAAACTCTTCAATATGCTCCAAAATATGCTGCCTGAGCCGCTCCATATCCACATTGCAGTATTTCATGTTCATGGTCATGGGCTGTGTCAAATGATCACCGGTTCTGCCGTGTATCATAGGTAATCCGCCAAAATAAGCCAAATCCCCATCTCCAGTAGCATCGATAAATATCTCTGCTTCAATCTCGGAAATTCCTTCACAATTGCAAATCTTAATTCGCTTAATCTGATTTTCCTCTAGTACAGTTTCAGCTGCCATTGTATGGAATAAAACTGTTACCCCTGCCTCTTCTGCCAACTGATCCAACACTACTTTCAACCCTTCTGCTGAAAATGGGGTCACATAACTGACATAACACGTAGTATCTTTCACATGCCCGCAGCTTTTCCCTGCTGCAATCAGCCGCTCTACGATTTCCTGAGCGATTCCTCCAATTACTTGCTTTTCTCCAAGAAAAAAAGTCATCATTGGCCCCACACCGCATACTGTTAAGCTTCCTCCCAGACATCCGCTTTTTTCAATTAAAATTGTATTGGCGCCCATCCTGGCGGCAGCAATCGCTGCCGCCGCTCCAGATACTCCGCCTCCTGCCACGCAGACTTCATATCGCTCTCTTTTCACATCATTCTCCTGACTGCCAACTCGGAATTTGCACAATTTTTCAGCGCTTTCATATATCCAAACGAATATGCAAATGCAGAATGGACTCCGCCAAAACTCTCTACAAAGTGAGGAACATGATCCACATGGATCGTTCCATTATAATTGCATGCCACTAACTGCTTCATCACCTGGTACATGTCCATATATCCATCTTCCAAAAGAGTTTCCTCAAAGTATGGAATGGGACTGCTTACATTTCGAAAATGTACCACTAGCACCTTATCCCGGGACACAAACTCTTTGATATCCGCCTGGAGGTCTCCAAATGCCCTGCCGCCCTCCAGCCAGCAGCCAATACACATCTTCATTCCCAGATATGGGCTGTCATTGGCTAAATCGAATGCTCTTCGATAACAATCACTATTATGAATTAAATTGTGGATTCCTAAAAGGCTGGGTACGGGAGGATCATTCGGATGAAGAGCAATCTTTACATTTGTTTCCTCGCAGACTGGAAGAACACAATCCAGGAAGTACTTAAAATTTGCCCAGATCTCCTCTTCTCCATATTCTCTTCCATGGGTAAATGGCCTTTGCTCCAGCTCATGGATATCCACAATTCGTCCTACGGATTGGCGCGTATAAGCGCCAATCCCCTCCTTCGTGGTAAGAACATTATTTGGTTCCCACGTCATGTATCCTACTGGAATTCCAGCTTTCCCAAGTACCCGCATAAACTCAATATACTTTTCAATATAATAATCCCGATCTTCCAATCCCAGATGAATGGACGGATGCTTATAATTTCTAATATTCCCAGCATCGGTAATCTGCAGGCCAGCTTTTTCTACACGCGCTTTAAAACGCATTACAGCATCATAATTTAAATCTGTGTCCTGAAATAACACATACACATAATCAATTCCCATTTGCCGGACAAACTTCAGTTCTTCATCCGTTGCATTTGACTTTAACCCGTATTGCACCTTCATCATAAATTATTCTCTCTTTCTCCCAGACCTATTTTCCGCTTCTGGATACAGCCTCAGGTGTCCACTGCGTTGCAGATACCTGGAATAAGTTCAAATCCTGCACATCTGACTGCACAAAACAATAATTATAGATGACAGACACCGGGAACAGCATGCAGTAATCCTGTACCAGCATTTTGGATGCGGTCTGAAGCTGTTTTTTCTTCTCATCCAATGTTTTTGCTTCTCTTGCTGCAAACAGGGCTGTCTCATAATCTTCCGGGAATTCCATTACTCCCTGGTTCTTAATTCCTTCTGAAGAGTAAAGACGGATATAGTTGTTCGTAAAATCCATCCAGCTGGTACCATTGCCCATAATAAATCCTTCCATGTTGTCCGCCTTCTGTTTTGCATTCATCTCAGAAGCATCCATTACATTGATTTCCGCCTGAACCCCAATCTCCTGCAGGCAAGCCTGAAGGGCAACTGCAATATCCTGGTTCTTGGAAACGGTGTTAATTACAGTGTCGAATCCATCTGGATAACCGGCTTCTGCCAGCAGTTTTTTTGCCAGTTCTGTATCATATGCCAGGAATTCTGCATCTGGATGATAAGCCCAGGAATCACTGGTACAGAACAGTGGCGATGCCTCTCCGTATCCACCAGACAATGCTTTTGCAATATTCTCCCAGTCAATGGAATGCATTACAGCCTGACGAACCTGTAAATTACCCAATGGTTTTTCTTTATCCTTACTATTGAACAACACGTACTTAATGTTTGCCAGATTTGCACTCTTCTGTGCAATATTGGTATATCCCTGAGACAGCAGGGTGTTGATTACCACGGAATCATAAGTATAGATTGCGTCAATTTCACCATTCTGGAATGCAGATACCTGGGTATTGGCGTCCGGAATTACCAGAAATTCAATGGCATCCACATATGGCTGGCCTGCAATTCGATATTCATCATTTCTTACAAACCGCAGTGAGCTATCCTGCACAAAAGAATCAAACTTAAATGGGCCAGTTCCTACGATATTGATTTTGCACCACTCTTCTCCATGTTCTTCATACGCCTGTTTAGAAATAATGCGAACTGCTCCTACCACACTGTCCCAGTTATTTGACCATTTGTCATACTGAATCACAACCGTCCAGTCATCTGTTGTTTCAACGGAAACCGGATTATTCAACTCTGCTGCCTTGCCGCTTTCAATCATTTTGTCCAGATTCCATTTCACGGCCTCTGCATCACAGAGAGAACCATCATGGAATTTTACACCTTCCCGCAGCTTGATGGTATAAGTCAGGTTATCCGGATCTGTAATTAGATCCTCTGCCAGCCACGGAGTAATCGTACCATCCATTTCCATTCTTCCAAGCTCTTCTGCTGCCGGCGAAGCGTAGAAAGGGCATCCGGTATCCGGAGCCTGGGGCAAAAATAAAGTTGCAGGACTTGCATTTGCCGCAATCCGGATTTCGCCGCCATACGCTTTTTCTCCTTCCGATGCTGCTCCGCCAGAAGCCGCCTGAGATGAAGGTTCCTGTGCAGCTGCCGCAGCCTGTGAAGTACCGCCGCTCTCCGTACCTGCATCTTTCTTTCCTCCACATCCGGCCAGGGCACTTCCTGCCATACAGATTGCCATTGTTAACGCAAGAATTCTTTTCTTCATCATGTTTCTTCTCCTTTTCTTTTTCTATGAAAGATAAAATGATTTTCAATTATTCATATAAAAAGCATGCTGCCTGATGGTTTCCCTTCACTGTTTTCAGCTTTGGCACTTCCTTTTTACATCGTTCCATCGCATGAGGACAGCGATTATGGAACGGACATCCATCCGGGCGCTTTCGTATGCTGGGCACCTCACCCTGGATTGCGATCCTCTCTCTATTTGCCTCCACATCCGGATCCGCTACCGGAACAGCTGACAGAAGCGCTTTTGTGTAAGGATGCAGCGTATGCTCATACAGATCCAGGCAGTCTGCTATCTCTACAATTTTCCCCAGATACATAACCAGCACGCGATCACTAATATGCTTCACCACTGCCAGATCATGTGCAATAAACAAGTAGGAAATTCCAAGCTTCGCCTGAAGTTCTTCCAGCAGATTTATAATCTGAGCCTGAATCGATACATCCAAAGCAGAAATCGGCTCATCACAGATAATCATGGAAGGATTTGAGGAAATTGCTCTTGCGATGCCGATCCGCTGTCTTTGTCCGCCTGAAAATTCATGAGCTACCCGATCCTTCAATGCCGGATCCAGACCAACAATGCGGAACAGTTCATCCACCCTGGCATCATACTCCTTCCGATCCTTTACCAGCTTATGCACCAACAGAGATTCACCTACTACAGAGCCTGCCGTCTGCCTTGGGTCCAGTGAGGAAAACGGATCCTGAAAAATCATGGACATCTGCGGACGGAATGGTTTCAACTGACGGTCCTTGTAGCTTGCAATATCCTCCCCATGGAAGATGATCTGTCCGCCTTCCGGCTGATATACCCGCATAATGCATCGTGCCAGTGTTGTCTTTCCGCATCCGCTTTCTCCTACAATTCCAAGTGTTTCTCCTTTTCTCAGCTGGAAGGAAATATCTTCAATTGCCTTAATATCTCCCACCTTTTTCCGAAGAGCCCCTTCGTAGATGGCAAAATACTTCCGCACATCCTTCACTTCCAGACACAATTCTTCCTGAATCTGTTTCTTTGGCGCCTTTAAACTTTCCTTATTCCGAATCTCCTCTTCCTTCTGTGCCAGCTCACTTGCCGTCAGACAGCAGGAAGATATATGACCTTTCTCTAATTCTTTTAATACCGGCTTTCCGTTCTTGATACACCGATCCATCCGGTACTCACATCGCTCATAAAACGGGCAGTATTCCGGACGTTCCGCAGGATTCGGCGGAAGTCCATTAATTGGAATCAATACCCTATCCTTTGGATCATCCAATCTTGGGATCGCCCGCAGAAGGCTTCTGGTATACGGATGCTGCGGATTATGGAAAATCCTCCTGGTATCTGACATCTCCACCACACTTCCAGAGTACATCACATAAATCCGCTCTGCATATCTTGCTACAATTCCCAAATTATGAGTCACAATCACAACTGCTGTATTCGTCTTTTTGGCTACATCCCGTATCATCTCCAAAAGCTGTTCCTGTGTTGTCACATCCAAAGCCGTGGTCGCCTCGTCTGCAATCAGAACATCCGGATTGGAGGACATGGCCATTGCAATCATAATCCTCTGGCGCATTCCACCTGAAAACTGCTGTGGATAATAATCAAACCGCTCTTCTGCATCCGGAATATTTACCATCTTGAGCATTTCCACTGCCCGTTTTCTGGAATCCTCCTTTCCCAGCCCTAAGTGAAGCATGATATTCTCTTGAATCTGATATCCTATTGTCAGTACAGGATTCAAAGAGGTCATTGGTTCCTGAAAAATCATGCTGATCCGACCGCCTCTGACAGTACGCATCATCTCACTTCCGGCTTTATAGTCCAGCAAATTTCCTTCGATTCCCTCCAGATATACCTCTCCTCCTACAATCCGTCCAGGCGATGAAATCAACTGCAGCATACTTAACATCGTTACCGATTTTCCACTTCCAGATTCTCCTACTATGCCAACAATCTCTCCTCGTTTCAGATACATTGACACTCCATCTACAGATCGGACGTCTCTCCCATCCATGTGGAAACAGGTTTGAATATCCTTAATCTCTAATAAATTTTCCATCCCTTATTTCCTTCCTTTCTATCCTTCTCCTCTTAATCTAGGATCAAGAGCATCCCGGATTCCATCGCCAAACATATTCAGGCAGATTACCAAAAGTGCTACACAGATGCCAGGTGCAAGAGAGAATACAGGATTATTCAATAAATAATTTCGCCCTTCACTTACCATGGTTCCCCAGGTCGCTGTTGGTGCACTGATGCCAAGCCCTAAAAAGCTGAGTCCGGATTCTGCGAGAATCGTACCGCCTACCTGCTGTGTCATCAACACAATGATCGGCGATAAACAATTGGGAAGAAGATGCCGGAACATAATTCCAAAGCTGCTGACTCCCTGAAGCTTGCTGGCCATAATATAATCTGCCTGCTTTACAGACAGCACCTGCCCACGCATCATTCGAATATAAGCTGCCATATTCGAAATTCCTAAGATAATTGCCAGATTGCGGATCCCTCCGCCAAACACGGCAGTAAGCGCCATTGCAAGAATTACCTGGGGAATTGCACGTACTGCCTCTGTAAACCGGGTAATGATATCATCAGCAATTCCGCCAAAATATCCAGCGATCATCCCCAAAACAGAACCAATTGCACATGCGATCATCACTGCAAATACGCCAATAATCAGAGACACCCGTGTTCCATACATGATTCTGGAAAGTACATCCCTACCATGCATATCAGTTCCCAGCCAATGGGTCATACTGGGACCTGACAGCGATGCTGCGAAATCCACTTTGTTGGGATCATACGGTGCAAGGAGAGGAGCCGCCACGGCTACAATCAGAAAGAATCCAATGCCAATCGCTCCGGCTAATACAATCTTCCGCTTAAACAACACACGGATGAATTTCCCTACTTTTTCTTTTTTTCGTTCCATCTGTTTCCTCCCCGTTTACTCATACTTAATTCTTGGATCAACCACTGCATATAAGATATCTGTAATAAGATTCACCATACAGGATATCAGCGCGGTAACCAATACACAGGCCTGCACCACAGGAATATCTCTGGAAGTAATGGCCTTCACAAACAAAGATCCCATCCCCGGAATTGCAAAAACCGTTTCCATAAACATAGAACCACCTACAAGAAGTCCCAGACGCATTCCGAATAATGTGATAACCGGAATTAACGCATTTTTTAGTGCATGAATAAAAATAATCTTCCTTTCCTTTAATCCCTTGGAACGCGCTGTCCGAATATAGTCCTGTCGGATTACTTCCAGCATACTGGATCTGGTTTGTCTTGCTATGGATGCAATCCCGCCAATCGCCAGACAAAACAGCGGCATGATCGTCGTCCTCACACTATTTCCAAAATCTTCCCATGGCCATGTGAATCCAAAAGAAGGAAGGAGGCTCCATTTCATAGCGAAAACATAAAGCAGCAGGATTCCGATCCAGAACTGCGGAAGGCAGGCTGTAATATTTGCAAGCAATGTTACAACGGTATCAATCGGCTTCCCACGATATACTGCGCTTAAGACTCCCAGCAAAACGCCTACCGGGATACTGATAAAAAAAGATAGAAACGTAAAATATAAGGTTACCGGCATCCGTTCCATTAACAGTTCCACGGTTGGTCTGTGAAACTGGGTTGATTGTCCAAAATCCCCCCGCAGAGCATTTCCCAGCCACACAAAATATCGGTAGACAACTGGCTTGTCTAAATTCAACTCCTGATACACCCTCTCATAAGTTTCTGCTGATACTTCCTCCCCCAACATTGCGTAAACCGGGTCCCCAGGGATAAACGAAATTAACAGAAAGATAAAGATTGAGATTAGAAACAGAATGACAATCATCTGTCCCACTCGTTTTGTTACATACTTCCCCATAAATTCTTTTCTCCTTTCTTCCTTGAACTGACACTTCTTTTTTTTTGAAATTTTTGTTATAATAAATTAAGTATCATTGATCAAAAGATGTGCAATCCTTACTATTAAGATGTAATTATTGTACTATACCTTGGTCATTTTTGCTAATCGTATGTATCTATTGCGTTGATAAGCATAGCCTATCAAACTGTTTTTACTTTGGAGAATCATCATGGATACAAAATATTTGAGTTATATACTGGAAATTGCCAAATACAAGAATATGAGACGTGCTGCCGAAAAACTATATGTATCACAGCCCTCTTTAAGTCAATACCTGAATAAATTAGAACAAGAATTAGGAACACCTTTGTTTGTGCGTTCCAAAAAAGAACTGACATTAACTCCAGCAGGTGAGCTTTATGTCAACTGTGCTCAAAAGATGATCAGCATGAAGGAGCAGCTTTATAAAGATATTGCAAACCTATCTGCAAGCGTTCCGATCAAAATCGCTACTACTGCCACTTGGGGCCACCGGGTTATTGGTGACATTGTGCCTGCTTTCAGTCAATTTTACCCCCATGTTCAAATTGAAATTCTGGAAGGCAATCTTTCTGATGTAAAGGCATGGTTCAGTAATCAAGCTGTAGATTTCGTCCTAATTGCTACCAATAACCTGGATAACTATGAACAGCACCAACTGTTAAGCAAGGAGCAAATCGTCTTTGCAATTCCTTCTGTGCATCCATTTTGTCAAACAGAAGCTGGAACGTCCATACAGATCACGCCAAAGCAAATCACAGAATATTTTTCTGATGATTACTTTATTTTGGCAAAAAAAGCCTCCAGTGTACGTTTTGTTGCTGATGAAATATTGAAGTACTGTGAATTTGTTCCCAAAACAGCATACAGCATCAATCATATGAACACGATTAAAAACCTGGTCTGCAATAACGGAGGTGTTGCCTTCATTCCTATTACCTGCGCTCTGAAAGATCCACATATCCGTTATTATACCATTCAGCCTCAATTCTGCCGTCTGGATGCATTGGTGTACAAAAAAGAACGCCTAAATCAATATGAAGAACATTTGGTTTCACTAATTAAACACCATCCTTTATTTGACCCTGAATCCGCAGATTATATGAACCGGTTAATAACATAAAACAAGAGTACCAATCAGCCGTTGCCTTAAACGTTTGATTGGTACCCTTATTTTCCACATAAAACTTATTTGCTGCTCAGCAGCTTTTACCGTTTCGGCACAATTTCCAGCCAATACCCATCCGGATCTGAGATAAAATAAATCCCCATCTTCGGATTTTCATAACAGATACATCCCATCTCCTGATGCTTCTGATGAGCGGCCTCCATATCATCCACTGCGAAAGCCAGGTGGATTTCATTATCCCCCAGGTTATAATGATCCTTCTCCCAGTCTCTCAGCCAGGTTAATTCCAGTTGAAAACCAGTCTCACCATCCCCCAGATAGACCAGAATAAAGCTGCCGTCAGCCGCCTCCTTCCGGCGCACCTCCTGCAGTCCAAGGGCCTCCTGATAGAACCGGATCGACTTGTCTAAATCGATTACATTGTAGTTGTAATGTGCAAACTGAAACTTCATAAATGGACTCTCCTTTTGATTTATTTTGTGTTTATTTTATGTTTCTTTTTTCATTCATTTTTTCATTGATTCAGCATTGATTTCCACATCATTTCGCCCTGATTATTTCTGAAAAAAGCTCTCTCCTCTGCCGCTGATCTTAATGATTTTTTCCCGGTAAGGGCTGTCTGGATGCTCCAAAAACCACCGGTCGATCACGGAATAATCCTCCCAGCAATGCATAGGATATACCTTCTCCACATCCACTAATCCCAGGAAATAATCCAGTCCCAAAGCATAATTTTCTTCCTGTCTGGGATCTAACGGCACAAAGGCAGCATCGATTTTCCAGCCCCGGATCGGCTCCAGAAACTTTTTAAAATTCTCTCCCATCCGCCGATTCCAATCCTCCGGCTCTCCGTCCCACCGCCAGTCGTTCAGATCTCCGGCGTGGTACAGCGTCTTCCCTTCTGTCTGCACCAGAAATGCCACACCTGCATCTGTGGATCTTAAGGTCCTCACGGTCAGCCCAATATCCGCCGTTTGATGCTCTGGCTGCCCGCCAGCTTCTGATCCGGCTGTCCACTCTGTATTTGCCTTCATCTGCACCACCTGCGCCTGCAGCTCCTCCGGCACCCGGCTCCGCCAGATATCCCGGGAAAATACATACTGTACATCCTCATATTGTCTCGCCAGTGCAAATACCTCCGGATTAAAATGATCCCCGTGACGATGGCTGGAAAACACATATAATTTTTTTCCTTCAGGAAGCTGAGGAATCTCACCCTGATAATAATCAAATAACAGCACAGCCCGTTCCAACTCAACCAAAAAGCCGCTGTGTCCAATATATGTAACCTTCATACCGCTTAACCTGTTCCCTTCTGGATCTGTTCTGCAACTATTCCGTGCCTTCACAGTTACGAGCAAAAATCGTTATTCTCTCTTTCACAGTTCTCTCACCATTATACCGATTTTTGAAAACCGCGTCAACGCCCTTTCCTGCCATCCCAAGCATTTGATTTTGTATATTTTGCACAATTTTCAACTTATTTTATCGTTATTTTTATTCCTTGCACCAACCCTGGCCAGTATGCTAAAGTAAAGAACACAACAATCGTTCTTTGACAAAATCATATCTATACAGCTGTCTAAAACGTAGCTGGGAACACGCGGCATATCGGGATATCATCTATATCCCCAATATGGGGTGCCTCGTGAACACCCATACCGCCAGCAGTACACCAGTCGTATAGTCCTGAACAAAGACACTACTATTTTACTTAGGAGGTACGCTTATGAAAACCTTACTGGTAAAAAACGTGAAGTATCTTGTTACATGCGACGTACATGACCGGCTGCTGGAGCAGGTTAATGTATTCATACAAGATGGCGTTATTACCAAAATCAGCAACGAAGAAATGACAGCAGACGATGTGATTGATGCGTCTAACATGGTGATGTATCCGGGGTTAATCAATACTCACCATCATTTATATCAAACCTTTAGTCGGAATTTACCACAAGTACAGAACATGGAATTATTTCCATGGCTGAAAACATTATATGAGATCTGGAAACACGTAGATGAGGACGTGATTTATTACAGTTCCCTGACTGGCTTGGGGGAATTATTAAAGTCAGGCTGCACCACCTGCCTGGACCACCACTATGTGTTTCCCAAAGCATCCAAGGATGGGCTGATGGATGCCCAGTTTGCTGCGGCCGACGCTCTTGGAATCCGCTTTCACGCCACTAGAGGGAGCATGGATTTAAGTGTGAAGGACGGGGGACTGCCGCCAGATTCGGTAGTGCAGACTGTGGATGAGATCCTGGAGGACTCGGAGCAGGTGGTAAAAAAATACCACGACAGCCGCCGGTATTCTATGCACCAGGTAGCTCTGGCTCCCTGCTCTCCATTCAGTGTCACCGGAGAACTGTTAAGGGAATCTGCGGTGCTTGCCAGAAAACTGCATGTGCGCCTTCACACCCATCTGGCTGAGACCAAGGATGAGGAAAACTTTACCTTGTCCAACTTCGGCATGCGCCCCTTGGAGTACATGGAAAGCTTAGGCTGGATCGGTCCGGATGTGTGGTATGCCCATGGAATTCATTTTACAGATGAGGAATTAAAGCGGCTGGCAGAAACGAAAACCGGTGTAGCCCACTGTCCTATCTCCAACATGAAGCTGTCCTCCGGAGTAGCTCTAATTCCCAGAATGCTGGAACTGGGCGTTCCGGTCGGGCTGGCTGTAGATGGCTCCGCCAGCAATGACGGTTCTAACCTGTTAGAGGAAATGCGGGTGGCTTACCTGCTGCACCGGCTGCAGTGGAGCCAGCAGGCGCCTTCCGGCTACGACATTTTAAAGATCGCTACCAGGGGAAGCGCACAGATCCTGGGGCGGGAGGAATTAGGGCAGATCGCAGAAGGCATGGCTGCCGACTTTTTCCTGATCGACTTAAACCGGATCGACCTCATTGGAACCCAGATGGATCCGCGCTCTGTTCTCTGCACCGTAGGCTTAAAGGGAAGCGTAGATTACACCGTAGTAAATGGAGAAATCGTTGTAAAGGATCAGAAACTGGTTCCCATCAATGAAAACACACTGGTTGAAAAGGCGAATGCTTCCTTCCTGCGCTACATCAGCAATTAAAAGCTTGGATGAGCGGCAGGAACGGCTGCCGCTCTCGTGTGCTGGCACGTTCATTTTCGAACTAAGGACGCAGAATGAATTTTCAGTCAAGTCATTCGTCGAAATGTGAACGTGTCAGTACACTAACATACAATAGAGAGGTAAATTATGAACGAGAATACAAATAAAACCTATGCAGCCGTAACCAGCTTAACGGGAGTTCCCCGCTTCTTTGAAGCTCTCCCTCTGGCGATCCAACATGTAGTCGCCATGATTGTGGGATGTGTCACCCCAGCTATCATCCTGGCCGGTGTAACCAATGTCAGCCCGGAGGAACAGATCATCCTGATCCAATCTGCCCTCTTAGTATCCGGAATCGCCACTCTGGTCCAACTGTTTCCGGTCATTCCTTACTGCGGCTCCGGCCTTCCTGTTATTATGGGAGCCAGCTTTGCCTATATTCCTCTTCTCATCTCTTTGGGAGGACGGTTTGACCTGCCTACCATCTTCGGCGCCCAGTTAGCCGGCGGTGCTGCTGCGATTCTGATCGGAATCTTCTACAAAAAGCTGACCAAGCTGTTTCCGCCTCTGGTTACCGGTACTGTTGTATTTACCATCGGTCTGTCCCTGTACCCAACTGCTGTCACCTACATGGCAGGCGGCTCCGGTGCAGCAGATTACGGCAGTCCGAAAAACTGGCTGGTTGCCATCCTGACCCTTGCCGTGGTATTGTACTTCAACTATTTTACCAAGGGAATCTGCAAGCTGGCTTCCATTCTGATGGGCATGATTTTCGGATACATCATCGCCCTGCTGATGGGCATGGTCTCCTTCGACAATGTGCAGAATTCCGGCTGGTTTCAGTTTACACTGCCTCTTCATTTCGGCATGAAATTTGAGATCACCTCCATCATTTCCATGTTGGTCATGTATGTCGTCAGCTCCGTAGAAGCCATCGGTGACTTCACCTCCACCTCCGGCGGCGGACTGGACCGGGAAGCCACAGAAGCGGAAATGTGCGGCGGCATCATCGGAAACGGCGCTGCCAGCATCATCGGTGCCTTCCTTGGAGGCCTTCCCACCGCTACTTTCAGCCAGAACGTAGGTATCGTCATCATGACCAAGGTGATAAACCGCTGCGTGCTGGGCTTAGCTGCTGTGATCATCCTGATCGCCGGCTTTATTCCCAAGTTTGCATCTCTCCTTACCACTATTCCATCCTGCGTGCTGGGCGGTGCTACCGTATCCGTATTTGCCATGATCTCCATGACCGGAATCAAGCTGATCACCAAGGAAAAGCTGACTGCCAGAAATACTTCGATTGTAGGTCTGTCAGTTGCTCTGGGAATCGGTGTCATCCAGGCAAGCGGCAGTCTGGGCCTGTTCCCAGACTGGGCCAAGACCATCTTCGGTGAGTCTGCTGTGGTAATCGCAACCATCTGCGCCATTCTTTTAAATGTAGTCCTGCCGGAAAGCGGTGAGGAATAAGCATAGAACAGCGATAGGACAGACAAAGCGCGGCAGAGCCATCTGGCCTGCCGCGCCTTTGTGTGGGAAAAGTCTGTATGAGAATAGTCAGTCAGCGAAATAAATTTATACTCCTGAGTAGGAGGCAAAGCCGCCGTCAACAGGGATCACTACACCGGTGATAAAGCCGGCTGCATCGTTATTTAACAGGAACAGCAGCGCTCCGTTTAACTCCTCTGCCTCACCGAAGCGTCCCATTGGGGTAGCTGCCAGGATCTTTGCCGTTCTTGCAGTTGGGGTTCCGTCCTCATTGAACAGCAGCTTCTCGTTCTGCTTGGTTACGAAGAAGCCAGGAGCAATTGCATTGACACGGATGCCCACCTTGGAGAAGTGAACTGCCAGCCACTGGGTAAAGTTGCTGATGGCTGCCTTAGCGCCGCTGTAGGCCGGGATCTTGGTCAGTGGGGTAAATGCGTTCATGGAGGATACATTTAAGATGTTGCAGCCCTCACGGCCGATCATATCCTTTGCAAATACCTGGCTTGGCAGCAAAGTTCCGATGAAGTTTAAGTTAAATACGAATTCCACGCCCTTCTGGTCCAAATCAAAGAAGGAGATGGTGTCAGACTCGATATCGCCCAGTTCAAAATACTCCTTGGTGGTGGTTGCACGAGGATTGTTGCCGCCTGCACCATTGATCAGAATGTCGCATGGACCTAATTCTGACAGAACCTTTGCATGGGTTGCCTCCAGGCTGTCCTTTTCCAATACGTTTGCCTTATAAGCCTTTGCGGTGCCGCCTGCTGCGGTGATCTCATCTGCAACTGCCTGAGCTGCCTCTTCATTTAAGTCTAATACGGCTACCTTTGCCCCTGCCTCAGCCAGAGTCTTTGCAAACATGCCGCAGAGAACGCCGCCTGCGCCGGTTACCACTGCTACTTTTCCTGTTAAATCTGTTCCGAATGCTAATGCCATGATAGATCTCCTTCTCTTTTTTAATATTATGAATTACTTGCTCATCTTCTCGATTGCTTCAAATAAACCATTGATATAGGTTGCACCTAATGCACGGTCATACAGGCCGTATCCGGCACGTCCAGTCTCGCCCCAGATCATGCGGCCGTGGTCTGGTCTTACATATCCGTCAAAGCCATTGTCATACAAAGCCTTTGCGATGGCAAACATATCCAGGGAACCGCAGGATGACAGATGTGCTCTCTCCTCAAAGCCCTGATTATCCGGCAGAACCTGTACATTTCTTAAGTGAACGAAGTGGATCCGTCCCATCGCTGCATACTTGGCAGCCATTCTTGCCACATCATTCTTGCAGGAGCAGCCTAAGGAGCCGGTACATAAGGTAATGCCGTTGTGCTTGTCATCAACCAGCTTTAAGAAGCGGTCCAGGTTCTTCTCATCGGTGATGATGCGAGGCAGGCCGAAGATGCTCCAGCATGGGTCATCCTCATGGATTGCCATGTTCACATCACATGCAGCAGCTACCGGGATGATCCGCTCCAGGAAGTACTTTAAGTTATCCCATAAGGTATCCTCGGTCATGGCATTGTACTCTTCCACTACCGCCTTTAAACCTTCTCTGGTGTAGCTGGAATCCCATCCTGGAAGAGTCAGGTCACTGTCGCTCTCCATCGGATTTACCTGATCCACCTGATCCTGATAGTAAACCAGAGAGGTGGAACCGTCAGCCAGCTCATGGTCTAACTGGGTTCTGGTCCAGTCAAATACCGGCATGAAATTGTAGCAGATGCACTTTACCCCAGCCTCAGCCACACGGCGGATGTTCTCGCAGTAGTTCTCAATGTAACGGTCTCTGGTTGGCTTGCCCAGCTTGATGTCCTCATGAACCGGGATGCTCTCGATCACCTCAAAGTGAAGGCCTGCATCCTCAACCTCTTTCTTTAAAGCAGCGATGCTCTCACGGCTCCATACCTCGCCTACCGGAACATCATAGACTGCGGTTACGATGGAATGCATGCCTGGAATCTGGCGGATATTTTCCAGGGTCACCTTATCATCATTTCCATACCATCTGAATGATAATTTCATTTTTTTAAGTCCTCCTTATTGTTTGCCTTGTTCTTAACTTGTTGACCTTATTATACTGGCTGCTCAATCGATTGCACAGTGTAAGAGTTGTGACTTACATTGCAAAAGTTGTTTTTTCATGATAAAATAATCCAAAAGTGAGGAATACCACCATATTTTTTCCACATTTCTTACAATTTCAGCATCCCCATTTTTCATTCGGTTTCCTGTTCCCGTCTGCGGGAGCCTTGAAAAAGACAGATGGTGATTGCCTAAAGGAGCTTTGCCATGAAAAAAGAATTATCCACCGGCTTTAATACCAGGCAGTATATGAACCAGGATAAGTTTGAAATCTTCTATTATAAAGACATCAATCTGTCCCATGTTTCTCTCCATGCCCACAGCCATTACGAGTTTTACTTTTTTTTAGAAGGTGATGTGGATTATCAAATCGGCAGCCGCATCTATCACCTGGAGCCAGGGGATTACCTGCTGATCCCGCCTGGAATCAAGCACAATGCCGACTCCGTAGATCCCCATAAGCCATACCGCCGGTTTGTCTTCTGGTTCAGCCAGCCTTTTTTCAACACCCTCTGCCAGCTGGACCCAGAGGGCTACGGCTATGCCTTCCGCTATGCGGAAAAAAAGGAGGGTTGCCATTTCCGGCCTACCTCCATCAATCATCAGGAAATCCTCAGCCTCCTGATGAATATTCTGGAGGAGAAGAACCAGTCCAGGCCATTCCGTGACCTGTCCTTAGAGCTCCAGGCCCAGAATTTCCTGCTGTACATCAACCGACTGACCTACTCCCAGTTAAACCAGCAGTCTCCTTCCTATGAGATCGCCCTCTATCTCAGCATCTGTGACTACATCAACCAACACCTGGAGGAGAATCTGTCTCTGGATCAGCTTGCTGCCTATTTTTATGCCAGCAAATACCATATTTCCCATGTATTTAAGGATTCCATGGGAATTTCCATTCATCAGTATATCCTGAAAAAGAGGCTCCATGCATGCAAAAATGCCATCCTCTCCGGGATGGCATTTACAAAAATCTATGAACAGTATGGCTTTCATGATTATACGGTATTCTACCGTGCATTTAAAAAGGAATTCGGGGTTTCTCCCACGGAGTACAAGGAGCATCATTCCATGGAACAGCTTGCTACCTCTGGCACAGGCTGCACGGAATAGCCAAAGCAAAACCCAAATCTGACAAGACGCTATGCATAGTCTTCCTTGGGGAAACGCCTTCTTATAAGGAAGAAACAGATCAGGTGTGCAGCTGCGGTTATGCTCCAGCTTACCGGATATGCCAGATATAAGGTAACTAAGGTGGGATTCCAGCGAAATACAGTGAAGATCCACAGCACACGGAGTCCGCAGGCTCCTGTCAGGGAAACAAACATAGGGATCACCGAACAGCCCATCCCCCGCAGGCTGCCCACCAGCACATCCATCCAGCCGCAGAAAAAATAAAGCCCGCAGATCATCATAAGACGCATATACCCATAGCGGATCACCTCCGGATCTGAGGAATAGATCCGCAGAAGCTGATGTCCGGCCAGCACGCAGCCGCCGCCCATCACCAGCCCTACCACTGTCACCGTTGCCAGGCAGAGCACCAGGATCCGGTTGATCCGGCTGTACTTTCCGCCGCCTAAGTTCTGGCTGGTAAAGCTTAAGTTAGTCTGGTAAACTGCATTCATTGCATTATAGACGAAGCCTTCCAGGTTGCTGGATGCCGTGCTTCCTGCCATGGCGACAGAGCCAAAGGAATTTAAGGAAGACTGTACCAGTATATTGGAAATGGAGAAGACCGCCCCCTGGAAACCAGCAGGAAGGCCGATCTTAGCGATCTGCTTCAGCATATTGGGCCGGATTCCAAGCCTGGAAAATTCCAGCCGGTAGGCGCTGGTAGTCTGCATCAAACATTTACATATCAGCGCTGCCGAAATACACTGGGAGATCACAGTAGCCAGGGCCACTCCAGCCACTCCCATGTGGAATATTATGACAAATATCAAATTTAAGCCTACATTCACCACACCGGCAGCCATCAGAAAATACAGCGGCCGTCTGGTATCTCCCACCGCTCTCAGGATCGCAGCTCCGAAATTATACAGCATAATAACCGGCATTCCGGCAAAATAGATCCGCATATAGAGGACCGCCCGGTTCAGCACGTCCTCCGGCGTTCCCATCAAAGCCAGCAAAGGACCAGAGGCAGCAGCTCCCACCACGACCAGGCCAGCTCCGCTGATCAGGCTGATGGTTACTGCCGTATGTACCGCATCACTGACTTCCTTTTCCTTTCCTGCCCCGAAATACTGGGCCACCAGCACATTTGCGCCTACAGACAGGCCGATAAATACATTGATCAGCAGATTGATCAGTGCGGTGGTAGATCCAACCGCCGCCAGGGATTCATGTCCGGCGAACCGTCCTACCACGATGATATCTGCTGCATTGAACAGAAGCTGCAGGATGCCGGAAAGCATCAGCGGAATGGCATAGGTCAGAATCTTCCCCAGCAAAGGACCTGTGCACATATCCATTTCATAAGATTTCTTCATTGGTATTCCCCCTAACATGAAATGTTTCAACCGTCTAAGGAGTGTATCACAGCCGGCATTTTTTTTCAATAGGGTAAGGCTCAGAAAATCCTCTTAACAGAAAATGCAGCTCGTGTTATAATAGTAGAAAGTTTTTTTAAATTGTATAATCAGGAGGTATGAAAACCATGGCACTTGTAAGACAGAATGCCCTTTCCCTGCCTACTATGAATGAATCATGGGCAGCAACTGCACTTAATTATGAAAAAGAAAATATGACCGTTATTGACTACTGGTGTTCCCCTACCGTCACATCCACAGACCCGGCCCGTCACGAAAGTCTGATTGGCCGCACAGTGCAGGTGGCTTTAGAGGAATACTCTAATATTGTATTATTCGGCACCATCAAGGCCATCGAGATCATGACCGTGGAGGAAACCTTTGAGAAATTCGGTCCGGAGGGATTGAATATTCTGGGACTTCCTAAATGTACCAGTGTAACGGATTTCCTTCGCGAGATCCATGAAACCTTGACCTCCTCGAATCCGGAGAAGATCAATGTGTTCTCCCCGTTGGCTAATATCCTGATCAATATTAAGCCGATCCCTGCCTATTTAAAGAGCGGAAGAGGCAACCGGACCATTCTGCGGTAATCTGGCTGTGGAGATAATTGTTACAAATTCCTGACTGCATTGTCAGAAAATTGTAGGAGAATAGACGGAAATAATTCAAGCAATTTTTGAAATTATCGATTATAATAAAGGCAGTTACTCCATTATTGTAAGATAATAACTTGAAATGAATTTCTCACGTAACTGTGAAGATATAGAACAGTTACACAAAAAAGAAAGGACGGAATGAGTATGAAGATATGGAACAAGATCACTGCCCTTGCGATGGCAGCCCTCCTGGCAGGCGCGATGGCGATCCCATCCTTTGCCGCCGAAACCCGTACAAAAATTGAAAAGGTATCCCTGACCTTCACCGCATCCGATGATGGAGATGAGACGGAATACGGAGAGGTGGATGTAGATACCGGCTCCGGCCCCTACTATGTGGACGATGTGGAATTTCTTTCCAACACCTCCTCATCCAAATACCCCCGCGTTAAAGTTACTTTATACGCAGATGATGACTACTATTTCACTTCTGCCAGCAAGAGCCTGTTCACCTTAACCGGTGAAGGCGCTACCTACTCCAGTTCCAGCCTCCGCAACAACAAGTCTGGTATCGTTGTTACGGTGCAGCTTAAGAAATACAGCGGCGCAGAAGCTGATGTAGCGGAAGATGTTGAGTGGGATTACGAGGGAAGCGGCTCCTGGAGCGAGGTCGCCAATGCAGGCTACTATGAGGTCCGGCTGAGAAGAGGCGGCACGGTAGTTGGAGAGATCATGAAGGTGGATGACACCCAGTTTAACTTCTGCAACATGATCACCCAGACCGGCAATTATTCCTTCCAGGTCCGCACCATAAACCGTTATGTCACCTCTAATAAGAGCAAGTGGGTAAGCTCCGAGCGCTGGAGCGTTGATTCCGAAACCCTGCAGCAGATCCGCATCAACGCGGCAAACGGTGTGGTCAACAACTTTTACAATACTGCCACCTCCGTTTCCACTACCACCTCCACCGTCAGCACTGCTGGTCCCTCCGGCGCAACCACCGGCTGGCAGCAGAATGCCACTGGTTACTGGTACCGCAACTACGACGGAACCTGGCCGGCCCGGTGCTGGCAGCAGATCAACGGCTACTGGTACTATTTCAATGAAGCCGGCTATATGGTAGCCAATCAGTGGCTTCACCATACCGATGGCAACTGGTATTACTTAGGGCCGAACGGTGCTATGCTGACCAACACCCGTACCCCAGATAACTACTATGTGGACGGAAATGGAATTTATATTCCAGGCGTTTAAGCGCCCATCCCACAATTGAGTAAGATAAGCATCAGAAAAGGCGGAATCTTCCAGATCCGCCTTTTCTGATGCTTTATGCTTCGATTACAGATACAGCTTTTTTCGATGATATGCCAGCCGCTCTTCTCCATTTGCCAGGTAAATGATCCCGCAGCGTTCAAACCCATTTTTCTCCAGCACATGCTGCATCACATGGTTGTCCCGATGGGTATCGATCCGAAGATTGGTGCAGCGTTCACCAGCCCAGTCAAAGCAGGCCTTGGCAAAGCCTTTTCCCCGGCCGGAGCTGGCAACCCGGTGCACCACGCCGTAAGGCTCCTCATTCAGCCAGCTGCCCTCATAGATCTTATGGTAGGTAGGATCTTCCTCCACCGCAAAATAAAAGGTTCCCAGAATTTCTCCTTCTGTGAGCGCTTCTCCTTCCCGGCCATCCTTAAGTCCCTCTGCCACGCAGACGTAAGCCTTTCCTTCTAAAATTCCTTTTTTCACAACCTCCTCAGGGGGATAGGAATCCTTCCACTGGTTCGGATTTCCCGTATCCCTCATAAACTGCCTTGCAATGGCATAGATTTCCAGCATCCGGGGCAGATCCCGGATATCTGCATTTCTGATTTTCATTCTACTCGTTTCTCCTCCTTGTTTTGTCTTTCGGCTAGCGTATTTTTCTGGACACCTCATAGAAAAAAATGTACTGCTGCATCACTCCTGCCGCTCCCCGATACCGCCGGAATGGAAAACCTTTGGGATAATGCTGCTCTAAAACCTGTGCAATATGGGTATCCACTGGGAAAGCATCGATGTGGTGAAGGGCAAACAAGCAAACGCACTCCGCCACCTTGACCCCAACTCCCCGCAGCTTTAACAGCTCCTCTCTGGCCTCCTCATGCTTCATTCGGTACAGCGGCCCCAGGGAAAACCGGCCCTCTGCAACCATCCGGGCCGTTTCCTGTATGTACCTTGCTCGGTATCCCAGATTACAGCCGCGAAGCTCCTCCAGCTCTGCCAGCGCCAAAGCTTCCGGCCCTGGAAAAGCATAGTAGGTCTCCTGGCGGAAATTCGTCATTTTTTCTCCATACCGCTCACACAGCAGCCGGATACAGCGTTTAATCCTGGGAATATTGTTTTGCTGGGAGATAATAAAGGTAATGATCATCTCCCACAGATCCTGACGCAGGATCCGGATTCCCCACCCCAGTTCCACTGCCTGCTGCAGATATCGGTCTCTTTTAGAAACCTTTTCCTTGATCTTGCCATAATCCGTTTCCAGATCAAAATAATGCCGCCAAACTATTTCAAATTCCTCTGGCTCACAAGAGCATTCAAAAAGCGCAGCCTGCCCTGCCGGCCGGATCTCCAGATACCGGCTGCCGGCGATCACAGAAAAAAGTCCGGGCTCCCGTTCCTCCATCCGGAAGCACTGTCCGCTGGCTGCGATCTGCTGTAAATCCATATCTGGAATCTGAATCTGCATGAAATCCTCCCTTTTCACAATAAAAGCGCGCAAAAACCAGGTATCTGCCTTTACAGCAGATACCTGGCTGTCATTTTTAATTTAAGTGAGCCATATATGCAATCGCCGCATCCAGACAAGCCTCCATACCTGCCTTCTGGCTGTCCAGACACAGATGATAATTCTGGGGCTTGCCCCATTCATTTCCAGTGTAATACTGATAGTAGTCTCTCCGCTTCCGGTCGATCTCCCGGACACGCTTCTCCATCTGCTTCGTCTCTGTCTCCGGAAGCTTCTGCAGCTCTAACAGCCGCTGCACCCGCTTCTTAAAACTGGCGTAGAAGAACAGATTCAGACACTGCTCATCCTTTAACACCATATCGGCACAACGCCCTACGATGACACAGGGACCATGCTGGGCCAGACGGCGGATAACTCTGGACTGCGCCATAAAAATCTGATCCGACATGGGAACCTCATAGGTATGAGAAAATGGAGTATAGGTGATCTCCTTCTTCTCCATAAACGCGTTATCATACATCTCAAAGATATGCTCCTCGATGTCGATATCCTCCGCAGCCATCTTAATCAGCTCTTTATCATAAAAAGGAATCCCAAGACGTTCTGCCAGCAGATGTCCGATCTGACGTCCTCCGCTTCCAAACTCCCTGCTCACCGTGATGATCTTTGTCATAAAAGCACCTCCCAAATCCTTGCTTCTCTACAGTAGCCATGCCAGCATGCTCCCCCTGCCTGCTAAACAAGAAAGGTGCTGACATGGCTTCATTATAGCGCAAGACGGGCTTTTCGGCAATGAGAACCATTGAATTTGTCCGCTTTTATCTGGTAAAAATGTATGATTCTGCTTCCTTTCTGACCTTACTTGCCGTATCGGAAGCTTGCGTAAGCATCAATTCCATGCTCATGGACATCCAGACCATCGATCTGCTCCTGATCGGTAACACGGAGTCCAAGAGTCTTATCGATCACCTTAAATACGATAAACATGGTTACTGCGGTCCAGGCCAGGACAGCAATCATACCTATTAACTGGATTCCCAGCTGGGTGAAGCCGCCGCCGTAGAACAAACCTGCGATCTCATTTCCCGGAGCTGCCGGAGTTGCAAACAGACCAACTGCGATGGTTCCCCAGATACCGTTGCAGCAATGAACCGCAACAGCACCAACCGGGTCATCCACACGGATCACATAATCACAGAACCATACGCCAAACACAACTAACAAACCAGCTACGATACCAATGATAAAGGCGCCTAATGCATCTGTCACATCACAGCCTGCTGTGATGGCCACCAGGCCGGCCAGGGAAGCATTCAGACACATGGAAACATCTGGCTTGCCGTACTTGATCCAGGTGAAGATCATACAAGCTACGGTTGCAACCGCCGGAGCGATGGTGGTGGTGGCAAAGATGGAAGCCAGCTGCGGACCAGAGGTTGCAGCAGCGCCGTTGAAGCCATACCAGCCAAACCACAAGATAAAGCATCCTAACGCACCGATTACAATATTATGTCCGGGGATTGCATTTGGCGTTCCATCTGCATTGTACTTGCCGATACGGGGTCCTACCAGTGCCGCACCGATCAGTGCGGAGGTACCGCCTACCATGTGGATGGCACAGGAGCCTGCAAAGTCGTGGAAGCCTCTGGCAGCCAGCCAGCCGCCGCCCCAGATCCAGTGAGCCTCGATGGGGTAAACCACCAGAGAAATGATCGCGGAATAAACACAGTAGGAGATAAATTTCGTTCTCTCTGCCATGGCACCGGATACGATGGTAGCTGTGGTAGCGCAGAATACCAGGTTAAACACGAAATTTGACCAGTCGAAATTTGCATAATCGGTGATGATTCCCAGAGTAGGGATTCCAATCAATCCGCCCAGGGCATCCTCACCTAAGAGAAGGCCGAAGCCTAAAAACATAAATACAACGGTGCCGATACAGAAATCCATCAGATTTTTCATGATAATGTTTCCTGCATTTTTTGCTCTGGTGAAACCAGTTTCCACCATGGCAAATCCAGCCTGCATAAAGAATACGAATGCTGCACCGATCAGATACCAGATACCAAAGATCTCATTTAACATTTCTTCCATAGATTTTTCCTCCTCTAGCCAGTTCTCGTTATCCCTTTGATTTCCGTAACAGGTTCCTCTCCAGGCAGTTACGGATTCTTAACAGAATATTCCCATATAAAAAGGGGAGATAACAGCGCCTGTCCGGCTGACTATTATCTCCCTTGATAATCGGATTTCTGTATGAAATTTTCATTACCCTATGTGGAATAAGAGCATTCTCTCCTCATTTTCCTGCTCTGTGCGCAGCACATCATCCCACCTTAGGCTGCACCTGCCTCACAGCGCCTGTTCGCCGTGCTCACCGGTACGGATCCGGATAACATCCTGTACATCATATACGAAAATCTTGCCATCGCCGTAGGTTCCGGTATTAATCTCCTTTACCACCTGGTCGATGATTACATCTGCTATGTCTTCCGACACCACAGTTTCCACTTTCACCTTTGGAAGCAGGTTGACCACATACGATGTGCCGCGGTACATCTGGGTATAACCCTTCTGGTTGCCGTAGCCCATAACGTTGCTAATCATGATTCCGTTTGCCTTACAGCCTTCCAGAATCTTCTTCAGACTTTCCAGCTTTTCTGGCCGGATAACAATTTCCAATTTTTTCATACAGCTCTCCTCCTTCTCAACTGTCTCAGCTGCACATCTTTCAGAATGTGCTTTGTCTCACAGGAATGTTTCTTCCGGTCCTGTAAAGCAAGACCGCGCCACAGTAAGAATACAGGGCATTCCTGTGAACGAAACGAGGGCATTTCCTCTATGGAAACGCCCTCGTTTAACATGGCACTATTATTACACAAACTTACAGCAAATGTCAAACGGTTTCGCTCCCGATCCCCGCCGAAAAAATCAATGGAATTCTCTTTAAGTTTGTTATTTTTACACAAATTTAACGATTTATGATCTTATTATGCCAAAACGTAACTGTTCAGTACCTTCACAGTTACAAGCAAAAATCCATGAAAATTGCCTTCGGCAAT
>JAUNGG010000047.1:0-19519 GCA_030524635.1 Lachnospiraceae bacterium
TAAGGAGCGAGGATGAAAAAGAAACCTGTTATCTGGACGAAAACAGAAATTTAACAAATAAAACCATTTGGAATGAACCATGAATGTAAGAAGAAAAGAGAAAAGGAGTGCTGATTTACTATGGCAAAGTCAGGAAATTTATCTATTAACAGCGAAAACATATTTCCAATTATTAAGAAGTGGCTGTATTCCGACCACGACATTTTTTACCGGGAGCTGATCTCCAATGGCTGTGATGCCATCACCAAGTTAAAGAAGCTGAGCCTGATGGGCGAATTTGAGCAGCCGGAGGATGTGGAGTATAAGATCCAGGTAACGGTAAATCCAAATGAAAAGACGATCACCTTTGAGGATAACGGTCTTGGCATGACTGAGGCTGAGGTGGAGGAGTACATTAACCAGATTGCATTTTCCGGCGCACAGGCATTTATGGAGAAGTATAAGGATAAGGCAAACGAGGACCAGATCATCGGTCATTTCGGTTTAGGCTTTTATTCCGCCTTCATGGTTGCTGACAAGGTTACGATCGATACTCTGTCCTATCAGAAGGATGCAAAGCCGGTTCATTGGGAGTCTGAGGGAGGCACTTCCTTTGAGATGTCAGACGGTGATAAGGAAGGCTTTGGTACCAAGATCACCCTGTACTTAAACGAGGACAGCACCGAGTTTTCCAATGAATACCGGGCAAGAGAAGTGATCGAGAAGTACTGCTCCTTTATGCCGGTGCCGATCTTTTTAAGCAACAGCGCAGAGGAACCGCAGTATGAGACCATCGAGAAGGATGAGCTGACAGAGAAGGACACCATTGTTGAGACCATCGTGGAGGAAGCAAAGACTGAGGAGAAGGAGAACGAGGACGGAACCAAGGAGGTCGTAGAAGTTTCCCCGGCCAAGGAAAAGTATAAGATCGTAAAGCGTCCGGTAGCGCTGAATGATGTAAGTCCTCTGTGGAACAAGCATCCTAATGAGTGCACCGAGGAGGAGTACAAGGAGTTCTACCGCAAGGTATTTATGGACTTCAAGGAGCCGTTGTTCTGGATCCATCTGAACATGGATTATCCGTTTAACTTAAAGGGTATCCTGTACTTCCCGAAGATCAATATGGAGTACGACAGTCTGGAAGGAACCATCAAGCTGTACAATAACCAGGTATTTATCGCAGACAACATTAAGGAAGTCATTCCGGAGTTCCTGATGCTGTTAAAGGGTGTGATCGACTGTCCGGATCTGCCGCTGAATGTATCTCGTTCTGCCCTTCAGAATGACGGCTTCGTAAAGAAGATCTCCGATTATATCACCAAGAAGGTGGCAGATAAGCTGTCTGGTATGTGCAAGACCGACCGGGAATCCTATGAGAAGTACTGGGATGACATTAATCCATTTATCAAGTTCGGCTGCATCAAGGACGAGAAGTTCCAGGAGAAGATGAAGGATTATATCATTTTCAAGAACCTGGAGGGCAAGTACCTGACCCTGCCGGAGTGCCTGGAGGAAAATAAGGAGAAGCACCCAAATAAGGTATTCTATGTAACCGATGAGAAGGAGCAGAGCCAGTACATCAACATGTTTAAGAAGGAAGGACTGGACGCTGTTATCCTGACTCACAATATTGATAATCCATTCATCAGCCAGTTAGAGCAGAAGAATCAGGATCTGAAGTTCCTGCGGATCGACTCTGATGTCAGCGAGATCTTCAAGGAGGAGTCTGCTGATGAGGATGCAGAGAAGGAGAAGGCAGACGGCGAAGCTCTGGCAGCCGCATTTAAGAAGGCATTGAATAACGATAAGCTGGAGGTTAAGGCTGAGAAGTTAAAAGATGCTTCTGTAGCTTCCATGATCACTGTTTCCGAGGAATCCAGAAGAATGCAGGAAATGATGAAGATGTACAATATGTACGGTATGGATCCGTCCATGTTCGGCGGCAGCGGAGAGACCCTGATCCTGAACAAGAACCATCCTCTGGTACAGTATATATTGAGCCATGGCGAGGGCGAGAATACAGACAAGATCTGCCAGCAGCTGTATGATCTGGCAAAGTTAAGTCATGGCAGCCTGACTCCGGAGCGGATGACCGGATTTATTGCACGCAGCAATGAGATCATGATGATTCTGGCTGGAGAATAAAAAGCATAATTGCTAAAAAATAACGAAAAACCGGATGCAGTCATCAAAGACGCATCCGGTTTTTCATTTGGCATATCAGCCCTTGTCCTCATTTAAGTCATCTGCGATCGCACCCAGGCAGCTGCTGACTGTGCCGATGGTTGCTGCTACGACAAAGAGAACCAAGAGAATGATGAAGCCGAAAAATGCTGCTAAAAAGCCCATACGTTCATCTCCTTGTCCATCGAATCATTACCTGTAACAGCGAAGTAATCTGGACTGTTACCATTATTCCCAGTATAGCACAGAAAAACCGGTATGAAAAGATTGAAAATATAAAAAGATAATGTTATAATAAGTAGTAATTAAAACTAGATGATATAGAAATTCTTGGAGGATATTATGACATATAAAATAATCGGGGACAGCTGTCTGGATCTGACAGCAGAATTAAAGAAGGATCCTCATTTCCAGATCATTCCGTTAACGCTTCAGGTGGGACAGACTACCGTGATCGATGATGAAACCTTTGATCAGAATCGGTTTATCCAGCTGATGAAGGATTGTCCGGACTGCCCGAAGACGGCATGTCCGTCGCCGGAGCGGTTTAAGGAGGCTTATGAGTGCCCGGAAGAGAATATTTTTGTGATCTGTCTGTCGGAGCATTTAAGCGGAACGTATAACAGTGCAGTGCTGGGAAAGCAGCTTTATGAGGAGGAACATGGCCCGAAGAATATCTGTGTGTTCAGCTCTCATTCTGCTTCTGCCGGAGAACTGAACCTGGCGCTGTATATTCGGGATTTATGCCAGCAGGGGCTGCCCTTTGCAGAGATTGAGAAGCGGGCCACCGCTTTTCGAGATGACATGAAGACCTACTTTGTGCTGGAATCCCTGGATTATCTGCGGAAGAATGGGCGGTTAAGCGGTCTGCAGGCATTTTTTGCCACGACCTTGAATATTAAACCGGTAATGGCGGGCGATGCAGGGGTGATTGTCAAGGTGGATCAGGCCAGAGGGATTACCAAGGCACTGCAGCGGATGTGCGATCATGCGGTAAATGCAGTGGAGGATGCGAAGGAACGTGTTCTGGTGATCGCTCACTGCAATTGTCCGGAGCGGGCGCAGCTGGTGAAGAAGGAGATGGAGAAGCGCAGCAGCTTCCGGGATATCATCATCACAGAAACTGCAGGAGTGGCTACCGTGTATGCAAATGACGGAGGGATCGTGATTGCACTGTAGCCGGAGCGATTGGAAAAGAAATCGATAAGAGGAGTTTCATGGAAGGAAGAAGCAGAAGAAAACCAAGCGGTGTGTCCCGGCTTTGGATCGTTCTTTGCGGGCTGGCTGCTGTGGCTGCAGTTGTTTTTGCAGTATGGCAGGCGGCAGAGGGTGCCATTTCTAACTCATCAGAAAAGGATGGGAGAGAGATGGCTTCTTTGCGTCCCTCTGACGGTGAAGCAGGAAACAGTAAGCTGGCAGGAGATGGAAGGGGTGAATTAACTGGAGATGGAACCGGAGCAGATTCTGGGTCCGTATCGATCTTTATCCGCAATGAAAGTCCGGCTCAAGGATCCGAATTGGAAGCGGAGCCGGCTTCCGGGGAGTCGGCGGAGGTCGGGAAGCCGGAGGAGACTGGGGACAGCACGGACGGAGATCTGGATTATCCCATATCCGATGATTCCGGCGGATCCATAACCCTTGCCTTTGCCGGCGATGTGCTCCTTTCAGATCATGTGCTGAATGCCTACCGGTCAGGGGGCGGGATCGGCGGTGTAGTGGGAGGAAGCCTTCTGCAGGCGGCTAATGCGGCGGATCTTTTTATGGTAAACCAGGAGTTCCCATTCAGCAATCGAGGGTCTGCTGCACCGGATAAGCAGTTTACCTTCCGCCTTCCTCCAGAGAAGGTATCTATGCTTCAGGAGATGGGAATCGATCTGGTGACACTGGCTAACAACCATGCGCTGGATTTCGGAACCGATGCGTTGCTGGACACCTGCCGGACGCTGGAGGAAGCCGGAATCCCTTATGTGGGGGCCGGGGAGAATCTGGAACGTGCGAAGGCACTGTACAGCCAAACCATCGGGGGATGGACGGTGGGATTTCTTGGAGCTACCCGGGTGATGCCTACTGCCGACTGGGCTGCCACCCGGTCCGGTCCGGGGATGCTGAGTACCTATGATCCCGGGATCCTTCTGGAGGAGATCCGGAAGGCGAAGGAAACCTGCGATTATCTGGTGGTTTATGTACACTGGGGCGTGGAGCGGGAGGAGAGGCCGAAGGATTACCAGCGCCAGTTGGGACATCAGTATATCGATGCCGGTGCCGACCTGGTGATCGGAAGCCATCCCCATGTGCTCCAGGGAATCGAGTATTATCAGGGAAAGCCTATCATATACAGTCTTGGAAATTTTGTCTTTGGCAGCAGCATTCCCAGAACCGTTCTGCTGAAGGCCAGTTGGGATGGGGAAACCACCCGCCTTTCTGTGATTCCGGCCGTATCCAGCGCCGGGTATACCAGGGAGGTAACAGAAGAAAAAAAGGTGCAGGAGCTTTTTTCCTATCTTCAGTCCATCTCATTTGACATTCAGATCGATGAATTAGGAAATATCTTAAGCGGAGAGCCGTAAATTTTTGGTAGGCACAAAAATGGAATTATGGTATACTTTTATTATGAAAGTCCGCCGCCGAAAAGGCGGGCTTGGTTCCAACAGGCAGGATAAGTGGTAATGTGAAGGCATGGAACCGTTACGATACGTGAATTGACAGGAGGCGCAGCACAAGATGGAAGGAAACACCTGGATAACCTATGAAAATTGCAATGTAACAGCCAGAAAATGTGTGGAGGCTGGCCCTGTTCATGTGAATCTGACACTGCATCAGGGAAATGACGATCGGTATAACCTGATCATTGAAGCAGGAATCGAATCCATTTCTGTGGCACTCCGCAGTGAAACGCTGGAGGATGCTTTTCAGGAGGCAGATGAATTTTCCAAGGATTATTTTCTGGACCGGGCAAAGCTGATGGAAGAGATCGCACAGCGGATCTTGGGGTAAGGCAAAGAAGGCCGAAAATCAGGATCAGGAGATAAGAAAAGCTTCAGAAGAAGAGTCGTCTTTCTTCTTCTGAAGCTTTTTGTATTATAAAGAGGAGTCTTCAAGCGGTGTCAGGATCCTGCCGAAATTCCGGGCAAACATGGTCACGGTAGTAAGTACGGCCAGGATATCGGAGATCGGCTCTGCGATAAAAAGACCGTTAACCCCCAGCTCTCCGATCCTGGGAAGGAGGATGGCCAGCGGAATCAGCAGGATGACTTTACGCAGCAGTGCCAGGAACATGGAGATCTTCGCTTGCCCCAGGGCAAGAAAGGTCTGCTGGCAGGCACACTGAGCGCCGAAGATCAGGAAGCCGAAGGCATAGATCCGAATCCCGTAGGCGCCGATGCGGATGATCTCCGGGTCATTGGAAAACAAGGAGATAAAGGGCTTGGGAAACAGCAGGATTACGCCGGTTGCACAGAAGGAAAAGCAGACAGAGGACAGAAACATCAGCTTAAATGCATTCCGCACCCGGTCTGTGTTGCGGGCTCCAAAGTTATAGCTGATAATGGGCGTTGCTCCCTGTGCAAGCCCCTGAATAGGCAGGAACAGCATCTGGGTCACAGAGAACAGGATCGTCATGGCTCCTACATAATAATCATTGCCGTATTTCTGCATTCCGGTGTTGAAGGTAAGCTGTACCAGACATTCGGTGGACTGCATGATGAAGGGCGCTACGCCCAGGGCCAGGACTGGAAGCAGAACCCTAGGATTCAGGCGAAGATTTTTCCGGCGGATCTTCAAAATACTTTTCTTTCCGCAGAGGAAGAGAAGCACCCAGACAGCCGATACCGTCTGGCTGATGATGGTGGCCAGGGCTGCGCCGCGGACCCCCATGTGGAAGCTATAGATCAGGATGGGATCCAGCACAATGTTGATCACAGCGCCGATCAGCACCGTCATCATACTGGTTTTCGCAAAGCCCTGGCAGGAAATAAACTGATTCAGTCCCAGTGAGATCTGCACAGAGATGGTGCCCAGCAGGTAGATCCCCAGATAGGAATCGGCGTAGGGAAGGGTGGTCTCGCTGGCACCGAACATCATCAGGACAGGGCGTTTGACAGCATAGAAGACGGCACAAAGGCTGAGGGACAGGAGGACGAGAAAGAGCGCAGAGCTTCCCAGGATCTGTTCGGCCTTGTCATTGTCCTGCTGTCCCATGGCAATGCCGGCCTGGGGTGCTCCGCCCATGCCCACCAATGCTGCGAATGCCGATATCAGCAGGATGATAGGGAAGGATACGCCCAGACCCGCCAGGGCGTAGGTGCCGGTTTCCGGGATTCGCCCCACGTAGATCCGGTCTACCATGTTGTAGAGCAGGTTGACCAGCTGGGCGAAGATCGTGGGAACTGCCAGCTGGACCATCAAGGGACCTAAGGGCGCTGTGGCCAGACGATTGTTTCCAGAAGAATCAGGTGTTTTGGACATAGAAAAACCTCGTTTCTTTTTTGATTTTATTTGCATTTGCTGACAGTGATGGACCAGGCAGCGGTTGCCTGCCCGGCGGTCCATTTTTTCTGGCATCAGATGCGGTTTTGGTCGAATTTTGCCAGCAGGCGGGTCATGGTCACCAGCGCCTGGTCCAGTTCAAGGATCTCATCTTCGGTATAAGAGGATAAGGCCTGCTGGGTGGTTTTGAACATAACCCGGTACAGCGAATTCAGCAGCTGGCGCCCTTCCGGGGTGATCGAGATATAGACCTGCCGGCGGTTTGCAGTGTCATGGATCCGCCGGACTAACTGCTTGTCCTCCAGATCATTGACCAGCTTGGTCAGCTGCTGCTTGGTGATTCGCAGGCAGTCTGCCAGGTCGGACATGGTAAAGGCGGGAGAATCAGAAGAATGCTCATTTAACTCCAGCAGCACCTGGAACGCAAGGGAGTTTGCACGAATCTGATTTTCATGCCGGTAAATATTTTTTGCCAGGTTAAAAAAGGTCAGGGTAAAGTCGACAAAGTGTGTGCCGGCTGTCTCGAACATAGTCGGTTCCATGAAAATGCCTCCTAGTATCATGATGGGATAGTTGGGCGACCGTAACAAAAAAACAGAAAGAGAGCGGGATCGCCGCAGATCCTATATGTTATGTAGCATATTTCGAAACAAAAGTCAATAATTATTAAAAGTAAATAAATATTTACTTTTAACGATTGACAAGGCAGCAGAATTGTATTATTCTACAGGTGTCCCAAAGAACGCGGCGGAGAATACCGCAAGGAGAGCTGCATGGATAAAGGAACAGCAGAACCAGTACAGGTATTTCGAAGGTCCGCCTGGTACATAATAATGATAAAAAGAAAAGGAGAGCAGTATGGGTGTGAAAAATACAGATTCTGATAAGAATCCGAGAAAGCCGTTTTTATATTACTATGCCATCGTGCTGATCGTGGTACTTTTGTTAAATACCTTTCTTTTCCCGTCCATGATGGAGCGGTCGGTGAAGGAGGTTGGGTATAACCAGTTTCTTCAATATGTGGAGGAGGGTAAGGTTGCCCAGGTTTATCAGGATGATACGGAAATCGTGTTTACATTAAAGGAAGGGGAGATGAAGGAGTGGGGCGTAACCGCCTATAAGACTGGGCAATGGCCGGACCCGGATCTGACCCAGCGGTTATGGGACGCAGGAGTTTCCTTCTCCCAGGAGATTCCCACACAGGCATCCCCGCTGCTGGCATTCCTCCTTCAGTGGATCGTGCCAATCATCATGTTTGTTGTCATCGGCCAGATCTTAGGACGGGCCATGCAGAAGAAGATGGGAAGCATGGGAGGACCGTCCATGAGCTTTGGAAAGTCCAATGCCAAGATCTACGCAGAGACTGAAACGGGCAAGACCTTTGCCGATGTAGCCGGACAGGAGGAGGCCAAGGATGCCTTAAAGGAGATCGTGGACTTCCTGCACAATCCCCAGAAATATTCTGAGATCGGTGCCTCTCTTCCCAAAGGCGCCTTGCTGGTAGGCCCTCCCGGAACCGGTAAAACCCTGCTGGCAAAGGCTGTGGCAGGCGAGGCCCATGTGCCCTTCTTCTCCATCTCTGGTTCGGAGTTTGTGGAGATGTTCGTGGGAATGGGTGCGGCAAAGGTTCGCGACCTGTTTAAACAGGCCAATGAAAAAGCCCCCTGTATCGTATTTATCGATGAGATCGACACCATCGGCAAAAAGCGTGACGGCGGCGGCTTAAGCGGCAATGATGAGCGGGAGCAGACCTTAAATCAGCTCTTAACGGAAATGGACGGCTTCGACGGGCAGAAGGGCGTGGTGATTCTGGCGGCTACCAACCGTCCGGAATCCTTAGACCAGGCGCTTCTCCGTCCGGGACGCTTCGACCGCCGGATCCCGGTGGAGCTGCCGGACTTGAAGGGAAGAGAAGCGATTCTCCGGGTTCATGGAAAGAATGTAAAGCTGGAGGATAGTGTAAACTTTAACGCCATTGCCCGGGCCACCTCCGGGGCCAGCGGTGCAGAGCTTGCCAATATCGTCAATGAAGCAGCCCTGCGGGCAGTCCGCATGAACCGCCGCCTGGTGAGCCAGTCAGATCTGGAGGAAAGCGTGGAGGTGGTTATCGCCGGATACCAGCGGAAGGATGCGGCTGTCTCCCAGCAGGAGAAGCGGATCGTAGCCTACCATGAGATCGGCCATGCACTGGTAGCAGCCTGCCAGAACAATTCCGCTCCTGTCCACAAGATCACCATCATCCCCCGGACCTCCGGCGCTCTGGGCTACACCATGCAGGTAGAGTCCGGCGAGCGGTTCCTGATGAGCAAGGAGGAGGCGTTAAATAAGATCGCAACCTTTACCGGCGGACGGGCAGCAGAGGAATTTATGTTCCATTCCATCACCACGGGAGCTTCCAATGATATCGAGCAGGCGACGAAGATCGCCAGGGCCATGGTGACCCGGTACGGCATGAGCGACCAGTTCGGCATGGTTGCCCTGGAAACGGTGAATAACCAGTATCTGGGCGGTGATACCTCCATGGTATGCTCTCCGGAAACGGCGAAGGCAGTGGACGATGAGGTGATCGCCATTGTGAAGGCACAGTATGAGAAGGCAATGGAGATCTTAAAATCTCATGCGGCGAAGCTGACAGAGCTGTCAGAGTATCTGCTGGAGCGGGAGACCATTACCGGGGAAGAGTTTATGGAGATCTTGAACCGGTAAAGAAATATATAAGGAAAACATTTGTTCGAAAATGACTTGAATATAAAAAAGCGGTATGCTATACTAAAGCGTGTCTGAGTTTTCAGGCACGCTTTTAATATGATATGTTTGATCACGCTGGCGGTGAAGCCGCCAAAGTATAACAAGATCCTTTTGATATGAGGTGAAAAATGGCGAAACAATACATTAAGATTCGCGGTGCGAATGAGCATAACCTGAAGAATGTTTCGGTAAACATCCCGAGGAATGAGCTGGTGGTGCTGACGGGGCTTTCCGGCTCCGGCAAGTCTTCCCTGGCCTTTGATACCATATATGCAGAGGGGCAGAGACGTTATATGGAGTCGCTGTCCTCCTATGCCCGCCAGTTCCTGGGACAGATGGAGAAGCCGGATGTGGAGAGCATCGAGGGACTGTCCCCGGCTATCTCCATTGACCAGAAGTCAACCAACCGGAATCCTCGTTCTACGGTAGGAACCGTGACAGAGATCTATGACTATATGCGTCTTTTGTATGCAAGGGCCGGTATTCCCCATTGTCCAAAGTGCGGCAAGGAGATCCGCAAGCAGACGGTAGACCAGATGGTGGACCAGCTCCTGGCGCTGCCGGAGCGGACGAAGATCCAGCTTCTGGCTCCTGTGGTGCGGGGACGGAAGGGAGAGCATGTAAAGATTCTGGAGCAGGCCAGAAAGAGCGGCTATGTCCGGGTGCGGATCGATGGAAATTTATATGAGCTTTCCGAGGAGATCAAGCTGGAAAAGAACATTAAGCATAACATTGAGATCGTAGTTGACCGCCTGATCGTCCGCCCCGGCATTGAGAAGCGTCTGACGGATTCCATCGAGACGGTGCTGGCCCTGGCCAATGGACTGCTGCTGGTGGATGTGACAGATGGGGAGCTGCTGCGGTTTTCCCAAAGCTTTTCCTGTCCGGACTGCGGCATCAGCGTGGAGGAGGTGGAGCCCAGAAGCTTCTCCTTTAATAACCCATTTGGCGCCTGCCCGGAGTGCTTCGGCTTAGGCTATAAGATGGAATTCGATGAGGATCTGATGATTCCGGACAAATCCTTAAGCATCGCCCAGGGAGCCATCGTGGTGATGGGCTGGCAGTCCTGTACCGATAAGGGCAGCTTCACCAGAGCCATCCTGGATGCACTGACAAAGGAGTACCATTTTAGCCTGGACACCCCATTTCAGGACTATCCCAAGGAGATCCATGACATTCTCCTTTACGGAACCAGCGGAAAGGAGGTCAAGGTCTATTATAAGGGGCAGCGGGGCGAAGGCGTTTACGATGTGGCCTTTGAAGGTCTGATTGAGAATGTGAACCGCCGTTACCGGGAAACCTTTTCCGAATCCTCCAAGGCAGAGTACGAGACCTATATGCGGATCACCCCATGTCCGGTGTGCCGGGGACAGCGGCTGAAGAAGGAATCCCTGGCTGTTACCCTGGGCAATAAAAATATCTATGAGGCAACCGATATGTCCATCGTAAAATTCCGGGAATTCATCGATGGGCTGCAGCTGACTCCCATGCAGGAGGCCATCGGCGGCCCGATCTTAAAGGAAATCCGCGCCAGAGTCACCTTCCTGATCGATGTGGGACTGGAATACCTGTCGCTGTCCCGGGCCACCGGAACGCTGTCCGGCGGCGAGGCTCAGCGGATCCGTCTGGCCACCCAGATCGGCTCCGGCCTGGTGGGCGTGGCTTACATTCTGGACGAGCCAAGCATCGGACTCCACCAGCGGGACAATGATAAGCTGCTGAAGACTCTTCTTCACCTGCGGGATCTGGGCAACAGCGTGCTGGTGGTAGAGCATGACGAGGATACCATGCGGGCGGCCGATTGTATCGTGGATATCGGACCGGGAGCCGGAGAGCACGGCGGCCAGGTGATCGCCATCGGAACGGCAGAGGATATTATGAACTGCAAGGAGTCCATCACAGGCGCCTATTTAAGCGGCCGTGTGAAGATCCCGGTTCCCAGGGAGCGCAGGCAGCCTGCCGGATGGCTGAAGGTGAAGGGCGCTGCGGAAAATAATTTAAAGAAGATCAATGTGGAGCTCCCTCTTGGCATCATGACCTGCGTGACCGGTGTTTCCGGCTCCGGAAAAAGCTCCCTGGTCAATGAGATTTTATATAAAGCCCTGGCAAAGAAGCTGAACCGTGCCAGAACGATTCCAGGCAAGTTCAGCGGCATGGAAGGTGTGGAGCAGTTAGATAAGATCATCGCCATCGATCAGTCACCCATCGGACGGACGCCAAGGTCCAATCCGGCTACTTATACCGGCGTATTTGATCTGATCCGCGACCTGTTTGCATCCACCACCGATGCTAAGACCAGAGGCTATTCCAAGGGCCGTTTCAGCTTCAATGTAAAAGGCGGCCGGTGCGAGGCCTGCAGCGGCGACGGCATCATCAAGATCGAGATGCATTTCCTGCCGGATGTCTACGTGCCCTGCGAGGTCTGCGGCGGCAAGCGGTATAATCGGGAGACATTGGAGGTAAAATATAAAGGAAAGAGCATTTACGATGTACTGGATATGACGGTAGAGGAGGCATTGAAGTTCTTTGAGCATGTGCCCACCATTGCGCGGAAGATCCAGACTCTGTACGATGTGGGACTTTCCTATGTGAAGCTGGGACAGCCCTCCACAGAGCTGTCCGGCGGCGAGGCCCAGCGGATCAAGCTGGCGGCAGAGCTGAGCAAGCGCAGCACCGGAAAGACCATTTATATCCTGGACGAACCTACCACCGGACTTCACTTTGCCGATGTGCATAAGCTGATCGAGATCCTTCACCGGCTGTCAGAAGGCGGCAATACCGTGGTCGTGATCGAACACAACCTGGATGTGATCAAGACGGCTGACTACATCATCGACATGGGGCCGGAGGGCGGAGACCGGGGCGGCACCGTGATTGCCAAAGGAACGCCGGAGGAGGTAGCGGCCTGCCCCAATTCTTATACGGGAATGTATGTGAAGAAATATTTGGAGAAGGATCTGGGAAATGGTTTGGAGTGAAGCAGATCCTATGTGTCCCTTTTTCAAGCGGTGATGAGATACAGAAATTTTTGGTATCCTGTCGAAAATGCTTGCTATTTGGAGGATGATTCGCTATAATGTGTTCATACGAAAGACAAAGAGAGATTGTGCTGAGGGGCGCAATCTCTCTAAATTTTCAAATGACCAGAGCAGGCTCAGGTACATAAGAGAAATGAAGGATGTACATAAGATGCTGCACAAAGGACCATTGCCTGTGGGATGAGAAGTACAAAGGTTTGAAAAGTACAGAAGATCAGAAGGTACAGAAAGCCTTAAGGTACGAAAGCAGATCAGGTACACAAAAGAGCGAATGAAGCGTACAAAAGAATCATTCAGATGTACAAAAGCAAGCGAAGTCACAAACGAGTAATTGAAACGTACAAAAGCAAGCGCTTAATGTACAGAAGAAAGTTAAGCCTGCAGAAGAACAGAAAGTATGAGAGTGTAAAAGAAGTTAAAAAACAAAAGAAGATGGCCAGATCTTGAAAGAGAATGGCAGAATATCTGGAGCGTACCTGAAACATGTGACAGTGGGGCAGGTACTCTCCATTTAAAAAGAAAAGGAGTTAACCATGAACAGAGAGATGATCATCGTCCTGGATTTTGGCGGCCAGTATAATCAGCTGATTGCCCGCCGTGTCCGTGAATGCAATGTCTACTGCGAAGTGCATCCTTACACCTTGGGATTGGAAAAAATCAAGGAAATGAATCCAAAGGGCATCATTTTCACCGGCGGTCCCAACAGTGTATATCTGGAGGAATCCCCCCATATTGAAAAAGAGATCTTTGATTTGGGGATCCCGATCTTAGGAATCTGCTACGGTTCCCAGCTGATGGCCTATACCTTAGGCGGCAAGGTGGCAACCGCCCCAGTCAGCGAATACGGCAAGACTGAGGTGAAGGTAGACAAGTCCTCCGTTCTGTTCAAGAACGTAGAGCCTACCACTGTTTGCTGGATGAGCCATACCGATTATATCGCGGAAGCACCGGAAGGCTTCCAGGCAACTGCCCATACGCCGGTCTGCCCCATCGCAGCCATGGAGTGCCCGGAGCGGAAGCTTTATGCCACCCAGTTCCACCCAGAGGTTATGCATACGGTAGAAGGCATGAAGATGCTTCACGATTTTGTATATGATGTATGCGGATGCAGCGGCGACTGGAAGATGGATTCCTTTGTGACCACCACCATCGATGCTCTTCGCCAGAAGATCGGAACCGGAAAGGTGCTGTGTGCCCTGTCAGGCGGTGTAGACTCCTCTGTTGCAGCTGTCCTGCTTTCCAAAGCAATCGGCAAGCAGCTGACCTGCGTATTTGTGGATCATGGTTTATTAAGAAAAAATGAGGGTGACGAGGTAGAGGCTGTATTCGGGCCAGAAGGTCCATACGAGCTGAATTTCATCCGTGTCAATGCTCAGGAGCGGTTCTACAGCAAATTAGCCGGAGTAGAGGAGCCAGAGCAGAAGCGGAAGATCATCGGTGCCGAGTTCATCCATGTATTTGAAGAAGAAGCAAAGAAGATCGGCGCTGTGGATTTCCTGGTACAGGGAACCATTTACCCGGATGTGATCGAGTCTGGTTTAGGAAAATCCGCCGTGATCAAATCCCATCACAATGTAGGCGGCCTGCCGGACTGCGTTGATTTTAAGGAGATCGTAGAGCCGCTGCGCCTGCTGTTTAAGGACGAGGTGCGTAAGGTTGGATTAGAGCTGGGAATTCCCGAGTATCTGGTATTCCGCCAGCCATTCCCAGGTCCTGGTCTGGGAATCCGTATCATCGGTGAGGTTACCGCTGAGAAGGTGCGGATCGTTCAGGATGCAGACTTTATCTACCGCGAGGAGATCGCCAAGGCAGGCGTGGATAAGAAGTTAGGACAGTACTTTGCTGCCCTGACCAATATGCGCTCTGTGGGAGTTATGGGAGATTTCAGAACCTATGATTATGCGGTGGCGCTGCGGGCCGTGGCCACATCTGATTTCATGACGGCAGAAGCTGCGGAGATTCCATGGGAAGTGCTGCAGAAGGTGATGAACCGGATCGTGAATGAGGTGAAAGGGGTCAATCGAGTATTCTATGACCTGACCTCGAAGCCGCCGGGAACTATAGAATTTGAGTGATAAGCAAAACCCCGATTTTCCTTGAAAATAAAGGATTTTCGGGGCTTTATTTTTGTAAAAAGTACCAGAACAGTACCACTTTTGCAGATTATGAGGGCTTTTCCGGATTTTGCCACCCCGCCGGAGCCAGATCGGCGCCGGAACTGTCCTCCAGCTTTTGCGCCATGTTGCCATGCTCATCCGGGTACAGATGGCTGTAAAGCTGCAAGGTGGTTTGGATTTTTTCATGCCCCAGGCGCTCCGATACAAGCAGGATGGGGGCGCCCATTTGTATGAGCAGGCTGGCGTGGGAGTGCCGGAGATCATGGACACGTATTTTTTTGACACCCGATTTTTTACACCCACGGGCAAGCTGTGAGGTTATCCAGCTTTTTGTGACCGGAAACAGGCGCTCATGCGGTTCATAATCCACCAGACGCGCAGCATAATCCTGGACGATTTTGCAGAGGAAAGCAGGCAGGGTAATATCGCGCTTGCTTTTTGGCGTTTTTGGCTCCTGTATGACTTCCTCCCCCTTTACTTTTGCAAAGTTTTTGCTGATATGCAGCATGGATGTACCGAAATCAAAATCCGACAGGGAGAGAGCCAGAAGCTCCCCTTCCCGGATGCCGGTGTAAAACAGCAGGTTGAATATGCAGTACGGCGTTGGCTTATCAATGCACTTGATGAAGGTTTTAAACTCCGCTTCTGTCCAGAACAGCATAGTATCCGCCTGGCCTTTGCCCATGGATCCGGTAATGGCAGCCGGATTGTTTGGAAGGTTATAATACTTGACGGCATAGTTTAGGATGGCGGAAAGCTGGTTGTGGATGGTTTTGAGGTATGTTTTGGAATAGCCTTTACCGTCGTTTTGTGAGCCGTCCATGAGTTGGTTCTGCCAGTTGCGGACCATAACCGGAGTGATCTGGTTGATTGGCGTATCCCCAAACACTGGCAGCAGCTTGGTGCGGATGATATGCTCCTTGGTTCCCTGGGTGGTGGAGCGCAGCCTGTTTTGGCAATCCTGAGTATACAGTTCTACCAAGGAGGCAAAGGACATATCGCAGGACATGCTGGACTTTGCCAGAAACTCCCTTTCCCACGCTTGGGCTTCTGATTTCTTTAAGAAGCCGCATTTCTTTTTTTGCACCCGTTTGCCCGTCCAGTCAGTATACCGGAATTTGCAGTACCATTTGCCCGTTTTGGGATCTTTATATACCGACATTTGCAGGCTCCTCCGGAAGGGTACGGGCGGCGATTACCGTTTCAAACTCCCGTAAATATTTGATGTAGGCGCCATAAAAGGTAAAGCCGGATGCAGAGGGCGGGACGCTTCCCGACTTTATGAGCTTGGCGATTGCCAGATCGTGCGCCAGCTGATCTGCTGATACCGGATAGGAGCCGGTGAGCATTTCTAAATTATCCATAAGATACACCTCCTGTATTTATTTGCCGCAGCGGCTTGACAAAAAAGCCGGAGAAAGGTTATAATGTGCTTAACAAGAGAACCGTTGGCCAGTGTACACCTGACCGCCGGAAAATAAGATGTTACAGAAAATAGCGCCTTACTTTACCAGAGCAGGGGCGCTATTTTTTGCGTGTGGCATAGATAACAAGAGTAATTACAGCGCAAAGCATAATTACAAACTGGATTAAATCCGAATATGTAACCATAAGCACCAGCCCCCTTTCATTTGCATGACCGGCGGCTGACATAACACCCCAACGGTTCCCTGGCAAAGCACATTATTAAGTTTTTCCTTTATACCGGCTATATGCCGTGAGCAATTCTAACGTTTGTAAATTCCCCTATTTTTATTGCGGAGCTTTGCCCGCATATAATTTATTTGTTTTTTTGTAAGGTACTTTGCTTATAAGGCATGAGTACCTTGTAAATTGCATTAAACAGGCTTTATCTACAGCGTTGCCGAGATTTTTATATAGCTGATTTTGCAGGCAGCCTGGATTTGCTTTAATGTATGCCAAGGCAGCCTCGGCGGTATTGCGGTACAAATTAAGGTATTGCATTTCATCTGCGCCATTTTCCGGAAAGTAGGCATTGCAGGAAATGCAGAAATTTATATAGTTGGCAGCAGCCTCCCAGTTGCCAATACGCATATACCATATAGGAGCATAATCCCGGCAGATTATTTCTGGCGGAAGTTCACCATCCTGTTTTATGCAGGCAGAGACAAAACCAGGGAGTAGCTGAGCAGCCTGTTCGCATAAGGCAAGTTTTTCTTGGATTGTGTGAGCAGTGGCTATTTTATCGGATAATTGGTAATAGGGCGTAAAGTTATATCCTGACATTTTGTTACACCCCCGTTGTATTACCGGACTGCTCAAGGAGATCCTGCAAGTTGATATTGTGATATTCTGGCAGCATATCTGCCAGAGAATCCGTATAAGGGCAGCCAGAGGAAATATATAGGATGTTATTTAAAAAACCGGATATAACAATAAAATTTTTATTGGAATCAACCCAAACGGCACACGGTCCCCAACCGATAGATTCTTGTTGGGCAGCAGGGCTACCATACTTATCTGTGTATTTAGCAACCAGATCTTGAAAATTGCTGTCATCCACAGTAAGATCGTACAACCCGAAACTAAGTTGGGAATTTTGGAAAAAGTATGCAGCGTTAGTTTTGTAACCAGCTACTTCGGTATTGATAATTTGAATACCATAGTACCCGGATTCCTCGCCAGTGTTATAGTCAGTGCCATTTTGCATATCTGAGGTTATGATTGCGGATTCGACAGATGATTGATCCGTACCCCATTCAAAATCACGAAAGCCAACAATGGAAGATTGTTGCTGTGTGGCATTAACTTCGCTTTGAGCAAAATTGCTATCCACGGATGATTGCGGAGTTGCTGTGCAAGATGATGCAAAAATCAGTGAAACTGTGCCGATAAAGAGTGCGGCAATTTTATTCGGGGGGGGGTAAACAAATGTTTGTTTTTCATGGTTACATACTCCTTTTTGTTAATTATTTTTTTCAGACGAAGCAGCTTTTTGTAAGATACTTACATAATCTGAAATACGAGCTTGATCAGCAGGGGACAATTCATTCCAGCCTTGTATGAGTTCCAGTTCCCCCTTAGTGAGTAATTCCGCAATAATGCCAGGTTGCATTGATGTATTATCGTAAGTGCGCAGTACAGTGCGCCCTAAAATAAAATCCGTTGATACACCGAAAATATCCGCAAGTCGCATAAGCAGATCGCCGGATAATTGTAAGGAGCCATTTTCGTATTTGGATATGGCAGAATCTTTGACTTCCAGGCGTTTGCCAAGTTCAGCCTGAGTCCAGCCACGTTCCTGCCGCAGCATTTTGATATTATTACCCATAAAGCCTCCTTTCTGCTGGTATTATATCACTTTCCATAAAGGAAAGTAACAGCTTTTTAAAAATTTTCTGAAATAGAAAATATTTTTAAAAAAACCTATTGACATTTTCTGAATTAGAAAGTATAGTATAACCATAAGATTTCCAATATGGAAGAAAGGAGATGGAGCAATGTATGAAGATTTACGCAGGATCCGCACCGAAAGGCATATCAAAATGAAAGAATGTGCCGCATTGTTGGGTGTTAAGGAGGCTTGCTACTGCAAAAAAGAGTGCGGGACATTACGGTTTTCCTTAGAGGAAGCTAAAAAATTGGCTAACTTTTTTGAACTGCCGATTGAGGTACTTTTTTTTAAAGAAGAATCTTCCAAAATGGAAAGTTAAGCTTATATTTACATTATGCCACATGGAGGAATGATTTTAAATGCCGAACCAAGTAACCAAAGCAGCAGGAAACAGGTATTGTCAGGCACGCTTGAAAGCAGCCAGGTACAATGAAAAGCTCTTGACAAGGGCAGGAGCCGCAGAATATCTGCCGGGTGTGACAGAGGATTCCCTGAAAAAATATGAGTTGGAAATCAACAAGGTACCGAATACCGTTGTAGCCCTGATGGCTGACGCATACGCGGATCCGGAACTGCGCAGCTGGTATTGCGCCAACGAGTGCCCGCTTGGAAAAGACAGGGTAACGGAAATCAGCGACATGCCGCCGGAGCGTACCACAATCCGGATGCAGAACCATATGGATGCACTGCAGGATGCGTTGCGGGAGTTTGCCGGTATGCTGGAGGATGGCGTGATTACAGCGGAAGAGCTGGAACGCCTGCCGCAGATTGAGAAGAATTTTCAGGACACCAGACAGCACATTGATGAAATACTGGCGGCTATTGAGAAGATTAAAAACCGGAAAAGCTATCCGGAATGAAAAGAAGGTGATAAGAAGTGAGCTATTACAGGACCTGCGAATTTTGCGGATGCAATTTGGATCCGGGAGAAATTTGTGATTGCCGGAGGGAAGAGACAAGACCGCTGATCAGGCCGGCGCATGGAGTGAAAAATGGAAAGGAGGCGCAGAAATATGTTGGCACCAGAAGAAAAACGGCTGTGGCTGTTTGACCTGGCACACGGGAATCTGGAAGGTATGGCAGTTGTGCAGGGATTTGTTAAGTATTATGCAATGGCTGGTAAAAGCACAGAGGATGTGATACAGGAGATCGTTTTCCATACCATTTATGGGGAGCGCGGAGCCAGAACCGCCAAGGAAACCATGCAAAGGGAACTGGCTGACTTTGCCTATAAGGATTTTGAGGAAACCAGGACGATAACGGAGATTAAGGCAATCGTGGCCTCGGTGAGAGCAGGGTATGATGTGCAGATCGCATATGCTAATCCGGACGAAGAGGACGCTTTTGACCCTATGGTAAGGAGAGCCTGTTACTAGCTGAAAGTTTATAAAAAATTCATTTTTATGGACAGACGGCAATACAAACGGTGTGAGGCAGATGGTACTAACAGAAACTATTTGGGGACACCGGGAGATAACAGGGGCACGAGAGACAATTTAATGATTTTGCTAAAATTGAGACAGGAGGTAAAAAGGTGGCGGCACGCAGAAAAAAACAAGCAGAGGCTGAAATGCCAAAGTTTGTTGGTGTAGAAGAAGTATCAGCTTTATTGT
>JAUNGG010000047.1:19619-26857 GCA_030524635.1 Lachnospiraceae bacterium
GCAGAGGCTGAAATGCCAAAGTTTGTTGGTGTAGAAGAAGTATCAGCTTTATTGTGCGTATCCCGCAGCCGTGCGTACAAGATTATGAGACAGCTGAATAAAGAACTGGAAGCACAGGGGAAGATCACAACTTGCGGCAGGATAAGCAGCAAGTACCTGTTGGAAAGGACAACGGTTTAATGGCAGACCAGATGTGGAAGTTTTTGGAGAAGCAGAAAAAGCAACCCGGAAGCCCTGAAAAATGCGGTTGATACCCTGATTGGTTTTACTACAGGGAAGAACTTTGCAGACGAAAAGAACAGGCAGCTGGACAGCTTGGAAATGATCAAGTTTACCATTATTTGCGAAGCGGCAGCACTCGTGCTGAGTGATGACTGGCAGGCATTTATGGAATATAGAAAAGCAGGAGGCAGGAAAGATGCAGGAAAAAACGAATGTGATTAAGCTCAGATATTTAAGGGCTGGCGAACCTTCCGGAAGAGAGTATACATTTTTTACCCCGGAAGAGGTTAAAGTGGGAGACACAGTTGACATTGCTGTTGTGAGCATGGACAACACCAGCCAGGGCATTGTGACGGCAGTAAACGTGCCATATGCCGAAATCGAGCCGTTTAAGGACAGAGCTAAGACAATTATGGGGAAGGCAGTTCCAAAGGCAGGAGAACCGGCAGGAAAAGCCACAGAGACAGCTGAAAAGAAGCTGCTGGATGTGTAAAGCGGCAGGAGGGTAAAGATGTTAAGACAGACAACTGTAACAGTAGTGGAGAAGGTAAAGCCGAGCAAAAGGATGATCAGAAAAAAAGTAAGAATGGAAAATGCGATTGCCCTCGGCATTAACCTTGCGATTACCGTATTAAGTTTTGCACTGGTTGTTGGCGGATGCGTGGCGGCGTTTATGATTGCCTGCGACATGTTAGAACCGCTTGACAATAAGTTTCTTATACTGCCTGTGCTTACGCTGGCTTTTATGTGGGGATATGGAGCCGGACATGTAAGATGCAGGAAAAAATATGGGGTGATGTGAAATGGATGGCAGTAGACCGCAGGGGCTTGAACAGCAGGCCAGGAGTGAGGCAGAGAAAAAATTGCAATGGATTATCGGCAGATATGGGGATATGAACGGAGAACGCCGCAAGCCTTACTATTTGCAGCAGCTGATACAGGAAGCAAAGGCCGCTATAGCCTGGAAGGAGTTTTCTGTCGGGCTTATGGAACTGATGGCTGTGGATATGAAAAATGCCCCGGCACCGACCAAAGCAACCGAGGCATAAGAGCAGAAGATTTTGAGAAATAACCGCTCGACCACATTTTATCATGTGGCGGGTAGAAAGTAAAGAGAATGGAGGCATAAGGGCATGAAGATTTTGAGAATCAAACTGGAAAATTTCCAGGGCGTAAAAGAATTTGAAATGGCTCCGGATGGAGAAAACTGCTCGGTGTATGGCGATAACGGCACCGGAAAGAGCACCATTTACAATGCTTTTACATGGCTGATGTACGGAAAGCCCAGTACCGGGGAGAAGAACTACACTCCCAAGACCACGGGCAGCCACAACCTGCACCATGCGGTGGAACTGGCTGTTGAACTGGATGACGGTTCCGTGCTGACGCTGAAAAAAGATTACCATGAGGTCTATAAGACGGTAAAGGGAAGCGCACAGGAAGTATTTGCAGGGCATACGACAGATTATTATACGGACGGTATCCCGGTAAATGAAACCCAGTTTAAAAAGACACTGGCATTGATTTACCGGGATGAAGAAACGGCGAAAATGCTGACCATGTACAATTATTTCCTTGAAACCACAAAGGTTGCTGACCGGAGAAAGGTACTCCTGCAGGTATGCGGCAATGTGAAGTTTGAAGAGGTCATAGCAGAAACGCCGGAATTGGCTGCACTGCCGGATATGCTCCGTAAGCCTGGAAATACGGCAAGCATGTATACAGTGGATGAATACAGGGCGGTTGCCGCAAAGGAAAAAGGAAAGATTGACAGGGAATTAAGGGATATCCCGCAGCGCATTGATGAAGCAGAAAAAGCCAAGCCTGACCTTGGCGGCATGAACGAGAAAAGCATCCGGCAGAGGATCGCAGAGCTTCGCAGTGAGGCGGCAGACCTGGAAGCGCAGCGGGCAGCGAGCAGCACCGTTGCGGATGCGCAGATCAGAAAGCAGATTGCGGAGCTTGAAAGCAGGAGGGCAAGCGGACAGGCAGCGCATACACAGGCGGAAGCCGAAAAGAACCGTGGGGCATATGAGCGGATCAGCAATCTCCGGTATGCAAAATCTGACTGTGAAATGTCAATCATGCACTTGGAGCAAGATGTGAGGGCGCACCAGAATGAGATCACTGTGCTGGAAAAGCGCAGGGAGAGGCTGCTGGCAGAGTACCAGGCGGAGGATGAAAAAGAGTGGTCTGGCAATGAGGTCTGCCCGACATGCAAGAGACCGCTCCCACCGGAGGAAGTAGCGGCGGCAAGGGAAGCGTTTAACGTTGCAAAAGCAAACAGGCTGGAAGAAATTAACCGCCGGGGGATGAAGGAGTGCAGCAGCTCCATGATTGAGGCAGAAAAAGCCGAGATTGCAAAGTTACAGGAGCAGATCAGCATACAGCGGCAGAAACAGGCTGACACAGAGCAGATGCTGGCGGAGGCAAACCGGGCTGTATTGGAGGAAACGCCGTACAGCACAACGCAGGAATATATGGATTTTACCCGGCAGATTACGGAGCTTCAGGCGCAGCTGAAAGATATGCAGAGCACTGTGAATACCGCAAGGATGCAGCTGTCCAAAAAAATCCAGGAGGTAAATGTTGAAATTGAAAATGAAAGCAGGAAACTGGCTGCCTTTTCATTTGCAGAACAGCAGGAGAAAAGAAAGGCAGAACTGGAAGCAAAGGAAAAGGAGCTTGCTGCCCGGTATGAGCATGTGCAGCATGGCATTTACCTGTGTGAACTGTATATGAGGGCGCAGGCTAAGATGCTGGACGAAAAAATAAACAGCCGTTTTAAAACCCTGCGCTTCCGGCTGTTTATTGAGCAGCAGAACGGCGGCATTGCAGATGACTGCGAGGCGTTGGTGCCGTGTCCGGCTGGTCTGGTACCCTTTAAGAGTGCAAATAACGCTGCCCGCATTAACGCAGGCTTGGAACTGATTGACACACTGGCAGAGTATTATGGCTTGCAGATGCCTGTATTTGTTGACAATGCAGAGAGCGTGACGGCAATCCAGCATACGGCGGCACAGGTTTTGCGCCTGGTGGTATCGGAGCCGGATAAGGCGCTGAGATTTGAGAAAGGAGATGCTTGATCATGGTGAGAATACACCCACAGTTTTTGATGAAAGGCATGGAGCTTGCAACCGAAAAACAGGATTTTGATGAATTTGATAAGCAGGTATGTGCAGGTTTGGAATACCGGACGAACACATTAAGCGGCGAGATAGGAGGCGTTGATCCGAATGAAGCACCGTTGATCATTGCCGCACTTAGAGAGCTGGCAGACTCCTACGCAAAAGCAGTGCCTGGTTCCGGGAATATTGCAAATACGTTTCAGGGCATGGCGGTAAAGAAACGGGTATTTGTCCTGAAAATACCGAGATAAAGTGATGGACGGCGAAATTTTTACAATCCGCGCCCGCCGGTGTAAGCGGTGCGGCAGGCTCCTGACCAGCAAGGAGGCTGTTGAAAGAGGGTATGGCTGCCAGTGTGCAGCGAAAGCAAAGGCAGAGGAAGTGGCAAAGGCGCCGCTTCCGGGCAGATGAATATTGAGGACTTTTTAAAGAGTTTGGAGGATTAAAACATGGATGAAATGACTGTACAGAAAACCGCAGGGTTGAGCAACAGTGAAGCCTTTACAAAAAAGGTGCTGAAAGAATTTGGAAGCAGCGTGTCCGGAGTGCTCCAGGTAACGGATTACCAGAGACAGCTGATCCAGGGATATTTTATTGCGATTGACCGCTCCCTCAAAATGGCAGAGGAAAAGCGCGTAAGCAAGAACGCAAGCAACAGTGATCATAAGTATGATAACAATGATCCGATTGGCTGGGGAACCGTTGACCTGAACGCGCTGGCGCTGGATGTAATGCACTATGCCCGCATGGGGCTTGACATGATGCAGGACAACCATTTAAGCGCAATACCCTTTAAGGACAATAACCGGACAGCGCAGGCAGGAACCAAAATGTATGTAGTGAATCTGATGCCGGGATATAACGGGATCCAGTATATTGCGGAAAAGTATGCACTGGAAAAGCCATTGACGGTGACAATCGAACTGGTTTACAGCACAGACACTTTTAAACCGCTGAAAAAGAACCGTGAAAACCGTGTGGAAAGCTATGAATTTGAGATCAACAATGCTTTTGACCGTGGGCAGATTGTTGGCGGTTTTGGGTACATTGAGTATGCAGACCCTGCAAAAAATAAGCTGGTGCTGATGACGCTGAAAGATATCCTGAAACGCAAGCCGGATAAAGCTTCCGGGGAGTTTTGGGGAGGCAAGAAAAAAGTATGGGAAAAAGGGAAGCAGGTTGAGGTTGAGACAGAAGGATGGTTTGAAGAAATGTGCCTCAAGACCTTAAAGCGTGAAGTATATAGCGCTAAGAACATGCCGAGAGACCCCAAAAAGATTGATGATGCGTACCAGTACATGAAGCTGCAGGAAACCAGACTGGCTGAAATGCAGGCGCAGGAAGTGATTGATGCAAACGCAGGGCAGGAAGTGATTGACGTTGGAACGCCGCAGGAAGCCGCGCATAAGCCCGCACAGCCCACTTTCCTGACGGATGACGGAGGACAGCAGGCATTGAATTTTGAAAGCCAGAATCAGGCAGATAAGCAGCCACAGCCTGTACAGGCAAAGAAAGGCCCCACGTTTTAAATGGTGATCAGACCGATAGCGTCCGGGAGCAGCGGCAACTGTTATTACATAAATGACGGATATAGTGAGCTGCTTCTGGATGCGGGGATCCCGCTGGCGAAGATACAGGCAGGATGCGGCTACAGGGTAACACGGGTGGATGGCTGCCTCGTGACACATGCACATGGGGATCATGTGAAAGCTGCAAAAGACCTGGCAAAGCTTGGCGTGGATATTTATACAAGCCAGGGAACGATTGAAAAGGCGGGGCTTAAAGGACACCGCATACACTGCATAAAAGCGTTGGAGCCGCTGCGGATTGGCGGTTGGGAGGTAATGCCGTTTGATGTGGAGCATGATGCTCCGGAGCCGCTAGGCTTTCTGATGCGCAGCGCGGAAACACAGGAAAAGCTGCTGTATTTTACGGACACATATTTTGTGCGGTATCAGTTTGTTGGATTAACACATGTGATGATGGAAGCCAACTATGATCCGGAAACAATGGAGCGGAATGTGATGGCAGGCTGGATTGATGCCAGCAGGGCAAAACGTACAATCGGCTCCCATATGAGCATAGATACCGCCATAAAAACGCTTGCCTCTTTTGATTTAAGCAGGCTCCAGCAGGTGTACCTGTTGCATTTGAGCAATGATAACAGCCAAGCGGATGCCTTTAAACGGCGTGTACAAGCTCTGACCGGGAAAGAAGTGTATTTATGCTGATGGAGGGCAGAGAGATATGGCGAGATCAAGGAACATAAAGCCGGGATTTTTTGCAAATGAAATCCTGGGGGAGCTGCCGCCGCTTACAAGGTTGTTGTTTATTGGCTTGTGGACGCTGGCGGACAGGGAAGGGCGGTTGCAGGACCGCCCAAAGAAAATAAAGCACGAGCTGTTGGGATATGATGACGTGACCAGCGCAGATGTAGACAAGATGCTCCAGCAGCTGCATGACAATGGTTTTATTATCCGTTACACGGTAGAAAAAGAAAAGTATATACAGGTAACAAATTTTTTAAAACATCAAAACCCACATTGTAGAGAACAGGCAAGCACGATACCAGCACCGGGCAAAAATGTGACCGGGAACCAGGTGGCTGAAAACTGCAGAGAGATGGGCCTAGGCGTTGTGGCAGACCACGTAAAAGGGCGCACGGAAAGCACCAGTATGGACGGCGAAAGCAGCCATACAGACCGATATCTCCAGACTTCTCCGGCTGATGAAGAACACAGCATAGTACAAGCACAGTGCAAGCATGATAAAAGCATAGCACAAGCCACGCTGATTCCTGATTCCCTTAAACTGATTCCTGATTCCTTTAAAAATACTTCGGTCGCTGACGAGCCAGCGGACCGGGGCAGAGAGATGGGCCTAGGCGTTGTGGCAGACCACGTAAAAGGGCGCACGGAAAGCACCAGTATGGACGGCGAAAGCAGCCATACAGACCGATATCTCCAGACTTCTCCAGTTGGCGAAGAACAGGAAGCAGACAAGGGCACAGAGAAAAAAACAGCCAGAAAAGCGGCAAGCCCGGACTGGAAAACTGCAAAGACACCGTTGGAGATTGGCTTTTGCAAGTTTTGGGACATGTACCCAGGAGTGCGCAGGAGGGCAAAACCGGCGTGCTGGCGGAAATGGCAGACCATAAAGCCGGATGACGAAATGGTCAAGCAAATACTCCGGGCTTTAAAGGCGTGTAGCGAAACCTGGGAGTGGAAAAAAGAGGGCGGCCAGTATGTGCCGGCGCCGCTTGTATGGCTGAACCAAGGCAGGTGGGAAGATGATTACCAGGAGGTGGAGAAGCATGGAGACAGCCAGACAGCCAGCCATACAGCAGGATTCCGCACGACGGCTGACTATTAGCACGCTGGACGCTCTGGCAGAAGGGTACGATACGCCGGAACCAGTGCCGGAGCCAACAAACTGCAAATACTGCGGCAGGCAGCTGACGTATTACGGGCTGTGCAGCCCTGTGGAGCCGAAGCATGTGATCGTGTGGAAGAGTATGCCGGAACGCTGTACATGCCCGGAAGCACAGCGGTTCTGGAAAGCCTGGGACGAAAAAGAAGCGGTCAGAAAAGCGCAGGAAGCCGCCGAAAAGGAAAAGGCGGAGGAAATGGCAAAGTTTTCCCGGCTGATGGAACAATCGGGAATGGGTGCACGTTTCCAGAGCAGGAGATTTGAGACATACCGGAGAGATACGCCGGAGCAGGACAGGGCATGGAACCATGCGAAGCGGTACGCGGATAACTTTGATCGCATGAGACCCAAAAAGAAGCATGGGCGGTATGAGGCTCCGCCGGAGATCTGCCGGAACGGATTGTTTATCGCCGGGAGCTATGGCACCGGAAAAACCCACTTGGCGGCGGCAATCGCAAA
>JAUNGG010000047.1:26957-30262 GCA_030524635.1 Lachnospiraceae bacterium
GAGGAACTGGTGCGGCGCATGACTCCGGAGGGCGGAGATGACCGGAACGCCAGAAAAACGCTTGACCGTCTGAAAGAAACCTGTGTCGGCATTGATATGACATGGGACAGTTGGAGGGAGCGCTGATGCAGAAGATAACAATGGGATCGCTGTTTTCCGGCAGCGGCGGTTTTGAACTGGCCGGGAGCATGTACGGAATTATCCCAATATGGGCTTCCGAGATTGAACCGTTCCCCGTGAGGGTTACAGAGATACGTTTCCCGGAAATGAAGCACCTGGGAGATATATCAAAGCTGAATGGGGCAGAACTGGAATCAGTGGACATTATAACGGGCGGAAGCCCGTGTCAAGATATGAGCATTGCGGGCAAACGGGAGGGGCTGGACGGTGCAAGGAGCAGCCTTTTCCAATGAACAGATCCGGATAATTGCAGAAATGAGGAAAGCACATGGAAAACCAAGATTTATGGTGTGGGAGAATGTCCCCGGAGCTTTCAGCAGCAACAAGGGACAGGATTTTAAGGCAGTATTGGAAGAGATTGCAGGAGTCAAACAGCCGGGGGTTGCAATACCTGAACCTGAGAGGAAAGGCAAAGGAGGGCTTGGATGGAAGCCCGCAGGAACCATCTTGGGAGACGGTTACAGCATTGCCTGGAGGGTGCTTGATGCACAATACTGGGGAGTTGCCCAGCGTAGAAAACGTATCTACCTTGTCGCAGATTTTGATGGCGGATGCGCCGGAAAAATATTATTTAAGCAAGACAGCCTGCCTTGGAATTTTGAGAAGAGCGCAGAAGCGTGGCAAAGAGTTGCCGGAAGTGCTGAAAGCGGCGTTGGAGAAGCAAGCGGGAATTTCTGTGGGGGGGGGTACCAGTAGATTACCATCCACAGGACAGCAGGATCCAGATTGCTGACGGAGATAAAACGCAAACATTAACAGGGCAAATGGGTACCGGAGGCGGGAACGTACCGCTGGCATTGGTACCAATTACTATGAAAATCAGAAGCGGATGTGAAGGAGGGGGAAAGGGTGCGATTATGCAGATGGATAAAAGCGCAACTGTAAGCATGCATAATGACCAGACTTTATTTGAGCCTGTGAAATGCTATGACATTGCTGACAGGCGGGCGGTTGTATCTGAAAATGCAGATGTATGCTATACACTGACGGAAAAAATGGGGAAAGGCGGAAACAATGTCCCTGTGGTATTGGAAAGTGATGCAAGGGACAACTGTTTGACCCCGTGGGATGTGCAAAGCAGGAGGATATATGGCAAAGATGGAACTTGGCCCAGTTTATACGCCGGAGAGGGCGGTGGGCACGGATATGTTGCTATTGAGGAAAGTGATGTGATTCCTATCGCAGACAAGGCAACCAGATATAAAGGCGGCGGCGATACACGGAATGAGGATGGAGCTGGCAATGGCCTTGGCGTGGGAGAAGCAGGATCACCTGCATATACCTTGACTGCCGGTGACAGGCATTGTGTGGCGTATTCACTGCAAGGGAATATGATCGGCAGGGCTGACAAGAACGGCCCGCAGGGAAGCGGCGTTAATGAAAATGTATCCTTTACCCTTAATGCAACAGACAGACATGCAGTAGCGTACAGTTTTGATAAGGCGGCATATAACCAGGGAGAACACTCCTCATACGGCATTGGATTACTGGAAGAAACGGCGCATACATTGACTGCTGGCTGGCAGCCGCCGGCGGTAGCATATGGAATACAGCAAAATGCGGACGGGGAATTGAGAAGTTCCGGAACGAGCGCAACACTTTCTACCAACGGGAACGCCAGCGGAAGAAATTCACCGTTGGTCATGCAGGCAAAAGCAATAGCTTATGACTGCAGGAACCATGCTGTTAATGAGGAATTAAGCGGGACGCTTCAAGCCAAAGAGAATGGAGGGCAATCATTGAATTATATCAACCCAGTTGCGGTACCGGAAACCGCAGGAACCCTTGCGGCAAAGATGGCAAAAGGAACCGGCGGACCAGCAGGGGACGAGTGCCAGAATCTGGTCGCAGAGCTGCCGGAATACAAAATCAGGCGGCTGATACCATTGGAGTGCGGCAGATTGCAGGGATTTCCGGATGGATGGACAGAGGGGCTTGCGCTCCCGGATCCGGATGAAGAAACAGTTGACAGATGGGAAGTTATTTTTGAAGAACATAGACGGCTGACGGGGCAACCGGAGAACCGCAGGAGACGGTCACAAATTGTAAAGTGGCTGAAAAATCCATACAGCGATACGGCATTGTACCGTATGTGGGGGAATGGGATCGCGCTTCCGTGTGCAGCGTTTGTGATGAAAGGAATTGTACAGGAATTGATAGGCGGGGAGATATGAAAGCATTACTAAAATACCCTGGGAGTAAATGGAGCATGGCAGAGTGGATCATAAGCCATTTCCCGGAGCACCACAGCTATATAGAACCATTTTGCGGAAGCTGTGCGGTTTTGTTTAACAAGCCACGCAGCCATATAGAGACAATCAACGACTTGGACGGCGCAGTGGTAAACCTGTTTGACTGCATACGCAGGGATCCGGAGCGGCTGGCACATGATATTTATTTTACTCCATACTCTCGGCAGGTATACGAAAGGGCATTTGAGACAGCAATACCAGATGATCCGTTTGAATGGGCAGCACAGTTTTGTATATGTTTAAACCAAGGGCACGGCTTCCGGACAAGCGGAGAAAAAGTCGGATGGAAAAATGGCGTGGTTGGACGGGAACGTGCATATGCCGCCAGAGGATGGTGCATATTGCCGGAGCGGATTATGGAAGCGGCTGAACGGTTGCGGGGCGTACAGATTGAGCACATGGATGCGGTGGAACTGATAAAAAGGTTTAACCACTCCAATGTATTAATCTATGCTGATCCGCCGTACATGCTCCAGACCAGACACGGGAAACAATACCGCTGTGAAATGGATGACCAGCAGCATGAGCGGTTGCTGGATGCACTGGAAGCCCATACGGGACCGGTGATATTAAGCGGCTATGATTCGCCGTTATATGCCAAACGGCTAAGAAAATGGCACAGGGAAGAGCGCACGGCGTACTCCCAGATTGCCAGCAGAAAGACAGAAGTAATTTGGATGAATTTTGAGCCAGAGAAGAACCAACAGGCAACCTTATTTGATTTAGGAGAATGAAGATGAATAAACCAGAAGATGAAAGAGAAGTAATTGGGATCACGGTACACTACAGCAACGACACGACCAAAGAAATTATGCACGGCTGCTGTGTGGATCTGACCGAAACAGAGGAAGAGATGGCTGTGGAAATGCTGCA
>JAUNGG010000048.1 GCA_030524635.1 Lachnospiraceae bacterium
GCGTGTTCGGGACTTTCACCCGTTAGAGCGCGCCCATGGCGCGCAAACAAACAGAGCTGCGCACAAAACCATCTGTGCACAGCTCTGCTGCTATTCTTCCTCTGCTTTGGCCAAATGCCTTTTTAATTCATGCAGTGCATACGCAAATGCTGCAAGTTCAGAAATCCAAAACGCAAACCAAACTGCACTGACGCCCCTTATGGTTCCAATCAGATAAACTGCAGGCAATAAAATAAGCAATTGCCGGAGCGCTGTTGCAATCATATTTACAGTTCCGTTTCCAAATCCGGAAATAATATATCCAATAATCATAGTTGCAGAAGCAAATACAAAGGTCACCGCAATGATCCTAAGACCTGATATTCCAATGGTAAGCATTCCATCGGATGCGGAAAATAAGGTAAGCAATACGGAAGGAATTGCCATAAAGATCATGGTTCCTATGATACCGATGCCCATTCCGGACAAAATGGATACCTTAGCAGCTTCTTTCACTCTCTTAAAATCCTTAGCTCCATAGTTAAACCCAATGATCGGGAGCGTTCCCTGGCCAAGTCCGTTCATAGGCATAAACAAAAAGCTTTGAAGCTTGTAGTAAACGCCAAAGAACGCAACAGCCAGACTTGTAAACATGCCCAGGATCAAATTCATAACCGCTACCATGATGCTTCCCATGGCCTGCATTAAAATCGTGGGAGCGCCTACTTTATATATGGATTTTATAATATCCTTCTCGAATCGAAATCCCTTAAACTCAAAATGGATCTCCTGATTCTGAACCACATGGAGGACAAGTCCCATAAGAGCTGCTACCCATTGGCCGCAGACAGTAGCAATTGCGGCGCCTCTGATTCCCATCTCCGGGAACCCAAAAAGTCCGAATATCAGGATTGGATCGAATATAATATTCACAATTGCTCCTGCAATTTGCGCCAGCATGCTGAGAAAGGTTCTTCCCGTAGCCTGTAAAAGGCGCTGAAAAAAGGTTCCTAAAAAAATCCCGGTGCAGAAAAGCTGACAGATCTGCAGATATTCCGTTCCCATTTGAAAGATCCTGGGATCCTTTGTAAAGCATCCGATAAAGGCTTTTGTCCCAAACATACCCCAGATCACAAAAAGTGCGGAGCTGAGCACAGTCAGAAAAAGCCCTGTTGTAGCTGTGCGGTTAACCTTATCTAATTTTTTGGCGCCAAGATATCTTGACACTACAGCATTAACCCCCACACCGGTTCCTACTGCTACTGCAATTTGAAGCATCTGCGCGGAATATGCAATTGCAGTTGCTATCAATGCATTTTCGTCGATCCTGGCCACAAAGATTCCATCTACAATATTATAAAGAGATTGAACCAGCATGGAAACCATGATCGGCAGGGACATGCTGAAGACCAGTTTGGGAATCGGCATTACCGCCATTTTGTTTTGATTATTCATATAAACCTCCTTCCAGGCAAAAAAGTGCCTTGGCGCATTCTCGCGCCGGAACACGGCCGCAAAAAAAAGCGTGAAATCATAGAAGGATGGCGCCCTTCTGATTTCACGCTTAATAGCCGGCCTTATTTCAAGGTCATTATAACATAATCGTTCCAGTTTTGTAAGTAAAAAATTACTGGATTACCTGATCTCCATCCTTGATGCACACATGATACTGCACGCCAAGCTGAGCCATCCAGCTTCTGACCTCCAGGGTCTTCCAATTTCCGGAGTCGGTACCGCTTCCGCTGTCATTGTTCCACAGCCAGTCTGGAGTCGGCCATAAGCACACCTCCGGCTGCATCACCTTATAGGCCTCAAGCCCTACGCCATTCTGTCCGTGATGGGCCATCTGGAGAATGTCGCACTTTAATGCTTCCGGCGGATTGTCTGCGATAAACTGTTTTCCAGTCTCCACACCCATGTCACCGATGAACAGGGCCTTCTTTCCATTGATATCCAGCATATAGGCAACGGAGCTGTTGTTGATGGAATTATTGGACTGCAGGTACGGCTTATTCATGACGGTGATCTTAATATTATCCACCCAGATCTCCTGGCCCTTATAAATATCGCCGTGAAGCTTCTCCTGAGGAAGGGTGGCAAAGGTATTCATTAACTGCTCAACCATATCGGCACGATACGCTTCATACTCCTGATACCAGCTTAAATCAGCAAAGGAATAGTAAAGATTGTCCACAGTGATCCCGCATTCCGGATGGCTCAGGATGTAATTTAACGCACCTACATGGTCGGAGTGAGGATGGGTGATCAGCCAGGTATCCACATGACCGCCTCTGGCTGCTATGGATTCAATCAGATGGCTGGCATCGCCCTCCACACCGCCGTCGATCATGATCACCTTTCCCTGATTCGTCTCGATCAGAACAGACATCATCTGACTGGCGGTCTGATTCGCCAGAAGGGTCAGCTTGGAGCCGCCCAGATATCCGGTGATCGGAGCAGAAACCGTCATAACCGGAGCATACTGCTCAGCGCCTGGCCCTACCTTTGCAGTTTTGCCGCTTCCGGCAGAGCGGATAACGCGGGTTTTGGAGCTGTCAGCATCAGCAGTGCTGCTTTGGCTTGCGGCAGCTGTATTGCTTGATGCATTTCCCGATGCGATCACAACAGAACTCCGGTCTGCTGCGCCGGGAGCAGCGCTTCCGATCACAGTCTGATCCGCAGGCTGCCCAGCAGGGCTGGGCACGCTTGCTGCCTGCGGTGAGCCATTGGTCAGAGAGGTCCAGACAGAAGCCATGGTATCTCCGTTTATTGCTGTTTCCAGGCCCTGCTTCTTAATAATAAGCGGCTCTGTAATCAGCCCTTCCGCTGCCGCCTCCCGGGGCCACCCCATAACAGCCGCTCTGGCCGCCTCATATCCATTGGGAATCATCATCGCACAAAATGCCAAAACACAGGCCTTCTTTGTGATCTGCATCCATCTCTTCATCTTTCCATTCCTTCCGTTTCCTGAATTGTTACGAATTTTATACTGCCGCACTCCGTTCACGGCTACTCTGCTGCTCCCTCCAAAGGTACAATGGAGGTATGCTCTCCCGCAGCAACTGTCATATCTACCAGCCAGGTGCTCTCATCATCCTTGGTTGCCTCTGGAATCACCTGGATCGTAAACCCATAGTCATCAAAAAAACCGCCGTAGCTGTCATTTGAGGACAGGGCCAGGGAATTGTTCTGGACTGCAATGCAGTCATTCAGATATTTGATCATATCAGATGCATAGGAAGCTGCCTTTTTGCCGTTCACAGTATCATCCACAAACAGCTGGGCCTGAATCATCTTTTCTTCATCCTTGTGGGCATAATTGAAATTTAACAGCCCTGGATACTCATCCGAATCCTCATAAAAATCCACCAGATCATCATTGATCTGATTCCACTCCAGTTCTACATCCGTTACAATGGAAAAATCCGGCTGAGCCTGGCCCTCCGGCTTTAAGATATTGCTCTTGGTGCAGCCTGCAGATAACATCATAACGCAGCCTAACACAGCCGCAACTATTTTTTTCTTCATGCTTTCCTCTCCTGCTTCTACCTCAGCGCTTTCACCTAGATCAAAAGCGCTGTGTTTCATTTTAGGTATCTGTGACATTAAAGTATTATATCGGAAGTAGTTTCGTTTGGATAGGGGTTTTGGAAAAATGTCAGAAAATCTTCACAAATTCCTCTTGCATTTTTCATTGGCCGGTGCTATTATGTTCAATAAGTTATTAATTTTATTTTTTTTGAACAACGTATCCAGGAGGTTTTATTATGGCACAATTACCCCATGGCACAAATAACAATTTAAAAAAACGGCTGGACTGGACCACCACGCTGATTCCTTTGGCGGCTGTCATCCTGCTGTGCATTCTTTTTCTGCTCTACCCAGAAGGCTCCACCTCTGTGTTAGGCTCCATCCGGTTCTTTCTGGGAGACCAGCTGGGAAGCTACTACCTGCTGATCGGTCTGGGCGTGTTCCTCTGCTCCCTCTACATCGCCTGCTCCAAATATGGTGATATCAAGCTTGGCGGCGCAGAGAAGCCGGATTACACCCCCTTCCAGTGGGGCTCCATGATGTTTACCTCCGGCCTGGCTGCTGATATTCTCTTTTATTCCCTGTGCGAGTGGATGCTGTATGCCGGCGAGCCTCACATTACCGATATGGGGGCCATGCAGGATTGGGCCTCCACTTATCCGCTGTTCCACTGGGGGCCGATCCCCTGGAGCTTTTATCTGGTTCTGGCTGTAGCCTTCGGGTTCATGCTTCATGTGCGGAAGCGCACGAAACAGAAATACTCCGAAGCCTGCCGGCCAGTTCTGGGAAAACGGGTAGACGGCCCCCTTGGGCGTCTGATCGATCTGATTGCCGTGATTGCGCTGCTGGCAGGAACTGCCACCACCTTTTCCCTGGCGACTCCTCTGCTGTCTATCACCATCAGCCGGGTATTCGGCATCCCTCAGTCCCATTTTCTGACCATCGCCATCCTAGCAGTGATCGGAATCACCTACACGGTCACGGTATACTTCGGCATGAAGGGAGTTGCGAAGCTGGCCGCCTCCTGTACCTACCTGTTTTTTGCCCTTTTGCTGTACGTGCTGATCGGCGGCAGGCAGCCGCGGTACATCATTGAGACCGGCATCACCGCAGTAGGAAATTTGGTGCAGAATTTCATCGGTCTGTCCACCTGGACGGATGCCCTCCGCACCTCCTCCTTTCCCCAGACCTGGACCATCTTTTACTGGGCCTACTGGATGGTATGGTGCGTGGCAACGCCGTTCTTCATCGGCTCCATCAGCCGGGGCCGCACCATCCGGCAGACGATCCTGGGCGGTTATTTCTGGGGGCTGTCCGGCACCTTTACCTCTTTTATCATCCTGGGCAACTACGGCTTAAGCCTGCAGACCCTGGGAAAGCTGGACTTAATGGAACTGTATGCCAAATCCCAGGATCTGTATCAAACCATCCTGTCCATCTTTGACACCCTTCCCTTTGCCAACGCCGGGCTAATTCTGCTGGCGGTGACCATGATCGCTTTTTATGCAACCTCCTTTGATGCCCTGACTATGGTAGCATCTGCCTACTCCTATAAGGAGCTGAAGGACGGCGAGGAGCCGGACCGGAAGGTAAAGCTTTTCTGGGCTATCCTTCTCATCCTCTTTCCCATCGCCCTGATCTTCAATGACAGCTCCATGGCGAATCTGCAGACCGTGTCCATCATTGCAGCCTTCCCCATCGGATTTATTATCCTGCTGATCATTGTAAGCTTCTTTCGGGATGCAAAGGCTTATTTGGAGGAACAGACAAAAACCTCCCGCTGAAGTTCTAAAAAGGCTTCTGCTCCGGAGGCGCTTCCTCTATAACACAAATACGGCACAAAAAACGGCTGCCCGTTCCGGCAGCCGTTTTTTGTCCGCATACGTTCTTGCCTGCTGTGCTCCAGTCAGACAGACCGCGCTTGAATCATGGTTTGGTTAAGTTTCCAGTGCTTTTTTCAACTTGTCTCCAGCTGCTACTTCATCTGCCCCATTCAGATAGAAGATGAGCCGATTGCCCTGCGGCTTCCAATTCCGCTTCATTTGATTGTAATCCTTTGCGTTGATCCGCATGTCTGTCTCCTGGATATATACGTCACATGAGCATTGTTGTGCAATTCGTATAATGTAGGAAATCGGCAATGGACGGGCAGAACGTGTAGCAATGTTAATCTGCTGTGCTAACATATGCATCACTCCTAACAATACTAAACGTCCACGAGTTTACCCTTTAAGTACTTACCCTCCCTAAAGTACTTTCTAGTATACTACCTTTTTTCTGGAAATACAATATATAAATTATGACTTTTGTCTAAATTTCCAATATTTTATTGTCGATTTTCGTATATATATTCCATTTTTTTCTATTACCAGAAAATACTGAAATTTATCTCATTCTGATCACTGTTACATCTGGTTTCCAGGTCTACTTGCATTGCTATCAATCCTGCTGCACGCTTTCCCATGATCGATGTTGCAGGTATCTGCCACGATGTAAACCGGCCGGTCCTTCAGCTCGGTAAACAGGATGGCGATATACTCCCCGATAATTCCCACCACCACAAACAGCATGGCAAACATAAAGCAGATCAGAAACACGATGGTGGCGTAGCCGCTGGGCGCTCCTGCCCGGGTGAATAAGGTGTACACCATCACTGCGATTCCCAGGAAAGCCGAAAACATGCCGGCATAGATTCCCAGCTTTAAGGGCATATTGGAAAAGCACAGGATCGTATTGACAGAAAAGGCAAACAGCTTTTTTAAGCTGTATTTGCTCTCCCCCGCCACTCTAGGCCTGGCCTCGTAGGACAGGGTAGTTTTCCGGAAGCCTACATTCTGCACATAGCCTCTTAAAAACCGCACCTTCTCCCGGTAGCTGGTCCGCAGCACCTGAGCCACTGCCTGGTCTATGGCGAAAAAGTCGGAGGCATTCGGTTCAAAATGTACATCGGATATGGCATTGATCAGCCAGTAAAAGGCGGAGGAGGTCAGATTTTTGATCAGCCCTGCATCCTCATTTTTAGTCCGCACCATGCTGATGACCTGATAGCCCTCCTCAAAGCAGCGGACAATGCGGGACAGGCATTCCGGCGGATGCTGAAGATCTGCGTCCATACAGACGATCCCATCACCACGGCTGTAATCTAATCCGGCGATCATCGCAGCCTCATGCCCGAAATTTCTGGAAAAGTTGATGACTCTGACCTGGGAATCCTGACGGGACAGCTCCTGCAGAATCGAAAGGCTTCCGTCCCGGCTGCCGTCATTGACAAATATCAGCTCATAATCCCAGGAAAGCGCCTGCAGTACCTGACTGGTCTCCCGGTAAAAATCCTGCAGCGCCTGCTCCTCATTGTACACAGACACAACTACAGAAAGCAGCTTTCCCGTTTCCTTCTCTTCTCCCTCATCCTGCACCATATTCCACAGTCCTTTCTGATTCCTCTCGTCCATCCCTTTTGTCCATTCACGTTCTTTTTTACGTGTTCCCTTGTGCGTTCTCTTATCGATCCTTCTTCTATACTTTCCTTATCAGTCAAACACCTGGATCTCCACGGTTGCGTGGCTGGGCTTTCTCTGTTCCTTAGGCGGAAGCTTCCGGTAATCCCCGTAAACCCAGGTCAGCACATCATGCCAGCCCTTGGGGCACATCAGCTTTGTGTCTTCAAAGGGCAGATCTACGGTTTCTGTACTCCACTGGCGTTCCAGCGTAACATACAGATAATCCGGCTGATAGTTGCTGTAGTAAAGCTGCCTGGTTTTTTTCTTCCGGTCCTTCCGGGCAAAGAAGCGCTGCAGCGTTACGATCCACTTCATAGGAATCAGCCTCCCCACACCGGCCAGGCCTCCTACGGCCAGCTTCTGCACCAGGCTGTACTTGCTGTAATCCAGCTGGTAGCGGTGGCCCATCGCCAGACCATAGATGCCGGCCTGAATGCCCTTTGCCGCGATTGCGCCGATCCGGCTGTCGGGAAGGGCATCCAGCACAAATAAATCCACCCACAGATGATTCAGCTTTCCGTCATAAAACGCCATTTCCCCATCGTCCTCATGGGTCCGGCTGTTTTTATAGATGATCCTTGGGGTAAAGTCATAAAAGCCTGTTCCGCCGTGAAACTGTCCCGGCAGCACCAGCTCCATGCTCTTCGGCAGCTCTCTGGCCGCCACCTTTAAAAAGGCATCGAAATTGGGTCTGGTCATGGCCACGTCTGCATCATCATCCCAGGGAATAAAGCCCTGATGCCGCACCGCTCCGATCAGTGTTCCGGCATCCAGAACATATTTTAACTTATATTTGCGGCAGATCCGGTCAATCTCTTTTAAGATCGTCAGGTTTGCCTGATGAACCTTTGATAAATCGTACATACTATCCTCCTAACCCTTCATGCACCCCAGTCAACAGCCCACAGCTTCCCTTATGGTTTTTGCCATATAGTCGATCATCTCATCTGTCATGCCAGGATATACCCCTACCCAGAAGGTATCCTTCATGATCCGGTCGGTTACGGTCAGATCGCCGGCTACCCGGTAGCCCTCCCCGGCAGTACGCATCTGGTCAAAGCATGGATGTTTGGTCAGGTTTCCGGCAAACAGCATTCTGGTCTGAACGCCCATTTCTTCTACATAACGCACCACCTGGTTCCGGTCAATGCCTTCTTTGCAGGTGATCAGGAATCCAAACCAGCTTGGATTGGAATGCTCACAGGCCTCCGGCAGGATCAGCTTATCCTCACAGCCTGCCAGCGCTGCCTTCAGACGGTCAAAGTTATGGCGGCGGCGCTCCACAAAGCCTGGGAACTTTTCCAGCTGGGCGCAGCCGATGGCAGCCTGCAGATCCGTTGCCTTCAGGTTATAGCCGAAATGGGAGTACACGTACTTGTGGTCATAGCCAAGAGGCAACTCACCATACTGCCGGTCAAACCGGTGTCCGCACAGATTGTCGCGGCCGGACGGGCAGGAGCAGTCACGTCCCCAGTCCCGGAAGGAGCGGATGATCTTATTTAACAGGGGATTGTCCGTGTACACCGCTCCGCCCTCACCCATGGTCATGTGATGAGGCGGATAAAAGCTGGAGGTTCCAATATCTCCGATGGTTCCCGTCAGCTTCCGCTCTCCGTCAAGCTCATATTCGCTGCCCAGTGCATCGCAGTTATCCTCCACCAGCCACAGGCCGTGGGCATCGCAGAATTTCTTAACCGCAGTCAGGTCAAATGGATTTCCCAGGGTGTGGGCCAGCATCACCGCCTTGGTCCTTTCAGACAATGCAGCTTCCAATCGGGTCACGTCAATATTATACTGAGGAATGGTCACATCCACGAAAACCGGCACCGCCCCATACTGGATCATTGGGGTTACCGTGGTCGGGAAGCCTGCCGCTACCGTGATCACCTCATCCCCCCGCCGGATCTGGCGGTCCCCAAGGAGAGGGGAGGTCAGCGTCATAAAAGCAGTCAGATTTGCCGAGGACCCGGAATTTACCAGTGCACAGTAGCGCACACCAAGGTACTTGGCAAGATTCTTTTCAAACTGGTCCGTATACCGCCCGGAGGTCAGCCAAAATTCCAGGGAGGAATCTACCAGATTGACCATCTCCTTCTCATCGTAAACCCGGGAAGCATATGGGATCCGCTGTCCTTTTGCAAATGGTGCTTTTTTATTATGAAAGGTTCTGCAGTACTCCGCCACCTGATCCAAAATCTCCTGGCGTGCCTGGGCCTCTGTCTTATTCTCAAACATCTGTATCATTCCTTTCTCTCTGCTTTACTGTCACACAAAATCAATCCTGCAGATCAGAGGGCTCCAAAAAACTCCTTGATCTGCCGATCCGTCACTGCCCTCATATCCTCTCCTGCCAGATAAGCTTTGGACCATTCCACCGTTTTTTCAATGGCCTCCTGCACATGATATCTGGGCGTCCAGCCGAAGACTCTCTTGATCTTGGAGCAGTCCAGCTTCAGGAAATTAGCCTCATGGGGGCCGCCGTCATACCGGTTCACCCACTTCAGCCCCTCTCCCCAGATCCGGCAGAACAGATCTGTCAATTCTCCTGTGGTCACACAGTCGCAGTCATCCGGTCCTACGTTATAATATCCGCAAAACTGATGATCCCCAAACTGTCTCATGGCGATGGTCAGATAGACGGCCAAAGGCTCCAGCACATGCTGGTAGGGGCGGGTGGAATGGGGATTCCGCACAATGATATCTTCCTGTTTGCCGGCCGCCCGCACACAGTCCGGAATGATCCGGTCATTGGCAAAATCACCGCCGCCGATCACATTTCCTGCCCGTGAAGTGGAGATGGCGCACCGTCCGTCCTGGAAAAAGGACTTCTGGTAGCTGTGGGTCACCAGCTCCGAACAGGATTTGCTGTTGGAATAGGGGTCATACCCATCCAGCGGGTCGCATTCCCGGTAGCCGTACTCCCACTCCCGGTTCTCATAAACCTTGTCGGTGGTCACATTTAAAAATGACTTCACACTGTCGGTCAGGCGAACGCACTCCAGCACATTGACCGTCCCCATCACATTGGTTTCATAGGTATAGGCCGGATTCCTGTAGGAATCCCGGACGATAGGCTGGGCTGCCAGATGAAATACGATCTGAGGCTGCACCCGGTTAAAGGTCTGCTTTAAGTTCTCCAAATCCCGCACATCGCCTGTCACCGAATCCATGGTTTCCTCCAGTCCTGCCGCCTGAAACAGGCTGGGGCTGGTAGGCGGCTCCAGGGCATAGCCTGTCACCTTCGCCCCTGCCAAGGTCAGGATCCGGCACAGCCAGGAGCCTTTAAAGCCGGTATGACCGGTAACCAGAACAGATTTTCCCTGGTAAAACTCTCTTAATTCTTCAAAGGATATGGTTCCCAATTTTTCTTCACACTCCAATTTCGTTCTCTAAGATAACATTTTGGCGTTCTCAGCCATCTACCAGATTTTCCACGGCGCATTGCCGCTCTGCCATAGCCGCTCCAGCTTCTGCATCTCCCGCTGGGTATCCATGCACTGCCAGAAACCGCCGTGATAAAAGGACATTAGCTGCCCCTCCGCCGCCAGGCGCTGCATAGGCTCCTGCTCAAATACTGTGGTATCATCCTTCAGGTATCCGAAGATCTCCGGATTCATCACCATAAAGCCGCCGTTGATCACGGTGCCGTCTTTGGAGGATTTCTCACGGAAGGAGTGGATCACATTGTCAGCGTCAATGTCCAGCACCCCCTTCTGCTGTCCGATATTGACGGTGGTGATGGTGGCGATCCTTCCGTGACTGCGGTGAAACTTCACCAGACCGTCCAGATCCACATTGCAGACCGCGTCCCCATAGGTCAGCATAAAAGGCTCATCCCCGATATAAGGCTGGATCCGCTTCACACGGCCTCCCGTCATGGTGTGCAGGCCGGTATCCACCAGCGTTACCTTCCAGGGCTCCGAATAATTGTTATGGACCTCCATACTGTTATTGGCCAGATCAAAGGTTACATCTGAGGTGTGCAGAAAATAATCTGCGAAAAATTCCTTTACTACATATTGCTTATATCCCAGGCAGATCACAAAATCATGAAATCCAAACTGGGAATAATACTTCATAATATGCCACAGGATCGGCTTCTCCCCGATCTCGATCATCGGCTTTGGTTTTAAATGGCTTTCCTCGCTGATTCTGGTGCCGAAGCCGCCGGCCAGCAGTACTACCTTCATGTTAATGTCCTCCATATATATTCCATCGATTCTCCTCCAGGATCCTCAGCGCCTGCCGGATCTTCTCCGGCCCGTGATGATACTGGAACAGGGCCTCCAGCTTATCATCCTCAATTTCCTCATAATCAAGAGCTGCTGCCTCCACCTGCATGGCATACTCTCTGCGGTTAGGAGCCTTCTGGATCTCCTTGCAGGTCGTATAGCCGTTTCCTGCCAGAATTACCAGGGAAATGCAAACCGCCGCCAGGCGCTCCAGACCAGACAGCCAATCATCTGCTTTCCGCTTCTGTCTGGCTGCCAGGGCAAAGGTCATCAGGATTCCTAAAATCCCCACCTGATACTGCAGCGCATACCGGGAGCTCATCCCGTAATCGCTGTTTTCAAAGATCCACCGTGCCGCCAGCACAAGCAGATGGTTCAGTCCTCCCCACAGAATAAACATCAGAGGAAAAACCGTGGTGCAATACAGTCTCCCGCGAAGCTGCAGCCACAGCGCCAGAAGATATCCTGCCAGCACCACAAGCCCCGCCAGATAACACAGCGCCATGCCCTGATTCAGCCTGGTCAAAAGCTCCAGCAGCACCTCCGAGCCCACTGCCGCAGAAGAAAAGCTCTTGATTATAAACTTAGGGAACAGGCTTAGATTATCCCCTAAAACCTGTCCAATGCTGCGTCCCGTTGCTCCGGCATGCTCCTCCACTGCAAAGGTGCTGCTGATCAGATACAGCCCCAATGGAACCAGCACATGGACCAGGTAGATCAGATGACGATAATCCGGGCGCTTCTTCTGTCTCCAGTCCAGCAAAAAGCAGATCCCATAGGTGAGGACCAGAATTGCCGAATAAGCCCCACAGTAAGGCCCCGCCGTCCCCAGAGTGATCAGCCATGGAAGGAGCATCAGAAGTCTGCGGTCCCGCCGGTCCTGATCCGCCTCCTGCCGGGTCATCTGCTTTGGCGTCCTCTGAAGTGTCTGTTTCTGCCAGACCCGGTCCCACACCAGATAATGGTAATAAAATCCGGCAAATGCCAGGAAATGGCACCAGCCTGTCCCGTTGGTCAGCATCTCCCACTTATTCAGGCTGAAAAAAACAGCCATAATAAGAAGATACCACCCGATCCCGATGTGCCTTTTCCGGCAATACGTGGTCAATACCGTCCCCGCCAGGCCCAGGCATACCGCTCCCAGCACCATCTCAAAGGTAGTCGAATACCCGAACAGTTCCACATTCACGATCCGCTCCAGAAAATTCACCGGCATCCTGGTAAAAATATCCGCCACAAAAAACTTTCCCGGATCCCACACATCCGGCAGATAACTGTTGATCAGCCGGATGTAATCGGAATAAACCACATCCCTGGTAGCAGCCAGAATATATATCACACACAAAGCCGTTCCCAGCAAAGGGATGAGATAAAGAAAACGGCTTTTTCGATCTCTGTCATTCATGTTATCATTTTCCTTTTGTCACTCACTTTTCAGGATAAATCCCAACTGTGAGAACACCAAACTATTACAATAAATCTAAGTATACTCTATCTCCTGCCCGAATTCAATCCAGAGGGCGCTTTTCACACCTGGATTTTTATAGCTGGTTACTGTTCACGTGCGTTCAACTATAGCTGCCGTGATTTCTCTTACTCTACGGAAATCTCCGTCAGCACGGTCAGCCGGGTCGCCCCTCTCTGCTCCTGTGCATTGGGCACATAGAAATTGCTCTTGACCTGAACATCCAGCATCTGATAAGGCTGTGCTTTGATCTGGCAGGAATAAGAGGGCTCCTTCACTGAAATCCGCTGATACCGCTCTCCATTTACATAAACCTCTGTCTTTTCGCCGCCGGAAAGCTCTGCAGGATACAGGAATTGGAAATTTACCTTTCCTTCCGCCCCAGTGAGAATAGAAAAGCTGCATTCCTCGTCCATCCAGCCGTCTCCGTAAAGCCCGTAATCTACCTTCAGCTTCTGCTCCCGAACCACCTGCGTGATATCCCGGAAGCCCTCATGCTCCGGTTCCTCCTGCAGAACCAGCATATCATCGGTCACCAGCCCGATATCCCGGACACTGTCCACAAACACCACCTGGGTTCCCTCCGCCTTCCGCTCCTTGTCAAACACTTTAAAGAAGGTATCGGCCGTAAACTCACTCATCTCATAGGTATTGCCGATAAGATAGATTGTTTTTCCAAAAATCTCCTCTCCATATCGGCCATAGGTCTCCTCTGCCAGGGAATTATACCGCATCTGGTTTGGCCAAAGATAGAGGTTGGGATAATACCCGCGGAAAAACAGCTCCACCGGAACCATCAAAACCAGGTACAGCAGGAATCCGCCTATGCAGCGTGCCGCCGGCCACACAGAATGTTCCTTCTTATGCAGTGTGCGCTTCATATGCTGTGCCAGGAAATTCGCCTCTGCACTGTCACCGGAAGCGGCTCCCTGCATGGTATTTCCATATTTTGTGCTGTTTTTCTGCTCTCCCGTCCCATCCATCTGCTGCTTGGGCGCCAAAACACTGCAAATATAATTTAAAAACAACAGTGCCGCACTGTAGGAAACATAAACCCAGCGCATCTCCACACGCACCGTCACGCTGGAAGCACCGATACAGAGGGCAATAAAGGCCAGGAACATGGCTGCATTCGCCAGATAACTTCCCCGTTTTTCCTTGTCTCGTATGATTTTAACCAGAAACGCCAGAAACAGCAATGCCAGAACCACATCCGCACCATACACCAGGCCCTTGATCCTCCCTGGCGTATCTGCCCAGGTCAGGCCGTTTAAATGCTGCGGTCCTGCATTAATACCGAATACATAGGCCACCTGACATAAGGCATACCGGATCGCTCCCATCACCGAAAAGGTATCTGCCACCTGGGTTCCTCCGGTTCCTGCCGGCGACAGGGAACCGATGGTAAAAAACCGGACCACCTGTACGATCAAAAACATTCCCAGGGGCCAGAGCCATTTTTTTAAGGGAAAGCGCCACCGCAGGATCAGGGCCAGATAAAACAAAGGAAGCAAAGCCATATACCGCTCATGGACAAAGCAGATCCCCAGATAAAGCCAGCAGGCTCCATAAAAATATCCCATGGCCTCCCGCTTCTCATTAAGATACCGGTACAAACAGTAGAAGATACCGATGGCCATCCACATTGCCATGGTTTCCATCAGGCCATACATCTGCCCAATCTGATAGTAGGACATGCGGGACAGCAGAAACAGGATTCCTCCAAAAAATCCCAGAACCGACCTGCCGGACATTCTTCGTCCCAGATAGTAGAGAAATGCCGCCAGCATTCCATTCAGCAGAATGTTGATGGGAACCAGCCATTCTATGTGAGGACCGATGAGAGCCAGCTCCAGCCAGGCTGCCAGATAGTACAAGAAACGAAATCTGGTGCTTCCAATGGGAAATACATACTGAAAAAAGGACTGCTCCCCATAACAGGACCAGAGATAAAGGTCATCCATATAAAGCCCCTTAATCTCGATGCCTCGATTAACGAAGAATGCAAACCCCATCAAAAGACCTATGGCAATCACATCATTTTTCAGCTGCATCCTCTGTTCAATAGAACGTGGTTTCATAACCCGCCTCCTGATTTTAATCTGATATTCTGATAAAATTCTGCCGCTTCCCTTTCCGGGTCTGTCTGATCAATCCTGTCAAGATCGACCACGGCAATCATATTTCCATTCTCGTAGCGGATATCCGCCAGGCTTCCATCCTCCACCAGATACCGCACCACATCATAGCATCTGGTTCCTTCTTCCAGAAAATCTGCCTGCACATACAGGTAATCGGTCCCGGCAAACCGGAGAAACTCTTTGAAATTCTCCAGTGTCTTTACCAGGCGGACATTTCCTCCGCTTCCCGTTACATCGTAATAGCTCTGTACATTGCAGGGAAACTGAAGGACCTGGGGGTGCTCCCCCACTGCAATCACCCTGGCTGTGGGGTCCTGGGATAAGATGGACCAGATCGCCTGATTTCCCTGGCTGCATTTCTGCTCATACAGCGCCTGCTGGTGATGATAATAGCCAGGATTTTTCAGCTTAACCGGTGTAAAGCCGGTGCTTCCTGCCCAGTTGGTGCACAATGTCACCCCGCTCTGAAACAACAGAAACCCGCAGGCAAGCAGCACAGCGGCTGTTCCTTCTCTGCCCGCTCCAGATATTCCTTCCTCCATACAAAAAGCCCCGATCACTGCAAGCAGCACATACATCAGCATAAAATAATTGCCATCTACCTGCCACAGCAGATAAATGCTGAACAGACTGAACAGCCCCACAAAAACGGCTGTCACATGAATGCAGGCATATGCCTTTCCCTGCCCGGTTCCCCGGTTTCTTCTCAGTGCTTTCCTACCCCATAATATCCAGGCAGCCAGAAACAGCGCCGTCAGGCTGGTTCCCCAGGCAATGATCACATGGGCCATATCCTCCCCCATGGGAGCGATCAGGATATGATACATTCTTTTTAATAAAAACCGGACGCTTTCTGCCGGTCCCATCTCCAGCCCCTGATCCGGTATGGCAGAAAATGCATACGGCCAGCGCACCTGAAAGCCAAGGTGCTCCCAGATGGAGGTAAAAACAGAGGTGGTAGGAACACCGGTCATCCGGTAAGTACGGATCCAGGTTCCGGCCCATGCTCCTGCTGGAAAAAGAAGGCTCCCAGGCTCTTTATCTTCCCTGTCAGCTCCCGCAAACCCGCCATTTACAGCAAGAAATACCAGACAGACCAGGGAGATCACGGTAGAAAATACAACCGCCGTAGGCTTCATGGAATAGCTTAAAAAACAGCCTCCTGCCGCGATCCCGGTCCACCGCCAGCGATTTCCTCTCTGCTGATCGGTAAGGATTCCGGCCGCGCTGTTTAAAATCACAAGCTGGCAGACCAGGGTTGCGGTGTCGCTTTTTGCGGTGATCGCCATATTCATCACGCCCGGGATCAGCGATACAAAAGCGGCTGCCAGAAGTCCCAGCTTAGACGACGCACCAAGCTGGCGGACCAGCCCATAGGTCAGGATCAGCACCAGCAGGGTCATCCACACATTAAAGCACAGAACATATCCAAAGGTAGCTGTTCCTGCCAGGGGAAAACTCAGGATCTCAAATCCCTTCGGGTAAGTATATACCAGATTAATATTCCCCAGATCCTCATAAATACCATGTCCATTATCTAAAATATAAGGGGAACGAAGGCCGTAATGAAGAGAATCATAATCCGGCCAAAGATTGATCCGGGCAAGCTGAATAAACACCATCGTGAGGATCACGGCAAGCAGAATGCCCTCCTGGTAAGAAAGCCGGGGCCAGTGACACCGCCCTGCCGCCCGTCTCATCTCCATCCTTCGTCTTTCTAATACAACCTCAATGCCATGACCGGCCGCCATGACCAGAAAAACCGCGGCGGCTATCAGCCGGATCCGGCTTAAGCCTCCGATGCGGAACACGGACAGGATGCAGATCAGGCTAATCCAGGCCCCGGCTCCCATCACAAAGTCTGCGGAAAGCCGCTGCTGCCAGACCGGCTTTCCCCGCTCTGCCGGGTCTCTGCTTCGATCTGCGGTCCGCCAGCCCAACGCTTCCCGGCTTACCGCCCGCCGGATTCCATCTCCCAGCATCAGGATCCCCAAAAGCCACAGCCCGGAAATCACAAAAGGCAGAAACACCTGATGACACCAGATTCCCCCCAGCATCCCCAGGCTGATTCCGCCTAATCGGACATGCGCTGCCATGGGCAGGCAGCAGAAAAACAACATCCACACAAAAAAGAATGTGGTTTCCAGAATTACACTCCAGCCATTTCCCTGCCATAAATTTTCTGTCAGAGGGCCATTCCAAAACAATGTTAAAACGCCGGCCATCAGACACCAGCCTCCAACAGCCAGAAACCCCCAAAAACACAGTTTACCCCTTAATCCATTTTCCTTGTTCTTCATCTTCATTCCTGCTATTAATCGATCTGCTGCAGCGTTTTATCCCTTCACCGCTCCTTGATAACGGTTCCGTACCTTCACCGATCGCTGCTCATTACACTTCATATGAATCATAAGCCTTCTGATAATACTTCATCAGAAGCCTTACTGCCGGCTCCGGCCACAGCCTGGAAAACATCTGCTGCTCCTCCTGAAACCGGATGGAATTTTTCATACAGACATTGGTGGCCGCATCCTTGTGCAGCCGGTGATACACCAGCGGCTTCTCTGCACAGATAAACCGCCCCGGCTCCTCTGCCATGGTAATCAAATGGTCCCAGTCCAGAGCAAACCGGCATTTAGAATTGAAAAACGGCTTTCCGGCTCCGGCTGTTCCAGCCTCCTCCCCATCCGCCTTCCGGTAGGTGCAGGCCGGGCAGCAGATGGAATTTCCGAAGCACAACGCTGCCTTCTTCACCCATGAAATATGATTCAGGCGCGGGATCCGCAGGGGGAGCCGAAGCAGCTTTTTAATCTGCACCAGCCGTTCCCCAAAGACCAGCTGATGATCCTTCACCGTCACATAGTCGGTGGTAAACAGGCTGGTATCCGGATATTTTTGAAGATACCGCGCCAGCGTTTCCACATAGCTGCGGCTGTACAGATCATCCTGGTGGGCAATGGTCACATACCGGGAGTCCGCCATCTCATAGGCAAAATTCCAGTCTGCCTGAATATCGCTTTCTCCCTCCCGAACATACATTGGGATCTGATACGTTTCGGCCAGGGATCGGATATAAGAGCTTGGGGTTGAAGTGCACAAGATAACATTTGTAGGCTGGCTTTGTCCCATAACTGAGCGGATGCAGGCCTTCAGATAAGGAGAATCCTGATAGGCACAGATTGCAAATGTGTGTAATGCTCTCATACTTCCCTTTCCTTTCCATTATTTTTCTCTGTATTGCTTTCATCGCTGCCTGTTCCATTTCCGGCAGCTTTGCTTTTCTATGTTTTCACCGTCAGTTACCTGCCTGTTTTCTTCCCTCCCTGGGATACCGCTTCAGGAGCAGCGCCGCAAACAGACTGAGCAGCGCAATGGTCACAAAGCTGTAGGTAACTCCGATCAGATTTTTCGTCATATAATTTGCCTTAATCACAGCAGGCATCAGCGGTGTGATCACCCCGTCCATCCAGATCAGCACCGGCACATGAACCGCCATAATGGCCATGCTGTTGGTTCCAAACAAGGACAGAATCCATGCTATGGGCCTGCATCTGCTTAACAGGGCTGATGCAAAAATAACCAGATAGCAGCCGGAAAGAGCCGCCAGATAAAAGCTCCACAGCCCCTTATTGCCGAACCAGGCAGCATTGATGTCCACCCGTCCGTTCATCTTCACACAGACTGCCCAGATCAGAAATGCAGGAATCAGAAGGGCAGTCAGCAGGATACACTGCTTTTTTTCCGGTTTTTTTTCCGGATTCCTTCCCGGATCTGCCGGCTTCGATGCCGCCGCAGGCTCTGCCGGATGAAGTTTTCCCAGGTATTCCTCTGCCAGCCTCCACAGATGCCCTGCAAAGAAAAATCCCTGAAGGATCATTGCCAGCTCAAAGCCCCAGGGAAGACGTTCCTCCTTAAGCTTCAGCTTCCAGCCAGCCGCCATGAGAATGCATACTGCGAGTCCCTCCAGAAGAAGCTTCTGCCAGTTTTTCTTCCCCAGTCTTCCAATCTGCAGCACCAGATAAAACCACAGGTTTGCCACAAAAAACATGGGGAGAAACCAAATGGGAAGATTTGGCAGATAATCCCGGATCCCGATCCCCCAAAGCATCCCGGCCACATAAAAGCAAAACTTTTCCGCATTCTCCGGCCAGGCATAGAGGATGGAGAAGACGGCATAGAAAAAGTAGGGCTGCAGCAGACGGTAAAACTTCTTTTCCAGGAACTGCACCGGACTTTCTTCCTGCTTTAACCGCATCCAGTAGCCGCCGATCACCAGAAAGACCGGAAGCTGGACGCTGTAGACCATCTGATTCAGCCGTCCATCGTAATCAAAAAAACGGTTCATATGCCCCAGGATCACCAAAAGAATGGCGATTCCTTTTGCCACATCAATATATGTCTTTCGCTTCATTCTATACTAATTCCTTTATCTCCGGTTCCGCTCAGCCCTCTATCGGCTCCGCGTCCCGGTTCTGCATCTGTCCCAAGCCAAACTGGTCATACTGGGAAAAAATGCTCCTCCAGCATCAGACAGAGTGTATGGTAGATGGGAAGATGGAGCTCCTGGATCCGATAGGTCTCCTGCTCCGGAACAATGATCGCCGCATCGGCTATACGACCCAGGGCGCCGCCGTCCTTTCCGGTGAGCCCGATGGTCTTCATCCCCTTGGCTCTGGCTGCCGTCATGGCATAGAGAATATTTTTGGAATTTCCGGAGGTGGAGATCCCCAACAGCACATCCCCCTCTGTTCCATACCCGTACACCTGCTGGGCAAAGGTCAAAAGGCCATCCACATCATTTAAATATGCAGTAGAAAGAGCCGGATGACCGGTCAATGCAATGGCCGGCAATGCTCCCTGAAGCTTTGCTGCCAGCTCCGGTCCCAGCACAGGATCTGCCATGGCAAGCCTCTTCTCAAATGCCTCCGGCACCGGACGCTTCCGGCAGAAGCCCTTCATCAGTTCTCCTACGATATGCTCGCTGTCCGCACAGCTTCCGCCATTTCCTGCAATCAAAAGCTTTCCGCCCTTTTCATAGCACTGCTCTAAGATCCCATATGCCTGATGGATCTCCTGCTGAATCGGCGCAAGCTGCGGATAGCGCTGGATCAAAAGCTCTAATTGCCTGTATTCCGGGCCGCGCTCTGCACATCCTTCACGCCGCAGCGTCCACAACGCCACATCGTATAAGGTGTTTCCAAAAAATTCCATGGGATGTTCTGCATCCGGGCAGCCTTCCTGTCCGCCAGCTGTATCCCTGCCCTTGTATGCTCTCTGAAATTCCTCATACAGCTCCCGGCCATATCCGGTCCCTACTAAAGCGGTGTGTACGCCGAACCGGGCCCCTGCCTGGGTATCCAGCCACTTATCTCCCACCATATAGGAATGGGCTTTATCCACCGGGCAGTCTCGTTCTGCTGCCTCAAACATCCCGGTATCCGGCTTACGGCAATGACATTTGATCTTATATGGCCCGATCCCATGCTCCGGATGGTGGGGACAGTAGTAAAAGGCATCAACATGCGCCCCCTTTTCCGCAAGGATCTGGTTCATGTACCGGTGAAGCTTCTCCACATCGGCTTCCTGGTAATAGCCCCTGGCAACACCCGCCTGATTGGTCACTACCACCACACGAAAGCCCTGCTCATTCCACAGCCGGATCGCCTCCGCCGCCATGGGAAGAAGCTTTAGATCCTCCGGGCGATGCAGGTAATTGACTTCCTCATTAATCGTACCGTCCCGGTCTAAAAATACTGTTTTACACATGGAAAGTATACTCCTTATTGGGCATCTGCACCCGCACCTGCCCGTAATCCCAGCGGTCCTCATTGGAGATCCAGCTCTGGGCCCCCCGCAGCTCGAAATTCCAGTCTGCAAGCTGACCTCCCACCTCCTCCATCCGAGCCGCCACCTTATGGCGCACATTGTAAGGGCAATACATCAGCAGATAGCCGCCGCCGCCGGCTCCCAACAGCTTTCCCCCCAGCGCTCCCGCCTTGATGGCCTCCTCATAAAGCTCATCGATCTGAGGGTTGGTGATCTTGCTGCTCATCCGCTTCTTGCTCTCCCAGCCGTAATTTAAAAGCTTTCCAAAGCTGTGAAGATTCCCCTTCAGCAGCTCGTCCTTCATGGCATAGGCAAGGGCCTTCACCTCGCACATCGCTTCGAAGGCATCCTTCTTCTCATAATTTTTAACCTGATCCTTAATGATATTGGCAGAAACATGGATATTTCCGGTATAGCAGAGAAGCAGGTTGTACTGCAGCTCATGGATAATATCCTTCTTGATCCGAAGGGGATTCACCACCACATCATTTCTTCCATGGAATTCAATAAAGTTAAAGCCGCCGAAGGTAGCCGCATACTGGTCCTGATAGCCGCCGGCGATCTTTAAATCCTCCCGCTCCACCTGATAGGCCAGGTCTGCAAGCTGGTAGCCGTCCATCTCAATCCCCTTCCACCGTGCCATAGCAATCAGCATGGCCACCATCACCGTGGAGGAGGTTCCCAGGCCGGAACCTGGCGGTGCATCGCACTGTAAATATACCTCACAGCCCTTGTTGATATCCATAGCCTTCAGCGCTGCCTTCACCAGATCCAGCTTTCCGTCATATACATAATTTTCCTTCGTATTGTACTTGACCGTCATATCAAAATCCAGAGAATGGACCACGATCTGATCATCCTCCCTGGGAACGATGGAGCAATACGCATATTTATTAATGGTACTTCCTATAATGGCCCCTCCCTGCTCCACACAGAAAGGCGCCACATCTGTGCCTCCGCCGCCGAAGCTGACTCTAAGAGGCGCACGACCTCTGATTACCATACCACAACTCCTTTTTTCACATCCTCCTGGAACCGGAAATAATCCTCCGGGATCCCGATGTCGATAAAATATCCATCATTAACAAATCCGCCCAGACGGCGTCCTTCCGCCATCCACTTGGGAATCATCTCATTTTCCAGGGAAACCTTTCCATCTGGGATCTCACAAAGAAGCTCCCGGCTCATCAAGTAGATGCCTCCGTTGATCGTTCCCGGCACCGGGTCACTGGTTTTCTCATTAAATCCAACCAGCATCCCATCCTGCAGCTGGGCCTTCCCATACCTGGACACATCCGGCACTTCCCGCAGCACCAGGCCAAAATCCAGATCCTTCTCGGTCTTTAACTTAGAAAGCCGGCTGTAATCGATCTGATAAAAGGTATCTGCATTCAGCACATAAAACCACTCATCCGTCACAAGCTTCCCTGCATTCTTAATGGCGCCTGCCGTTCCCAAAAGCTCCTCCTCGTAGGCATAGGAAACCTTCACGCCAAAGCCGCTTCCATCTCCAAAATACGCTTCCACCATAGAGCCCTTATACCCCACGGCAAAGATAATCTCCGTGATCCCCTGCTTGGAAAGCTCATGGACCACATACTCCATAAACGGCTTTCCTTCAATCAAAGCCATAGGCTTCGGCCGGTCGCTGACCACACTCCGCAGCCGCGTCCCCAAACCTCCAGCCAGTAAAATCGCCTGCATACAACTCTATTTCCTTCCCTGTCTTTTTCATTACCCGCAGCCAAATCACCGCGAAAAATCCTCCTCGATCACCTTCCAGGCCGCATCTACACTGAAATGCTCCTGGATATAGGCCTGGGTGCCCTTTGCCATGGAAAGCAGTCTCTCCGTGTCCGGATACAGCTTGACAACCGCATCTGCAAACTCCCGGGCCTGGTCTGCGATGGCAAGAACCTTTTCCACATGGGGGATTCCTTCTGCTCCCACAGAGGTAGTCACAATGGGCGCTCCATTGTAGATCGCCTCCACTACCTTGCCCTTTACACCAGCTCCGTAGCGGAGAGGCACTACCACCATCCGGCACTCTGCATAAAGCCGGGCCAGCTCCTCCTCACTTACAAAGCCCTTGATCACAATTCCATTATCCGGCGATTCCAGTGCCTTGATCTCCTCGGTCACCTTGGAACCAACCACATAAAACTTCACATCCGGCAGTTTTTCCCGGATCAGCGGGAACACCTCTCTGGCAAACCAGAGCACAGCGTCTGCATTCGGCGGATGAGCGAAGCCGCCTACAAACAGCAGGCCCTCCCGCTTTGCAAAGTCCTCATTCAGCTTGTCTAAAAATGTTTCATATACATAGGCTGTGATCGCCTTGACCGGAATCGTCTCATCTACCTTATGGATCGCCTCCACCTCGATATTGGACGGATAGTAGGACATGGCTGCCTTGTTCATCATGGAAAATTCCACTGATTTCCAGTAATCCGCATCCCGTTTCGTCTTCAGGTCACCGGTCAGCTCAAACTCCCGCATCTCCCGCAGGAAATGAAGGTCATGACCGTAATAGATCACCTTGATATTGGTATTTTCCTTAATGAAATCCACATATTTTGTGGCGATATGAGGCCGGTTTAAGTAGGCAAAGGCAATCTCATCCCCATTCTTCTTCAGCCAGTCCCAGATCCCGGTCTGGTATTCCTCACCGTAAAGAATCTCAATTCCCATCTGCTGCAGCGTGGTGGAATAAGGCTCCTCATGAAGGAAATTATCGCCCAGGAACTTCACCACATAGCCCTTCTTCCGGAACATTTTCAGATACTGGAAGGTGGTCTTAGAGCCGGCATCCTTGTCATAGGTGGGCACATAATGATCCACCACCAGAATGACCGGCTTGCCCATGCTTCGCTCTCTTGCCCGGAATGGATTTGGATTCCCATTATTAACACACTGCTTCTTGAATTCTTCCGCCCATTTTTCCTTCAGCTTCCGGCTATTCTCTACCTGATACCGCTTCAGTCCAGTGCCGTTTACATCTGTTCCATTGGAAACGCCTTCAAAATGGATCACTTTGGAGAGCGGCTGATAAACCACCCGGTAGCCTGCCTTTCTCACCGAAAATGCCAGGTCAGAATCTTCGCAGTAGGCGGGAGCAAAGCGGACATCGAAACCGCCGATCTGCTTCCACAGCTTTAAGGGCAGCAGGATGGCTGCGCCGGAGATATAGTCCACATCCTTTACATAATTGTACTCCGCCTTGTCCGGATCATCCAGACGGCCGTAATTCCAGCCGGAGCCATCACTCCAGATGATTCCGCCGGCCTCCTGGAGCCGTCCATCCGGGTAAACCAGCTTGGAGCCTACCATACCGATGGTGGAATCAGACTCGATCAGATTGACCAGGGAGCTTAACCACCCTTCTGTCACCTGGGTATCGTTATTTAAAAACATGATATAGCGACCTCTGGCACGCATAGCCGCCTGATTGCAGTTGCGAAGGAAGCCCTGGTTCACGCTGTTGCGGCTGATCACCAGATTTTCCGTATATTTCTCCAGATCCTTGGTGGCATCTGTGGACACATCATCTGCGATGATCACCTCATAGGACACATCCTTCGTATGCTCCAGAATCGAAACCAGGCAGGCGTAGGTATAATCGATCTGATTGTAAACCGGGATCACAATGGAAACCAAGGGCGGATTCACCGGATCCCTGGGAAATACCAGTTTTCCATGCTCCCGGTAACCGCTTCCAATGGAAAAATCACCGTTGATCTGATTTCGCCCCGCCTTGGTGAAGTACAGCCGGCTGTACTGAATGGGATGCCGAATGGTATTCACAACGTATTCCAGCACCTTCCGTTTCCTGGTTCCCTTGGGGAAGCGTCTGCTGACGCCGTCCTTAAATTTTCTCCACACTTTAAAAACAATTGCTTCATGTCCATTGAGATAGGTCAGAAGCTTCCCCATCTCATCAATCTCATGGCGCAGATCCCGGATCATAGACTCCAGGTTGGCGATATGATTGTCCGACAGCCGCTGGACCTCCTTCCGCTTGGCGATCTCCACATTCCGCTCCTCCACCTCATCCTGCAGGTGAAGGATCCGCTCTCTGCCACGGAACAGCTCCTGCTCCTCCGTTTTCAGATCCTCAAAGGATGTGATGGGCTGCTGATAATTCTGCAGGTATCCCTGGCTGCTGTCCCCATGAACGTAAGCCTGAAAAGCTTCTTCCATGGACTGGTAGATTTTCTGCTGCTCCTCCTCAATATGAAACAGCCGCAGAAATCCTGCAATATCCTCCCAGCCCAGTGCCGCCTTAAACCGCTCATAAAAATAGTATAAATTCCGGTATTTTAAATATCCCACCGGGATCGGGAAATCAAATACCCATTCATAATCCATCGCCCAGATGCCGTCATCGGCCATCATCAGGTTTTCAAAAAGGCCGTCTACATTAGACACATGAAAGCTTTTATCGGAAAGAGCGGGAATTTCTCCAAACACCTCCGTAAAAAACGGGGTGACTGTAAACTCCTCCAGTCCCTCCATGTTTCCAAAGATCAGATTCAGCCCTCCATCCAGGACCTCCTTCACAGAATCGCCGGACTGGATCCTCCTTCCCAGTCGTTCCGCCAGAGTTTCTCCCTTTACAAATGGAAACCGGACGCAGGCTCTTCCTTCGGGAAACTGAGGCTTCAGCACCTGAATCTGCGGATTCTGCTCAGACAGCTGCTCCTGCTTTTTCTGGAAGGAATGGATGTGAAGTTCTCCTTCCAGGCACAGCGCCGCCTTTTCCACATACCGGACGCCATCTTCCTCCACAATACTGGTGCGGATCTGATACTCCGGCTTTCTGGTTCGATTATATTTTACAAATAATGTATGTTTCATCATGTTCACCAGGCTTTCTTCCAAATCACCAGATACGAATTCGCAAACTGCGGGAATCCGCCGGCCTCACATATGGCATCGTAGGCGGCTTCCTCGGAAAACAGGCGGTATCTGGGCTTCTCATACTCTGCAAACAGATTGGGGAGCTCTCCCTTTGCCGGCAGATATTGATCGGAATAGATGACAATGGGAAGCTTATAGTCGGGAAGAGGATAATAAAAGCCGGCCTCACCTCCCGGCATCTGGATCCCAAAAACATCCTTTAAATCGGTCAGGCTCATGGCAATCTCCTGATCATCCAGCTCACCTCCGGCTAGCAGCTTTATGGAATTGGAATTTTGCACCGCCATCACCAGATGGCCGCCTGGCTTTACCAATGCTGCTGCCTTCCGGAACAGGCGAATCCCATAGGTCTTCTCCTCCGCCTTCCGGTTCCAGGTATTCCCATTCCATTTTTCGCCGATCCCTAGGGAGGCTTCCCTGGTCTTCGGGCCGATTAAAAATACCCAGTCAAATGACTGCTCCTGAAATTCTGCCTCTGCCTTTTCCTCCTCCATCAATGCCTTCCAATCGCTGCAGTGATAGTGGATGTTCTCTATTCCCTGATGCCGTTTTTTATTCACCTCCAGGTTTTCCAGACAGGAATCCAGAACCCAGACCTCCTTCGCCTTCCACGCCAGAGCTCCGGTCAGAGCCCCATAGCCAGAGCCGATCTCCAGTACCCGGTCATCCCCTGTGATCTCCATCCAATCCACCAGATTCTCCCGTATAGGGGATAATGCCATCAAAAGCTCCGGCTGCCTTCCGTTTTCTAATATGGTTCGGATTCCGCTCTCATCGGCCCCGTACTGCTCCATCAAATCCAGAATATCGTAGCTGATGTCCTTCATAATTTCCCTCCTGCGCCCATTTCTTCGCGTCTTTCATCCTGTATCCTACACTGCCTGTGGTCCAGGGCAACAGACAATCCCATCATTCTACCGCTTCACTGCCGTTACCTGAGATTCCATATCATACACGCCAACTGTATTTTTATTGGAGATTACCGTAATATTGGCCACATCGTAAAGGCGATGGTACACCACATGCTCACCGTGCTCAAACCCGGTACAGCTCATAGACAGCAGATACTCTCCGCCCTGAAGATTCATCTTCTGGGTGAATTCCACCTGATATTCATCCCCCTGCTTGACCGGCTTGATGTCGGCGCCCTCATACATGGTATTGGTTCCTGTCAGGTCCGTTCCCTTTTTATCCTTGATCGTATAGGTAAAGATAGGCGCTTCGATATCTGCATGAAAACGGATGCATTCCCGAATGGTAAACATCTCGCCCTTCAGCAGCAGATTTGTCAGATTTCCCCTCTGATCCAAAAGGCCCAGATCGTAAATCTCTGCCCGGCCATCACCGTACTCGGTCCGGTTGGCATTGATGGTGATCTGTTCCTTCATTAACCTGGGAGCTGTGCCGGCAGCAGAATCCGATACCTCCAATATACCGCCGGAAAAATCAGACATTTCAATCCCATCTGTCCCTTCTCCGTCATGATGCTGCTTCTGCTCTCTTTCCTGCTCCAGCTCTGCATTCAGCGAGTCCATCTGTCCTGCCAGGATTTTTTTATATAAATCGACTATATGACCGGCGCTTCCTTCTGCGATAAACTGCCCCTTATTCAAAAGCACTACCTTGTCACAGTACTTGATAATGCTGCCCATATCGTGGGTCACCATCAGGATAGTAGTGCCGCTCTGACGGATCTCTTCCATCCGCCGGTAGCATTTCGCCTGGAAAAATACATCTCCCACAGACAAGGCTTCATCCACGATCAGGATCTCCGGCTCCACATTAATTGCCAACGCAAACGCCAGCCGCACAAACATACCGCTGGAATAGGTCTTTACCGGCTGATAGACAAAGTCTCCGATCTCCGCAAAGTCCAGGATCTCCTGCAGCTTCTCGTCCATCTCTTTCCTGGAATACCCCATCATGGTGCCATTCATATAAATATTTTCAATTCCGGTATAATCCATGTTAAACCCGGCACCCAGCTCAAGCAGAGCAGAAATCTTTCCCTCCACCTTCACCTGACCGGAAGTAGGGGTCAAAACCCCGGTTATGATTTTTAAAATCGTGGACTTTCCAGAGCCATTGGTGCCGATGATTCCCACCGTCTGCCCCTTTTCCACTGTAAAGGAGATCCCGCTGAGTGCAAAAAAATCCCGGTGATACTCCTTGTGGGTCAAGCTCAGCGACTCCTTCAGCCTGTCGATAGGCTTATCATACAGTCGATATATCTTCGTCACATCCTGAACTGATATGGCGTATTCCTTCTTTTCCTCTGACATATCGTCCTCCGTCAAACTATAAATCCAAAGCAGCTTTCCCTGCCTTCACCATTGCAAAGTAAAGCAGACATTCACATTCCACTCCGTTACCTGCTTATCTGCGTTCAATTCCAGCCGCTGCAACCTTGGCAGCAGGCTTAATCGGTAGTAGTATATCACAAAATACCTGGATTTCCTATCAAAACCTTCTTTTTCTCCAATTTGTAAGGGAAAAGTAAGCAAAATTCGAAGGTTTACCGCCACTTTGGGCAATATTGGCGATGGATTGCTATAGAGAAAGCCATTTTATGACATACAATTCCCAGATGTCCCAAAATGGCTTTCAAATTATTCCATCATATGAACTCAAATGATATCTGTTCATACTCTTCTGATGAAATGCTTTTTATAAAATTCATCAAATCCTGCTCTGATTTTAATATTTGTGCTTTTTTACCCTCTTCCAAATATTGATTCCCTGAGGAAAATTCTAACATTTTATACCAATAGCATGCAAGTCGTTTACACTGTGACAGGGCAAAACGTGCTGTATGCATTGTTCCACTTTTCTCCTCTGCTTCAACAACCAAAACCCCCTGGCTCACACCGCTCTGAAGACGATCTCGTTCCACGTACCGATATTTTTCCAAGCGTGTACCTACTGGATATTCACTCAGTAAGCACCCGCCCTTTTCTACAATTGCCTCTGCAAGCTTTTGATTTGATTTAGGCTGAATCTGCTCTAATCCACATGGCATAATTGCAATACATCGTCCATTCGCTGACAATGCCCCCTTTAATGCCTCTGTATCACATCCAATTGCAAGACCATTTACCAAGTTAAATCCAGACTTTCCAATGATTTTTCCAGTATGATAGGATAATTTTGCACCTGCCGCCGAGAAATTTCGGCTTCCTATGACTGCAAGATTTTTGTTCTGATTCATGATTTCAATATCTCCCCTGTAATAAAGAACAGGAGGCCGATTAACAATCTTTCTCAATTCAGATGGATATCTCTCGTCCTCTAAGGTACAGTATGAAATTCCATACTGTGCAGAGATTGCTTTCAATTGTCTAGCCTGCTCCATCTTGCTTTTATCATTTTCTGAATACCGATTATTCATACCCTTTAAATAGCCTTTCCCAATGCAAACATCTCCACACTGCCTGCTCCCCGCTGTTTCAATAATTCCTTACATGCATACAAAGAGTTACCTGTAGTAGTAACATCGTCCATCAGCAAAACGATATCATCCACAATTTCTACATCCTGCATTGTACGAATAGACTGCATATGCACCTCTTTTCCTCGTGCACCGCCCATTGCGAGCTTTTCAATACTTTTTTCCCTTGACAAAAAATATACTTTATTAATACGCCGGTTCTGCGCTAAAAGCTCTCCTAACCGAGTCATTCCCGTTATCTTTTTTTCAGCATTACTTGAAGGTACAACACATATTGTCACGCCTTCACAGATTTCCTGGTCTAATAAATGATAAAAATAATGAATAGCTCCGCTTTTACCCTCTTTTAAATCTAAGATTTTACCACTAAACCTGAATTATTCATGACAGTAGAAGCCTGACAAAATAATTCTGTTTTC
>JAUNGG010000096.1 GCA_030524635.1 Lachnospiraceae bacterium
TCTCTGGCCTGCAGTTTTTCCTGAAGCTCTGCTTCTCTGGCCTGCAGTTTTTCCTCAAAGGCTGCCTGCTCCGCATGCAGCGCTTCCTCGTATTCTTTTTCTCTGGCCTGCAGTGCCTCTTCCCGTGCTTCCTGCTCTGCCTTTATGGCATCCTGAAGCTCTCTCGATCGGATCTGCAGTTCTTCCTCATGGGCCGACTGCTTGGCCTGCAATGCTTCCTGATATTCCTGCTCCTTCGCCTGCAGTGCCTCTTCGCGGGCCATCTGCTCTGCCTGCAGCGCTTCTTCATATTTCTTTACTTTTGTCTGCAGTTCTTCTTCACAGGCTGACTGCCCGTTCTGCAGCGCTTCCTCATATTCCTGCTGCTTGGCCTGCAATGTTTCCTGATATTCCTTCTCTTTCGCCCGCAGCCCTTCTTCACGGGCTGTCCGCTCTGCCTGCAGGGCTTCCTGGTATTCCTGCTCCTTGGCCGCCAGCTCTTCCTCCTGCTGGCTCTTAAGCTCCGCTGTTTTTCTGACTGCCAGTTCTTCTGCCAACTTCGCTGCCTGCTCTTCCACCTGTCCAGACATGGTTTTCAGCTGCCGGCTCTTCTCCTGAAGTGTGGATTCCAGCTCCTGGATCTGGGTCTGGGCTTCCTCCAACTTCATCTGGGCATTGATCAGCTCATGCTTGATCCCATAGATATCCCGCTCCGAATCTTCCTTCTGGCGCTTTAACTGATCTGCTGTTTCCTGAGCCTTAAAATAGTCGTCCGCCATATTGATTTCCAGCATCACAAGCTGGTAATCTTCCTTCTGCTTCATAAATCCAGGATGGCTGCGAAGCTCACCCAGCTTACGGTTCACATACGCCGCCACCTGCTGAAAATAGCCGGCATCCTCTGCTCCGCCTAATGTATATACTTTTCCATCTATCAGCACTTCTGCATAATTCTTCTTATAATCCACTGTTCTTCTCCCCGTTCCGGAGCACGTTTTCTGCTTCACACATCTTTCGTACCCAAACTTTCCATCACAAAATGATTGGCTGCGATTCACAAATCCATCATCCCATGTGCGCGCAGTCCTGTTAAGCAGTTACAGTATAACATACTTTCTTCCAGATGTAAAATTACAAAGTTCTAAAATTTTGTGAACAGAAAATCTATCGTTACGGTTCACATGCGTTCACAGTAACAATCTATATCTGAACGGTTACACGCCTATTCCCTGGTCAGCCCCAGATGCCGGTACGCGTGGTCAGTAGCAACCCGGCCCCTGGGGGTCCGGTTGATCAGTCCATTCATTAAAAGATACGGTTCATACACATCCTCCAGAGTACCCGCATCTTCTCCAAGGGCCGCTGCCAGCGTATCCAGTCCCACCGGGCCGCCGGAAAATTTTTCAATCATGGCCAGCAGAATGTTCCGGTCATTCTGGTCCAGCCCCAGCTTATCCACATCCAGGATATCCAGCGCAAAATCTGCCACCTCTTTGGTGATCACGCCGTCATACTTGACCTGGGCAAAATCCCGCACCCGCTTTAACAGACGGTTGGCCAGACGTGGCGTCCCTCTGGAACGCTTGGCAAGCTCCGCCGCCCCTGCCTCATCGATCTCCACATTTAAAACATGGGCCGAACGGATGATAATGGTCTGCAGCTCCTCTGGGGTGTAAAATTCCAGCCTCTGCACCACACCGAACCGGTCCCGCAGGGGCGCTGTCAGAAGTCCTGCCCTGGTGGTTGCCCCCACCAGTGTAAACTTCGGAAGCTCCAGCCGAATCGACCGGGCTGACGAATCCTTCCCCAGCATAATATCGATGGCATAATCCTCCATGGCCGGATACAGCACCTCCTCCACCTGGCGGTTCAGCCGGTGGATCTCATCTACAAACAGTACGTCCCCCTCCTGGAGATTATTTAAGATCGCCGCCATCTCCCCCGGCTTCTCGATGGCCGGTCCGGAAGTAACCTTCATATTTACGCCCATTTCATTGGCAATAATGCCGGAAAGGGTTGTCTTTCCCAAGCCAGGCGGTCCATAAAACAGCACATGGTCCAGGGGTTCCCCTCTGGACTTTGCCGCATCAATATAGATCTTTAAATTAGATTTGATTTTTTCCTGACCGATGTAATCCTTTAACATCTGAGGACGAAGGCTGCTCTCGATCTTCTGATCCTCCGGCGTCACATCAGTCGCAATGATTCGTCGTTCCATTTTTCCCTCTATTTCCAAACCACAACTGCAGCTGTTTGATCCCGTTACAGTTGCTATATAACGCTGATCCAAAGATGCCGGCGCATCTTCCCATCAGCTATAAAAAGGACAAATACTTTAAGGATGCCTTCAGCACATCCTCTGTTGTCATGCCCTCCGACAGTTCTACCTTCTTTACCGCCTTCGATGCCTCCAGATTGGAATACCCCAGGGCCACCAGGGCCTGAACGGCTTCTCTGGCTGCTCCTGCCAGGCCTGCCGCAGCATTTTCCGCCTCAGAAGCTGCTGCTCCCCCGCCGCCGGACTGCAGCCAGCTCTCTGTCACCTGATCCATGGAAACCTTGTCCTTCAGATCCAGGATCACTCTCTGGGCTGTCTTCGCCCCGATTCCCGGTGCCCTGGAAATCGCCTTGGCATCCCCGGAAATAATGGCCATCCGCAGATCATCCGGCCGAAGCGTGGATAAAATCCCCAGCGCCGCCTTCGGCCCCACGCCGTTCACGCCTAAAAGCTGCTTGAACATGATCTTATCCTGACGGTTCAAAAAGCCATACAGGCTCATTCCATCCTCACGCACCTGAAAATACGTATCAATCCTTACCTCTTCCCCGATTGCAGGAAGCTGCTCCAGCACCGACAGCGGAACCCGGATCTCCAGCCCCACGCTGCCTGCCTCCACTACGATAACATCCTCCTCCACTCCAATCAAAGGACCCTTTACAAATGCGATCATACCAATCCGCGCTCCTACTCTCTACGTTCTGCCGAACCCTTTGTTTTTATCGTTTTCACAGGGCTCGAAATCCCATACATTTCCTCTCTGTCCTCCATCATAACATAGACCCCTCCCAGAAGCAAGGTTAAATTCGAACAAACTTTCTGTTTGACGAATCACCGCCGCCCCCTTATAATCAAAAAGCAAAAAACGCAGACCTAGTCAAATCCGCCGCCAAACAACACTTGCAAGAAAGGACCCGTCTCATGAAAACCATCCAGCACCCGGTCGCCCTGACAAACACCTATCCACTGGAACGGATCGCCCCTTTGGAGAGCATTCTTTTCTTTGACATTGAGACCACCGGCTTTTTCGGCGATACCTCTAATCTCTATCTGATCGGCTGCACCTTCTACCAGAAAGAAACCGCCAATTGGCACATGATCCAGTGGTTTGCGGATACGAAAGACTCTGAGCCGGACCTTCTGACCGCATTTTTCACTCTGCTGAAGGGCTATTCTACTTTGATCCATTTTAATGGAGATCTGTTCGACATCCCTTATCTGCTGAAGCGCTGCCGCCATTATCACCTGGACTATGATTTTTCCCAGGTAACCAGCATTGACATTTACCGGAAGATCCGCCCTTATAAAAAGCTTTTAGGCCTGAAGTCGCTGAAGCAGAAGTCCATCGAGCAGTTTCTCGGCATTGACCGCACAGACCGCTGTTCCGGTGGCCAGCTGATTGAGGTCTACCAAGATTATTTGGTGTCCCATGACCAGTTTCTCTATGATATGCTGATCCTGCACAATGAGGATGATTTAAAGGGTATGCCCCTGATCCTCCCCATCCTCAGCTATCCGGATATGCTGGAGCAGCCATCCCGCCTGAGCGCCAGGCGCATCCTGCATCCGCAGGAGTTTTCTTCTGAATCAGGGTTATTGCCAGATACCGCCATGACTGATTCCCCTGTCCTGGAGCTGGTCTATGAAAATCCATGCTCCGTTCCAGTTCCCTTCCAGATTTCCAGCTCTCTGGGAAGTCTTTCAGTCAGCGGATCTCAGATCATCTGCCAGATTCCGCTCTACGAAGGAGAACTGAAATACTTTTATCCTAAT
>JAUNGG010000049.1 GCA_030524635.1 Lachnospiraceae bacterium
ATCGAACTGGGAATCGCAATATATAAAATGCTTTTGGAAACAAAGAGTATAATTCGAGCCTCAGCCAATTTGGGCTTACCGGAAACTGAGGTTCGGAATATAGCAGAAAAATTTCAGATGGAGTTGGCGGAGTAAGCAGGGATGCTGCCTGGTTAATTTTGACAAAAAGCAATAAGCAAAATCCACAGCCCGACAGCCTGCTTCCCAACCAACAGGCAATTCGGTAAGGAAAGCAGACTGTCAGCCGATTTTTCCACGGCTCAGAGGAATTTTAACGATAGATCTTCTTATGCTCATAAACCGGCTCAGAGGTGAGCTGGATGCCCAGCTTCTTAAAGGTGTTGATATCCACCTGAGACAGCATGACAGAGGTGTGAACCTGGCATCCATACAGCTTTGGAAGCTGATTCAGTGCTTTTTCGGCAACCGGATCGGTTGCAGCGCTGACGGAAAGGGCGATCAGGACCTCATCGGTGTGCAGACGTGGATTCCGGCTGCCCAGATACCGGGTCTTTAAGGTCTGGATGGGCTCGATAGCAGAAGGCGCGATCACATGGACATCATGGGGAATGCCGGCGTAGGCTTTTACTGCATTTAAGAGCAGAGCAGCGGAAGCGCCTAACAGCGGGCTGGTCTTGCCGGTTACGATCTGGCCGTCAGCCAGTTCCATGGCAGCGGCAGGGGCATGCTGGGTGGTGGCAAGGGTGTTGCATACACCAACAACCTGGCGCATGGATGGGGTGATCTTGTCCTTTTTCATCAGAAGTTCGATCTTGTATACCTCGTCCTGAGAGCCTTCCTCGCTGACCAGACGGTTTAATGCCTGATAGTAACGGCGGATGATCTCCTGGTTAGAGGCTTCCCTACAGGCTTCGTCATCCACGATACAGAATCCGGCCATGTTTACTCCCATGTCGGTAGGAGATTTGTAAGGACTTTCGCCGTAGATTCCATCAAAGATCGCATTTAATACCGGGAAGATTTCTACATCACGGTTGTAGTTGACGGTGGTTTCGCCGTAAGCCTCCAGGTGGAATGGGTCGATCATGTTTACATCGTTTAAATCGGCGGTTGCTGCCTCGTACGCCATGTTGACTGGATGCTTTAAGGGCAGGTTCCAGATAGGGAAGGTCTCAAACTTAGCATAGCCGGCCTTGATGCCTCTCTTGTTTTCATGGTACAGCTGGGAAAGGCAGGTTGCCATTTTTCCGCTTCCAGGTCCGGGAGCGGTGATGATCACCAGGGGACGGGAGGTTTCAATATAGTCATTTTTTCCGTAGCCTTCATCGCTGACGATGCGGGAAACATTGCCAGGATAGCCTTCGATGGTATAATGGCGGTAGACCTTGATTCCCATATGTTCCAGCTTATTGCGGAACTGGTCGGCGCTGGCCTGTCCGGCATACTGGGTGATGACTACGCTTCCTACGAAAAGTCCTTTGTCGCGGAATTCCTGGATCAGACGGAGTACATCTACATCATAGGTAATTCCCAGATCATGTCGAACCTTATTTTTCTCAATATCAGCTGCATTGATGGCGATCACAAGCTCTGCCTGGTCGGCAAGCTGCAGAAGCATCCGAAGCTTACTGTCCGGGGCAAATCCAGGCAGTACCCTGGAGGCGTGGTAGTCATCAAACAGCTTTCCGCCAAATTCCAGATATAGCTTATCTCCGAATTTACTGATTCGTTCTTTGATCTTCTCTGACTGAAGAGAAAGATATTTGTCATTATCAAACCCAATTCTCATAAGTGCCTCCATTGCTTTTTCACAATTTTCTTTCTTTTATTGATATACGATTCTTAAACACGGTTCTATTTTGTATGATTTCCGGAAAAATGTCAAGCTACATTGAATATGGTATATTAAAAAGTCTCAAATTATAAAATTTAAATAAAATGTAACTTTTTTTTGCCTTCCATCTGTGCTATAATGTTTCAGTGATTGGAATCACAGCAATAAAACAGCATCAGCAGAGCAGAAACCATAATCGGGTCTTCTATGATGAGAAGAACATCATGGAAGACCTGTTTTTCACGCTGAATCCATATGGCAAGGCAGAGATCGTGTGCTTTGTCAGCAGGAGTCATGGATTTGCTGGCTGCATTTCATATTGCGGAACAGAAATGAGGAGTACATGAGAAAATGAAAAAGGCACATCAAATACGGAAAACGATGACAAAGCAGGCCGGTGTTCTGGCGGCAGTGGTTCTGGCAGCAGGCCTGAGCTCCATACCGGCTTATGCAGCGAATAGATGGAAACTGGAAAATGGAAACCGGTATTATATGCAGGATGATCAGATGGTGGTCAACCAGTGGTTTTCTACCAGCCAGGAGATTACCTACCAGCAGAAGCTTCCCTCTGACCCGGTGCGGGAAAATGAGACCCGTGTTACCTGGTATTATGCCGGTCCTGACGGGGCAATCTATAAGGACGGCTGGCATGAGATTGGCGGACAGCTCTACTACTTTAATGCCAGCGGCGCCAACACCAGAAAGGGCTGGATCATTGACGGGGAGAAGCGTTATTATGCAGATGAAAACGGAATCCGAAATCCCATCGGCTGGTTCTCCATTACCAATGTAAATTCAAAAGGACAGGAATATACCTACTGGTATTATGCTGGTCCGGATGGTTCTATCTACCGGGACGGCTGGCATGATATTGATGGGAAAACCTATTATTTTTACAGCGCTGGAAATTCCCCCAGAAAGACCTGGGTGACGGTGGGAGATTACCGCTATTATGTGGATGAGCAGGGCGTGAAGCAGACTGGCTGGTTTGCTATCACCGGTGAGAATTCCCAGGGCGTTAAATATGAGAACTGGTATTACGGCGGAGAGGATGGTGCGGTTGTCAGACATGGCTGGCAGCAGAAGGATGGGATCTGGTATTTCTTTGATGCCAATGGCTTAAGCTACCGGAAGCGCTGGTATGTGGACTCTACATCCCAGAAGCGGTATTATCTGAATCAGGATGGAATTCTGGAGAACAAGGGGTGGTTTTCCATCACCGGAACCAATTCCCAGGGCGTAGAGTATGTGAACTGGTATTATGCCGCGGAAGACGGAAGCGTGTATACAGACGGCTATTATGAGATCGACGGCAATCTGTACGGTTTTGACAAGAGCGGCCTGATGTATAAGAACCGCTGGCTGAAGAAGAATGATAAGAGCTATTACTATGCAGGAGAGAATGGTGTGATCGCCAGAAACGGCTGGTTCTCCATCCCCGGACAGGATGATAATGGAGAGACGATTGACAACTGGTATTTTGCGGATGAGAGCGGACTGGTAAAGCGTACCAGCGAGAGCAAGTGGCGCAATATTGATGGCCAGCGCTATTTCCTGTCCAGCAGCGGAAAGCTGCAGACCGGCTGGGTGGATGATAAGAAGTCTTTCTGCAATGAGGACGGCGTTGCGCTGACTGGATGGCAGTATCTGGAAATTCCGGAATCCTGGATCGAGGACAGCGAGTATCTGTATGATTACGTCCGGGATAATGGGGAGATGGCATATTTCTATTTCTATCCAAACACCGGAAAGAAGAAGTATTCCACATCGGGACGCTACAGTGTGATGACCGTAGACGGCAAGGAATATTGCTTTGACAATTACGGCATTATGCAGACCGGCTGGGTGAAGCTTTCTTCTAAAACACCGGAGATCACCGGGTATCGATATTTCGAGAAGCCGGACACCAAGGGCCGCATCGAGGGTGAGGCAGTAAAGGGTCAGTGGAGATATCTGGAATGCCCGGAGGGGCTGGAGGATTCGGAGGATGCAGGCTGGTATTGCTTTAATGCCAGCGGTGTTCCCTATGCGGCAGCCCGGAATAAGGAGTATGAGATGCGCCGGATCGGAGATGAGAATTATTTGTTTGATCAATCGGGAATGGCTTGCAAGGGTCTGATCCAGGTGGGCGATGATTTCTATTACTTTGGCAAGGGCACCAATGGCGTGGAAGGAGCCAAGGGCAGAGTTACCATTACCGACGGTGAGGCGGACGATCAGGTGTATTATTTTGATCACAACAGCAAAGGCATCACAGGGATCCGGAACGGCTATTTCTATTATAAAGGAAAGTTGCAGAAGGCGGAGAGCGATGTGAAGTACCAGGTATTTGAGGTTCCCGGAGTTGGAAAGCGTCTGATTAATACCACTGGAAAGGTGATGAAGGGAACCAAGGTCAAGGACGGCATGGATCAGAACTGGACCGTGGCATCCAACGGTGAGATTACCGTCTTCGGCGATCAGGCTGTTGCAACTCTCAATGTGCCGGAGGAGATGCTGGAGCAGTAAGATGTTTGTGTACTGCCGTTGAACCTGGAAAAGGAAGGTACGGAACGGTTATAGAAAAATAAAGATTGAGCTGCGCATAACTGATTATTTCCGCGAATAAACTGAACAGACAAAACATTGGCGGTGCTTGAATGGGTGTGTGCAGAAAGACAGGGGCTGTTATCCTGAGTTTCATGCTGATTTGCATGATCTGGGTAACGGCCTCTTTTGCTGAGGAGCAGGACGGGCGTCAGGAGGAATTAACCCTTTATGCCCAGTCAGCGGTTTTAATGGATGGGAAAACGGGCCGGGTTCTCTGGGAAAAGAATGGGGATGTGATCCGCCCTATGGCCAGCACCACAAAGATCATGACCGGGATCCTGGCGCTGGAGCTGGGGTTAGGAGAGAAGGACAGGACTGTCACAGCTTCCCGTCTCGCCGCTTCCCAGCCTCAGGTGCATCTGGGAATGCAGACCGGGCAGCGCTTTTACACCAGGGATCTTCTGTATTCTCTGATGCTGGAATCCCACAATGATTCTGCGGTGGCCATTGCAGAGGCGGCTGCGGGAAGCGTTCCGGAATTTGCCCGGAGGATGAATCAGAAGGCAAGGGAGCTTGGATGTGAGCATACCTGGTTTATCACGCCCAATGGTCTGGACAGAAAGGCGGCGGATGAGGATGGCACAGAACGGATCCATTCTACCACAGCAAAGGATCTGGCAAGGATCCTGTGTTACTGTATCTCGGAATCACCAAAGGCACAGGAGTTTCTGGAAATTACCAGGACATCGGATTACAGCTTTCAGGATGCAGATAAGAAGGGGAATTACAGTTGTCATAACCACAATGCGCTGCTGACTATGATGGAAGGGGCCATAACTGGAAAAACCGGATTTACGGGAGGGGCCGGCTACTGCTACACAGGAGCGGTGGAGGATCAGGGAAGGGTGTTTGTGATCGCGCTGCTGGGCTGCGGCTGGCCGCCTCACAAGACGTATAAGTGGTCGGATGCCAGAACGCTGATCTCCTATGGGAAGGAGAATTACCAGTACCGGGAGCTGGAGCGGGAGGTGGAGCTGGCGCCGCTGATGGTTCGAAACGGAGTGCAGGTCCTATCAGACAGCACGGATTTGCCGAGAGGAGGATTGCTGGATCCGGCATTGCAGAAGGAATCCTGGGATCTGCAGGAGGGCTCCTGGATGATCGGTTCCTGTCAGGTTCCATTGTCGGTTCAGAAACCGGCCAAAAAGCTGACTGCCCTGGTTAGTGAGCAGGATCAGATCCGGATCGTCAGAAAGCTGCCGGAGATTTTGGAGGCTCCGGTTCTGGAGGGGCAGGTGGTTGGAGCTGTGGAGTATTATTTAAATGATCAGCGGATCGCCTCCTATCCGGTGCTTGCAGAAAGCGGGGTGGAGCAGTTTACCTTTTCCTGGTGCATCAGCCAGATCCGGAGGGCATTTCTGCTGTTAGACTTTCCAAAAGAATGAAAGTTAAAAAACCCCAGAAAAAAGCATTTTGTATAAAAATCATTGTCATGTTGAGAATATTGTGAATTTTATGTCGAAATGACTTGATATTTTTCCCAGTCCGGTATAAAATTAAAATGCAGAAATTTTTGATTTACCGGGTCTTCTGTTTGTGTCAAAACAAACAGATTCCTGTCAAAATATTAAAAAATGGAGGACTGCGAAATGAGTAATTCAGCACAAACTTCAGCAAGTAAAAGAATTGAAGCTTTACTTGATGAAAACAGTTTTGTAGAAGTCGGCGGATATATCTCTGCCAGAGCAACAGACTTCAACATGACTGAACAGGAAACACCAGCTGACGGTGTAGTGACCGGCTACGGCACCATCGAAGGCAACCTTGTGTATGTGTACAGCCAGGATGCTGCCGTATTAGGCGGATCAGTAGGCGAGATGCATGCAAAGAAAATCTCTAATATTTATGCCCTGGCTATGAAGATGGGAGCACCGGTAATTGGATTGGTTGACTGTGCAGGTCTGCGTCTTCAGGAAGCAACGGATGCGTTAAATGGCTTTGGACAGATGTATTTGAGCCAGACCATGGCTTCCGGCGTGGTTCCGCAGATCACAGCAATCTTCGGTACCTGCGGCGGCGGTATGGCAGTGGCTTCTGCTATCACTGACTTTACCTTTATGGAGGAGAAGAAGGCGAAGTTATTCGTTAATTCCCCAAATGCCCTGGACGGAAACTACACTGCCAAGTGTGATACCGCGTCTGCCAAGTTCCAGAGCGAAGAGGCTGACATGGTAGATTATGTAGGAGATGAGGCTTCTATTTTAGAGGAGATCCGCACCTTGGTATCCATCCTTCCTGCAAACAATGAAGATGACATGTCTTACGACGAGTGCAATGACGATTTAAACCGCGTCTGCGCCGACCTGGCAGGCTGCGTGGGAGACACTGCCCTGGCTCTGTCCATGATTTCTGATGATAATTTCTTTATGGAGCTGAAGAAGATGTACGCTCCTGAAATGGTTACCGGCTTTATCCGTTTAAACGGCACCACCGTAGGCTGTGTGGCTAACCGTACGGAAGTATACGAGGATGGCGAAAAGACCGCTTCCTACGATGCAGTTCTGACCACCAACGGCTGCGGAAAGGCCGCTGATTTTGTAACCTTCTGTGATGCCTTCAATATCCCGGTATTGACTCTGGTAAATGTTAAGGGCTACAAGGCTGACAAGCACACCGAGAGGAAGATCGCCAAGGCTGCAGGCCGTCTCACCTATGCCTTTGCCAATGCTACCGTTCCAAAGGTAACGGTAGTAGTAGGACAGGCATACGGAACTGCTTACCTGACCATGGCAAGCAAGTCCATCGGCGCTGATGTGGTTTACGCATGGCCGGACGCTTCCATCGGCATGATGGAGGCATCTGCAGCAGCAAAGATCATGTATGCGAAGGAGATCGCAGCAGCAGATAATGCAGCTTCTCTGATCGCAGAAAAGGCGGCTGCTTACAGTGAGAAGCAGTCCAGCGCTCTGGCAGCAGCTAAGAGAGGTTATGTGGATGATATCATTGAGGCTGCGGATACCAGAAAGCGTGTGATTGCAGCGTTTGAAATGCTGTTCACAAAGAGAGAGGACCGTCCGGATAAGAAACACGGTACTGTTTAAGGATGAGGTGACGCAGAATGAAAATAAAAAGAAAGCTATTCGCCATCGCTGCCATGGTACTGTGCGTAGGCTCCTTTACCGGCTGTGCAAAGCAGGATGCAGAGGATGTTCTGGATGCTGAGATGAGCTCATCCATCGCTATGGGGTCAGAAAATATCCTGGAGGAGCTGGCCAGCTACGATGCAGCTTACATCAGCAGTATGATCGAACAGTATCAGGACAGTGATAATAAAACTATGGCAGACAGCCTGGATGCCTGGCTGACCACAATGGAAGAGGTGGGCGGCTTTGTCCAGGTGAATGGTTCCTCCGCGGAGCTTAAGGATAATCAGTATGTGGCTACCATCGATGCTACCTTTGAGAAGCGTCCTATGAGCGTAACATTCATTTACGATAAGAAGGGCGTTATCACCAGCATGGAATTCGCTCCGGAATATTCTTTGGGCGAGAACATGTCCAGGGCCGCTGTTCATACCATTATCGGTATGGGAACCGTATTCCTTGTACTGATCTTCATCAGCCTGATCATCGGCTGCTTTAAGTATATCAATGCCTGGGAAAAGAAATTGAACGCGAAGAACGCACCGGCAGCTCCTGCGCCTGCACCGGCACCGGCAGCAGCTCCTGCTGCGGCAGCTGTTGAGGAAGAGGAAGAGCTGGTAGATGATCTGGAGCTGGTAGCCGTGATCACTGCAGCCATCGCAGCATCTATGAATACTTCAACTGACGGCCTGGTAGTCCGCTCGATTAAGCGGAAATCAGGTGCAAAGTGGAAACGAGCATAAATCTCGCAAAATATTAGGAGGATTTTCATCATGAAGAATTATACAATTACAGTAAATGGTAATGTTTATGAAGTAACCGTAGAAGAAGGCATCTCCGGCGCAGCAGCGCCAGCAGCACCAAAGGCTGCTCCAAAGGCAGCGCCCAAAGCAGCACCAGCAGCCGCTCCAAAGGCAGCAGCACCGGCAGGCGCAGCAGGCTCCGTAACCGTATCCGCTCCAATGCCAGGCAAAATCTTAGCTGTTAAGGCTTCTGTAGGCCAGGCAGTAAAGAAGGGTGATGTGATCCTGGTTCTGGAAGCAATGAAGATGGAGAATGATATCGTAGCTCCGCAGGATGGTACGATTGCCACCATTAACGCAGCAGCAGGCGATTCTGTTGAGGCAGGTGCAACGATCGCTACTTTAAACTAAAATGAAGAAATGCATAAGTATTTGCATTCCTGACGGAGGGATTAAATATGGATTTTGCTAGTACATTTGACAACCTTCTTCATCAGATGGCATTCTTCAATTTAACCTGGGGCAATTTCGTTATGATCGCAGTAGCGTTCGTCTTCTTATACCTGGCGATCCGCAAGGGATTTGAGCCTTTGCTGCTGGTACCGATCGCATTCGGTATGCTTCTGGTTAATATCTATCCGGAAATTATGGCATCTCCTGAAGAGACTTCCAATGGAGTAGGCGGTCTTCTTCACTACTTCTTTATCCTGGATGAGTGGAGTATTCTTCCATCCTTGATTTTCATGGGCGTAGGCGCTATGACCGACTTCGGTCCGCTGATCGCCAACCCGAAGAGCTTCCTGCTTGGTGCGGCAGCTCAGTTCGGTATTTACAGCGCATATTTCTTCGCTATTTTAATGGGCTTTAACGGCAAGGCAGCGGCAGCCATCTCTATCATCGGCGGCGCTGACGGCCCGACCTCCATCTTCCTGGCTGGTAAGTTAGGACAATCCTCCCTGATGGGACCGATCGCAGTAGCAGCTTACTCCTACATGGCATTAGTTCCCATCATCCAGCCTCCGATCATGAAGCTTCTGACCACTGAGGAAGAGCGTAAGATCAAGATGGAGCAGCTTCGTCCGGTTTCCAAGCTGGAGAAGATCCTGTTCCCGATCATCGTTACTACCGTTGTGTGTCTGATCCTGCCTTCTACCGCTCCTCTGGTAGGTATGCTGATGTTAGGCAACCTGTTCCGTGAGTCTGGTGTGGTAAAGCAGCTGTCGGAGACCGCTTCCAATGCACTGATGTATATCGTAGTTATCCTGTTAGGTACTTCTGTAGGTGCATCCACCAGTGCAGAAGCATTCCTGAATGCGGATACTCTTAAGATCGTTGCATTAGGTCTGATTGCATTCGCAATCGGTACCGCAGCAGGTGTTCTCTTCGGCAAGGCTATGTGCAAGATTACCGGAGGCAAGGTAAATCCGCTGATCGGCTCTGCCGGTGTATCCGCGGTTCCTATGGCAGCCCGTGTATCCCAGAAGGTAGGTTCTGAGGCGGATCCTACCAACTTCCTGTTGATGCATGCTATGGGACCGAACGTAGCAGGCGTTATCGGTACTGCGGTTGCTGCCGGTGCGTTCATGGCAATCTTCGGAGTATAGATTTGGAATCTGGCACATTTACAGGCAGAATGTCATGTGTCATCACAAACTTGATTTGATTAGGAGGAAATAACAATGGCAGAAATAGAGAAAAAGCCGGTAAAGATTGTGGAAACCGTCCTTCGTGACGCCCATCAGTCTCTGCTTGCAACCAGAATGTCTACCGAACAGATGCTGCCCATCATCGAGAAGATGGATAAGGTTGGCTATCATTCTGTAGAGTGCTGGGGCGGCGCAACCTTTGACGCATCCTTACGTTTCTTAAAGGAAGATCCATGGGAGAGACTGAGAAAGTTAAGAGATGGATTTAAGAACACCAAGCTGCAGATGCTGTTCCGCGGACAGAACATCCTGGGTTATAACCATTATGCAGATGATGTGGTAGAGTACTTCGTTCAAAAGTCCATTGCCAACGGTATTGATATTATCCGTATCTTCGACTGCTTAAACGATATCCGCAACCTGGAAACCGCAGTTAAGGCTACCAAGAAGGAAAAGGGTCATGCTCAGATCGCTCTTTGCTACACCTTAGGTGATGCATATACGCTGGATTACTGGAGAGAGATTGCCAAGAGGATCGAGGACATGGGCGCAGATTCCCTGTGTATCAAGGATATGGCAGGCCTTCTGACTCCTTATGCAGCAGATGAGCTGGTGCATGCATTAAAGGAAGGAACCACTCTTCCCATCGATCTGCACACTCACTACACCTCCGGCGTTGCTTCCATGACCTACTTAAAGGCAGTAGAAGCAGGCTGCGATATCATTGACTGTGCCATGTCTCCATTAGCACTTGGTACCAGCCAGCCGGCTACTGAGGTTATGGTTGAGACCTTCCGCGGCACTCCATATGATACCGGATACGACTTAAGCCTTCTGGCTGAGATCGCTGAGTATTTCCGCCCGATTCGGGAGAAGGCTCTTGAGAGCGGCCTTCTGAATCCGAAGGTATTAGGCGTTAACATCAAGACCCTGCAGTATCAGGTTCCAGGCGGTATGTTATCCAACCTGGTAAGCCAGTTAAAGGAAGCAGGCAAGGAAGATAAGTATCAGGAGGTTCTGGAGGAGATCCCGAGAGTTCGTAAGGACTTTGGTGAGCCGCCGTTAGTTACCCCGTCTTCCCAGATCGTTGGTACTCAGGCCGTTATGAATGTGATCTCCGGTGAGCGCTATAAGCTGGTTCCGAAGGAGTCCAAGAAGATCATGATGGGCGAGTTCGGACAGACGGTTAAGCCATTCAATGCTGAGGTTCAGAAGAAGATCATCGGCGATGCGACTCCGATCACCTGCCGTCCGGCAGATCTGATTGAGCCGGAGCTGCCGAAGTTCGAGAAGGAATGTGCACAGTGGAAGCAGCAGGACGAGGATGTATTGTCCTATGCTCTGTTCCCGGCTGTAGCAAAGGAATTCTTCCAGTACCGTGAGGCACAGCAGACTAAAATCGACCAGACTGCTGCTGACAAGGACAGCAAGGCTTATCCGGTATAATGGAAAAGAAGTTCTGTTTTGAAATGGTTTGAAATGATAAGATAAGGTTGAGGGCTCCTGTCGGATGTAAGGTCCGGCGGGAGCTTTTCTGTTACAGAAATCTTACAAATTATGGACTCCTTGTGAACTTTTTCCGATTTTATTGACTGTTGGAAAATTTGTCATTATAATAAAGTGTGTTTTATATTTACGTTTACATACAGGAGAGTATGATGAAAAAATTTTGGAAAAAAGGTCTGGCGCTGTGTTTAAGCTGCCTGATCGCACTGGAGGCTCCTTTGTGCTTTCCTGCATCAATGGGGAAAAGCTATGGTGCGGAGCGTCCGGCTACCGTTCAGGCCACTGCACTGAATGTGCGGAGCGCTCCAGGCACAGGGAATACCATTATTGGAAAGCTGTCCTATGGGGCGGCCGTTACTGTGCTTGGCGAAGCGGCGGCCAGTGACGGCGCAGTCTGGTATCAGATCCGGTTTACCGGGACGGGAGGCGTCCAGGCAACCGGCTATGTGTTGTCCAGCTATATTAAATTTTCAACTGCATCCAGTACCAGCAGTGATTTTGAGGCATATTTGAATTCTCAGGGGTTTCCGGAGTCTTATCGCCCGGCCCTGCGGGAGCTGCATGCCAAGTACCCTCAGTGGATCTTTACTGCATTTGACACCGGGCTGGATTGGAATGATGTGATCCAGAATGAAAGTCTGGTTGGGCGGAACCTGGTGAGCAGCAGCAGTATTTCCTCCTGGAAATCCACTGCCAACGGGGCTTATGACTGGGGAAGCAGTACCTGGCCGGGATTCGACGGAAGCTCCTGGGTGGCTGCCAGCGAGGATATTATCCGTTACTATATGGATCCCAGGAATTTTATCAATGAAACCTATATCTTTCAGTTTCTTTCCCAAAGCTATGATGCATCGATCCATACCAGAGAGGGTCTGGTCTCCCTGGTGAAGGGCACGTTTCTGGAAGGCTCTGCTCCGGTGGGCAGCACCTACTCAGGAGCAGGCGCTGTGGATGGAAATGGCAGCGGGAGCGGCACGACAGTTCCAGGAGGTTCCGGAAGCACAGGCAATTTAGGCAGCCAGACCTCTTCCGGAACGGCTTATGGACCAGGTTATAATGGTTCATCAGGAGGAACCTCCGGCACAGCAGGAAATGGAAGCAATGGAAATCCAGGTGCATCTGGAAGCAGCGGTGTAGTTGTAGGGGCAGCGCCCGGCGGCGGAAGCACCGGCACAGGAAATGGAACTGCTGCATCACCAGGTGTGGGAGGAACCAGTACAGGAGTCAGTACCGGAACTTCTCCAGGCAGCGGAAGCACCGGTACGGGAGTCAGTACAGGGACAGGGCCAGGCGGAAGCACCGGCACAGGAACCGGCACGGTCAATCCAGGCGGCTCTTCCACATCGAACGTGACGGTGGGAGCTGCACCGGGAATGAATCTGAGCAAGGCTGATTCTGGCAATGGCCAGTCTGCTGGCTGGTCTGATATCGCAGCCCCGGCCGTCGATGCAGGCAGCAAGCTTTCCATCAGCCGCCATCTGGCAGAACGGGTAGCGGCAACCGTGATCCGGGTAGGCCCCGGCGGTGACAGCAGCACCTCATCCGGTTCATCGGCCAGTACATACGGCCCCTCAGGAGGCGGCACTTCGGCGGCAGCAGCTACCGGAAGGACAGCGCCATATGTGGATATCCTGATGCAGGCTGGAGTGGAATCTGGTGTAAATCCTTATGTGCTGGCAGCTATGATCCTTCAGGAGCAGGGCACCCAGGGAAATTCCCAGTCCATATCCGGCGCAGGCGGATATTATAATTTTTACAATTTTGAGGCTTATGCAAGCAACGGCATGACGGCGGTCCAGAGAGGGCTGTGGTATGCATCCCAGTCCGGTGATTATATGCGGCCCTGGAATACGGTGGACAAGTCGATCATCGGCGGTGCCTGCCAGTATGGCCAAAATTATGTGCAGGCAGGCCAGAATACATTCTATTTAAAGAAGTTTAATGTACAGGGCAGCAATCTTTACAAGCATCAATATATGACCAATGTAGAAGGCGCTGCGTCAGAAGGTGCAAAGATGGGAGCGGCTTATTCGGAATCCATGCGGCAGACGGCTATGCAGTTTTCCATTCCAGTTTACCGGAATATGCCTGCAGAGGCCTGCAGCAGACCGGTGATCGATGGAAGCCCCAATAACAAGCTTTCCGGAATCAGCATTGACGGATTTACCATGACCCCGTCCTTTGACCGGGATACAAATCTTTACAATGTAACCGTTAACAGTTCGGTTACCAGCGTAATGCTGCGTGCAACAGCCATCGATTCCTCTGCACAGATCAGCGGAACCGGAACGGTGAACCTGACAGACGCGGTTACGGATGCGCAGATCTTTGTCACAGCACAAAATGGCTATGTGCGGGAGTACACGGTCCGGATCACCAGAAGCGACAGCGGGCCATTCAGCAATGGAACGGTGGGAGGCGGTTCTGGCGGAGTTTCTTCCGGCAATACATATGGACCTGGAGGAAGCAGTGGGACCAGCAATTCCGGCAGCAGCACCAGCGGCGGGCCAGGAGCAGGCAGTACGGCCAGCCAGGGCTCATCTGGTGCAGGGCCGGGAGGAAGTGCAGGCAGCTCATCGGCTGGAAATGGCAGTTCCGGTGCGTTGACCGGGCCGGGAGGAAGCAATGTGACCATTGTTCAGTAGATTTGGGTATCTCATGCAACGACTCAGCAGGTCTGTACAGAACTGTTGCTGTTTACCAATAATTGTATATCAGACTGGAGATAAGGAAGATGAATAAGAAAATAAAGCAAATGCTGGCAGGGATTCTGCTGGCCTGTATGCTGGCAGTGGTTATGCCGGCCCACCTGCTGGTTTCCATGGCAGCCAGCGGAAAGATCACATTTTCTGACCCTAGAGCGGAGGTAGGCCAGGAAGTCAACGTCAACATGAAAGTCAGCACCGCAGACGGTTCCTTAGGAAGTGCAGATATTATGCTGTCCTATGATGCATCTGCACTGGAGTTTATTGGAGGCAACAGCGTGGAAGGGGGCGCAGGATCCCTGCGCGCCCACGGCGGCCCGGATGCAGGTGATCTGACCTCGATCGTGTTTTCTATGAAGTTTAAGGTACTGAAGGCGGCTAACAGCCAGATCACCATTGCCTCCCAGGAAGTGTATGACAATAATTCCCAGGCGGTTTCCATTACACATCTGGGAAATTCCACTGTTTCTGCTGGAGGGAACGGAGCGGCAGCTTCTGCAGACGGCCTGCTGACCTCCCTGTCCGTGTCACCAGGAACCTTAAGCCCGGCATTCTCGCCGTCGGTTGACAGCTATTCGGTCAATGTGGGCCTTGATGTGGAGAGCATCAATGTACAGGCATTTGCAGGAGAAGGCTCTTCCGTGGCGGTAGAAGGCAGCGAAGGACTTCAGATGGGCGAGAATACTGTTACCATTAAGGTGACAGCAGCAGACGGCGTCACCGTGAAGAATTACACCATCTCCGTCACCAAGAGTGAGGGCGGAGAGACTGCAGCTTCCGAGACGGAGGCAGAGGTGGTAACCGGCGTAAGCCTGGAGGCAGCCGCCAAGGCGATCACCATCCTGGCACCTGAAGAAGGCGTGACCCTTCCGGAAGCATTTACTCAAACTACCATCGATATCGACGGTCACAAGGTAACCGGCTGGATCTGGGCTTCTGAGACGGATCATCAGTACTGCGTCTTCTATGCAATGAATGCAGCAGGAGAGAAGAATTTCTACCGGTATGACCTGACAGAAAAGACCATCCAGCGGTACTTCAGCGATCCATCGGCAGAGTCCGGCTACACCAAGGAAGAAACCGAGAATGTGATCCAGAACTATAACAGCCTGTTAAATGACTATAAGATCCGGCTCTACGTCATCATTGCACTGGCAGCCGTATCGGTAGTTCTTCTGGCACTGGTGATCGTACTGCTGGCGACCAGGAATTCCCATCGTGACTCCGGCGGATCCCGCTATCCGGAAGAAATGCACCCGGATGAAGAGGGAGCCTCCAGACGGCGTTCCATGAGCCGCGAGGAGCGCTACATGTTAGGCGAGGAAGACGAGGAAGAGGCTCCTGAGCCAGCTGCCCGGGTAAGAAAAGCACCAGCAGAGCCGGCTCCGGCTGAGAAGGCGAGGATACAGGCTCCAGAGCCGAAAGCACCAGCAGAACCAGAACCGGCTCCAGCGCCAAAAACCGGCACACAGCCCCGGCCAGCCTCTGCGGTGAGAGCCGCAGCAGAGCCAAAGCCAGCTCCGGCACCACGGAACACTGCTGATCCAGCCGCTGCCCCGGTGCGCAGAAACCGGCCAGAGGCAAAGGCTCCATCAGAACCAGAACGTGCACCCAGACAAGAGCAGACCAGCCCGAGAAAACGCAGCACCCAGGAATCGGATTTCATTTTCGTAGATCAGCCAGTAGAACTGGAAATGGCAGGCAGCCAGTCCATTACAAGAGAAGATCGCGCAGCCGCTGCCGGCAGGATACAGCGCAGAAGCACAGAACAGGCGGCAGCCACAGCAGAAATCAATAATCTGGACGATGATTTTGAGTTCATCGATGTTGATCTGTATTAATAAAAAAACGAAATATCAGAACGCAAAACCCGCAGGGAAGCAGGAAAGCAATCCAAGCAGAAAACCAGCATCCCTGCGGTTTTATTTTCCCCGTCTTTTGCGGTCTTACGTACCGCTACGCGCTGAACAGAGCGAGAGCGTGCTGAACAGAGAGTCCGTCCCTCCCGATGCGGACCCTTCGCCACTATGCTCCAATATCCCTTGGCATTTCCCCCCACTTGACTTTTCTACTCTCTTGTTATACAATCCATATAACAGGTGCATAAAAAACGAAAGATGGTGAGCCAATGATATTAAAGATTGATTTTAACAGTGATGAAGCCTTTTACCTCCAGCTATGCAACCAGATTATTCTGGGGATTGCCATGGAGACGCTGAATGAAGGAGATGCCTTACCCTCTGTCCGTACCCTTGCGGACCAGATCGGCATCAATATGCATACGGTAAATAAAGCATATTCCATGCTCCGGCAGGAAGGCTTTGTGAAGCTGGACCGGCGGAAGGGGGCCGTGATTTCTCTGGATATCGATAAGATGCAGGCGATCCAGGAGATGCGGGAGGATTTGAGTGTGGTGCTTGCCCGCGGGATCTGCCGGGATGTTTCCAGGGAGGAAGCCCATCAGCTGGTAGACGAGATCTATGACCTGTTTTCAAAGGGCTCCGGCCGAAGCTCGGAGTGAGGAGGATTACCATGTTATGTGAAAAGTGTAAAATCAGGGAAGCCAATATTAAATATACAGAAGTGATCAATGGTGTGAAGAATGAGCATAACCTTTGTGCCCAGTGCGCAAAGGAGATGGATTTCGGTCATTATTCCGCTATTTTTGATGGAGATTTTCCGCTGGGCAAGCTTCTTTCCAGTATTTTAGGAGTGGGAGAAAGCAGCCAGAAGGAGGATAAGCTGCAGCAGATCGTCTGCCCCTCCTGTAAGACCAGCTACCAGGAATTTGTGGAGAACAGCCGGTTCGGCTGTCCGGACTGCTACAGCGTCTTTGATCTTCTGATCAGCGATAAGATCAAGAAGCTTCAGGGCAATGGCACTCACACGGGAAAGAAGCCGAAATACCAGAAGATCCAGGCATACCCCCAGATGACCAGCGAAGGACAGAAGTCGGAAAAAGAGCCTGTACTTTCCAGAAAGGAGCAGCTGGAGGTGCTGAAGGCCAGACTTCAGGAGGCTGTTTTAAAGGAAGAATATGAGATGGCAGCCCAGTATCGGGATCAGATTAAGGGATTAAGCCAGGAGGAGGAGCAGGATGCTTAAGTGGTTTGAACAGACGGAGGGCCATCAGCCCAATATTGTCAGCAGCCGGGTCCGCCTGGTACGGAACTGGGACCAGTATCGTTTTCCGAAATCACTGTCTGCGGCAGAGAGCGAGGAGCTGGTAAAGCGGCTGGAGTATGGCCTGAAGGATTTAAAGGAGCTGGATGGCAGGGAATATGAATATGCTTATCTGGAGGAACTAGATGAGCTGAGCCGCAGGGCGCTGAGAGAGCGCAGGATCCTGAATTCCAGCATTTTAGAGAAAAAGGATACGGTTGGACTGATTGTTTCCGGAGATGAGAGCGTCAGTGTGGTATTGAATGGGGATGACCACATTCGGATGCAGCTTCTGTCGCCGGGGCTTCACTTAAATGAGCTTTGGAAGCGGGCGGATGCCATAGACGATTATATCAATGCCCGTTTTTCCTATGCTTTTGATGAGAAATACGGGTATCTGACCTCCTTCCCCACCAACGTGGGAACGGGAATGCGTGCTTCGGTAACGCTGCATCTGCCTACCTTGTCCATGGGAAAGAAGTTTCAGAATCTGGTGGCGGATATGAGCCGGTTTGGTGTGACCCTCCGCGGCGTCTACGGGGAGGGCAGCGAGAATTACGGCGCTCTCTATGAGGTGGCCAACCAGAAGACACTGGGGCTTTCCGAGAAGGAGATCATCGATCTGGTGGCGCAGACGGCCGGACAGTTAAACAGCCAGGAGCACCAGGTGCGGACGCTGGCCCTGAATAATCACCGGCTGGAGCGAGAGGATGAGGCATACAAGTCCTATGGTGTATTAAAGTATGCCAGAAGGCTTTCTGGAAAGGATGCCATGATCTTCCTTTCGCAGATGATGGCAGGAGCTGATGATGGAATTTTGACGTTTCGGGAGCCTTGCTCCATCTACCGGCTGATGCTGGGGATCCAGACTGCCAATCTGCAGAAGCTTTCCCACAAGCCGCTGAGCAAGGAGGAGCTGGATGTGGCGAGAGCTGCCTACCTTCGGGAAGAGCTGCCGGAGCTGGCATAACCGTAACTGTTCAGTACCTTCACAGTTGCGCATAACCATACTTTTTACAGGGATATTAGGAGGATTTTATATATGATCGATCGATTTACAGCAAAGGCACGGGAGGCGATCTCCCTTGCAGTTGATGCGGCGGAGACCCTTGGCCACGGCTATGTGGGCACGGAGCATCTGCTGATCGGACTTTTGCATGAGGGAACCGGCGTGGCTGCCAAGGTGCTGGCAGAAAGCGGTGTCCGGGAGGAGAAGGTGATGGAGCTGGTAAGCCAGCTGATCTCACCTAATCATATTGTTGGAATGGCGGAGCAGGGGGGCTACACCCCAAGCGCCAGGAGAGTGCTGGAAAACAGCTATAAGGAGGCGGTGCGGTTCCGTGCGCCGCTGATCGGCACAGAGCATCTGCTGATTGCCATGATAAAGGAAGGGGACTGTGTGGCTTCCCGCCTGTTAAATACCCTTGGCATCAGCATTCAGAAGCTTTATATTGACCTGCTGTCGGCAATGGGCGAGGATGCGCCTGCCGGGGCGAAGGAGGAGATCCAGAACGGCCGTGTTTCCAGAGGAAAGACCTCTACGCCGACGCTGGACAGCTACAGCCGGGATCTGACGGCTTTGGCCAGAGAAGGAAAGCTGGATCCGGTTATCGGCCGGGAAATGGAAATCCAGAGGGTGATCCAGATCCTGAGCAGAAGGACGAAAAACAATCCATGCCTGATCGGTGAGCCTGGTGTGGGAAAGACCGCAGTTGTGGAAGGTCTGGCTCAGATGATCGCATCAGGCAATGTTCCGGAGACCATTGCACAAAAGCGGGTGGTGACCTTGGATCTGTCCGGCATGGTGGCCGGCTCCAAATACCGGGGTGAGTTTGAGGAACGGATCAAGAAGGTGCTCAGCGAGGTGATGGAGGATGGGCAGGTGCTGCTTTTTATTGATGAGATCCACACCATCATCGGTGCCGGCGGTGCAGAGGGAGCCATCGATGCCTCCAATATCTTAAAGCCATCCCTGGCCAGGGGAGAGCTGCAGCTGATCGGTGCCACCACCATCGAGGAATACCGGAAGTATATTGAGAAGGATGCGGCTCTGGAGCGGCGCTTCCAGCCAGTAACGGTGGAGGAGCCCAGCCAGAAGGAAACCATCGCCATCTTAAAGGGCCTGCGGGGCCGTTATGAGGAGCATCATAAGGTAACCATCACAGATGATGCGCTGGAGGCGGCTGTGAAGCTGTCTGCCCGGTACATCAATGACCGCTTCCTGCCGGATAAGGCCATTGACTTGATCGATGAGGCGTCCTCCAAGGTCCGCCTGACGAATTTTGTGGAGCCGGAGGAAATCAAGGTTCTGGAGAAGGAGATCGAGGCTCTGGAGGCTTTGAAGGAGCAGGCGGTGAAGGCGGAAGCGTATGAGAAGGCCGGAGATATTAAGAAAAAGCAGCAGAAAAAGCGGGATAAGATCGAAAAGATCCGTGCTAAGTGGGAGAAGGATAAGCATACCCGCAAGCTGATCGTAGATGAGAACGAGATTGCTGATGTAGTAGCCGGATGGACGAAGATCCCGGTAAAGAAGCTGGAGGAGGAGGAATCGGAGCGTCTTAAGAAGCTGGAATCCATCCTTCATGAGCGGGTGGTAGGCCAGGAGGAGGCGGTCACTGCCATTTCCAAGGCGATCCGCCGGGGCCGGGTAGGCTTAAAGGATCCCAAGCGTCCCATTGGTTCCTTCCTGTTCTTAGGCCCTACCGGCGTGGGCAAGACCGAGCTTTCCAAGGCGCTGGCGGAGGCAATGTTCGGCACGGAGGCAGCTTTGATCCGGGTTGACATGTCTGAGTACATGGAAAAGCACAGCGTTTCCAAGATGATCGGTTCTCCGCCAGGATATGTAGGATATGAGGAGGGCGGCCAGCTCAGCGAGAAGGTGCGGCGGAATCCCTACTCGGTGATCCTGTTTGACGAGGTAGAAAAGGCCCATCCTGACGTGTTCAATATCCTTCTTCAGGTTCTGGATGACGGCCACATTACCGATGCCCAGGGAAGAAAGATCGACTTTAAGAACACCATTTTAATCATGACCTCCAATGCCGGGGCAGAGAATATCATCGCACCGAAGCGTCTGGGATTTGCCTCTGTCAGCGATGAGAAGGCGAATTACAGCTTTATGAAGGATAAGGTGATGGAAGAGGTAAAGCGGATGTTTAAGCCGGAATTTTTAAACCGGATCGATGATATTATCGTGTTCCATCAGTTGAATAAGGAGCATATGAAGAGCATTGCCTCTATTATGCTGAAGTCCATCTTAAAGCGGACGAAGGAGCAGATGGGCATGGAGCTGACAGTTACCAGCCAGGCCACCGAGGTGCTGATCGATAAGGGCTATGATGAGAAATATGGTGCAAGACCGCTGCGGCGCACCATTCAGAATATGCTGGAGGATAAGCTGGCAGAGGAGATCCTGGACGGCAGGATCCGGAAGGGCGACCATGTATTAGTGGAAGCCGCAGAGGGGAGCCTGACCTTTGCCGTACAGAAGGAGGACAGTGCCTTGGGAGCCAATGAATCTTCTCAGAAGGCAGAGGCGGAAACCGCCGTGGGAACCAATGTATGATGTCATAAAAGTTTTGCTGGTCATTTGCCAGGAATTCGTGTATAATTTAGGCATGGGAATCATTGGGGATTATTCGTGGTTCCTAAAAAGAGGATAAGTACAAAAACACTAGGAGGGCAAGCATATGCCAGGAATTGAATCTTTAATTCAGACAGAACAGGACGGAACCATTAGTTTTGGAAATTATACATTAAACGAAAAGTCGAAGAAGCAGGACTTTGAGCATCAGGGGGACCTTTATAAGGTAAAGACCTTCTACGAAATCACAAAACTTGAGAGAAACGGCATGTTTGTATATGAGTCCGTTCCAGGTACAGCAGTTTCCCATTTTACAGAAACTGATGAGGGAATCACCTGCACGCTGGAAGGCTACAAGGATTCTCAGGTTACGGTGCAGCTGCAGGAGGATACTCCGTATAAGATTTATGAGGACGGCGTATTGACCGGGGAGATCGCTACTAATATGAGCGGCAAGCTGGGCATCAATATCGAGCTGGAGGATGAGAAGCCGGTTGAATTAAAGATCGTGAAGGCGTAATTTTACTAATAAAATGTATGGTCAGTTAAAGTGCGAATCGATTCCTGGATTCGCACTTTCTGCATACCTGTTCCGTATTATGAAGGCTGCTTTGTATCAGCGGTCAGGAAAGGAATCAATATTAGCATGGCAAAAGCAAAGACAACAGCATTTTTCTGTAAAGAGTGTGGGTTTGAATCTGCCAAATGGCTGGGGCAGTGTCCGGGGTGCAGGCAGTGGAATACTATGGTGGAGGAGCCTACGGCAAAGACGGTTCCCGCAGCCAAGGCCCCAAGCCGGATCAGGAGCCAGGAACGGGTGAAGCCGGCCCTGCTGTCGGAAATCTCCATTGATGAGCAGGATCGGATGAAAACAGGCTTTGAGGAGTTAGACCGGGTGCTGGGAAGCGGTGTGGTAGCCGGTTCCCTGGTTTTAGTGGGCGGTGACCCGGGCATCGGGAAATCTACCCTGCTTCTTCAGGTCTGCCGCAATCTGGCAGCAGCGGGAAAGCAGGTGCTTTATATTTCCGGAGAGGAATCCTTAAAGCAGATCAAGCTGCGGGCCAACCGGATCGGCACAGTGACAGGGGAGCTGCGGTTCTTATGTGAAACGAATCTGGAAACCATCCAGTCGGTGATAGAAGAGCGGAAGCCGGAGATTGTAGTCATTGACTCGATCCAGACCATGTTCCGGGAGGATATCAGCTCTGCGCCGGGAAGCGTCAGCCAGGTGAGAGAGTCCACCAATGTGCTGATGCAGCTTGCCAAGGGGCTTGGCATTGCCATCTTTATCGTGGGACATGTGACGAAGGAAGGCGTGGTAGCCGGCCCCAGAGTGCTGGAGCATATGGTGGATACCGTCCTTTACTTTGAAGGAGAGCGGACTGCCTCCTACCGGATCCTGAGGGGCGTGAAAAACCGGTTTGGCTCCACCAATGAGATCGGGGTATTCGAGATGATGGAGGAGGGCCTGTGCGAGGTCAAGAATCCATCGGAATTTCTTTTAAGCGGCCGTCCGGAGGATGCTTCCGGGGCAGTGGTTGCCTGCCTGATGGAAGGGACCCGATCCATCCTTTTGGAGGTGCAGGCCCTGGTGACGGAAAGTAATTTCGGTATGGCGAGGAGGACCGCTGCCGGAGCTGATTATAACCGGGTGAATCTTCTGATGGCCGTGCTGGAAAAGCGGTGCCGGTATGACCTGGGACGGTTTGATGCGTATGTGAACATTGCAGGCGGTATGCGGATGAGTGAGCCGGCTATGGATCTGGCAATTGTTCTGGCAATTATTTCCAGCTATAAGGATAAACCGGTAGATTCCTCCACCGTGATTTTCGGTGAAGTGGGACTGGCCGGTGAGGTCCGGGCGGTGTCCATGGCAGAGCAGCGGGTTCATGAGGCGAAAAAGCTGGGATTCACTACCTGCGTGCTTCCAAGGCTCTGTTTGGAGAAGATGAAGCCGGTGGAAGGGATACGCCTGATTGGGGTGTCTAATGTGAAAGAGGCGATTGGGGCGGTAGTGTAGAGAAGAAATATAGGGTTATGTGAAACGAGAAGCAGAATGCTTTAAAAGAAAAAGCTTTAAATGTTCATAATCAAAACATTCAAAGCTTTTTCTTTTTGGTAAAGGTAAAGTATGCAATAAAAAAGCAGGGGAAGAGGGGCTCGAACCCCCATCTACGGTTTTGGAGACTGCTCCTCAACCCCTAAGAAATCCAGTATTTATGCGGCTCCCCGGCAATCGAAAGTAAAAAGGGGCAAGAAAAGGGGCAATTTGCGCTTACATTTTGTCGCTTAATGCCGCTTTTTGCGCTTATTTTACTAATCCCGTTACCATAATTGTATCACAGGAGGTGGTACTATGGCAAGAGAAAAAATTGTATGGATGACCGTGCCGGAAATGGCGGAATATATGTGCGTCGGGCGCAAATACGCATATCGCCTGATTAACAGCGGCGCAATTCCGTCGTACAAAATGTCAGAACGGAAAACAGTTGTCAAGCGTCAAGAAGTTGACAATTACATTGCCACTCATCAACAATAATTTACATAAGACAAGCGGGACAGGGTGGCATTATGCCGCCCTTAATTACTAAAATGCTCTGCAAAGCATTCCCGAAAATCTTGCAGTGTCCTCTCAGCGCCAAGTTCTTCCAGTTTGGCAATCGTTCGTGAATATAGTTCATATGTCATTGGTATCTGATGGTCTATCCCGTTCAACATTTCCTCGTCACATTCAACCGAAATTCTAACAAATTCTTCAATGCTACTTTTCTGTCTAGGCGTTAAATCTGCCTCCTCCATCTCCAGCACATCTAGTATAATCTGCGTTCCCTTATCGATGTAATTCATAAGCCCTCCTATGAGTAGATATATACTCATATATTACTACCCATTTTAAAATATGGCAATAATTGATAACATAAGTTTAGAAAGAGGATTTGCCATGAAAGACATTGATTATGGATATATACGTATACGATTAAAGGAACTTATGCAAGAACAGGGCATTAGCATAAACAGGTTGGCTTGTCGCGCGGAAATGCAACGTACACAATTAAAAGCGTACATGAATGGAGATATACAAAGAGTTGACTTAGCCGTCTTAGCACGACTATGTTACGTATTGGAGTGCGACATAAATGATATACTTGAATATAGCAAGGAATAAAGTGGTCGGTTCTCCGGCTGCTTTTTTCTGCCGTCCGTTGCCGCCGTCAGCCCGCCGCCCTGTTAGGAACCGCTGCCCGGCGGCTGCCCCTCTGGGGCACCACTACGTTTTGAAAATCATAATCAAGGAAAAATAGGCATACTATCCCCACGCGGCGCACTCTATCCGCTTTTCTGGCTCACCACCTCCGGCTCTTAATCCTCGTTTTACGCTCGCTACAATGATTAGTTTATTGAAAAATAGAAATTCTACCGTTATATTCAATTATTTCTCCGTTTTAGCCCTCGCTCCTTGATAAGAGCAACACTAATTATACGGTTAATGGTATTTCTCCGATTCTGGCGCGCTTTGACAATGATAACCATAATCTATCCTGTTCGCTCACCAAGTAGGGGGCTAACCATTCACTACATGTCTCAACCACGCCCCGGACTGGAACGTATGACAGATAAAAAGCGTCCGTTAATTGCTTTAGTGTACCAGTAAACCGATACCATACCTTTCCGTATTTCGTGTATTTATCGGTAGTTATGGGGATTGTGACGTCTGTAATAAGATGTGCTGCCTCCGCCGGCATCGTCATTGCCACGCCCTGTTCTCCGTTACTGAACACCCTAATCTTATGCGTGAGCCGTTTCCGTATCCTTGCAGCGGCTGCGTAACTATCGCTCACGCTGGAAACATTACTCAATTCTTCGTGTATTATGCTATTTATCCTATCCGTATCGTCTGTATTTGCAATAAAGATACTTCCATGCCGTGACCGCCCAAGACCACGGGTAGCATAGTACATATGTGTCGTTTTATCAATCGCATTCGCCATGATTCCATCGTGAAACTGCCGCCGGATTTCTGGGATATGAGCCGCCATATAACACCCGATACGATTGTAATCATCCGGTTTTTCTACCTCCTGAATGACATGCAAACCTACATTGTAATCCTCTGGACGTGTCAGCGACCATAACTCTCCATCTGTCTTTACCTCGATTATTTCAGCGTTAGGGTTCCCCGGTACAATCATCTCTGCCGGAACGTCATTCAGCAGCGCATGTACATGATACAACCCGCCGACCTCGCCAACGCCAATCACCAGCAGCACCTTGCCGCCGGATTTTTCAATATCCTTCTTCCAACAAAGCGCCCTTTGTTTCACAGCCCAGTAGTCACGGGATATTTCCGGCTTCCATGTCAGAGTAGCAAAGTATTCCCACGGATTAGACGTTGCAATATCAATTACTTTACTCATGGCTCGTTGCGCTGATACTTTGGGCGCACGATAGTCCGCTCCCGATAAAACGGACAAAGATTTCTTAGATTTGCTCATAGTGGTTATCATTCCTTTCGCCGTCTGCAAACAGCTTTATTGGTAACATTATAATATAACAAACAGTGTAATTCAAGATATTTTCAAAACAAACGTTCGATATAACTTGACATCATGGTAATCCATGATATAATAACTTTAGTGTTTATCAATTCCTTTCACGGAATACGCCCGTCAGGCTGCAACCTGGCGGGCATTTTTTATGTCCTATCGTTCATAATCATCTTTCAACATATGTATTTTCCGTCCGCTGCCTCCACGCCCACGAGTGACAGTTGTTTTGGCAAGTGACTTTACAATCCGGTCAAACTCCTGCCGTACCGGCTCCGGCATTTTCTCTAGGGCTCCGCGCATTTGTGACAATTCCCGTTCCGCTCTATCGGCTCTGCGCCGCTCATTCTCCACCTCTATGCCTCGCTGCTGAAATTTATCCATCCAACTATAACATCTGTTTTTCTCTTTTTCCGTCTCTTGTTCTGCCCGTTCTCGCTGCTTTTTCTCAAAAACAACGCTATATTGCAGATGTTTTATTGTTTCCATCTGCTCTGGCGTAACGGTAACTTTCCCTGTTATCGTTTTTCCAAAGTTCCCAATCAAATTCCGATTTTCCTGTTGTGCCTCCTGCACTGCCTCCACCATTGCCTCATGTCGTTCCTCTGCCTCCCGTGCCGCCGTTTCTGCCGCCTCTGCCTGCTCCCAAGCATCATCAGCACGGCGTTCCTGCCGCTCTGCGGTAGCCGTTGCCGCCTTAGCCCTCAATTCCTGTTCCTCTGCCTGTTTCTGCGCCTTTTTTGCTGTCTGTAAAGCCTCTTGAGCCTGTTTCTCTGCCTGTTTCCGTGTCTCTTGTGCCTCCCGGCTGGCTGCCTCTGCCTGTCTGGCGGCATGTTCCTGCTCTTTACGTTCTTCCTGCGCCTTAACCGCCTTATAACGTTCCTGCTCAATATGCTCACGTCCGCTGTCAATTTCGCCACGTTCCAAGCCATAACGACTGGAAACCTGCTCATAGAATTGATCTTGCATTTTCCGATAGGATTGCCGACCGCCGCGCTGCTGCCAGTAATCGGTCCGGGAAAGGCGCGCCGGTGCGTCCACATACTCGTAAACCACCTTACCATTTTTATCTCGCGCCCGTACCGCATGACCCTTAGCATCACGCACCAGTTTACCGTCAGCGTCACGCGCATATACGTCTTTACGCCTCTTACTTGCCTCTACCGCCGGAACATAGTCAATGTGCATGTGCGGCGTGGTTTCATCATAGTGGATAGTAGCCCCTATGATATTCCGTTCTCCAAAATACTGCGCCGCCCAGCCCAATGCGTCCTCAAAATATTGAGTAATCCCCGGCGGTATGTCGTCCGGCGTCCAGTCTTTCGCCATCTCTTTATCCCATCCCAGACGGGCGAAAAAATCCGGGCTTGCGGTTATCACTGCCTGTTCCATAGCCGTCTGCCCCTTCCGCTGGACGGACACTCCCAATTCCGTGCATTTGTCCTGCCATGCCCGGTATAACGTCTGTCCATCCCGGTACGCGCCCATATTCAAATGCGACCGCTCCATATCAATATCGCCGTTTCTCTCGTTTCCATGCAATCTATCTTCCTCTCCGCCGATATGACTGATACCGCCCGCCGTGATCTGCTTAATCCTTAAGATTCCACATTCCATAATCGTTTCCTCCTTCCTGCCAAAGTTGTCATTGCTGCTACGTTCGTCATGGTTCCGGCGAAACCACCCCACCTAAATGGGGGCGGTCTGGTTTGCCGTACCCATAACTCACTAAGGGACTGGCGTCCCCCGTTCGCTCTCCGAGGGCGGGGGTTACACCCCTGCGACCCCAACGCCGCCTATGCCGGTAACTGTTCTTCCTTGTCATAGTCTCCGCTAATAAGTGCCAAGTCAGCCGCATTATCCTCGCCGTTATGCCGGTAGTATTTATCCAGCGTGACGGATAATGACTTGTGCCCCGCCCAACGCTGAACGGACTGTGGACGCACGCCCATATCCACCAAGCGGCTGATTCCGTCATGACGCAAGTCGTGGATAGTGTGACGTTCCAGACCTGTCCGCTCACATGCCTTATTTAAGTTATCCCTTAAACGTCCACGCAAAAGCCGTCCCTCATGTGTCGTTTTATCTGGATTGTAAATCGTACCAGACTGAAACAATAAATCGTTCGGCTGCTTGCCATCGCAGGCTTTTCGCAAAATATCCACACATTCCACCATGATTGGAACCTTACGCTTACTGTTATACTTAGGCACTTTCACTACTTTATTATTTTCATCGTATTGCCGCCGTACCCAAATATATCCGCTTGTACATGTATCATCATTCCAAAGAATATCCTTAACACGTAACTGAACCACTTCACCCACGCGAAGGAACTGGTACATACAGACGACAACCGGCAGGCCAGCGCTATACCCACGGTCTCCTGTATGCCAACCGCTATGTACGTTATACGGCTTTGCTAACTCCGCCGCCAGACGCTTCATTTCCGTCGGTGTATAGGCTAACATATCTGTCGGCTCATCATCGTCGTCATCAATCTTCCATGTCCGTGATTTTGTCTTTATCTTTGACTTTGTCTGTACGCAGCGTGCCATAGGATTTCCGCCATCTGGATATAAGTGTGCAAAAAACATATGCAGCATACACCAATATTTGTCAATCGTATTGTCAGCAAGGCTGGACGCCAAAAGGTTGAAATATGACTGAATCGTGTCACTATCAATATCACATACGTTCTTTTCGCCGAGAACCTTTTTAATTTGCTCAATAGTATCTTCATTTGTTCTTATCGTATCTGCATTTCGTCCGTCATTTCTCTTGTAATCATCGTACCACTTAGGCAACGCCACCTTGAGTTTAATCTTTCCTGCCTTAACTTCTGCCTTACCGTCAATTTCAGCGATCTTACGTTCCTTTGCCCTTTGCCAAGACTCCCTTGCGTCTGCCTTACTTTTCACGCTAGTACCCTTGCACAAGAATTTCACGCCTTTATAGGTCACTGTTTTGCGCGCTACCCATCTTTTGTCGTGTTCGTCCCACTTTACGTCTACTTCCATAGTCGTCTCCTTTCTGCTTTTGTAAAACAATTATGGGTAGGGATATAGCGCGATAAGACAAAAAAAGAGGCAATAAGAGACGAAAAAGGGGCAAAAAAAG
>JAUNGG010000006.1 GCA_030524635.1 Lachnospiraceae bacterium
GTTTAACTTGGCAACCACAGATCCATCATACTTTTTTACTGTATTCTGAATGCTTTTCATTCCATATCCATGAATGCGCTTGTTCTTCTTTGTGGTAACTGGCATTCCATTTTTAAAAACTATTTTTTCCTCACAATAATTTTCAGTACATATACGCAAAAACTGTTTTTCCTGCACCACATATAAACGAATCAAGCGCCGCTCCTTATCCGGCAGCTTCTGCACAGCCTCAATAGCATTATCCAACATATTTCCAAACAGCGCACTGATATCCATATCATCCATGAAGCCTAACAACGCTCCTTCCACCACACATTTCAGTTCAATTCCCACGCTTTGGCAATAGGCGCTTTTGCTGGTCAGCACGGTATCCAATACTTTATTTCCCGTTTTATTCTGCGCTTCGTAAATTTTAATTTCCTTCTCTATCTGCTCTAAGTATTGCACAGATTTATGCATATCCGTTTCCGATTTTAACAGAGCAATCTGATGCTTCAGATCATGATATTTCTGATTCACCATATCAATGCTTTCTTTTGAAAGCTGGTAATTACTATACTGCATCTCCATAATGTTCTGCAGCGTATCCATTTCAAAACGCAGCTGCACTTCCTTCACCTGTATATGATAAGCATACAAAAGCAGGATTCCACACAAATCCACCAGCGTTCGTATAATGAAAATATCCTTGGCCAAGATACCGCTGAACAGCCAATTCCGATTTAAATAACTCATATTACTGACACTAAAAACCACCAGCACAATCAACAATATACCCAAAAGCTCCCGCCGCGAGATCTTCAGCTCCTCCATATCCCTTTTCAGATACCTTTCCATAAAATGTACACCTGTAAAAATCAGTCCAAATACGAAAATCATTTCTGCCCATCTCCATATGTTCAGATATTGTGCAGGAATATCTCCTATAAAATTATAATAAATCTGCCAGCAGAACGAGCCCGCAAATTCTGCATTGATAATAATTTTCGCTCCAAAATAACCAATTTCTATCAAACTGAATCTGCAGCTGTAATACACATACCATAAAGTAAACGATATAACTACAAACATAAGAGGAATAAACAACCACTTTCGGGTATTATCTGTTAGATGCATAAATATCAGCAGCGAAATAAATGCTGCCCCGTCCAGAGCAACACTTATCCACCCCCGAAACCTGTTTCGATAGATACAAACGATCATAAATGCAGACAGCCAATAAGCAATTGCATAATAATATCCAGGAGTATTAAGAATTTCTACACTCATCATGCATCTCCATTCATATGTTCATTCAGCGCATCCAGAAACATTTTTCTCCGGTTACGGCTAATCTGTATGGCATCTCCACCTGCAAATACAGTATTTCCCTGATAATTATCCACATAATCAAGGTTTACCAGACAGCATCGGCTGCAGATGAAAAATTTCTTCGGATTCAGCTGTTTTTCCACATCCCGAAGCGTACCTTTTCCAATAAAATTTCCTGTTGTTGTATGATAAATAAGTGTATGGTCTAAAACCTCCACATAACAGATCTGGCTGACATCCACTTTCATCTTTCCGCCCTTTGTGGAAATAACAATATATTCCTTCTCTGTCCTTTTTACTCGTTTAAGTGCTTTATTCATACTTTCTGAAAACGAAAAATAGGATATAGGCTTGAGTATATAATCTAATGCATTTACTTTATATCCCTGAATTGCATACTGAGGCGTATTTGTAATAAAGATGATTACTACATCCTGATCCATTTTCCGGATTTTCTCCGCTGCTTTCATTCCATTCATAAATTTCATCTCAATATCCAAAAGAATCAGGTCATAATCCGCAGTATAGTCTGTCGTTATATCTTCTCCGTCTGAAAATTCCAAAATAGTAAATTTCTGTTCTTTCTCCTTTGCATACTGCATCAGATACTTCTTCAGCCGCGCCGCGTCATGCGCATTATCTTCCACAATTGCAATACGAAACATAACTATTTCCCACCTCTCGCAAAACAGAGTATATCAAAGTAGCTGATATACCCTGTTTCAAGTTCCTGACTTATTTCTTATCCTTGCGTGCTGCAATAACAGCCTGTTCCTCAGGCAGCTTTTTTTCTATTGTGAAAAAGAAAATCAAAACAGCACAGATCATATAGGCAATTGTTTCTGCCCAGATATAACTGGCTGTGATCGCAGCCTGTACTCCGGCAGCCTGAGCTGAAGTACCCAACGCCACGTCAGCCTCCTGATTATAACCGCTCATGTTCAGAAGCGCACTGAAGATCGAATTGCAGACAGGAGTTCCCGCTACCATGATAGAACTGTAAATCGACATTGTCAATCCATCCGTACGGATGTGGCTTGTAAATTCAATATGATCAATAACATCAGCAAGCATAGCCAGAATCATATAGCATGCCGGCGAAGATCCTAGGCATTTCAGTGCTACACCAACAGCTACCGGAATGATCCGTCCATCTCCCCAAATAGCAATCACACCGCCGGCAGCTCCTAAAAGCATTCCCGCCATGGTAACCTTGCGTTTGCCAAACTTATTACATAGAGGAACTACAAAAACTGCTGCCACTGCCATCGGCACAGCTCCCATAATACTCAGCAAAGACTGAGAAGCTCCCCATGCATCCGCAGTACCAAAAAAAGTGTTGTCCAATACCCATTTGCAGAAATACGACATGGACCCATTTTTTAAGGCTCCGCTCCACTGAAATCCCATATAAAAGAGCATGACGATCCACCACATCTTTTCGTTGGCAATCGCATGAAGCTGAACACGCAACGATACTGTCCCCTTTTTTTCATCAGCCGTATTCTGTTTTCTGATTTCCTCTGTTACACGCTCACGTGTAAACATAAACTGGAGATAGATCGTCAGTGCAGAGAAAATTGCCACCGCAAGCATAACGGCAAACCATCGCCCCTGGCTTTCCTTCAACGCAAAAGATACCAGTATTGGAAATACCATAGAACCGGCCCCCATAACTCCCAATCCTGCAACATTAGTAAAAGATGCCAGCGCACCGCGTTTCTGACTGTTTCTGGTGGAAACAGGAATCAATGTGGAATTTGCAGTATTGTAAATCGGATAAGCCACAGCGTAAAACAGGTTGTAGGCTACAGCGATCCAGATCAGCTTAAGCGTCCCCTCAAATGGCACAACAAACATCAGGACGCTGGCCACCGACAAGGTCAATGCTGATAATAGAATCCACGGCCTGGCCTTACCAGCCATGGTTTTTGTATGTTCAATCAACTGACCAACAATTAAGTTAGCTGCCACGATTAAAATCGTGGAAAAAAGCTGAAGTGCTGTCAGAAACGTAAGATTGAGCTTCAATACATCTGTAAAATAGTTTTGCAGAATACTGGTAAAAATCCCCGAGGACAACAGTGCACCGAAAGGTCCTATAAAATAGCCGATCAGCATTTCCGGCAGTCTTATATCTTCTGTTTTAATTTTAGAGCTTGTAAACGGACTGCTCCAGAAATCCTTTTTTGTTTCATGCATAATTTGCTTCCTTTCTCCAGTTCACTCCACCAGCTGCTATTTTAATTCAAAAGAAATGAAGTCAAAATTCCCTTTTCCTTCGAATTTAAAAAATAATGCCTGCTTTTCTCCTGGTGCCTTCAGACCCGCAGTAAAGCTGTGCAGCTCTATGGTTGGCCGGATTTCGATTCTGGACACGGGACTGCCGTGTTCCTCTGTGGTGACAGAAACAACTCCCACAGCATTTCCTTTCACATTCATGCAGATTTCAGTTGTATTGGTCAGATCAAAATATTTGAATCCCGCTACCGCTCCATTCCCCATATTGGCGATATATTGGTCCGGTCCTCCTTCACGATCTTTTCCATCCTGCGTAAAATACGGATATCCTTTCCTGGAATGCTTAATCATACTTAAAAAACGGGTTCCTTTCCTTCCATAGAGATTGCAGGCGATATATGCAGGATAAGTTCCTTTTCCCCTCAGAGCTCCGCCGTTTAAGCCGCAGCTTGTTAACTCAGCCTGATAGAATCTGCCATTTTCAAAACGGATTTCTTCCGCCATCGCCTGTCTGGAAGATTGTTTCCGATTGCTGTGGCGATGGTAAAAGATGTAATACCTTCCGTTGATCTTAATCAGACTGCCATGGGTATTTCCCGTATAATTTCTTGCATGCTTCACATCTGTAACTCCCGGCAGTCCAATATCCCCTATGCTGACCAGAATACCGCCATACTGAAAACCTCCCGTTGGATTATCACTGACTGCATAGCATAACTCATGACTATTCATGGAACTGTAAATGAAATAATAGGTATCTCCAAATTTTCTCATGGAGCTTGCCTCCAGAAACGGATGCCCCTCATAAGTAGTTCCAGCCGCTTCCTTTTCCCCTGCAACGCCGATATAATCCGGTCCTGTCTTAACTGTCAGCATGTCTTCCGGGTCCAGTTCAAAGCACATCGGCCCATGTTCCGTAGGCTTGGAACCATCCAACAAAATTGGATTGCCAGTCAGCGCAAAGCCGGTATACAGATATAGGCGTCCATCATCATCCTTAAAAATTCCCGGATCAAATTGGAATGGCTCCCCCCTCTTTCCGATAGGGGTTCCATCTTCATATTTTACATAGCCATAAAACTGATAGCTTCCTGCTGGCTGATCACATACTGCTACTGAGATCATCTTTGTTCCGCCCATGAAGTAATACAGATAAAATCTGCCATCTGATCCCTGTACCATATCAGGGGCAGCAAGTCCATTTGTCAGCCGGATTCGAGGCGCTGCCGGATCCTGCTCTCTCCGGAAAATACATCCTTCATATCTCCAGTTTCCTAAATCATCTACTGGAGCAGACCAACATACATAATCTCCAAGGCAGAAATTCAGTCCATTGAAAACATCATGAGATCCGTAGACATACACCCGATCCCCCACTACATGGGGTTCTGCATCCGGAACATACTCCCAGCTTGGCATATATGGGTTAAATGCTTGTCTTGTTTTCATTTTACCTCCTTTTACATACACAGCATACTATGCCTACATCCTTAATCCTCCTTTACAACCCTCATATAGGAGGACAAAATGCTCAAAACAACGGCGGCTGCACAAAGTACCATTGCTACAATGGCACCCTTCATATCTGATAAATTGGAATCATTGTTCTGAAAAGTCAGAATCGTAGCAATGCTGTATGCACGCACTCTTAAAAAGGCAACCATAGCCAGCATACAAAACACACCGCCAGCAACAGCAAACACATCTATAACCACACCTTGCACTGCCTTATTAACACCAATGATATAGGCTGCTTCCACAACAATGCCAATTATCAGAAATGCCACCAAACTGGTATCTACGCCAAAGCTGGTATAGTATTTTGTCTTGCAGTTCGACAGATAACATACCAGAGAACTAAGCAGAGCAATTATTGTAACTATTATAAAATAAAATCCAACCGATTGCTTCTTTAAAAAACTCATTCCTTTTCTCCCTTCCCCTTCTTCCAACTGCGAATATACATAACTGCAACTGCAATTGTTAAAATCATAAGAATGATCTGTGCAACAGTCAAGGCGTTGTCATACCAGGTTCTGACTGTTTTGAAGCTCGCTGTCTCATTCAGGCCGTCCATTGCATTCGAATTCGCAAGTGCATAATTCTGCCACTTCATGGTTGTCTTTAAACTCTGCATCAGGTTTTCATCTTTGCTGACATTTTCCAATGTCCAGTAATCCCAGGTTTCTGCAACAGCAGATAAACTGTCTTCACCAGTATGTACAGTCATTCCCACGCCGTTTTGAACCATCTCTTTTAAAGAGGCCAGACCGGCATCTACGATAAAGTCTTCTGACATCAGACCTTTAAATCCCCATTCCTTATGGAGTATATTCATCATTAATCCTGTGTGAGCATTGCTTTGCGTAACTCCGACACGGTTAAACGCTGTCATAACGCCTTTCATATGTGCATCTTCCACACATGCTTGTGTACCGCGCAGCTCATTTTCACGAGCTTTCTGCTCATTCATAAAACAGGAAAGTCCTTCTCGGTTTATCTCTGTATCATTAAATGCAAAATGCTTTGCTGCCAGAATGACACCATAAGGTTCGCCGCCTTTAATGTAATCTGCTCCCTGGTAAGCCGTAAGTACTGGATCCTCTGAATAGTATTCATGATTGCGCGCATTATACGGGCAGCGATGAAGATTTGTTCCTGCTCCCCAAAGAATCGGCTGATTTGCCCAGATTGAGTAATTTCCCATCATTGCACCATATTCGTGTGCCATTTCCTTGCTGAAAGTCTGACCGATCAATGTACCGCAACCCATTACACCCGCCATATAGCTTAAGTTTTTGTCATTCGAATCAATGGCATATGGGTCCGCTGAATTTGTATCTGTATTTGCATACTGTCCCAACGGATATGAATTAAATCCATTTGGTCCGTCATTTTGAACTGCTTCTGGGGAAACAATCGAAGAAATTGATTTTACACTGGTTCCTCCAAAAGCAGTACGGATCATGCATTCCTCAAGTGTAATCTGATCCATCAACTTTGACCACTTATCATCCTCCAGGTCAAGTCCAATTACATCTACCAATGTAAGACCATTATCTGCACCAAATGTGACATTTTCAGGATTCCCGTTAGCTGTAATTTCATAAATATCATTATGAAGAGGGATCAGCATCTCCTCTGTAGCTGTCAAATCCTTATAGGTAACAGGCCAGGTTCCGCTCCAGTCACTTCTGGAAAGATAGGTTACTGTACCTGGCATATAATAATTTAAGTCCATATTCTCCAGCTGATTCTCAACTGCTACCCCTGTAACCGAATACGCAAATGTTTTCTTATCCATAGAATCTAAAGTCCAGTTCTTCACATTATCTGCACTGCCTTCTGCCGTCATGCCGTCATCCACGGATTTCCCTTGCGCTGCCAATACATTATTTAATGCATCATGAACATCATTTCCTACCGTAAAATAATAATTACCTGTATCAAGAATATAATTCCCACTGGTTCCAGCCTCATTATCACTTGTAGAATCCCAGCTAGTCATGTCCTGTGCGTCAGCAGTAATGGTAATCGTCTGAGATTCACCTGGCGCCAGTTCCTTAGTCTTTGCATAGTCCAACAGCTGGATAGCTGACTTTTCTACCTGGTGCTCCCTGTCATAATCTGTGTACGGCACTGATACATAAAATTGTACAGCGTCTTTGCCAGCTACATTTCCTGTATTTTTTACTGTAATATCTGCCGTCACAGTTTTTGTATTTAAATCTACCTCTACCCTCTCCAGTTTCTGCGAAAAGGTCGTATAGGAAAGTCCATATCCAAATGGAAATGTTACCTCAGTCTCATAGGCCCAATTGCCGTCTATAGAACTTCCAGTTTCAGACGAAGCATTTCCCTGATCAAAAACAGTATCTGCATAACGGGTTTCATAATATTTATATCCTGTATAAATATTTTCTGCCTCAACGATTTCTGATTGAAACCAGTAATTAGCATCTGCATTCGTCCAGTCAAAGATGCCATAGTTCTGTGCTGCAGGCGAATTCGCATTTTTTACTGCATAAGTATCTGCCAAGTGTCCAGAAGGATTGACATCTCCACTTAAAATGTCTGCTACTCCATAAAATCCATATCCGCCAGGTAGGCTGATTTGTAATATTGCATCCACATCCTCATTGTCAACTAACTCCTGGATTTCCATTGCACAGGCATTATTAAGGAGTATAATTACTTTACCTCCTGTTTCCTTTTTCACATCAATTGCGGCCTGCAAGGTTGCACGTTCATCATCAGAAAGCCCCAGCGGATCCGTCTGATTCAGATCCTGATCTGGATTCACACCTTCCGTACCAGGAAGATAGTTTCCTCCTTCACTGGACGAGCGGCCGATTGTTACCAGAATTGTGTTGAAATCATTCATACTCTCTTTCCAGTTCGGCTCCACTTCAGCAAGCCTTTCCTGTGTCGGTTCAATGCTGCGGAAAGTTCCAGTCACAGTCGGTGCAGTCAAATGATAATAATATGTGGTTGTGCCATTCCCACGGACAATGGGATCAGACTTAAATTCCTCTTTCATGCTCTCATACATGGATTGGAGCGTTGGATTAATAACAAAGCCCTTTTCTGTAAAAGCCTGCACCATGTCTACCGTATCAGCGTCTGTTCCTGTGTTCTCTGTCAGCGAACTTCCCCTGTCGCCGCCCTGTAATGGATAATAGCTAGTAAATCCAAGAAGTGATAATTTCTGCAGTTCATTTTGAGAAAGCGGAAGTGCTCCATTATTCTTTAAAAGCACTGTACCCTCTTCACTCATCCTTTCCCCAAGATCTGAGATTGCTTGTACCAGTTCCGTAGTAGAGTTGTAATCCGACTTATAACGATAATCATCTGCAGACGTATTCTCTACAACAAGCTTTGTACTGGTTGTGCCGAGAAATTTATCAATGTCTGTACGGAAACTATTGACCACAGCAGATCCAGCCACGGTAAATGTCAGCAATGATGCCATTGTCGTTGTCGTTCCGCGCCAAATGCGGCGTTTTGTCTTTGCTTTCATTCTCATCCTCCTCATATTTTATCAGCCTAAATTTCAATCCTTACCAAATTTAGTAATCTATAACAATCGCACCTCCGGATGTGCGACATGTTATCGTTTCTTTAACGTTTTATCCATACACCTTGTTTAATTTATATTGTTTAATTATCCCAATAAACCTTTGCCATTTGTGCTAATAATATATCATAACTTCCAATTAATTGCTCCGTGTTGACGTAAACTGTCCCTTTTTTAACGTGAATGGCATCTGCACAGCAGCATTCGTTTTTTGGTGATTTTATAAGTTCCTTCACCCTTGCCATTTCCCTCCGCCTGTGCTAAAATCTAAGTGTTGTGCTTATATAAGTTCATGATTGGATGAACGTTTCTACCGGCTGCCGAAAATAGTTGACTATAAGCTTCTATTTCCAGCACCGGTTTTTTATTACCTGTAAATTTTATCGCCAAAGGGAGGTATCTCACATGAACCAATCCAGCATTTATGACGTCATTATCATCGGCGCCGGCCCCTCCGGCATCTTCTGCGCCTATGAGCTGATCCAGAAAAAGCCTGATCTGAAGATCCTGATGATTGAAAAGGGCCGCCCCATTGAAAAGCGGGTATGTCCGAAGCGTACTACCAAGGTATGCGTCGGCTGCAAGCCCTGCTCCATCACCACCGGCTTTGCAGGGGCGGGAGCATTCTCCGACGGAAAGCTTTCCCTCTCCCCGGATGTAGGCGGCCATCTGCCGGAGATCCTGGGCTATGATGAAGCCAAGGCTCTGATCCAGGAATCTGACAATATTTATTTAAAATTCGGGGCTGACACCAGCGTATACGGTGTAGATAAGCAGAAGGAAATTCAGGAGATCCGCCGCAAGGCCATCGGTGCCAACTTAAAGCTGATTGAATGTCCCATCCGCCATCTGGGAACGGAGGAGGGCTATAAGATCTACACCCGCCTTCAGGAGCATCTCTTAAGCCAGGGGATCAGCATGGAATTCAACACCATGGTAAAGGACATTATCATTGAAAAGGATCAGGTGAAGGGCGTGATCACTGATAAGGATGAAACCTACTATTCTCATGAGATCGTATCCGCCATCGGCCGGGAAGGCTCTGACTGGTTCTCCCACATCTGCAATGACCACGGCATTGAGACCCAGGTGGGCACTGTGGATATCGGCGTCCGGGTAGAGGTGCGGGATGAGGTTATGGAATTTCTGAACAAGAACCTGTACGAGGCCAAGCTGGTTTACTACACGCCAACCTTTGACGATAAGGTACGCACCTTCTGTACCAATCCTTCCGGCGAGGTAGCCACGGAATACTACGAGAACGGTCTGGCTGTGGTAAACGGACATGCATACAAATCCAAGGAGTACAAGACCAACAACACCAACTTTGCTCTTCTGGTATCAAAGAACTTTACCAAGCCATTTAAGACCCCCATCGAGTACGGCAAGCACATCGCCCAGCTCAGCAACATGCTCTGCGACGGCAAGATCCTGGTACAGACCTTCGGTGACTTCCAGAGGGGCCGCCGCACTACAGAGGAGCGTCTCTGCCGGAACAACCTGATCCCTACCTTAAAGGATGCGGTTCCCGGCGATCTGTCCCTGGTGCTGCCTCACCGGATCATGGTAGACATCAAGGAAATGCTGCTGGCCCTGGATAAAGTAACGCCGGGTATTGCCAGCGATGAAACGCTGCTGTACGGTGTGGAAGTAAAATTCTACTCCAATAAGGTGGTTGTAGACCGTGACTTTGAAACCAGCATCCATGGCCTGCGCGCCATCGGCGACGGTGCCTCCGTGACCCGCGGCCTGCAGCAGGCTTCCGCCAACGGAATCAGCGTGGCCAGAAGCATCCTGCGGCGCATGGATGGTATTGCTGCTGAGTAAACGGTAACGCATGGGGAAGTAAACATTCAACGAAAACGGCAGTAAGCCGCCGACTGATGGCCGCTTACTGCCGTTTTTGTTGCTATTCACTCTTCTTCAGCTCTCCATTCCGCAGCGCCAGAAGCATGGCATCTGTGTACAGAAAGTATTTATCCCGGGTTTCTCCGTATCTGGACTTGCTGATGGGCAGCACCTTCCCGGTCAGCAAAATGATCCGGTTCTTATCGATCTTGTGGATGCAGTCCATGTTCACCAGATAGCTTTTATGGCAATGGACAAAGTTTCCGGGAAGCCGCTCTTTCACCCGTTCCAGGCGGTCATAGGAGCGGTAATCTCCCTTCTTCGTGTGGATGACTACCAGATGCCCCATACTTTCCAGGTACAGGATATCTTCATATAAGATCTGAACAGTCTCGTTCTTATACCGGACCTCCAGCCTCTGGCTTCCCGGTTTCTGCCTGGTCTCCATCACCTTCTGCAGATTTTTCTTCAGCATCTCCTTATCCACCGGCTTTACTAAAAAACCGCTGAGATTGGCAGGACTTAAGAAGATCTCCTGCACGTATTTTTCTGTATATCGAGTCATATAAATAATCTTGGTATCCGCATTCAGCTCGCCGATCTGCTTTGCTGCATTGATCCCGTCAAATCTGGCATCCCTTCCGATATTCATCACTACAATATCATAATCTGCTCCCTGCTTTACAGCCTTCATGATACCGGGAATATCCGAATATGGATCACAGACACATATCATATCCATACTGTGAATCATACCCACTACTTGTTCCAGGGTAGCACGGTCATTATCACAAACTGCAATTCTCATAATACCCTCAAATCTCCCATCCTGCAGCCTGCCCTGCTGCTGCCAAACTGCAACTAAAAAAGGACTTCCAAATCCTTTTCTATTGATTATATACCAGATTTTGGATTTTGCAAACAAAATAGGGCGACAGAAAATGTATTTTTTTAAAAAAGAGCACTGCATAGTTGCGATGCAGTGCTCTTTCTAGTTCCTTCTACAGCGTCAGTCTGTATGACTATGCATACGCCTCTTCTGATGCTTCCAGCAAGGTAGATTCATACTTATCCAGGATCACTCTCTGGATCATATCCCGTGTACCAGAATTGATGGGATGTGCAATATCCCGATATTCGCCGTCTGCTGCCTTCCGGCTTGGCATAGCGATAAATAACCCCTTTTCTCCCTCAATCACTTTAATGTCATGGATGACGAATTCATTATCCAAGGTAATGGAAACGATGGCCTTCATCTTTCCTTCCTTCTCGATCCGTCTCACTCTCACGTCTGTTATCTGCATGCTAAAACCCCTTCCGCCCGCGTTTCCTTAATAACTGTCCGATATCCTCCCAGTGTAACTGTTCAGTACCCTCCCAGTTACTCCATTTATACGGTATATCTCTCGTTCTTCTCCAAAACGATCTTGATATTATCCGGTGTACCGATGTGAGTGGTATTGGCCCGGATGGTATCGCGGCTTTCCACGATACAATTCTCGATGACGGTATTATCCCCAATATATACATCATTCAAGATGATGGAATTCTTGATCACACAGTTATTGCCGATGTATACCTTTTTAAATAATACGGAATTTTCCACCGTACCATTTACGATCGAACCGCTGGAAACCAGACTGTTCTTTACTACTGCGCCAGGATTGTACTTGGCAGGAGGCAGATCGTCGATCTTAGAATATACATCCGGATACTGCTTAAAGAAGTAATCACGCACTTCCGGCTTCAGGAAGTCCATGTTGGTCTCATAGTAGGATTCTACGGATGCGATATTGCTCCAGTAGCCCTCCATCTTATAAGCGTAAATCCGCTTCAGATTCTTATAGCGTACCAGGATATCCTTTACAAAGTCGTAGCGGTCCTCAGCTGCACAGCGCTCGATCAACTCGATCAGCTGGCGTCTGCGGATCACATAGATGCCGCAGGAAATGGTATTGGCATCGGAAACCATAGGCTTCTCCTCGAAATCCACGATCCGGCCGTCATCGTTCAGCTTCACGCAGCCGAAACGGGTCACGTCCTCGCCCTCTCTCATATCCTTGCACACTACGGTAATATCTGCCTTCTTCTCAATATGATATTCCAGAACCTTATTGTAATCCAGCTTATACACACCATCGCCGGCTGCGATCACCACATACGGCTCGTGGCTGGTCTTTAAGAAGTTCAGGTTCTGATACAGCGCGTCTGCAGTTCCCCGGTACCAGTCGCTGCTCTCAGCCGTAATGGTAGGGGTGAATACAAACAATCCGCCCTGCTTCCGTCCGAAATCCCACCACTTGGAGGAGCTTAAGTGCAGATTCAGGGAACGGGAATTATACTGGGTAAAAACTGCCACATTCTGAATGTGGGAATTGGTCATGTTGCTCAGTGCAAAGTCAATGCTTCGATAGCTGCCTGCCACCGGCATTGCAGAAATGGCTCTCTTGTTTGAAAGCTCTCTCATCCTCTTGCTGTTGCCGCCTGCTAATACGATACCGATTGCTCTCATTTCACGCCACCTGCCTTTACAATGTAGTCTCCGCTAGCCAGCAATCCGTCCGGATAGTCCTCTGGTACTGTCACTCCGGAAATGGCTGTATTCTTGCCGATCTTTACATTATCCGGAATCACAGAATGCTCTCCGATGGTTACCAGATCAAACTGGTAAACCTTAGGGTTATATGTACTCGGTGCATAATCACCTACACCTAACTCGGTATTGGCTCCCACCTTAACATCCTCGGCAATGATTGCCTTCGTCACCTTGGAGCCTGCTCCAATACGGCTGCCCTGCATGATGATCGAATCACGCACCACAGCGCCCTTCTCAATGGTAACACCAGCGCCGATCACAGAATTGATCACATCGCCGTAGATCTCACTGCCCTCGCCGATAATGCTCTTCTCGATCTTTGCCTCACTGGAAATATACTGAGGCGGAATGATGTCACTCTTGGTGTAAATTCTCCAGTACTCCTCGTACAGGTTGAATTCCGGAATGATATCAATTAATTCCATATTGGCTTCCCAGTAAGAGCCTAAGGTTCCTACGTCCTTCCAGTAGCCATTATACTCGTAAGCAAATACCCGGTCGCCCTTTCCGTGGCAGTAGGGGATGATATGCTTTCCGAAATCGCAGCCCGGCTCATCCTTCATCTTGATCAGGGCTTCTCTTAATACCGGCCAGCTGAAGATATAGATACCCATAGATGCCAGGTTGCTTCTGGGCACCGGAGGCTTCTCCTCAAACTCAAGAATGCGGTTGGTATCATCGGTAATCACAACACCAAAGCGGCTTGCCTCCTCGATGGGAACCGGCATGGCAGCAATGGTAATGTCCGCATTATTGGCCTTATGGTAATCCAGCATAACCTCATAATCCATCTTATAGATGTGGTCGCCGGAAAGAATCAAAACATAATCCGGATTATATGTTTCCATATATTCCAGATTCTGGTAAATAGCATTGGCTGTACCGGTATACCAGTCACTTCCTTTGCTTTTTTCATATGGAGGCAGGATGGTAACACCACCCACATTGCGGTCCAGATCCCACGGAATACCGATCCCGATATGGGCGTTTAAACGTAATGGCTGATACTGAGTTAACACGCCGACTGTATCGACGCCGGAATTGATGCAGTTGCTCAATGGAAAGTCGATGATGCGGTATTTCCCCCCAAATGATACCGCAGGCTTAGCTACCTTTGCTGTCAAAACACCAAGGCGACTTCCCTGTCCGCCAGCTAAAAGCATGGCAATCATCTCTTTTTTAATCACGTTATCACCTCTTGCTGTAATATTTTTGTTGTATAAGCATTATAGCACACAATTCATAAATAGTGAACAAATATTTTTGCTAATATTTCCTTTATTTGTGCATTGTTCTACATATTTCTGCACAATTATCCTTTTATTGGAAGCAGACGATCTGGCGTCCGACAGTTAGCCTGTAATAACCGGCAAGTATGAAACAATACTTGAATAAAAACGGATTTGATAGTATAATTGTTTCAATTGAGGATCGTTCGGCCGCTATAAAATAGAAATCCGCGGACTTGGACAGTTATCAAACTCTAAAAAAAGATGAGGGGGATTTTATTATGATCAGCTGGAACAACATGGATACCCTTGCTTCCTTCCAGGAACTTATGAAAACAGAGCGCGTCAATCTTGTCGAGGCTATGACTGGTGAGAATGGTGCGGAGCGTGTTAAGAAGTACAGCATTCCCATGGCAGAGGGACTGGTTTACAATTACGCAGCTAAGCAGGTAGATGACACCGTGCTGGCAGGCCTTGTAAAGCTGGCAGAAGAAGCCCAGCTTACTGATAAATTTCAGGCTGTTTACAATGGCGAAGTAATCAATACCGGCGAGAAGCGTCGGGTGCTTCACCACATGACCCGCGGACAGCTGGGCGAGAACGTGGTGGCAGACGGCGTTGATAAGCGCAGCTTCTATGTGGAGCAGCAGCAGAAAATCGCAGATTTTGCAAATAAAGTACACGCAGGCCAGATCACAAATGCAGCAGGCGAAAAGTTTACCACCGTTGTCCAGATCGGTATCGGCGGCAGTGACTTAGGCCCACGCGCGATCTACCTGGCTCTTGAAAACTGGGCAAGAATCCACAATACCCTGAAGATGGAAGCAAAATTCATCAGCAACGTAGATCCAGATGACGCAGCCGCTGTTTTAAACTCCATCGATGTGGCACATTCCCTGTTTATCCTGGTTTCCAAGTCCGGCACCACCCTTGAGACCCTGACAAATGAGTCCTTCGTGAAGGATGCTTTAAAGAAAGCTGGATTAGATGCTTCCAATCATATGGTTGCTGTTACCAGTGAAACCTCTCCTCTGGCAAAGAGCGATGATTATCTTGCAGCCTTCTTTATGGATGATTACATCGGAGGACGTTATTCCTCCAGCTCCGCAGTAGGCGGCGCCGTACTGTCCCTGGCATTCGGACCAGAAGTATTTGCACAGTTCCTGGACGGCGCAGCAGCCGAGGATAAGCTGTCCTTAAATAAAGATGTATTAAACAATCCTGCAATGCTGGATGCATTGATCGGTGTTTACGAGCGCAACGTACTTGGCTACCTGTGCACCGCAGTTCTTCCATACTCCCAGGCACTGAGCCGCTTCCCGGCTCATCTGCAGCAACTGGATATGGAATCTAACGGCAAGTCTGTAAACCGCTTCGGCGAGCCGATAAATTATGAGACAGGCCCGGTAATCTTCGGTGAGCCAGGAACCAACGGACAGCACTCCTTCTATCAGCTGCTTCATCAGGGAACCTCCATCGTGCCTCTTCAGTTCATCGGATTTAAGAATAATCAGATTGGCACCGATGTGGTGATCCAGGACAGCACCAGCCAGCAGAAGCTGTGCGCCAATGTAGCTGCTCAGATCGTAGCCTTCGCATGCGGCAAGTCCGATGAAAACCGCAATAAGAACTTTGAGGGCGGACGTCCTTCCAGCATCATCATCGGCGATCAGGTAAATCCAAAGACCGTAGGCGCCCTTCTGTCCCACTTCGAAAACAAGGTAATGTTCCAGGGCTTCGTATGGAACGTAAACAGCTTCGACCAGGAAGGCGTACAGCTGGGCAAGGTATTAGCAAAGCGGGTACTTGCTCATGACACAGACGGAGCACTGAAGGTATATAGTGATCTGTTAAATATTTAGTCTCACATTTTCAGTCAAAAGGGAGAGCTTACCATGCTGCGGCATGACAGCTCTCTTTTTTATTTCCAGTCAAATCCCCGTGCAAACACGGCTGCTTGGCTCATTGCTTCGCGGGAATAAACAAAATATCCCTCCAACCCTTGAATCCCCACTGAAAATACAGTATAATCGAAGCCAAAGCCCGGTTCTTTGCCGCGGCAAGGGAACGGGAAATTCGGTAATGGCATTCCATGTTAAGATAATTAACAAAAAGGTAACGGTTTCGGTACCTTCACAGTTACACAAAAAGATCAATTAAAGGAGACACATCGTCATGAATTTAATAACCGTAAAAGAGCTTTACAAAAACAGAGAAGCCTATTTCAACAAAGAAGTCACCATCGGCGGCTGGGTTCGGAGCAACCGTGATTCCAAGGCCTTCGGATTCCTGGTGGTAAGCGACGGAACCTTCTTTGAGCCCATTCAGGTGGTGTACCACGATACCTCTGAAAACTTTGCTGAGATCGCCAAGCTGGGCGTAGGCTGCGCTGTCATTGTAAAGGGAATCCTGACTCCAACTCCCCAGGCCAAACAGCCATTTGAGATCCAGGCGACTGAGGTTGCCGTAGAGGGACCGTCTGCTCCGGATTATCCGCTGCAGAAAAAGCGCCACTCCTTCGAGTACCTGCGCACCATCTCCCATTTACGTCCCAGAACCAACACCTTCCAGGCCGTATTCCGTGTCCGCTCCCTGATTGCCTATGCGATCCACCAGTATTTCCAGGAGAGGGATTTCGTATATGTACACACTCCGCTGATCACCGGCAGCGACTGCGAGGGTGCAGGCGAGATGTTCCAGGTTACCACCATGGATTTAAATAATATTCCGAAAACAGAGGATGGGAAGATCGACTTTACTCAGGATTTCTTTGGAAAGCCAACCAACTTAACCGTAAGCGGCCAGTTAAACGGCGAGACCTACGCCATGGCATTCCGCAACATTTATACCTTCGGCCCTACCTTCCGTGCGGAGAACTCCAACACTACCCGCCATGCAGCCGAATTCTGGATGATCGAGCCGGAGATGGCATTTGCTGACCTGGAGGACAACATGGCTCTGGCGGAAAGCATGCTGAAATACGTGATCCGCTACGTGCTGGAGCATGCTCCTGAGGAGATGAAATTCTTTAACCAGTTTGTAGACAAGGGTCTGTTAGACCGATTAAACCATGTGTTAAATTCCGAATTCGGCCATGTGACCTACACGGAAGCCATCCAGCTGCTGGAAAAACACAATGATAAGTTTGACTATAAGGTATTCTGGGGCTGTGACCTTCAGACAGAGCATGAGCGCTACCTGACTGAGGAGATCTTCAAGCGCCCGGTATTCGTAACCGACTATCCCAAGGAGATCAAGGCCTTCTACATGAAGCTGAATCCAGACGGAAAGACAGTTGCCGCTATGGACTGTCTGGTTCCCGGTATCGGTGAGATCATCGGCGGAAGCCAGAGAGAGGACAGCTACGACAAGCTGGTTGCCCGCATGGATGAGCTGGGCCTTAAGAAGGAGGATTACGGCTTCTACTTAGACCTGCGCAAGTACGGCTCCGCCCGTCACTCCGGCTTTGGTCTGGGCTTTGAGCGCTGCGTCATGTACCTGACCGGCATGTCCAATATCCGTGATGTCATCCCGTTCCCAAGAACCGTGAACAACTGCGAGCTGTAACGGAACTGGTATGGAACGATCATAAAAAACCGAACAACGTTATCAAAGATTCCCATGGAAGTTCCATGGGAATCTCTAAATATGGGAATGGAGACACTTATGAAGTTTATACATACAGGCGATGTCCACTGGGGAATGAGCCCTGACTGCGACCGCCCCTGGTCCAGGGAACGTTCCCAGGCCATCAAGGAGACCTTCGAGGAAGTCATCCGCCAGGCGAAGGAACGGGATGTGGACTTTCTCTTTATTGCAGGTGATCTGTTTCACCGCCAGCCTCTTGCCAGAGATTTAAAAGAGGTAAATTATCTTTTTTCCACCATCCCGTCGGTCCATGTGGTGCTGATTGCAGGCAACCATGACCGCATCCGGATGAATTCTGCCCTGATGAGTTTCACCTGGTGCCCCAATGTGACCTTTCTCATGAGTGAGGAGATGAGCTCTGCTGTTTTTGAAGAATGCAACACGGAGGTATATGGCTTCAGCTACTATACGCCGGAGATCACCGAGCCCCGGCTCAGTCAGATGGGAATCACCGATAATGGGCGGATCCAGATCCTGTTAGCCCACGGCGGCGATAATTCTCATCTTCCCATTGACAAAAACAGCCTTTCCTTATCCCCATTTTCTTATATCGCCCTGGGACATATCCACAAGCCCCAGATCGTTCTGGAACGGCGCGCTGCCTACTGCGGTTCCCTGGAACCTCTGGATAAGACAGAGACCGGAGCCCACGGCGTTTTTTTCGGAGAGATCAATCCTGTGACCCGTCAGGTGACTGCCCTGGAATTTATTCCCATGTGCCAGTCCCAGTACATTTCTCTGGCTGTCAATGTGACTCCCAAGACCACCAATATGGAACTGGCCAGCCGCATTTCCCAGGAGATTCAAAGCAGGGGACTGCAGCACATCTACCGATTTTTTATCCGCGGTATGCGGGACCCGGATATTACCTTTGATCTGGATATCTTAGAATCCCGCTTCCGCATCGTGGAGATCAAGGATGACTCGGAGCCGCAGTACGATTTCGCCCAACTTTTTGCAGAGCACCCCAGCGATATGATCGGCTTTTTCATCCGCGCTCTTCAAAAGGAGGATATGAGCCCTGTGGAGAAAAAGGCACTGTATTACGGCATCAATGCCCTCTTAAAAACAAAGGACGAAAGGAGTTAGACCATGAAACTGCTTGATCTGCATATTAACGGCTTCGGAAAGTTCCATGACTGCTCCATGGAATTTGCAGATGGGTTAAATGTGGTATACGGAAAAAATGAAGCCGGCAAATCCACCCTCCACTCCTTCATCCGCAGCATGCTCTTCGGCATGGAGCGCCAGAGAGGACGTGCCGCCAGGACGGACCAGTTCAGCAAATACAAGCCCTGGGACTTAAAAAACGGCTATGAAGGCCGCCTCCGCCTGGAGTCGGGCGGACATGTCTACCGCATTGAGCGGAACTTCCAGAATGCCCGGGAATTCACCATTGTGGACGAAACCCTGGGCCGGGAGGTAGAGCCCACCAAGGCGCTGATGGATCAGCTGCTGTGCGGCTTAAGTGAGACGGCATACAATAACACCATCAGCATCGGACAGCTGAAAAGCGCCACTGACAGCGGCATGGTGTCTGAGCTGAAAAATTATATTGCCAATATGAACACCTCCGGCAGCATGGCCTTAAACATTACCAAGGCATCTGCCTTTCTGAAATCCCAGCGAAAGGAGCTGGAACGCCAGATGGTCCCGGAGGCTGCCAGAAGCTACACCACCCTCCTTGGGGATATCCGGAATATTGAGCGGGAGATCTCCACACCAGAATACGAAAACCATCTGACCGAATATCAAACCAGAAAATCCCAGGCGAAACAGGAGCTGGATGCACTCCAGAAAGAAAAGGAGGATCTGCTTCAGAAGATTGCCCGGGGACGCCAGGTCCTGGAAAATAATAAGTTTACCAATGAAGCCTCCATCCAGGAGTACGAGGAGCACAGCGAAGGCATCTATAACGATTACATCGCTGCCAAAGACTTATGCGAGAAGAAGTCCCGCACCATCGCCCCGGTGTTAACGCTGGTGCTGGGATTCCTTTCTGCCATGGGAAGCATTGGGCTGGCTGTACTGACTGCAAAGTTCTGGAAGCCGCTTTTCAACCTGACCACATCCCTGCATTTGAACCGCTATTTTCCCTCCGCCTCGGCGCTGGTGCTGGCCGTTCTTCTGATCGCTGCCGGATGTATCCTGCTTGCCAAAAACAGCAGCTACCGGAAGGATATGAACTACTGCCAGAAGCTTCTGCAGGAGATCTTCTCCCGCCATCTTGGGGATACCTCCGTCAGCGCCCAGGCCATGGACGCCTTCCGCGACAGGATGGTGGAGTTCAAGCGCCTGAGCCGTGCGGTACTGTCCTCTGAGGAAGCGGTGGCAAAGCTGACCGAAAAGATGGATCTCCTCCGGCAGCAGCAGACCGGCTTCGGCGCTGAGATCGAAAAGCAGCAGAAGCTTCAGTGGGAACTGGAAAAGAAGCTGGAGCATCTGGCAAGCTGCAAAACCCAGGCAGAAGCGCTGAAGGAGGTTCTGAAGGAAAATGACCGCATCTCCCAGGAGCTGGCCGCCATCGATCTGGCCCAGGAAACGATGACAGAACTTTCCACCTCCATCCGCGACTCCTTCGGTCTGTATCTGAACAAGGAGGCCTCCGACTTAATCAGCGGCATCACCGGAGGCATCTACACCAGCATGAGTATCGATGAGAACCTGAATGTGTTTATGAACACGAAAACCAAGCTGGTCCCCATCGACCAGGTCAGCTCCGGCACCATGGATCAGGTCTACCTGGCCCTTCGTCTGGCTGCCGCCAAGCTGATCCAGACCGGCCCGGAGCGGATGCCGCTGGTGTTCGATGACAGCTTTGTACTTTACGACGATGACCGGCTGAAAACTGCCTTGAAGTGGCTGGTGTCCGCTTTCGACGGGCAAATCATCATCTTTACCTGCCACCAGCGGGAGGCTCAGATGCTGACGGCCAATCAGATTGATTATCATTTGATTTCCATTTAATTTTGATGTTGATCTCCTTTGATCGAATTAAATTTGGTTTTCTTTTATGAAAAAGCCCCGCAGGATTGGGCTGCATGGTCGATCAGACCGGCAGATACGCTTATCCTGCGGGGTTTTTATTCTCTGGTTTTCATCTCAGCTTTTCTTTGATTTATAGATGGAAATCGCATCGCTTAAATTGGCCGCTTCCCCGGCCCGGATCATCCTGGCCAGCTCCGCCAGCTTATCCGGCTGCATGAATTCCTTCCCGATATAGGTCTCATATTGATCCGTAATATCCAGCGACAGCTCCTTGATCTGCTGCTCCAGCTCATCCGCCCGGGCCTCTGTCCGTTCATAGTCCTGCTGGAGCTGATCGATCTTATCCTTGCTGTTGCTGATGATCTCGTCCGAAATAATATTCTGGGTCACCGTATTAAAGGTATTCAGCGCCTCCTGCTTTTTGGAGGTCAGCTCTGCCAGCTCCTGACTGGTCTTGGCAATCTCATCATCAAACTTCTCAAGATCATAAATTGCCTCATTCCGGTCCCGGCGAATGGAATTGGTAATGACCCGGATCTTTTTATCATTGGAATGGATCGTGTCCCGGATCAGCCGTCCCTGCTTAATGGCATCCGGATGTGCCATCTTGGTATGGTTTCCTATGGTCAGATACAATCCGCCGAACAGCACAATATCTGCCAGATAAATCAGGATCAGCATCCAGCTGTGCCGTGTTTCTGCCGGTATCAGCCAGTAAACGCCGCCGGGAAGCGCTGCAAACAGGATCAGAATGATCAGCAGCAAAATCCCCATCTCCTTTAATGATCTGGGCATATACAATGCGTAATACCAGGTCTGGCGGCAGAATGAGGGCACGCGGTCCTTCTGGAACAGACTTTTCATCTTCAGCCGGAGCTGGCGGTTCTCCTCATGAAGCTCTGCGGTTTCCTCTGCGATCCGCTCCTTCATTCCCTGATTCTTTGCCTTTTCCCTCTTGGCCTTCGCCCGCTTTAACCGTTCCTGTCCTTTGGCGATCTGCTTATCATAGCTGGCATTGATCTCCTCCCTCCGCTTCTTTACGGTAATGGAGATGGCGTCATCTACTGCCTTTTGCTCTGCATCCAGCTGCCGCTTGATCTGCTTTGCCTCCAGCTCCAGCTGGCTGCCGTCTTTTTTCATCTGGTTCAGATTTTCAACTGCCTGTTTTGCTTCTCCCAGAAATGCTGCATGATCCGTAATGGGCTGTGTCATCCTGCTGTCCTCCTTTGTGTAGCTTAACGATCTGGACTTGTCTCGTTTTCTCATTGATTAAAATTATATGCTATTTTCCATACAATTACAAGAGGAAGGCTAGACAGCAGAAATTTTGTAATTATGATAGTTACTGTTCAGATAGGTCTGCGCAGGGTCTGTTCCAGCGAATTGCAGCTTTACTTTCCCTCCAAAATCAGATATACTTAATCTCACTTACCACAAAAGATTTGATTTTCCAATTATCACCATTATTATACCAGGAGGTATGCTTCATGTTTCGCATGTGGGGAAAAATATGGAAGGACAATCACCTGATACAGGACACGGTTATCTGCATCACCGACTACTCCATGTCCCGGACCCAGATGGTTTTCCAGTCCTTAGAAGATATCTGCTATCAGTTCGATTTAGGACAGCCCATCTGGCTGGAATCGAATATCCGCGCCTTCCAGCGCCATGACAAGACACGGTTTTCACAGGATAATTTCGTGGAGGGAATCGATTTTGACTACCTGGAGATCCAGGTGATCGAGGAATGAATTGCAGCAATGAAATAACGTCAAGCCGGTCATCGAACCATGACCGGCTTGACTTTTGTTTTTCCCAGTATTTATTCCCAAGCTTCATCCCAGATATTCCCGGATAATCTCTCCCAGCACCTTGATCTCCTCCGGTTTTAAATCCTTCATCCAGTTTTCACCTGCCGACAGCTCCCCGGAAGACCGAAGGGCTGCCTTATCCGGTCCCTTAGCCAGCTGCCCGCTTCGTCCGGCCGCAGCCTGCTCCAGACTTTTCCGCAGATGGCTCAGCGCTTCATCCGTTACGATCTTCTCTGAGTCCTCTTCCTCCGGCTGGCTCTGACTCCGCCGAAGGGAAATGCCGCCGCGAGCTGCTCTTCCAGTCCCAGCTCCATTATCTGTACCGCCCCGACTGCTGTTTCGATCTCCTGCCAAAGCTGATTTTCCATTGATTCCGCTTAATGCCGCTTCCCGCTTTCTTCCGCGGAGAAGACGAACCGGTTCCTTGGCTGCCGCTGCCTGGCTTGTCTCCATACCATCCTTCTCATCCTCTAAATCCGGCAGCCGGTCACGTCCCAGACGCTTCCACAGCGTATTTTCCAGGTAATCCTGAATGCAGGTGCTGAGACGCTGACGCTTGTCCGCCAGGCCAACGCCGTAATCCACCATAATATTAAACACACCTGCCATCACTCCCATGGAGCTGTACAGCACAATATAATAGGAGTCACACCGATACCAATAGGACAAAAATGCCGCAGCGCCACCCAGCAGGAAGCACAGGGCCGTCATCTGATTGGAAAATGCACTCCAGCCCTCCGGTGTCAACAGGCCCATTCTGGCCTCAAACATCTGCTTTTCCACAAACACTCTTGTATTGGCCATACCTTGATTCAGCCGATATGTATCCTCTGCCCGCTGCCGCAGCTCCCGCAGCCACTTGTTCTTCGTCAGCATCATATTCCCAGTTTCTTTAATTAATCGTTTGTAGAGGTTACGCGCTGCCAGCTTACTGATCATACCGATCAGGCATACGGCAGCCAGAACGTAAATTGCTTTACCTGTCTGTAAAAATTCCAGCATAATAGCTCCCCTTTCTTTCCGATGCTTTTTACCCCAGCCCAGCCCCGGTACCATAAAAGCTGAGCTGTGATGTTTGGTTCTGCACCTGATGGTCTCCATTATAACCACTGGATTTTCATTTGGGAAGATGAGAAAGCCTAGAATCGTTCGTCAAATTCAGCCTCTAATCGCATGTGAAGGTTCCTCTACCCTTCATACCGCTTTACCATCTCCAGCAGCAGATTCACCGAATGCTGGATGGCCTGAGCCTCAAAAGTCTCATAATCCATATTGGCGCTGTCGTCTGCCTTATCGGAGATCGCCCGGATGATCAGCACCGGGATCTGATTCAGCCACGCCGCCTGGGCAATGGCAGCCCCCTCCATCTCGGTACAGCTTCCATCAAAAGTCTCGATCAGCCACTGCTTCTTCGCTTTATCGGAAATAAATTGATCTCCGCTGACCACTCTGCCGGAATAGGTATGGATATCCGGGTTGACCTGCTTACAGCATTCCTCTGCCAGCTTTCTTAAGGTTTCATCCGCCGGGAAAGAAAAAATGTCCATCTGGGGGATCTGTCCTGCCGGATACCCAAAGCCGGTGGCATCCATGTCGTGCTGAAGTGCATCGGTAGAAAGCACAATATCCCCGATATTGATCTCCGCCTTCAGAGAACCTGCGATTCCGGTATTGATCACACCGTCCACATGGTAGCAGTCTGCCAGGATCTGCGTACACAAAGCTGCATTCACTTTGCCGATTCCGGAACGAACGACTACCACCGGCTTTCCGTTTAAGCTGCCTTTATAAAAATCCATCCCGGCTCTGGTCTCCACAGAAACCTCTTCCAGATGATCTTTGATCTTCGCTACCTCCTGATCCATGGCTCCGATAATTCCTAACATAAATAACCTCCTGTTTGTTTTCACATTAATCTCAAATCTCCTCCATTATAAAGGTCTTGACAATCTTTTTCAATCCATTATACTGGATTCATGACGGCATTACCGGAATAAAAACAGAATACAGCTACTATTTCATGTTTTTCATTCATACATAAAAGAAGGAGGAATTGATTATGGATTATAAAACGCAAGGCGTCTGTTCCAGAGCCATTCACTTTGATGTAAAAGATAATAAGCTGACCAATGTGCAGTTCTTAGGCGGCTGCTCCGGCAATACCCAGGGCGTTGCCCGTCTGATCGAGGGGATGGATATCGACGATGCCATCGCACGTCTGGAAGGCATTCACTGCGGCCCCCGTCCTACATCTTGCCCGGACCAGCTGGCAAGAGCATTGAAGCAGTATAAGGCCAGCTTATAAAAGCGAAAAGAGAAGGGTACGGATACAAAATCGACAGGTGAAGAACACAAAAAGGGATGCGGCAGCGCTCCATCAGGAACGTTACCCCATCCCCTTCTTGTTTATGTACTGCAAAATTCCCATGGCTACCGTCCAGGCGATCTTATCCTGATACTCGTCTGTCTCCAGCCTTCTGGCTTCCTCCGGATTGGACAGAAAACCTGCCTCCACGATCAGGGAAACCGGCTTGGAGTGGGACAATAGATAATAGCTTCCATTGGCCTTCGCCTGCCGGCGGTTTCCTTCTCCCAGGCAGTAATCAAACCGCTTCTGCATCAGCTGGGCAAATTCCCTGCCCTCCTCCGAGTGCTGGTAATAAAACACCTGTGCACCGGAAATCTCCGGCTGATGATAGCTGTTCTGATGAATGCTGACCATCACATCCGGCTTCGCTTCATTGATGATCTGGACCCTTCGCCGCATATCCGCAGACTTCTTATTGGAATCGGATGCATCATACAATCCTTCATCCTTATCCCGAGTTAGAATAACCTGTACATCATTCAGCTCCAGATACCGTTTCAGCTTCTGTACGATCTTTAAATTAATGTCCTTCTCAAGCTGCCCGTCCACGCCCACCTTTCCAGGATCGAAACCACCATGTCCGGCGTCCAAGATGATCAATGGACGGTCAGATAAGTCCCCCTCCTGTCCCTGGCCAAAGCTTCGGCTGGCAGTTGCCGCTTCCCTGCGCCATGTAAACACGTTCCCGCCTGTTTCCTGCACCAGATCGCCTGCATGAAGGGATATTGCCGACACCGCTGCCAAAAGAACGATCCCAAGCACACAATTCCAAAATGCGTTCTTCATTCTTTACCGCCTGCGTTCTTCCGTTCAATATATGTTTGTGTCCTTGATTCTATTCATATTGGCAATTTTATTTGATGCTCTTACTCCCATTTTAAAACATTGTAATCAGTAACCGCTTCCTCCAGAATATACTCCAGATATTCCGCCTGTGCTGTATTGGCTGCATAATCCGACCACAGCTCATACTCCGGACTCTCCTGAATCTGCCGCGCGATCTCCACGGCACGGCCCCAGTAGTAATAGCAGTTGGCCTTGGCATATACCTCAGACATCCGTCCCATCTGGGTATCCGAAAAGCCAAGATCCGTCATCTTGATCAGCTGATCATGGGCCTGATTATAAAAGACCCGCTCCAAAAATGGAACCCGGTACTGTGAAAACTCCAGCAAATTAATATCTGTCTGGCCAGATGCTTTCGCCCAGGTATCCATATCCAGAATCTGGGTGTGATACTGGAACTTTCCATCATCCTGGAAGTACAAAACGCCATACTGGCAGGGAGGTGTCGCCAGAGAGCTGGTGACCATCTCATAGATTCCGCTTTCACCGCCCCATTCCGTATCACTGTTGGCATAATGCTGCACATGGAGATGGCCGCTGAGATATAAGGTTGCTCCCCATCCTACCAGCATTTCGATCAGCCGTTCGCTGTGCTCGATGGTACAGTCGTCCTCGTAGATCTGGCTTTCATCCAGCAGATTATGATGGCTTACCGGAAGCAGCATCACCTCAGCCTCGCTGGCGGCATCCAGCTGCTCCTCGATCCATTCATACGTTTCCGTGTCGATCATTCCCCCAACCAGATTTCCATCCTGATACTGGCAGCTGTCCAGCATCAATCCCCATACTGTATCGCTGATGGGGTATACATAGCTTAAGGATTCCGGATCCCGGCTGATGGCTTCATCATATCCAAAATCCCGGTAAATCTGGTAAAACTGCTCCGGTGTGGTGATCTCTGCCGGAACCCGTCTTCCCTCGATATAGCTGGATGCCCCGATATTATTAATATCATGATTTCCCGGGATCACCAGCACCGGGATCCCATGATCCTCGATCCGCTTCAGATACTGTGCAAACTCCTGATGGCTTTTCAGCTCCCCGTTCAGCGTAAGATCACCGCTTAAGATTAGCACATCTGGCTTCTCCTGGATCACCTCCTGGGTAAAGGCTTCCGTGATCTCCCAAATGTAGTTGGTAACCTTGCCGTCCCCATGCTCTACCATCTGGATGAAGCCGCTTCCCTTGTCCGTAAGCTCTTCTGACAGATAATGCATGTCTGTGGCAATCAGGATCTTCAATCCCGGCACCACCTCCATCGCTTCCGAGGTTTCCGAATCTGGAAATGGATCTATGATCTCTTCGATCGGTTCGGTAGGCTTGGTTTCCCCTGACTCTGCGGTGGGCTTTTCCTGAGACTCCTCCGGCGGCACAGGTGAAGATGAATCCCCAGTCCCTCTCCGGGCGCAGCCGGAAGCTGCCAGACACAAAGCCAACCCGATACTGCATATCCGCCTCCAGACCTTTTTGTTGTTTCTATCTTTCATGAAATGCATTCCTCCTGCTGACTTATTCTGACCTATTCATTTCTCTTCACAACTTCTCAGATACTGGCCTATTCATTTAGCTTCACAACCTCCCAGATGCTGGCCGGTTCAAATCCCAGCTTCCAGCAGGCCACACCTGCCAGATCGTAATCCCGGATCAGGTCCATCTTCAGTCCGATGGAGGTTTCCTCCTCCAGCCAGATCTCCTTTCTCACCTCTGCATTGGAAATCTCACCATAATAAAGACCGATCTCATCCTGCCAGTACAGAGAGACCTTATTGGAATCCACCCAGGCCTTGGCGTCTGCAATTCCCAGTGCATCTGAACTGGTCGTGCCATCTGCATTCTCCTTCCAGACCCGGGTGTAGAATGGAATCGCATTAATCACTTTCTCCTTTGGAACCTCCTTTAAGGTTCCCTCGATTCCATTTTTCACATATGGATAGGATGCCACCGGCCCTGCCTCCCCGCCGGAATAATGTTCATCGTAGCCCATAATGATCACATAATCCGCCACGATTCCCTGTTCCCTCCGGTTATAGTAGGCATTATAGGACGCCGGAACGTAATTGTCCACCGACAGTACGATCTGCTTCTGCCGGCATGCCACAGAAAGCTCCCGTATAAACTGAATATAATGAGGGCCTGCACTCTCCTTCAGACTTTCAAAATCCAGATTCAGGCCGTCCAGATCATAGGTTTCCACCTGCTCCATCAGGCCGCTGATCAGCTTTTGGCGAACAGAAGTCCTGGACAGCAGGATCTCCGTCTGGACATCCTGACTGAAATTATCGATCAATGCCCAGACCTGGATTCCCTGGTCATGGAGCGAATCCACATAGGAGCGGTCAGCCAGGGAAGTAAAATTCCCTTCATTGTCCGTCAGCGCAAACCAGGTGGGAGAAACCACATTAACGCCTTTTGTATGATTGAGAAGCTTTGTCAGTGTCCGGTTCGCCTCCATACTGGTTACCTGATGCCATACCAGACAAACCTTTTCTTCCATGGAAATATTCGTATAAACTGGCGCTTCAAAGGTGCTGATGTATGTTACATTTTCACGGTCACCCAGACGGCGCTTTTCAATATATCCCATATGACCGTCCTCAGTCCGCACCTTCGCCCAGCGCTCCATCGTTTCCAGCACTCTTACCTTTGCGCCCTGCGGCTCCTGAACCACCACCAGGCTCTTAATTCCGCCTCGTTCCCGGACTGCGCCTGCTGACTTTAATGCGGTCCATTCCTCAGCTTCCCATTTTCGGTCCACAAACATGCGCTTAACGCTTGTCTTTGCAGCATTTCCAGTTTTCCTTCCTGCCTTCTCACCAGTCTGATTTCCAGCGCCCTTCCCAGACGAATCATCAGCCTGACGCACCGCATCTTCTGCAAATGCTGTCAGCCGCACATCGGTATACTGTGCAATCAGCTCCTCCGAAAGATAAACATTCTCTTTTGCATCTGCTTCTGCATCCAATGCTTTCGCCCTGGTTATGATCACTGGCGCACCGCTTTCTCCTCTGGTATTCTGGTCCATATATACGATGGATTCCGGCAATGTATACACCAAAAGCTGTTCGTTGGCATCCCAGTAAAACCGTTCATTCAGGTTTTGATTGACCCATGAAACCGGCAGGTAAACCTGTCCATTCTGAAAGCTTCCCTTTGCTTCCTGGAGTTCATCATCCAGAAACAGTGCAACCTCATCTCCTGACGCACCGTACAGACTTGTTAAATCAGCCCGCTCCTTGACAGGAGCATACTTTTTGTATGCTGTATAACCTAAACCTCCGATCAGCGCACAGAGGATGAATCCGATCATCAGCAAGATTGGGACTACTTTTTTCATCGTTTGTACATCCTTCCTATATGTTTCCATGACATGCTTCCCTAAGAAACCGGGGAATTTTCCCTGCATATGGTTAAATTATACCATAGAACATAGAAAGAAAGTTTTACTTTTTTTTGAACTTTTGAAATTTAATGCAGTGCTTCATCAAAAGAACCTTCAGGAATGATAAAAATACATCGGAACATTACAGGCTAAAATGGCTCCTACTCCTTTCTTGCATTTTATTTGTTCGTTTTATTCCTTCCTTTCATCAATCCTTTTATCAATTCCTTCGATGCGGATCTTTTTATTCCTCCAGTTTTCTGTCATCCTGCTTTATGTCATTCTGTTCCCAATCCCGGATTCTCTGATTTTTCTGAAGGACCGATTGATAATGCTGCATCTGCGCCCTTCTCCGGTCCTCCTCCAGGCGCCTTTGGCCCTCCCATGCCTGTCTGGCATCCAGGTCCAGATACACCAGATCAAAATGGATCTCCGACACGATTCCCTTTTCAATGCTGACAAAATCAGCCATATAGGTTGCCCCATCATCCCGAACCTCGAAGATCTTATACCAATCCCGCTCCTGACACGCTGCCTTTCCATCGATAAAGATCGGGATTCCCTGCCTCCGATAATTCCTTAGCTGATTCACATAATCATGCTGTTCCTTGTGAAATTTCCTCCTCCTTCTGTCCTCTCCCATACCTTTCCTCCATATGATTTTCCTCGAAAGGATAATACCGGAACCACTCTGCCAACCCGGTAATCCAATTGACGGCGCAACATGCACGCCTTTTTGGAGAATCTGCTGCGCAGCTTCTCATAAGATACTTTACTTTCTGGCTGAAATCAGGTCACACAGGGAGGCCGCTATCGTGACATATCAACTTCCTTCTATTGCAATCTATTGTGTACCTTCATCCCTGATCTCTCCAGATCCGCTTAAAAAATGCTGCTGTCTCCTCTTCGATGGAAAATGCATCCGGGGCATATGGAATTGGTTCAAACCAAAGACCATACCGCCTTTTAACTTCGCGCCTCGCTTCCTGGCTCCCAAAGGCTGCCAGGAATGTCCAGTGCCCTCTTCCCTTTTGCATCCAATCCTTTTGCTTCATCAGTTCAGCAAGCTTCCACTCATTCAACGCACCCAGAAAAAATTGAAGCCCGCACTGCAAAAACTCAGCTCTTCCTCCATCCTGTACACTGCCAAAATCCAGCAAAACACAATCATAATCCCTCTGCAGGCACCAAGCCAACCCTTCCACACCATGGTCCGGGAAATAATCCACCTTCAGAATGGATATGGGATTGGGTCCCATCTTTCCTCCTGTGCAGACCGCAGCCAGCTCCTCCAGCCCCCGGCTGCCATCCCATGCCAGGATAGCGGTACGTTTTCGCTCTACTGCTGTCAGATAATTGGCAAACAGCACTGCAAAATGGGTAACACCGCATCCTGGTCCTGCTCCCATAATGCCTACTGTCTGCGGTTTTCTGCCTTCCATATGAGGATCTCACCTCCCATTTCTGTCTCTGGTGTTTTGACTGCATTCCTTTTTTCAGGGCTGGCTTCGCTGACTTCCGCAGCTGCCCATCAGCCGCTGTACCTTCCTCCATACCCTCTGCAGCCAGGTTTCCTTCTGCAGCACTGCTCTTTTGCCGTTCCGATTCTCCAGGGCATTTTCCATAAAATTTCCTGTGGAATGGTCCCTGCTGCTTCCTGCACCATTTTCGGCACAGCCCTCTACCAGGCTCCAAAGTAGTCCCAGCCACTCTATTGCCTGATGGTCCGGATAAAATGGGTTGGAGAATAGCGGAACCCGAAGCAGCTGGCTCCGGATTTGCCCGTTTTGAAACCGCTCCTTTTGAATTTCTTTTTTTTCAGGGCGTTTTACCGGGATCTGCCGATCTGAAAAATTATAGAGAATCACCGTATTATCCTGCGAAATTTCGCATCCACTTTCCTCCATTTTTTCAATCCCCAGATTCCACCATTTTCCCCCGGCCACCACCAGCTGAACCGTTGGCTGCTCATCCCATAAAAATGCTTCCCCCTTTCCCCAAACGCCTCTGTCCTGAATCACAATAGGATACTGATGCTTTCGAAACCGCACCTGCCTTCCATAGCAGGGCTTCAGCACACACCCAAACGCCTGTAAGCTTCCATAAGAATCAATGGGAATTCCCTGTACTTCTGCCAACCTCCGGATATGATCCGAGGAATGGCATTCCTCATATAAATTGGGGAGCCCCAGCTTCCACAGGTATGCACAGAGCGCCAGGCTAATGTGGGTCGTGCCAACGCATGGCTCCAGACCATACACTGCCACAACCAGAGATGATACCGGCCGCTCCAACAAATTTTCCAAATCTACCTTTAACTGGCTGACAGATCCATAACGGTCTTCCTTTACCGGCTCCAAACACGCAGCTGCGATCCGCCCCGCTTCACGGCTCCACATCCTCATTCCCAGCAGAGCAGGGGGGTCCTCTCTGCCTGGGTAAGTTCCGGTTGCCAGAAAATAAAGGAGTCCACCAATGGCATAAATATCTGTGCGCTCATCCAACTTCATACTGCAGTCATACTGTTCGGGAGCCGCAAAACCAACGGTTCCAAACCGCGCAGTCGCCTTATTTGCTTCTGTAAGCCCTGCCGCCTGTCCAAAGTCAACCAGTTTTATGGTCTCATGACACACTAAAAGATTCTTCGGTTGTAAATCCAAATGTAATATGGGTTCTGTCCCTGCAGAATGCAGGTAATTTACCACGCCGCAAATTTGAATCACGTACTTCAGTACGGTGCAGCGGGCCAGAGGTCCCTGGGTCTTTACCAGGGTTTCTAAAGATTCGCCTTGGAGATATTCCTCCACAAGATAACTGTACGCTTCATCTTCTTCAATATCGTAAATAACCGGAATTCCAGGATGGCGCAGCTCCTTTAACAGCAGAGCCTCCTTCCGAAACGTTTCATACCGAAGGCTGCTCTTCGCAACTGCCTTGACCGCCCGGTACTCCTCCAGCTCCTTATGAAGAGCCAGATATACGGTCCCTGTCCTTCCCCTGCCGATCACCCGGCATAACCGGTATTTTCCGGATAAAATGGTGTCCCCAACGCGCCACCTCCTTCTCCGGTATCATCTCATGGGAATATTTTACTATATTTGTTATAATTTTACAATAGTTAATTTTAAATCTCTTATATTTTTCTAAAATTTTTTTCATAGGAATTGCTATTTTGTGATATAGTATAGTATATTAATGTAGAAGAAGTGTGACTGTGCCAGTATGGAACAGCCGCAGAGAGTTTATCATTCTTCCACCACCAGCCAATATCGAGCGAAATCGCAGTATCACGATTCCGTTCGGCCACATACCGTGAAATCGACAGGATAGGAAGTGATTCTTAATGAAAATAGAACGTATTAGTGAAAATCAAATCCGCTGTACCTTAAATAATTTTGATCTGAGCGCCCGAAACTTAAACTTAACCGAACTGGCTTATGGCACAGAAAAAGCGAAAAATCTGTTTCGCGAAATGATTCAGAAAGCATCTAATGAGGTTGGCTTTGAAGCCGATGACATTCCTCTGATGGTGGAAGCCATCCCATTGTCCAATGAAAGCGTTATGCTGGTGATCACCAAGATGGAAGACCCAGAGGAGGTAGACACCCGTTTCGCCAAATTCTCCCCTATGTCGGAGGATGAAGATAACCTGCTGAATGATTTAGCAAGCGAACTGTTAGAGGGCGCAGACGGGCTGATGCAGTATTTAAAATCCGCCGCAGGCTCCCAGCTTCCATCAAGCGAAGCTCCCGCCGGCTCCGACTTAGCCGGAATCCAGCCGCCTGCAGACAAAGAAGAAAAAGAAGCTTCCCTGACCGACAGCCTCCGCATCTTCAGCTTCCCATCTCTGGACCTGGCTGCAGACGCTGCTAAAGTGGTCGAGCCATCCTTTCATGGAAGAAGCATTCTCTATAAAAACCCAAAATCCGGCCAGTACTATCTGGTCATCCACCGGCCGGTATCCCATGCAGCTGATGAAGAACATCCGGAAGGTGCAAATCACCTGGAATTCAGCCGCATCTGCAATGCCCTGGCAGAATATGGGACCAAGATCCATCACGATTATGCCACAGAAGCTTACTATGAGGAGCATTATGAACCCATCATCCGGCACGATGCGATCCAGGCCCTTACCTTGCTGTAGACTTTGATGTAACGTAACGGTTCAGTACCCTCACAGTTACGATCTAACAAAAAACGGCCGCACCCCAAGGATTTTCTTCCTTGCGGATACGACCGTTTTTTTGCTTCCGAAAGCATTCGCTATTGCTCTGCTTCCGTTGCATTTTCTTATAAAGTTGCAAGTACTTCGTTCATATTTGCAACCAGGGTATCACAATCAATACCATGAACCATGCAGGCTTCTTCCAGGGACTCTGCCTGAGAAGACGGGCAGCCTAAGCAATGCATTCCAGCTCTCATTAACATTGCCGGAATTGCCTCATGCATGCGAACTAAATCACCGATTAACATGTCTTTACTAATCTGCATCGTATCTTACCTCCTTCTAATTGTGCTATTACCACTATAATACCATTTGCGGATTTTGACAAGGAGGAATCGCGAATGAGCATCGATTTCCTTCTTTTCCCCATTATTTTCCTGTAAAAATTCCCAAATCATGTTTCGATATTTATACAGTTCCTCCACCATTTTCCACTTGAATAATTCCTTAATTTATTATAGAATATAGTCAAATATATATCATATAAGGAGGATTTTATCATGGCATATGTAATTAATGATTCTTGTGTTAGCTGCGGCACCTGCGCTGGCGAATGTCCAGTAAGCGCTATTGCTGAGGGTGATGGCCAGTACGTTATCGATGCAGATTCCTGCATTAGCTGTGGTACCTGTGCAGGCGTATGTCCTACCGGTGCTATCGAGGAAGGTTGATCTTAAGCTTACATAAGTGCCTCTTCCGGAAGGAAGGGGCATTTTTGTTGTTTGCCATTTTCAGCCAAACGCGCATATATTTTAAGAAGATCCGCCAAACGATTATATTATCACTTTTAACCCTTATGATTCACCTTTCTAAGAAATAAACGGAGGTCATCTAATTTTGAATAAACCTATTATCGGCCTGACTCCTTCCCACAATCCTGACAATGACGACCTTTCCATGCGTCCGACTTATATCCGCGCACTGGAAGCTGCCGGCGCGATTCCTATGATCCTTCCGCTGGAAATCGCCAATGACGATTTATGCCAATTGTCGAAGCTGTGTCAGGGTTTTCTCTTCACCGGCGGCCCGGATCCCCATCCCTTTCTGTGGGGAGAAGAAACCCATAAAAACTGTGGTTCTATCTCTGTCAAACGAGATCAGATGGAACTTGCGCTCCTGTCCATTGCCATGGAGCAGAAGAAACCAGTGCTTGGCATCTGCCGCGGTGCACAAATGATCAATGTAGGGCTGGGCGGCGATATTTATCAGGATATCGACAGCCAATACCATTCCGAATTTCCAATTGCTCATAAACAGCCCCTGTATTACACCAGCCCTTCCCACCATGTAATCGTAACGCCAGATACCATATTAGCCGATCTGGCTGCTGCCCCTAGAATTGCAGTAAACAGCTGCCATCATCAGGCCGTGCGGAGGCTGGCCCCTGGCCTGACTGCAGGCGGGATCGCTCCGGACGGAATCATTGAAGAAATCGAGATGCCCGGATATCCATTCCTGGTAGGTGTCCAATGGCATCCAGAGTATCTGTGGGAAACCGATGCCCCTTCCCGGAATCTGTTCCTTCGATTTGTGAACGCCTGCATTTCACAGTAATGTGCAGATACCTGAATCGTTACAGATGCTTTCCATTGCGTCCAAATCGCTTTCTCTTAAAAAATGGGACCCGTGTAGCTGCCGCTTCAGCCTTTCCCTGGCTGTCACGCTGGCAGCTGCGGATGATCTCATCGATCTGACGATACCGCTCCTCCTCCCGCTCATCCCGGATCCGCATCAAATCCTCCAGCTCTTCTGCAATTTTCCGGTTCACTAACCCGCTGATATCCTGACTCAGCTTCTCATTATTCACAGCTAAAGCCTTCTCGATAATATGATTCATGATTAACTGGAACTGCTCCATTTTTTCATCCTGTGTCATGGCTGCCAGCTCTGCCTGCCCGGCTGTTTCAAGCTGTGCTGGTGATACAGGTGATGCTGACGGCGCAGGCAGCGCTGATGATGCTAGAACCGCCATTTCAGAAGAACGATCCTCACGAATCTCCGCTGCCGATCCTATTTCCATTCTTCTTCCTGACCTGATTTCATTCCTGGTTCCAGTCTCTTCCTTACTCTCATTCCAGTTTCCTACTTTGGTTTCGCATTCCATTTCGGTCTCTTTTTCCCCTTGCTTACTTTCTATCCCCCGTGCTTCTCTTGCCTCCTTCTTTTTCACTGCTTTTCTCTCATTTTTTCTTTCGCCCTCTCTTTCTCCCGCTCTTTCCGCTGCGATTTCACCTGCTCTCTCGTCTTCTCTTTCGCCTTCTCTTTTTCTTTCTCCTTCTCTTTCTCCCTCATTGTTCCCTCTTCTTCTGGCATCTATAAGCCTCAGCATCTCCCGGGCCATTTCTTCTGTAATTACATTTTGCAGCAGCCCATTTTCCTCCAATTCTGTTTCCTCTAATTCATGCTCAATCGATGAATCTTCTACATCGCCATGATCCATTACATTGCTTATTGCATTGTTCCTTCCATTTTGTCCTTTCCCTGTCATCACCTGATCTGCAGCGCCTTTCTCACCGACACCGGTCACCATCCCATTCCTTCTCTCCCAGGCAGAAGGCTTTTTTCTATCTCTTCCACGATTTTTCATATCAGCTTGCCCATCCTTTTCCACGATTTCCTGGATCTTCTTTTCTGCTTCCTCTCGTCTATCTTCCGGTATCTCATGCTCTGAAGCCTGATTTTCTGCTGGTTGAAGTAATTGAATTGACTGAATTGGTTGATTCTGTTGATTGGATTGTTCTATTTGATCTGCTTCATCTGATGTGTTTTCATGATATGTCTGACTGGGCAAATTGCCGGAATCCATATTGCTTATCTGGCTTGTCCCTTTTTTCTGACTGGTCGAACTGATCTCATCCGTTTGATTCACCTGGCCGATTTGACCTTCCCCGTCTTCCGGTTCCAAACGATTATAATCTGTTAAATGGGTGTGGGAAACTGCCCCATTCTCAATACAATTTCCTGTTTCCTTACCGTCTTTTATGCTGGTTTTCTCCAAAGGATTGTCCATGGAAAATGAATGCAGAAATCCAAGATACTGATTTTCCTGCAGCGTTCTTGACATATCCTGTTCCAGCACATTAGCGGTCTCCAGCACGCCCTGATTCTGATCCATAACCTGCTGCAATGCGCTTTTAATCGCCTTCAATTGATACCCTTTATCCTTCAGCTTCTTTACCTGGCAAAATAAACGGATATGGAATTCCGTATAATATCTATGGCCCATCTCATTCCTCGGAATCGAAAGTCCCAGCTCCTCTTCCCAATACCGCAGGACATGGGTTTCTACATCGACCTTTTTCGAGGCATCCGATATCAAATAACGTATCTCATCCATTCGTCTCTCTCCTTGTCCTTGTATTTCATGACCTTAGTAACATGTATATGTGGGGTTGAGAAAGATTATGAATGAAATGAGGGATGAAAAAAGCCATAAGGCGGAGAATTTTTTTGTTCTCGGGCCTTATGGCTTTTGTAAAATTGTTATAAAATGGATATTATTCTATGCTGGACCATCTTTGATTAAAACACCATCTGTCATTGGTCCCCGAGACTCAAATCCGCCTTCAAATGGCCATACTGTACAGGCTGCTCTTAAACGATAATAGCATCCCGTAGGAAATCCTAAGACGGAAAACGATTCTGTTGCATCTACTAAATCTTCTCCGCCCTCCTCATACTCATAAACAAATCGATATAAATCTACCTGAAACCATTCTTCTTCATTCTCATCCCAGCGGTCCAAATAAATATTCAACCGAATTTTCTTAACTGGCTTATGGGCAAAAACATTCCCATAAATTCCTATTGCGCCATAGCCATTATTTGTAATGCCTATTGTACAACTGGATAAAAACTCGCCTCTTGCTACATTGTCATAACTAATTGACTGATTAACACCTTCAGGCAATAAAACAGAGGTATCTTCAATATTCATTCTACTTGCAATCTGCGCCCAGTTGATATCCTCATTTGCAAAAGCTGTCATAGACATAAATAAACAATTTAAAACCACTAATAAACATGTTCTAATTATTCGTTTCATTATTCCCTTCCTGTTAACTTTTGTGATTATTCTAAAACTACATTTTCCATAATATTCAAAAACTCTTTTTCTTCTATAATTCCTTCAAAAGTGTAATATGAATTATCAATCTCGATATGTGCGAAATATTCAAAATTACCATTTGATAATTTATTTTTCTGAATCGGTATCTCTTGTCCAATCCATTCATTTGTAATTGTCATATAATCTTGGCAATCTGAAAAATGAACAATGGAACTATCCCGTGAATATACAACCTCCAATATACGAATATAATTACCTTTATATTCAAAATTCATTTTTACATATCCGTCTTTAATTTCTAATTCAGATAATTGCATTCCTTGTGGTATGTAGCTTAACTTCAGCAGAGATATATCCAACTCTTCCTGGATTTTCATGTACGCCTTTTCTAGACTACTTGATTCCATATTATACTTATCCTGATTATTCCAAACAATCCTCCCCGTATTCCCATCTCTAACTCGGGCCTCATACTTATAATTCTTCCTAGCCATAGCATCAATCCGCGGAGCCATAAAAATCCCCACACCTATCGCCAAACAAGCCGCTACAACTCCAGCCGTTCTCAAAGGTTTCTGCAGAAACTCCTTCGCAGAACGAAAAGCCTCAATCACCTTCAACTTTCCATTCCCCTTATATGCTTCTCCATGCTCCTCATGTGGTAAGGTTTCGGATTCCAGAATGCTTCCATCTTGGAATGCCTTCTGTTTTTCCTCATCAAAATCTGCCATTACTTTTGGGGTGATGCCTCGGGCAGCCATCTTGGCCAGAATGGTGCGGAATTCATTCTCGGGCGCTTCTGGTATTGGAATACCGCCCAGCGGAGCATCCGATTTTGCTTCCTGCTCTGCCCATTCCATCCGCTTTCTCATCTGTTCTGCATTGAGGCCGTATGCATCTTTTATCAATTGTTCTAAGGATCTGTATGTTCGCAGATTGGAGCCTGCTTCGTTCTTATCCACATTACACCTCATTTAACAATTCCCCTAAAGTTCCCATCGGTTTCAGGGTTGACATTTTTTATGGAAGGATTACTATAATACTATAAGAGTAACTGTCCAGTACCCTCGCAGTTACTTATAAGGTTACTTTTGGAGGTCAAGGAATTATGAAAAAAATTATTTTAACCGGTGGTGGTACTGCCGGTCATGTTACCCCTAATCTTGCCTTGCTTCCTTCCTTAAAGGAGCTTGGATATGAGATTCGCTATATCGGCTCCTATCAGGGAATGGAAAAAAAGCTGATCGAGGGTGCTGGCATCCCTTATGAAGGCATCTCATCCGGGAAGCTGCGCCGTTACTTTGACTTAAAAAACTTTTCTGATCCGTTCCGCGTGATCAAAGGCTACGCAGAAGCATTAAAGATCATGAAATCCTTTAAGCCTGATGTGGTTTTTTCTAAGGGTGGTTTTGTTGCAGTTCCGGTTGTCTTGGCTGCAAAGCATTATAAGATTCCAACAATCATCCATGAATCTGATATCACACCAGGGCTGGCAAATAAAATCTGTATCCCTTCTGCCAAAAAGGTATGCTGCAATTTCCCAGAAACACTGTCCTACCTGCCGGAGGAAAAGGCTGTCCTGACCGGTTCTCCGATCCGTGAGGAATTGCTGAAAGGTGATCGTCTTTCTGGACTTCAGTATACACACTTAAGTCCCGACCGCCCGATCATCCTGGTAATCGGAGGAAGCTTAGGCTCTGTCAAGGTCAACACTGCTGTCAGAAGCATTCTCCCCCGTCTTCTGGAAACCTTCCAGGTAATACATATCTGTGGGAAGGAGCATCTGGATGACTCTCTGATCGGCACCCCAGGATATGTACAGTACGAGTATGTGGATAAGCCTCTGAAGCATCTGTTTGCAGCTGCTGATGTGGTGATCTCCCGTGCAGGTGCAAATTCCATCTGCGAGCTTCTGGCACTTCGGAAACCGAATCTGCTGATTCCTCTTTCTGCCGCCGCCAGCCGCGGAGACCAGATCTTAAATGCAAAATCCTTCCAAAAGCAGGGCTTCAGTGCCGTTCTGGAAGAGGAATCCTTAACAGATGACACTCTTTATCAGGCAATTCAGGATTTATATGATGGCCGTCAGACTTATATCCATGCAATGGAACAGACAAAGCTGAACAATGCTGTGGAAACCATCATTTCCCTCATTGAAAGCTGTTCTGCTGCCGATTAATCGCGTCCTGTTCTCATTTCTCATGTCAGTGTATCAGATCCTGTATCGGATGCACTGACTGAAATCTCTGTACAGTCCAAGCATGTGCTTTCTTGATGGGATTAAAAACCATACTTAGGTCCCAGTATGCTTTTCAAAATCTTTCTGGCCCTGGAAATCCTTGCACGGCATGCAACAGCTGTTATTCCCAGCATTTTGGCAACCTCTTTTTCCGGAATTCCTTCAATCAAATGCAGCTGTGCAGTTATCCGCATATCTTCCTTAAGCTGTTCAGACGCGGCATTCACATCCCGATTGATCTCCTCTTTGATGATCTGTTCCAGCAGGTCACGGCCATATAGAAGAGCCATATTCGGATCCTCACCAAATTCCTCGGAATCCAATATCAGCCATTCCCTTTGATTTTTTCTGAAATAGTCGATACTTTTATTTCGAAGAATCGTGGACAGCATGGATTTCTTATGTCCTGGAGTCCAATCCAGCGGATAATGCTCATAATAGGAAATGACAGTTTCCTGCACAACGTCGTCTACATCCTTCGCCGGTACCCCGATGGCAAGGGCTAAGATGCGGAGCGGCTTCTGATAGTCATCATAAATAGCCTGCAACAAACTATTAATATCTTGTTGCATAATGTTCTCCTACGCTGAATGATTACAGCTCTGCATGGATTCTTTCTGCTGTCTCTTTCAGTTCTTCGGAATCCGGGCTGCCTGGTTCCCAGGTTACGATAGGAGCTCCATTATCATACCGCGGTATTACATGCATATGGAAATGAAAAACGGTCTGTCCGGCAGATGTACCATTGTTCTGAACCAGATTAAATCCGGTACAGCCCAGGCTTTTTTTCATCGCTGCGCCGATCTTTCCTCCCAGCTGCAGAACCTTTGATGCATACTCCTCATCCAACTCACAAACATCTTTAAAATGTTCCTTCGGCAGAATCAAAGTATGCCCTTTCGATGCTGGTCCCATATCTAATATCGCACGGAACCGCTCATCCTCATACACGGTCGCAGATGGAATCTCTCCATTTGCGATCTTACAGAAGATGCAGTTGTCATCTTTCATGCTACTCTCCTCCTTTTTCTTGTGCCTGCTGCGCTACTATCTTTCTGGTTTTCGATAGAAAAAGACAGCCAATATAAACCCAATGATTGCGCCAGCAATATGTGCTAAATTGTCTGTCTCTACACTCTGAAAACCAAGATACAAAGACAGTACAATCGTAACTAGAACCTGTCTGGTGTTCAAATCCTCCAGCTTGCCCCGGTTTACCAATACAGCATACAGCAATCCGCCAGATATTCCGAAGATTGCTCCGGAGGCCCCGGCAGATACCGTATTCATTGGAATTCCCAGATTGATTTCCATAAAGATATCATAACCAACTGACACCAGATTTGCACCAATGCCACATCCCAGGTAAAAAAGCAGGTATTTCACTTTTCCAAGTGCTCTTTCCAGGTGGCTCCCTAATATGAAAAGAACCAGCATATTATTAACCAAATGGCTGATTCCAAAGTGCATAAATACAGCTGTAAATAATCGATAATATTCTCCGTCCAGAACATATGGAACATACATTGCCCCATGCCGGAGCATATGCTCCACATTCTCGGAAGATCCAGTTAGATCCAGAAAGAGAAAATAAATAATATTTACAGCCACAATGCCCCATGTCACATATGCTTCCTTTTTCCTACTTTCCATCGTGGCGGCACTCCTTGCGTTATTAGGACTATTTTAGCATAAAGAGAAGACTTTGTTAAGTGTAACCAAAAAAATTTCAAAGGAAGTCCCTGCCCCTTCAAATATCATGATACTAACATGATGCATGAAAAATCAGCTTCCAAGGCCTTGTTAATAGAAGATAAATGGAATGTCTGCAATCTGAAGCTTATCCCCGCTGCTGATTAAACGAGACTCATTTGCTTCCAGATGATGTCCTGCGACTATGGTTCCATTTGAGGAATTTAAGTCGGTTACCTGGCAGCCTCCTTCCTCCTCATCGATTCGGATATGCAGGCGGCTGACAGTATCTTTTCCCAGTACATAATCCACGATTCCCTCCTGCTTTCCGATTAGGAATGGGAAATATGGAATGGGAATATCCTCAATAACAGGATCCAGACTTTTTAACAGATGGCTCTGGGCAGCAAAGGGATCTGCGGTTGCCAGGAGCACAGTATTTCCACCTGGTTCCATCTCCTGTTTAGAAACTGCTGTGTTTTTTGGATTTTTAGTTCTATCCCACCTGGTTTCCTCCCGCTCGATTCCATCCTGTCTGGTTTCTTCCTGCTCAGCTTCCTCCTCAGTTTCCTCCTGCTCTACTTCCTCAAATGTCATATACCATTCTTCTTTCGGATTCTGCCCTGGCTGCTCTGGTATCACCCTGCGCTCTTTTCTTTTTCCCAGCAGAAAAATGAGAAAACCAGCCACGGCTCCCACATCTGCAGCAGCGATCCATCTCCCATATAAAAGGAATCCGCTTTGCCCCAAAAACAACCACATGACGGCTGGAACCAAGGTCAGAAATGCAAGCAGGAACAAGGCTGCAAACTTCGTCCCTTTTCGACTGCTGCCGCCATTTTTTCTGTGTATGTTCTCGCTTTTCTCTTCTATTTTTCTTTGATTTTTTCTCCCATTTTTTTGAATTTCAAGTGCCTGTCTTTGTGATTTTTCTTTTCTTCCCGCTTGCCTTCCTGCCTTTTTTTCTCGGCTTCTTTCTAATTCTTCTGCAGGCACTTTCTCCCTGTTTTTGTATCCCTCAAATTGCTCCTCCCGGCGCTGATCTTTCCGTTCCTTCCCTGAACTTAAGTTTTTTCCTGACTGCTGATCGCTTCCTGCCCCTGCTTCTTCAGTGACAGGATCTGGCTGCAGTTCTTTCTGATACGCACTGCACTGGCTCTCCTGGACTGCTCTTAATAAATCCTCCATACCATAATAATCCTTTTGGCTTTCCTGGTAAAGGCGATAGGCTAACACCACTGTATCATTATCCCGATGATCTGCTTTTTTCAGGAGATACTGCAGCAGCTTTTCCATCGCTGTAGGAAAATCGCCTTGATATCCAGGAATATAGCACAGCCAGACCTGATACGTTTCTGGTTCAATATAAATATGCTCCGGCTCTAACAGGACATGGGATTCCTGGAGAAGAAAATCCTCCATATGGTGCAGCGCACTTCCGATCCCAATGATCAGCCTGCCAAGGTCTTCCTTTCGAATTGCCTTAAATTCCAGCAGCCTGCTTAACGGCTGTTTTGAAGTGATCTCATAATAGTAATATTGATTCTGCTCTTCCTGCTTCATCCGAAATTTCAGAAGCCCTTCTATAGAATTGCCTGTCAGCATCCGGATTTCAAAGCTTTCTGCATCTGGCTCCAGTGCCTCCAAAATTAAATAATTATGGCGCATCTCCCTCTTGTATCTGACCTTCATATCGCTCCTCCAATTGCTTTAATGCTGCCACCTTCCGCAAAAATTCTTCCGGCTCATAAACCTTGCTGGAAATTTCCAGGTTCCAGGCCCCTTCTGGTCTCAAACCAGACAGCTGCCCTGTGACCTTGCTGCCGCTTTTCCCCAATTCCATATTCAGATTGTCCATGGAAAGCAGTAATCCAGAACAGCTTTGAACCTCTTCCACAATTTCCTCGCTGCGGTCATCTTCATCGTGGCGCATCCGTTCCACCGCCTCCTGCAGCGTCATTCCGCTTTTCGTTTCGTCATGGAGGCGATATGCCTGCTGAACTAAAACTACCATGACCAGGCAGAATACCGCCATAATGTAGGCCATCTCCACGGTATAGCTGGCTGCATAGCCTGCTTTTGTCCAGTGCAGCCTCCTCATTTGCTTCCCGGATTTTTTCATCGGTTAAGTTTCTCCTCTCTGCCTCATATCTCTCCTCATCCCTCTACATACAGGCCAGCAGAATCCCTGCCGGAAGGGTAAAAACCAATAGGGGAAGTGTTTTCTTTCTGTAGTCCTTTCCATTCAGCCTTCCAAACAGCATGTACACCAGTCCTGCGATACTGCATAAAAACAGGGTTGACACCAGAAGAAACAAGTTTTTCCAGAATCCCAGATAAATTCCTGCAATCAGGAAGAAGATCCCATCTCCCTGCCCCAATGCACCTTCTGTGATCCGGCTGATCAGAAACAGGGCTGCCCCTATCAGACATCCAGCCCACAAACTCTTCAGCGAAGAATCGGCCGCCATTCCCCGGAACCATACCGATGCCTGCCGCATATCCATATTGGCTCGGAATATCCGATGGCATACCTGAGAAACAATAAAATGTACAAAAAAGAACAGCAGAAACCAACCAGATACCGCCTTCCGTCTTCCATCCTGCCAGGCAGCAGCTATAACATATAGGAAAAAGCTCATTTTTCTCCTCCTGATTCTTTCAATCATCGGCTGCAATAGGAACAGCCTCCCAGATGCTCTACTTCCGAAAGCTTCACCGCCTGCACATAGGCAATGATTGCCGTACACCCGGAGGTGGTATGATACCGGCTGCCGCTTTCCATGATATACACTGTGCTTCCTGATGCTGCACTGCTCCCGCAGACGGCACAGGGGTAATATTTCCCGCCGCTTTGATTTCGGATCTTTGAAATAGCATCGTAATCCACAGACTGGAGCCGGTTTGAAAGATAGTGACACTCCCTGGATCTGTGATACCGGGTTGAGTATTTTCCCACATAAACGATGGGGTCCTCCTCATCTTCCTGGTCACCATCCTCCTCAAAGCTTAACCCATCCCGCCCGATCCAGGCCCGCCGCGTGCTTTCTGACGTAAAAGGGAGCGATTTCAGGTTCAGGATGGAAAATGGCATCCGCATCCGATAATCCATGCGGAAAGCGATCGTTTCCCCATCCTCCAGAAAAGAAGATTTTAAGAATGTATGAAAATCCATTCCTTCCTGGCGAAACATATCCTCTGCCATCAGTCCGGCACCGATCCCTGCCGCGCCATTGGTGATCCCCAGCAGCAGCTCCTGCTTCCAGTCCCCATCTTCCTTGGGGATCTCCTCTCCATTGGACAGCATGTATTCCAGATAGGCATACTGGCACAGCTTTTCATTCACCGATTCCAGGGCAGCCTGTACCTGCCTCTGCCGTTCCATCATTCGGAAGGAGATCATCATGCATACCATAGCAAAGATAAAAATTGACAGCGCCAGAGCAGCTTCCACTGACACGGCGGCAGACGGTTTCTGCCAGTAATCCTGCTGTATCAATCCTTGCTGTGGACTTCTCTGCCTTCGTAACCTTCGGTGCAAAACTGCCTGCTTTTTCCATTCCAAATCTCTCCCATACCTGGATGCTTCAAAGGAGGCAAAGTCCCACACCCTTTTTTCTCCATACCGTACCGCATTACCGCTGTTATCCCTGGGGCTTCGTACTTGGAGAGTTGTTCGATTGGCAGCATTCAGAAATATCAAGTCGGAATTTCTTTGATTTTGAAAAAAGGGCATGGGACTTCACCTCCTTTTTGAATCGTTAATAAGCCCGCGATGCATCCACCGTCAGCGGATAAGTAATATCTGTGCTGCCCACAATACTTTTCAACAATCCCAGGGCAAAATAGACATGTTTTCCACAAGTCTCTGTCTGGATATCCACCCGGTATGCACAGTTGGACAGCTGAAATCCCTTCTGCTTCCTGGACAGGTTCATTTCGATCACATCCATCATCCGGTAAAGCATCCTGGTTCCAGGGCTGACTAAAAGAAAGATGGTCAGATATTGGGGATAGGAAAGGCCAGATTCCCGACTTTCACTTTCCTTCACCTTTCCCCGGGCTGCAAATTCCAGCAGGCCATCCAGGCTTAAGCACCAGTCTTCCTTTCCTTTTAAAATCGAAACCTTTCCGCCGCTCAGCAGTGCCCGGATATCCGCTACCGCCTCTCCAAAGGCCCAGACTCCCATAATCAGAAATGCAGTAATCGATACTAATGGCAGCAGCCCGGATGCCCCTACCACAGATGCTGCCAGTGTTTTGGCCTGACTGCGTTTTTCACTGTCTCCTAAGATATGGATCAGATTCATTCCCTCCCGCACAGCCAGCAGCATTTCCACTGTCTGTACCAGATTCTCCTTATCTGTCCCATTGCCAAACAGCAGGTACTCCATCTCATAGGCCGTTTCCTTCTCTCCCGTATCACAGAAATGATTGCAGAACACCTGGCAATACTCCGCTGTCATCGCCTGCTCCAAAAGACCCAGCCCTTTTTCCTCAAATGCGATCCGGCCGGAGGGATACTGGCCGGTAAGAATGCTTCCCTTTGATACCTCTGCTCCCTCCGGCAGAACCAATGACAAGATCCCCTTGTCTGCCATCTCCCTCAGCCGTTTTAACAGGCCTTCCTTCTCCTTATCCTTGACTCCTGCCTGGACTGGGAGGAACAGCGCCTCATATTGTGCAAAATGGGCCTGTACCGGAGCCCACAACGCCGCCGTATCCAGTTCATCATCCTCATCCTCCGGTTCCCAGGAATCAATATAATCCTCTACCTCCTCTGCCTCCTGCTGAACTGCCTCCACCAGTGCGATCCGGTTTTCTGATTTTGTGGAAAGCCCCACGATCTGCTTCCGACGCTCTCCATCCTTGTCCGTGTATGCCTCATACTCAAACAGTTCACTTTGAAATGAGGCCTGTACACTGCTGCTAAGGTCTGCTGATTTCTCCTCATATTGCTTCTTTAATCCTCCCAGCTTTTTTCCTAATTCATCTGCCTGCTTTTCATATTTTTCCACCAGCCCGGGAACCTTTTTCAGCTTGCGGATCAGCCGGTCGCCCTCCCGGCAGAAACCACTGCCATCCTCCTGATCCAGCAGTCTGGCCGCAGTATCCTGATGCGCCTTTTGTTCCTCCAGGCAGCTTCCCAGATCCTCCAGTGTCCGCTCCAGCTTCCATGCATCCTTTGTCTGGATCTCCATAGACCGCGTCAGTTCCGAAACCTGGCTTGCCTCCGTCAGGGTCTTCAGCGCCTGCGCCGCACTATCCCCATCCCACTCCTTCGTCCAGATGCCATACTTCATATAGTCCATGATCTCCTTCTCAAAATACTCGCCGGAGTCATCAGTCAAAAGCTGCCGTCCCGTCACCTGGCTGGTTTTCAGTTCAAACGGATACCAGTTATCCTGCTCCAGATAAGGCTTTAAAAATTCCGAAAATTCCTGAGAAATATCCTCCTCCGCCTTATGTTCCAGTCCAAAGATGCGGTATTCCTCCCAAAGTGCTCTGTGATATTGACTGAACAGAGAATCCATGGAAGAATGGGCGGCTGTCTGGAGATAGCATCTGGCGCCTGCTGTCCTTGCAGATTCCAATAGACCGCAGATCAGGCCGCAGACGCAGATCAGGATCAAACTTAAAAAAACGGATATCTGTCCTTTCCACTTCAATCTTTTGATCTCTCCTTCTAATATACCTCCTTAGACTGACTGTTGATCTGATCAAAAATGTCATTTAACAGGCTGGTGATCTGTCCCTTAAAGATAATCACCAAACCAATCAGAACCACCAGGATCAAAACCACCTCAATCACGCCTACACCATCTTCTTCTCGCAAAAAAGCCTGAATTTCCTTCCTCATCCTTCATTTCCTCCTCTTCATCCTGCAATCAGCGCAGGAAATACCCTCTCTTTTCCGGGGCAGACCCTGCGTGATCTGTGAAACCATTGCTGCTTTTCTAATAAAATGTTAAAAATGCCGGAACCACTACGATCACCATTACAACACCCAGCATCAAAAAAAGTGGAACTAAAAGCTTCGTAGCGGCCTCCTCACCCTGACGCCTGGCCAGGTTTTTTCTCTGTTCAAAGGCATCTGTCATCTCGATTTGGAGCAAATATCGAAGATTTTTTGTCCCGGTCCTGCGGTTCTGCTCCAAAAGACCAGCCAGCTTCAAATATGGCTGCAGCATACAGCGCCTTCCAAATTCTTCATAAGCGGTTCCTTCTGCGGTGCCGCTCTGCACCTGATAATAGGTTTGAAGCATTTCCTCATAAGCCGGACGTTCCTCTCCGCCCCGCTCCCGTATCCTTCGATAATCCAGAACGATCCGTTCCCAGGCTGTGTGGACGGTCATCCCTGCCCCAAGGAAGATCTGAAGCTTGGATATTACCTCTGAATAGTCCAGAAGAAGCTTTCGTTCCCGTTCCTTTTGGAGATTTTTCTTTTCACTGGCTCTTCTGACCCGAAGCAGAGCCGCCATTACAGGCCCCAGAACCAGAAGCCAGATGGAATCATGGTCCTCCTTCGGATAATAGATCACAGCTTCCCCTTCATATTCTGTTGGAAGATAAAAGCCCGCTTCTGTTCTGGTCCTTCCTTCCTCAGCAGCGATTGCCTTTAACAGTCCTGATCTCCACCGCTCCTGCTCTGACATAAGAGGCGGAAATACTGTGACGGGAATGGAAAAGCTTCTGCTGTCCCCTAATCCATCGGATACCTCTGCCTTCAGCACCACCTGACAGCCTGTATTTTCATCGATCTCTTCTGCGGAAATACTGCCGTCAAATCCAATGATATCCGACCGGCTGCTGCTCCAGCGGATACGAAAGCCTGTCTGACTGTCTCTCGATACCAGCTGCAGCTTCGTTCGAACCTGAGAAAGTGCCGGATTATCCCCTAGAATCATCTCCTTCAGCCGCCCTTCCAGTGCATCCAGCTCCGCCAGAGCCTGCCCCCTTGTATACTGCCTTTCTTCCACAGGAAATGTGATCTCCGCCGCTTCATCGGAATGCCCCGGCACTTCAATCATCAGGCCAACGGTATCCTTCCCCTGCCCATAGGCATTTCTCTGAATATAGCCGTCCCCCATAGCTTCCTCTGGATTCATTACCTCCATCAGCCCAAACAGCAGAATTCCAGCCAGCACACACAGAAGCTCTGTGATCTCCACAGACAGCTTCTTCCCTTTAAATCGGAATATCAAGGATCCTTTTTGATAACCAAAACGCAATGCCGTACACCCCCAGACAGACTGTCATCAGTACCCGCCCTACAATCGTTCCATACATCATCCCGAAAAATCCAGGAGAAGCCTTATCAATATAAAAAATCAGGAAAAACGGAATCAGATTCATGATCTTTTGTTCCAGCTTCTTGGAGGCCGTCATATTCATGATTTCCTCCCGCACCTGTGCCTTATCCCGGATCACACCGGCGGTGTGATTGATGATCGCCACCAGATCACCGCCGCTTCTCTTTGCCGCTTTAAAAACCTGGGCGAAGTTCCTCACATCTTCCAGACCGCTGCGGTCTGCAAATTCAAAAAATACCTGCTCCACCGTCTGATTCATCCGAATCTGGCGGACCATCCCGGAAAATTCCCGGTTGATCATCCCCTCTGCTCCATAAAGCATATCCAGCTCCTGACTGCTGTTGGCCAGTGCATTCTCAATGGAATATCCAGCGCTTAAATTCGCCGCAAGGATCAGGATTCCTTCCTTAAACTGCTGATTCAGCCGGAATAATCTTGCCTCCTTCAAATGCTTTCTGTGAAACAACGGATACAAAAGCCCCAATGGAAGCAGCAGCAAAAACATCACTGCACTTCGATAAAACGCGTAGGAGATCAACGCACATACCCCGGCACCTTCTCCTCCATATAAGATCCATTCTGATGGCGTCAAGTGGTATTCCTCATAATTCAAAGCCTGCTGCCCACAGCTTTTCCCTTCTGGTAAGCTGCCCCACGGAAACCAGCCTGCCTTCCACGGCATCTTTCGTGCCGTATGTACCTTTCGCTTCATTTTTTCCGGCATTTCCTCCTCCCTGGAAGCCTTCCCTGCCCCTTTCGTTCTTCTGCTCCCCCATCACCTCCTCCCGAAAGGTGAACAGCGGATTCAGCCGGATCTCTCCCTGGTCCATTCCAATCACCTCCACAATATCCAGCACTCTCCGGCTCCTGTCCCGAAGCCGGCCAAGCTGGACGATCACATCAATAGCCGCACAGATCTGGCTTCGGATCGCTGTCAGCGGAAGCTCCGCCGCCATTAAAACCATAGATTCCAGTCGGGACAGCATATCCTTTGGACTGTTTGCGTGGCCGGTTCCCATACCGCTGTGCCCTGTATTAAAGGCAGTCAGAAGATCAAAGGCCTCGCCGGAACGAACCTCGCCCACGATGATTCGAGAAGGATTCATCCGGAGAGCTGCCCGGATCAGATCCCGTATGGTTACCGCGCCCTCTCCCTCTCCATTGGCATTGCGGGATTCCAGCCGGACCAGATTGGGCACCTGCTGGATCTGAAGCTCTGCTGAATCCTCTATGGTGATCACTCGTTCTTCCTCCGGGATAAAGGCAGAAAGGGCATTCAGAAAGGTACTTTTTCCTGAGTTGGTTCCTCCGCTGATAAAGATATTATAGCCGGATGCCACCAGTACCTTTAAAAAAGCTGCCGCCTCCTCTGTGATTGACTGGTACTGGATCAGCTTCTCCATGGTGATCGGCTCCGGGAATTTTCGAATGGTAACAGCCGGACCATCCAGCGCAATCGGCGGAAGCACTACATGCACCCGGGAACCATCCTCCAGCCGGGCATCTACGATGGGGGATGACACATTTACCATTCGGTTCACCCGGCTTACGATCTGCTGGATCATATCCTCCAGCTGCTCCTCACTGTCAAAGCACCGATCCCACAGCATGGTCTGGCCCCGGCGCTCAATAAAGATCTGCTTCCTGCCATTCACCATGATCTCTGTAATCTGGTCGTCATCTATCAGCTCCTGCAAAATTCCCAGGCGCCGAAAGGAATCAAACAGCCGGGTTCGGAGATCCATCTTTTCTTTTAGAGAGATAAACTCCTGTTTTCCAATCTCCAGCACCTCATGATCGATGATCTCCCACAATTCCTCATCGCTCAATCCCCGCCGGCTCTCAATCTCCTCCATGATCTTTCGCTGCAGGCAGCAGCGGAGTGATTTCGTGCGGTTTTCCTGCCACTCCCGGCCTTCGCTTTCTTTTGAGCTGGTTTGCCGGCCTCTTCCCTCTTCTTGACAGCTTTCCCGGCCCCTGCTTTCTTCTTCTATTTCATCTGTTTTCCTGATCGGCTTCTTCCTTCCTCCAATCCCTCGCTTTTCTGCTTCCATCGCCTATTTCCCTCCCGTTTTCCCAGCTTTTTCTATCCTCTCTTCGATTTTGCCCAGACCTTGTTTCCGTTTTTTCTCTGATTCTTCTCAGCTCCAAACCTGCTTCCCCTTTAAAAGCTGCCTCACAAAATCCCCCAGCTCGCCCCACAGAAGCTGATCCAGATAATTCTTCTGTCCGCCGAATCCATTGTGATAAGGCAGCTTCAGCTTCTGGGTCTTATCCATCAGTCCGCTGTGTCCGGAGGCAGCTGCATACTCCTCAAATTCCTGGATCTTCGCCGCAGACATCCAATCCTGCTTGGTGGGCATATAGATCCCGTCGCAGACCTCCAGTACGCTGACTGCCTTCTTCCCAAATTGCCCCAGATCCACCACAATCACCTCGTAAATCCCCTCGCCTGCAAGCTGGCACAAAAGCTCCGCCATCTGCTCGCCGCTGACCTGGCACAGATCCTCCGGGTAACGGACCGGCATAATATAATCCAGATTATCCCAGCTGTACACCAGAGATTTCAGCCTGGCCCAGCTGCATCCACCCTGACTGTAGTAATACAGCACATCAGAAAAATCACCTGGCCCCGATTGTCCCATCAGCTTCCGAAAGCCGGAGCAATCCTCCAGACTGAGGTACAGCACACGGCTGTCCTTCGCCAGTACCTGCCCCAGCGTCAAGGCAAACGAGGTCTTCAAGCATCGATTTACCGGCGAATATACACCGATCAGAGTACTCTTATTTCCAAGGACAGCTACTGCGGGCTGGACCGGCCGGGTGCAGTAGCATGCCATCACCTCCCGGATAATGCTGTCTGCAGACTGATACTTATACACACTGGGCGTCTCCCCTGCAGCAGAAACGATCTCCCCATCTGACAACAGCATCACCTGCCCGGCTCTCACACCTTCCGCTTCCGCCTTCATTCTGCTGTCGATCAGTAAGATCTCAACCGGATTTTCCTCTGCAAATGCCTTCAGCCGCTCCATGCTGGTAAATGCCATCACGGTAAACGGCACCTTCTCCCGCTGGTTTGCCGCCTCTGCAAACCGGTCTGCAAAAAACGGGTCCACATCAAAAACTGCCATAATCCTCTTCTTCATCCAGTACCATGCCTCCTTAAATAAATTCCATTTTTTTACATTCCGTATCCATAAGAAACTACCAGCCCCAAAAATAAACAAAATCCTAGGGGCAGCGCCACATCCTTACCGTCCCGTTCCGGCACGTAATATGCAATTATCCGCTTCTCATGAAATACCCGCCCGACATAGGCAGTCAGATACCGAATCCGCTCCTGCAAAAGCCCTCTCCTAAGCAGCCTTCCCAGAGACCAGCCGGCTCCCATCAGCATCCCGGCTCCGATTACCCGGAGACCGGATGAAAAACCAAGATATCCGCAGATCAGGGCCATACATTTAATATCACCGGCACCTATCATACGGCAAAGAAAAAATAGAAAAAGTAAGCCAACTGCAGCAACGCTCCGGACCAGATATCCGGCCGCCGCCAGCCAGCTGCTGCGGACAAACACGCCAAACCCGATGATGTACCAGAACATCAGCCATCGGTTTGGGATCCGCCCGGCCCATAAATCCCACAGGCCCGCCGCAGCAAGGCAGATCAGTAAGCTGCATTTCAGCAGCAATGAATGAGTCATCATTCCATTAAACATATTCCGGTTGCACCTGACCTTCCTGGCAGGTACTGGATATTATTTGGATATTTTTTCCATCTGTTGTTTTTATTATCCCACAAAACAAAATGTTTGTCAACTACTTCTTACAATATTTTACATGTATACAATATTCACTTTGGATAGGCAGTTGACTCTTTAAAGCCTCACATTTTTTGTCTATTTTAACGATTTTTTGCCTTTAAATTCTATTTCAGATACATTGACTGCCTAAAATATCCATGATAGAATACTTTTAGTTTAAATTTTTAAACCAAGCAAGCGGAACTGGCTGATGCCAGGGATCAAGGAGGTGAGGCTGTATTGACGTCCGCAGAAGAAATTCAGATGACGTTTAAAGAGTGTATGCCGCTTTTTATCGCATTAGGAGATGAAGTCCGGTTAACGATTCTCGGGGCACTGGCAAAGGATATGCTGTCTCACAGATCCGGAATGAATGTAAACCAGATCACCGAAATGACCAGCCTTTCCCGGCCTGCAATCTCCCATCATTTAAAAATTTTAAAGGAGGCCGGACTGATCAACAGCCGTCAGGAGGGAACTGCGAATTACTATTATCTGACCATTGCAGATTCCACCCGGACCCTGATGAATTTAGGATTCCGCCTCCAGGAATTTTTGGCGTAATGATACATAATTTCCCATGTTTTCGCCATACTTTTCCTGTAAAACGTTAAGCAGTTTCAAACGGATGCCAACGGTTCGTTGCCATTCCGATCTGCAGGAAAAATCAGGAAAACAAACAGGAAAGGATGACAGATTATGCCTATATTTTTCACAGGAACTCACCAGAAACACAAGATGATTTCCAGCCCGGATCTGCTTCGGCTTCGGGCTCAGATCGATCAGACAAAGGAGGAGATCAATGCCGCCAGAAACCATTTTGAACAGGCCGTTGACCCTACTCTGATCGACTGCTATATCTATGAGATCAATGCCGCACAGCTTCGCTATCAGTTTTTGCTGCGGCGTTTTAAGGCTGCGGAGCATATCTTAAGTCATAATTACGACATCACAGGAGGATTTTTATCATGAGTACTTGGTACGAAAAGGCAGTTTTTTATCATATGTATCCGCTGGGCATGACCGGTGCCCCAAAGCAGAATACGGAAGAAACCATCGTGGACCGCTTTGAAGAGCTGGATCAGTGGATTCCTCATATCCAGTCTCTGGGATGCAGCGCGATCTACATCGGCCCCCTTTTCGAATCCTCAACCCATGGCTATGACACCAGAGACTATAAGCTGGTGGACCGCCGGTTAGGTGATAATGACAGCTTTAAAAAGTTTGTATCCCTCTGCCATGAGGCCGGCATCAAGGTGGTGGTGGACGGGGTGTTTAACCACACCGGGCGGGAATTTTTTGCCTTCCGCGACATTCAGGAGCGGCGCTGGGATTCCCCCTATAAGGACTGGTATAAAGGCATTAACTTCGACTGGGGCTCTCCTCTGGGGGACAGTTTCGGCTATGAGGCATGGCAGGGCCACTACGAGCTTCCCTGCTTAAACTTGTGGAATCCGGCAGTCAAGCAGTACCTTTTTGAGGTGATTCAGTTCTGGATGGATGTGTTCGATATCGATGGAATCCGCCTGGACTGCGCTAATGTTTTAGACTTTGGATTTATGAAGGAGCTGCGCCAGGCCACATCCTCTATGAAGGAGGATTTCTGGCTCATGGGCGAGGTGATCCACGGCGATTATTCCCGCTGGGTGAACCAGGAAATGCTTCATTCCGTGACGAATTACGAGCTGCATAAGAGCCTTTATTCTGGCTTCAATGATCACAATTTCTTCGAGATCGCCCACAATGTCCGCCGACTGGAAGCCATCCACCGGAAGCTTTACACCTTCGTAGACAACCATGACGAGGACCGCATTGCCAGCAAGCTCCGGAACAAGGCCCATCTGATCCCGGTTTACACCTGCCTCTTTACTCTGCCTGGCATTCCATCTATTTACTACGGCGGAGAATGGGGGATTGAAGGAACCCGTACCCGAACCAGCGATGAAGCGCTGCGCCCGGCCCTGACCCCCGCTCAGGATCAGGAGCTGCACAATGAATTAACCGACTGGATCTCCGCCTTAGGCAAGATCCATCAGGAAAATCCAGAGTTCCATGACGGCATTTATCAGGAGCTTCTCCTGACGAACCGCCAGTATGCATTTGCCCGCAGGGCAGACAGAAGTATCTGCATCACTGCAGTAAATAATGACGATCAGAATGCCACGGTCTACGTGCCCGTTCCAATCCACGCTTCCACAGCAGAAAACCTGATGGACGGCAGCACGCTTCCCATCGAAAACGGCAAAATTATGATCGAATTACAAGGCAATTGGGGAGTTGTCTTAAAGATAAGGGAGGAATAAATTATTATGGCAAAAAAGAAAAAACAGGCAGGCACCGGCTTTATCACAGAGATGGACCGCTACCTGTTTGGAAACGGCACCCATTATGAAATTTATAATAAATTAGGTGCCCATCCGCAGACTTACGAAGGAAAAAACGGCATGTATTTTGCAGTCTGGGCGCCCCACGCCGCAGCAGTCAGCTTAGTCTGCGACCGCAATAACTGGATGCCGGATCAGAATCCTATGAAGATGCTGGAAACCTCCGGCATCTGGGAGGTTTTCATCCCGGATATGGGATACGGTGAGGTGTATAAATACGCCATCACCACCACTACCGGAAAGGTTTTATTTAAAGCAGATCCTTACGCCTTCAGCTCCGAGTACCGTCCCGGCACCGCTTCCGTTACTGCTGATATCGACCACTTTAAGTGGAGCGATTCTGCCTGGATGAAAAAGCGCACAGAGACAGATCCCTATAAGTCTCCTATGAGCATTTATGAGGTTCATTTAGGCTCCTGGAGAAAGAAAGAGCGGGAGGAGAAAGACGGCGTTTACACCTACAAGGAAGCCGCTCACGAGCTGGCAGATTATGTAAAGGAGATGGGTTATACTCATGTGGAGCTTTTGGGCATTGCAGAGCATCCATTTGACGGCTCCTGGGGCTACCAGGTAACCGGATATTTTGCTCCCACCTCCCGCTACGGAACTCCGCAGGAGTTTATGTATTTCGTCAATTATCTACATAAGAAGGGCATCGGCATTATCCTGGACTGGGTTCCGGCCCACTTCCCAAAGGATGCCCACGGACTGGCTGATTTCGATGGACAGCCGCTTTACGAATACGCCGATCCCCGTAAGGGCGAGCATCCGGACTGGGGCACCAAAGTATTTGACTACGAGAAAAATGAAGTAAAGAACTTCCTGATTTCCAATGCCATCTACTGGGTAGAAAAGTTCCATATCGATGGCCTTCGTGTGGATGCAGTGGCCTCCATGCTTTACCTGGACTACGGCCGCACTGCTGGCAACTGGGTTCCCAACAAATACGGCGGACATGAAAATCTGGAAGCCATCGAATTCTTCAAGCACTTAAACAGCGTTCTTACCGGCCGGAAAAACGGCGCGATCATGATCGCAGAAGAATCCACCGCATGGCCCAATGTGACGAAAAAGCCGGAAGACAATGGCCTGGGCTTCACCTTCAAGTGGAACATGGGCTGGATGCATGACTTCCTGGAATATATGAAGCTGGATCCATATTTCCGCAAATACAACCACAATAAGATGACCTTCGGCCTCACTTATTTTACCAGTGAAAACTATATCCTGGTTCTGTCCCACGACGAGGTGGTTCACTTAAAATGCTCCATGATCAACAAGATGCCCGGCATCTACGAGGATAAATTCGCCAACTTAAAGTGCGGCTACACCTTTATGCTGGGCCACCCCGGAAAGAAACTTTTATTCATGGGACAGGATTTCGGACAGTGGCATGAATGGGATGAAAAGGTTTCCTTAGACTGGTATCTGACCGAAGAGGACCAGCACCGCTCCCTCCAGTCCTATGTAAAGGATCTTCTTCATTTATACAAAAAATATCCTGCCCTTTACCGCCAGGATAACGACTGGAACGGCTTCCAGTGGATCAATGCCAATGACGGCGACCGCAGCATCTTCTCCTTCATCCGCCGGGATGAAACCGGCAAGAGAAATCTGCTGTTCGTGATCAACTTCACCCCGATGGCACGGGACGACTACCGGGTAGGCGTTCCCAAAAAAGGCAGCTACAGCCTGATCCTGACCTCTCAGGACGGCCTCCTGCCAAAGGGAATCCCCTACAAAGCTGTAAAAGGTGAATGCGACGGCCAGCCCTTCTCCGTCAGCTATCCGCTCCCAGCATACGGAACAGCTGTATTCCGGTTCTAACTATATCTGCAAGCAAACTTCAGGACTCTCCCATCACATCGGAGAGTCCTTTTCCTATAACCCCCGCAAACTCTTCTTAACGAATAATTCATTAAAATGTAATAGGCACATCCCCCCAATCTGTTGTATAATCGTAATTATTCAGTAGATCTGCGCATTTGCTGCGCTGACCGTAAGATAACCCTCACAGTTACGTATAATCAATCTATCCTGAACATTTTATGTCAAGCACAAAACATCCATTTTATATAAAGGAGGACCTACTATGGCAAATATCTTAGTATGCGACGACGACAAACAAATCGTAGAGGCCATCGACATCTATCTGACCGGCGAAGGCTTTCATGTAATAAAGGCATATGACGGTGAAGAAGCCCTGCAGCTGTTAGGCACCAATCAGGTGGATCTGCTGATCCTGGACGTTATGATGCCCGGCCTGGACGGCATCCGCACCACCTTAAAGGTACGGGAAACCAGCAGCATTCCGATCATCATCCTGTCGGCGAAATCCGAGGATACCGATAAGATCCTTGGCTTAAATATCGGCGCAGATGACTATATCACCAAGCCCTTTAACCCCTTAGAGCTGATGGCCCGGGTAAAATCTCAGCTGCGCCGCTACACCCAGCTGGGCAATCTAAACCAGCAGTCGGCCGGACAGGTATATAAATGCGGCGGTCTGCAGATCAACGATGATAATAAGGAAGTAACGGTAGACGGCGACCCGATCAAGCTGACTCCCATCGAGTACAACATCCTCCTTCTTTTGGTAAAGAATGCAGGGAAGGTATTTTCCATCGATGAGATCTATGAGCAGATCTGGAATGAGGAAGCCATCGGAGCGGACAACACGGTAGCCGTTCACATCCGCCATATCCGGGAAAAAATCGAGATCAATCCCAGAGAGCCGCGCTACTTAAAGGTTGTGTGGGGTGTGGGCTATAAGATCGAGAAGCAGTAAGGAAAACAAACCATACTTTAGGAGATTAATATGAAAGTAAGCTTCACCCGATTTTTTAAAATCCTTGCATCCTGCCTCCACCTGATCTTTCTCGGGCTGATTGTAACCAGCATCTGCATCCTGTATGCCAATTCCAACTTTGGCCGGGGCATTACCTGGATCCAAAGCGAATCCTACATCCAGTCAGATATTTTTTACAATCAGCTCCAGTCAGATATCCTGGCCATCTTTGACTATGCCCGCCTGCGGGATGCTTTTGAAACCGAAGGGGAACTGGACATGGATAAGGAGATCCTTACCATCAACTACGGCCCCAATGCAGAGACGGACTATACCTTACATGATATTATTGAGATGGGCGAATCCTATGGCTATTTTCTGCAGGAGGACTGGTCCATTTCTGTGATCTCATCCAACGACACGCCGATCCAGGAGGATCCGGTGCTGGTAGAATATAAATCCTATGACCCGGATCCGGAGCTTACCGAGCCGGGTCAGGCTTATGCAAAAATGAAGGATCTGTGCTATGAGGCATTAAGCAACTTCAGCCGCTATTGCTATGTATATTACAACATCGTGTCAGAGCCTTCCAACATTTCCTTCCAGCTTACCTGCGCCAATGACAATGACATGATCTCCCGTGATACCATTGTCTACACCAATGTAAACAATCCTTCCTGGGAAAAAATCAAGCATATGGGGCTCTATGCCGAATACCGCGCAGACAGCCTCCGCATTGAAACCAATATGTCACAGATCCCGGATTACATTCAGGAACTGGCTGCTGATACGGAATTTTATGACCAGACCTTTCAGCACTTTATCATCTCTGTGGATACCAACTTCCCTTACCCGGACCGCTACACCAAGGAAGCCTCCGGCTATGAATCCATGCGCGACTGGACGATCCGCGGACTGCTGATGATGAGCGGCGGATGTCTGGGCTGTGTACTTACCCTGCTGTACCTGATTTCCGCTTCCGGATATCAGACCAGGGACCGAAGCCATGTCCGCCTGTATCCTGTGGACCGCATCAGTGCAGAGGCCTGTGTCCTGCTGTTTTTCTCCCTGGGTGCCATCGGCTGCTATATAGGCCAGGTGGTGGGCATCCGCCTACTCCATCTGGTGGTATCCCAGAGCAGCTGGTACTATGCAGAACGGCTGCTGATCTATGTAATCATGTATCTGATCGCCCTCCTATGCTTTTTCAGCCTGCTGCGCCGTTACAAGGCAGACACCCTCTGGCAGGGCAGCTGGGTACGAAGGGGACTCGGGGAATTGACTGCATATTTTACCCAGGAAAACAGTTCCCACACGGCTGCCTATTCCTACATTGCATTCGTTGCTTTGAACATTACCTGTGCATGCAGCACCATCTACCTGCTTTTTGACCTGGAACCAGTCAGCCATCAGATCTTCTTCTTCGCCTTGATCCTGGCCTGGGCCATGCTGGACATGGTTTCCTTTTACTATGTAATCAAGAAGGCACGCCAAAATGAAAAGATCTTCCAGGCAATTTCCAATATTGCCTCCGGTGACATCAGCTACTGTGTCAACGTGAAGGAATTCAGCGGAAAACAGGAAATCATTGCCGACCACATTAATCATATTGGTGAAAATCTGGATTCAGCTCTCCAGGAAAAGGTGAAAAGTGAGCGATTCAAAGCAGACCTGATCACCAATGTATCTCATGATTTAAAGACTCCCCTTACCTCCATCATCAACTATGTGGACTTAATCAAGCGGGAGCACATCCAAAGCGAAAAAGTTCAAGGTTATCTGGAGGTACTGGAACAGAAATCCCAGCGCCTGAAAACCCTGACAGAAGATCTGGTGGAAGCATCCAAGGCCAGCTCCGGAAATATTAAGCTGGAGATCTCAGACATTGATTTTGTGGAACTGGTTTACCAGACCAACGGCGAATTTGAAGAAAAATTTGCCGGAAGGCACCTGGAGCTGATCAGCAATCTTCCGAATCAGTCCATCCTGATCGAAGCCGACGGCCGGCGGCTCTGGCGCGTCCTGGAGAATCTGTACAACAATGCCTTCAAATATGCCATGAGTCACAGCCGGATCTATGTGGACATGATACAGGAAGAAGATACGGTAGTATTTACCATTAAAAACATTTCCGAGCATCCCCTTAACATTTCCAGTGAGGAGCTGACGGAACGCTTTGTCCGGGGTGATGTTTCCCGGACGACAGAGGGAAGCGGACTGGGCCTTTCCATTGCCCAAAGCCTGACGCAGCTTCAGAATGGAACCTTTACTATCATCATCGACGGAGATTTATTTAAGGCCTGCGTGGCCTTCCCTGTGAAAAAAATGGCTGACAGTGGAAATCCTTCTGAAAATGTGTTAGAATAGGACCGCAGAGCAGGAACATACAAATCTATCTGCTGCCCCGCTCTGGTTATCTGCAGCAGAAGGACCACATTGATGAGACATAACGCTTCAAAAGATCCGTAACTGTAAACGTACGAAACAGCTACGATGAGGCACAAAAGAAAGGACATTCTTTCTATGAAATTAGATAAGAAATATCGAAGATTAACCACCTACACCAGCCTGGCAGCAGCGCTGACCCTATGCGGCCTTCTGGCTGCCGGCTGCCAAACGCGGGACTCTCTTTCTGTATCCGCATCTCCCTCAGATGCATCCGTTGCAGAGGAGACCACCGCAGAAATTATTGTTACCACAGCACCGGAGACAATTCCTCCCCTAAGCCCCAGGGGCCAGATCCTTCCAGAAATCCAGGTTACCGTTCCGGAGGCAGTACCTATGCCGGAATACCTGCGGGTAGGCGAGGAGCATCCGGTGGTAGCACAGCTCCAGCAGCGGCTGATGGATTTAGGCTTTATGGATCACGATGAGCCGACCCAGTATTTCGGTACCCAGACCGAACGAGCGGTTAAGATCTTCCAGCGGCAGAATGACCTGACCCAGGACGGTATCGTAGGCGGCTCCACCTATGAAGCTATCATGGCCCAGGATGCGAAACATTATGCGGCACAAAAGGGCGATGAAGGCGACGATATCCTCCAGATCCAGAGCCGTCTTTATGACCTGGGCTACTTAGCTTCCGAAAATCTTCTGACGGGAAACTTCGGAGACTCCACAGAAACGGCTGTGCTAAAGCTTCAGGAGGTCAATGGCCTCAGCCAGGACGGCAAAGTGGGCCAGCAGACCATGAACCTGCTGTATTCGGATGAGGTCAGGGCCAACTTCCTGGCTCTGGGTGAAAAGAGCGATGTAGTTCTGGCCTGCCAGCAGCGTTTAAAAACCCTGGGATATCTGGTTTCTGAGCCAGATGGTACTTACGGCCAGGATACCGTAGAGGCAGTAAAGCAGTTCCAGGCTCGAAATGACCAGATCGTGGACGGCTACTTAGGCCCCGGCACCCGAATGGCTTTAAACAGCTCCAATGCCAAGCCTATGGGCCTGCGCCTGGGCGATGAAGGAACCACCGTTTCCAAGATCCAGAATCTGTTAAGCAAATACGGCTACTTAAATTCCGGCAATGTAACCGGATACTACGGCGAGATCACAGAAAAGGCAGTAAAGTCCTTCCAGACGCAAAACGGCCTGGCCTCTGACGGTACAGTAGGCGCCATGACCATGGCAAAGCTGACCGGCAGCGATGTGAAGAAAGCGCCAAAACAGACTACCTCCTCCGGCAATTCCGGCAGCTCCGGGAGCAATCGGGGCGGCAGCTCTGGAAGCAGTAATTCCGGCAACAGCTCCGGAAAGACAAACAACAGCTCCTCCGGCGGTTCTTCCTCCGGTACGGTTAAAATGTCCGGCGGCGTTGGCGCTCTAATCGCAAAAGCTCAGTCCAAGCTGGGAAGCCCTTATGTGTGGGGAGCAAAAGGCCCCAATGCCTTTGACTGCTCCGGCTTCGTTTACTGGTGTTTGAACCAGGTAGGCGTTAACCAAAGCTACATCACCTCCTCCGGCTGGCGGAATGTGGGACGTTATACCAGAATCAACAACTTCTCCGATATTCAGGCCGGCGACATTGTAGTCGTAAGCGGCCATGTGGGAATTGCTGCAGGCGGCGGCACCGTAATCGACGCTTCCTCCAGTAACGGTCGAGTGATCCATCATGCCTTAAGCTCCTGGTGGGCGAATAACTTTATTTGTGCCTGGAGAATTTTCGGGTAAAAAATTGAGAAATAAAAAGAGCGCTGCTCCTGGCAGAGATGATAACTTCATCATCTTTCTGCCAGAAGCAGCGCTTTTTTATTTTCTCTAAAAGAAACATTCCTTTCGGCTCTATACTAATCCCAGCAATCGTGGAATCAGCATGGTAACTGGCTCCACATAGGTAACCAGCAGCAGCACCAGTGCTGTCACCCCAAAGAATGGAAGAAGCTTTTTAATAATTGCTTCAATGGTGGTATTCGCCACACGGCACCCTGTAAACATAACCGTTCCTACTGGAGGAGTGATCGCACCGATACACAGATTAAACGTAATCATCAAGCCAAACTGCACAGGATGCATTCCAAAGCTCTGACAGATCGGCAGGAAAATAGGAGTAAAAATCAGAATCGCCGGTGTAGGATCCATAAAGGTTCCAAGGATCAGCAGAAAAATATTCATAATTAATAAGATAATATACTTATTTGTGGTAATTCCCATCAGTCCTTCTGCAATGATCTTTGGAATACCGGTAAACGCCATTACGTATGACATAATAGAAGAAATTCCAATCATAATGATAATGATAGAGGTCATATTGGCCGCTTCCAAAAGATACGCTGGAATGTCTTTTATCCTAATGTTCTTGTAAATCAGGCCAAGAATCAGAGAATACGCTACTGCAATACCAGAGCCTTCCGTGGCTGTAAAAGCTCCGATCAGGATACCTCCGATAACAACTACGATCATCATCAGACATGGGATTGCATCCAGCAGAATACGGATGCTCTCCTTTAACCCTAAATGCTCCGTATTCCTGTATCCCAGCTTCTTCGCCATAATTCCTGCTACCACCATGTTGCCCAGTCCCCATAAAATGCCCGGCATATAGCCTGCCATAAATAAAGCACTGATGGAAACTGTTCCGGCAACGGTAGCATATACAATCAGAGTATTGCTTGGCGGTATCATCATTCCAGTGGGGGCTGAAGCAATGTTTACCGCAGCATAATAGCTTTTATCATATCCCTCTTCCTCTTCGATCGGCCCCATAATGCCTCCGATCGCAGCGGCAGCTGCACATCCAGAACCAGATACGGCTCCAAATAACATATTGGCCACAATATTGGTCTGTGCCAGAGATCCCGGCAGACCTCCTGCCAAAAGCTTCGCACAGTTTACCAGCTTTTTGGCTATTCCTCCATTATTCATCAATACTCCTGCCAGGATAAAAAATGGAATTGCCATAAGAGAAAAGCTGCTGGTTCCTGCAAACATTTTCTGTGCTGAAATCAAAATTGCTTTGCTGGGAGTCGAAATCATTACCATAGCTGCTGCTGATGCTACACCGATTGAGATACATACCGGTGCGCCTATGATCAACAGTACAAATACCAACACCAGCATAATTACTCCACACATTACTGCCTGGCTCATGACTGCTCTCCTCCTTTCAATCTGTGGACTTTATCTGCAATATTGCAGACTGTATACAGCATCGTCAATATTCCGCTGATCGGAAGTGCAGCATATACATAACCCATGCTGATCGTCAGCGCAGCATCTCGCTGAGGGATACCCACCTTCAGCGCAGCCCATCCTCCGACCACAAGAATGCATGTGGAAAAGCCCAGGATTGCGGCTTCCGTTACGAAGTCCAATACGATCTGCAGAGTGCGGGGCATGTGCTCCTTAAAATAGCCGATGCACATATGCTCCCGTTTTCCAAAAATATAAGACGAGTTAATTAATACCAGCCATACAAACAGGTACTTTGCCAAGGTTTCCGTCCACGGAATCGGAGCATTAAAAATATATCTGGCTACTACCTGCCACACTACCAGTACAACTGTGATGGCAAACAGCAGGATACTGACTTTTTCTGCTATAAAGTCAAGAACCTTTCTCAAATTTTTCATATCCTATCCCTCCGGATTTACTTCATTGCCTGAACAGCATCATATACCTTCTTGATCTTCTCATTGCTATCCACCAGCTTCTGGTTCGTGGCTGCAATCGCATCCTTAAAGGATTGGATATCCACATCATCCGTAATCGTTACCTTTGAAGTATCCAGAGAAGCCATCAGCTTATCTACATCTGCCTGCCACTGTACTTGAACCTTATCGATTGCTTCAGAACAAAGCTCATCAAATACCGCCCGGTCTTCGTCTGACATGCCATAATATACATCCTTGTTGATGATCAGCCAGTCCGGAACGATCAGATGATTGGTCTGAGACCAGTATGGAGCAACCTCATAATATTTTGAATTTACATATGTAATCTCATTGTTTTCTGCGCCATCTACAACGCCGGACTGAATTCCTGTATACATCTCGCCCATAGCCATTGGAGTTGCACTTCCGCCGAAGGCTGCCATCATATTTACATAAATATCAGACTCCATGGTACGGATCTTTAATCCCTTCATATCATCTACCGATTTGATCGGCTTACTTGCAGTAAACATGCTCCTGGTTCCGGCCGGCATATAGGTGGCAATGCAAAAGCCGTACTGCTCCGTATCTGCTTTTACCTCCTCCATTACAGGAGACTCCTTTACAAACCGGATCGCCTGATCTACATCATCAAATAAGAACGGCATATCAAATGCCTTAAAATAATCGGACACACTTCCTGGATGTGTATTATTTACAATTGACATCTCAATCACACCGCTCTGTACCTGCTCCAGCGTTTCCCTCTGTGCTCCCAGAGTCTCATTCGGAAACAGCTGGATCTCATATCTTCCATCTGTCCTTTCCTTAAATTCCTTGCTGAACTCCTCCATTACCCGATACTGGGGATGATCCTCAGTCTGGTTAAATGCCATTCTCCAGACCTGTGTCCCTCCTGCTGGGGCTTTTTCACTCTCATTGGAAGCTGCCGCCTGACCGCCGGACGTTGCTGAATTTGATGCAGAGCCGCCGCATCCGGTCAACATTCCTGCTGTGATTGCTGCAACAGCAGCTACGCTTAACACCTTGTTCCATAACTGTCTTTTCATACCAATTCTCCTTTGCTTCATTAAATATGTTCCATTTCTTTATGCAAAGTATAGCAGGAATGTTCCCCTGGACAAATGCACAATGCGTTTCTCTTATGTGCACTATTCGCCCCCATGTTCCTCCCGGTATTCCGTAGGAGTGCATCCAAAATATTTCTTAAAGCACCTGGCAAAATATCTTTGACTGCTGTATCCGACCATCTCCGAAATTTCCTGAATCTTATAGTTAGAATGGCTCATCAGATTCCTGGCATGCTCCATCCTCAGCTGAAGCAGGTAATCAGAAAAGTTGATCCCCATCGTTGTCTTAAACAGCCGCCTTACATAATTGGAGCTAAAATGCAGTTCCTCTGCCAGGGCTTCCAGACTGAATTCTTCATTTCCCAGATTGTGTTCAATGATCGTTCTGGCATTGCTCACGATCCGGTCGCTGTTCTTTTTATTCATCTGGGCCAGCTGAATACAGCATTTCTCCATATACTCTTCCAGAACCGTTCTGGCCTCCATCAGGCTTCCAAAGGTAAAATGTCTTTTTAAGTAAGTAATTACTCGCTCATCCTTCCATGCCTGGACTTCTCCCCCGGCCTGAGACACAGAATCTGATATCTGCAGCACCAGCTTTACCAAAGAAATACTGATATATTCTACCTGGTCGATGGAGAAGGATTCATAATACTCCATCAGCTCCTCCAACTTTTCCTTTGCCTCCTCTTCCTGTCCCAGCTGTACTGCCAGCAGAAGCTGGCTCATGATCTTATCCTCATAAAGCGAATCCGTCTGCTTTTCTGTCTGCTCTACCTCAGCATAAGATACCACCTTCCCGTCCTGATGCAGCCGGCTCCGCCAGACATCATAAGCCTGATGGTAAGAATCAGAAACCTGATCCAGTGATTCACAGATCCTTCCCAGCACACATTTCAGACGGATCTTATGATGCTGCTCCATACTAAGGCAGATCTTTTCCATGCCGATTCGGATATCCTGCTGAAACCGCTTTAAACTGCTTCCATGCCTTCGGAAAAGCAGGACGAATTGATTTTCTTCCCGGTGCACACTTAAGATACGGATGTCCTCCGGAATATAATTTCCAAGGATAATGTCCAGGTATCTCTCCAAAATATTTATAGATACTCTGGGCTCCTTTGCCATCTCCTCGCCCTTTACGATCCCGACACAATACCAGGCATCCTCTACCGGAAAGGCAAGCTCATTTCCCAGTTCCCTGGCCTCCTGGTTCTTCCCTTCCAAAAGCAAGGTTAAAAAACGTTCTTTCAGATACTTTCTTCCCTGCTCGATCTGCTTGCACATATTCCGGATATTCTTTTCCAGCTGGTTTGTTTCTTCCAGGACGCCGCGGGCCTTCTCCAGCACCTCAAACAAATCTCTTGGAAGAAAGGGCTTCAGCAAATACTCCCTTACCCCCATTCGCATTGCCTCTCTTGCATAGGAAAACTCATCATAACCGCTGATCACGATGATCGGCATCGTCTTATTGATCTTCCGAATCTGCTCAATCAGCTCCAGTCCCGTTGTTTTCGGCATACAGATATCCGTTACCAGGATATCCGGCTTAAGCTCACAAATCTGAGCAAATGCCTCCTCTCCATCTTCCGCAGAGCCTGTCACCTGAAATTTTGTATCCGATTCATTGATGCAGTTTACAATCCCGTTTCTTACATCCTCTTCATCTTCTGCAATAAAAACGCTATACATCTTCCACCATACCCTTCATTTGCCTGATTGGCAGCGTAAGAACTGCTTTGATCCCGGAACAAATCCCTTTCTTAAGCCGCAATCCGTACTCCTCACCATAATACAGCCGGATCCGGTTATTCACATTATAAATCCCATATCCGGTTTCCGAATCTACTTCTCCATTTTGGAGCTTGCTGTTTAACAATGCCATTTTTTCTTCTGGTATTCCTTCTCCATCATCCTCAACTGTCAGAACCATATTTTGTCCCACGACTTCTCCATAGACCCATACATTGCCTTTCCCCTCCTTTACCTTAATGCCATGATAAAGGGCATTCTCCACCAATGGCTGCAGGATCAGCTTAATGGTATGAAAATACTCCATCTCCTCCGGAATCCGGATGTCGTAATTCAGCTTCGCCTTATAGCGGATCTTCTGGATCTCCAGGTAACTCCTAACATGTCTAGCTTCTTCTCTTAAGGTGATACATTCCCTCCCTCTGCTCAAACTGATCCGAAAATATTTTCCCAGTGCATTGGAAATCAAACTGATTTCCTCCGCCCCCTGACTCACTGCCTGCCAGGTAATCATATTCAGCGTATTATATAAAAAATGGGGATTGATCTGCGCCTGCAGTGCCTGCAGCTCTGCCTTCCGCTTCTGCTTTTGAACTTCCCGGACCTGCTCCTTCTCATTTTCCAGTTCTCTTATATTATCCTGAATGGTATCCAGCATCCGGTTAAAACTATTTCCTAACCGTCCAGCCTCATCCTCGTATGGATACGAAAAACGCACATCATAATCCCCGGCCCCCGCTTTCTCCATTTCTCCTGCCAGTTCCATCAGAGACTGCGTCAGCAGATCAGATATCCATAAAATAATGACCAGGCAGCCGGCGCTGGTTAGGCAGCTAACCAAAAATAAAAACCAGCGGATATGCTTCAGATCCTGCATCATAGAGGAAGTAGTCGACAACGCGTAGATCCTCCACTGATTGACATTCATAAGCGCCGCTGCTGCATAATAATTTTCCCCTTCTGCCGTTACCTCTCCATACCACTCCTGCTGCTCCTTCACCTGATCCAAGTCTGCCTTCTTCAATACAGCCTTTTCCAGCTCTGCCTCGTTTCCCAGAACATCCGTTCCATTTTCGTCCACAATAAACATCGTCTCAAATGCATCATATGCACCATCCAGATACTCTGCCAACGCTTCCTTTGACAGATTAATCACATAATAAATATTCTCCCCTCGGATCTTCTGCCGGTAAACCACCGGTATGATCGGGCTTTTGCTCTCATACAGAGGATTTTCCATGGACGGAAACCAGGCAACCGTTTCCCATGGTTTGTACACAAAATACCTATACATAACGGTATCTTCAAACACAGTGCCTCTTTTTCGAATCATCAGATAATCATCAAAAATATATTTCGATGTACAGATATACATGGAATCTACAAAATCATCGCTGTTCTTAATTTCAAATATTTTGTTTGCAATATCTCCTGCCAGGATCGGATCCATCGTTACCTGATCATTCTGCAGAAATTCGTTCATAGGATTCAGAAAGGACAGATTGCTGCTGATCGCATTCACCTTTTGGGTCAATCCGGTAAACTTTTCCTCCAGATGAAGATTTACCTGCCGCAAGATATCCTGCGAATTCTGCTGAAATTTTTTCGAAGTACTTCGATTTGCATAAAAATAAAATGAGATGCTGGAAAGGATCATATTGACAGCCAGCAAAATACAAAATGTCAGAATGATCTTTATCCTCAGTTTACTGTTGAAAAAATATATTTTTATCTTCCCCATCGCTGCTTCCCCTTCTGATCTGACTAAATAAATCCGTGATTTTGTCGGAATCCCCACTAAGGCTTCAAAGGATCGAAATTCTCGTTTTTGACTTCCCGCCCGATGTTATTTGAAATTCCCTTTCGATACGCTTCATTATACCGCTCCGTCAGATCCTGAAGGCTCTCTTTAATATCGGCATCACTGAATATCAATTTTTTCATTGTGTCATACCAGTCCAGTCCCTTGATATTTACTGCATCTGAATTTAACTCCTGAGGTGTCCTGGGCCACATCTGATCATCTTCCAAAAGCAGCAAAGACTCCTCCTTCGGCTCGTATCCGCTTTCTTTTGCCATTTGAATAATCCAGGGAATGATCGAGCAGCCCAGTCCATTCATCTGATACTCCTTCAGATATTGAAGATCCGTAAAAACAGCGCGATATACCTTCCACGCTTCTTCAAGATGCTCACTCTGGGCATTGAACAGATATCCATTGCTTAATGTATAATTTTGACTTCCCTTTACCACTCCGGCCGTAACAGGAAGCCTGGCGCAGCCCCATTCCGCTTCCATTGGAAACTGGTGGCTGTAGATTCCCTCTTCCGAATGGGTATAAGACATATACATTCCGATTTTTCCCTGTGAAAACATCTGCCGCAGGGGATCAATGTCCAGTTCCCGGCAGTTCGGATATGCACAATCTTCCGACAGTAATTCCCTCCAGCCTTCAATCAAGGGCTGATACGCAGTAAAATCATAGCACCCTCTTTGAAAATCATACCCGGCCTCAAGCCCCAGCTCCCGGTTTCCCTGTCTCAAAATCGAACGTTCAATCCCTGCTTTTGACGTTTTCATATTAGCGGCAAATCCATAAATCCCTTCTCCGGATAATTTCTCTGTGATCATTCTGGCATCAGCAATTAATTCCTCCATGGTTTCCGGAGGCCTCTGAATACCAACCCGTCTGAAAATATCTTTATTGTAGTACAGTCTTGAAGTTGATGCTCCTGTAGGTAAAAAGTAACATCGATCTCCTATTGCATTGATTCCCTCAAACCTTGCGCTTCCAAATATTTGACGAAACTCCTCATCCATATATGGATTTATATCGGCAAAATAATTTTTACTGAAAAAGGCACCAAATACCTCCGGAGTATACGCCATCAGATCCGGCGCATGGTTGCTCTGGAATGCAGTATTCATTGCCTGATAATAATTATCAGAAAAAATCTTATATTCAACTTTAATATGATCCTTGTTCGTCCGGTTATATTCTGTGATTTTCTCTTCCTGAAAGACAGCATCATGCCGGTCCTTCGTCCAGACTGTCACAATTACCGTTTCCTCCTGCTTCGGAACCGCCTTTCCGCCTCTGCCGCATCCACAAAGCAGCAGAACAAACACCATTACGGCTATTCTTCCAATTCGTTTCACTCCGATCCCTTCTCCTTCCAAACAAACAAAAGCCAGCCTCAGCGGTTTCTTGCTCCCACTTTAGCTGGCTTTTTGCTCCTTATCCCTGTGCACTTCTATCCTCTCGAAATACAGATCCATCCAGCCAAGCCATGACATCCTGATCTCCCAATACGATCCTTATATTGTGTCTGAAAAGAACTGGCCCGAAACAGACTGCTATTTCACAAAATCCTCTCTCATTGGAGTGAAAAAGTCCACTAAAATACCATCCTCAAGGCATTCACAGCCATGGACGATGTCATTCTGCTTTAAGAGAGTATCTCCTTGCTTTACCACATACGTTTTATCTCCGATCGTAAAGGAAAAGCTCCCGCTTGCCACATATGTGATCTGTGTATGAGGATGATGATGCATTGCACCGATCGCTCCCTTTTTAAATGTATTTTCTACACACATCAGCTCATCACAGTATGCTAAAACTCTGCGTTCTACCCCGCTGGCAGCTTCCTCTGCCTCAACATCCTTCCAAAAGCACCAATTGCTCCCTTTTCTCTCCTTCATAGCCTTCTCCTTTTCTTTTAAGCAAGATTACGTTATCGATAACTTTACTGTCTTGATTGATTGTATAACATTATATATTAATTGTCAATGGCAGATCTTTACTTTTCACTGATTTTATACATGTTTTTCACCATTTTTGCACATTTAAGCCGCCGCTTGGTTATCGTTATCTATACTATTAAAAAATAAAGCAGACAGATTTCTCTGCTGCTCCATTTTCAGCATAAAGCTTAAAACGTATATCTGGATTCCCACTGCCGGTTTTCAATAAAGCAATCGATATTTCCATTCATTACAATTACCGGCATTATCATCTCATTTGGATTCACCGGCTTCTTCTTTTCCGCCAGATACTCTACCAGGATCTGTGCCGCCCGGTAAGCCTGATCATAATGCCTTTTATGGATAATGGCAGACAATTTGCCTTCCTTCATCAGCTGCACATTTTCCGCAAAAACATCGCTTCCAATGGCTGTCACACATTTTCCAGCCTCATCGATTGCCCGGCACATGGCCAGCGTATTCCTGGCGCTGCAGGAATAGATCCCCGCCACATCCATATCTGCCCTTAAGAATTGGGCCAAGGAACGGCTTACCGAATCAATGGTCCCAAAATTGCTTAATTTTACGATTTCAAAATTACCATTTCGCTGCTTGATCTGCTTTTCAAAGCCTGACGCATTTTGATTTTGATCCTGAATGCTGAAATCACCGGTCAGCAAAATTCTTCCAGTGTCGGATCTTCTCACAAAGTTTAAGAATAAATCCGCCGCCAGGCTTCCCGCAATTTCATTATATGCAGTTACACAACAGAGCCGGTTGCAGGCCTGGTAATCTGTTCCAATGAATACATAGGGTATCTTTTTATCATCCAAATGCTTTAGTGCATGCAGGAACCCAGGGTCATCTCCTCCCATGGAAATCACGCCATCGATATCATCCCCACACTGCTCCAGCATTTTTTCCATTGCCAGTCCCTGGTTCACCGGAGATCGTTCATACGGTATTTTACAGCATTGAATCTGGAATATGCTGTTGTTTTCCACATATCCCTCTAAGCCGTCCCATAAACAAGAAGCATAATATTGATTCTCACTCTCCGCATCCGGGAGAACTGCTGCAACCTTCAGCTTTCCTTTTTTCAGTGCGGATGCCATTACATTCGGCTTGTAATCCATCTCTTCCGCAATCTGCAGGATCCTCCGGCGAAGTTCATCTCCAACTCCTCCCGAGCCCTTTAAGGCACGCTGCACAGTCATCGTAGTAACTCCCGCCACCTTTGCAATATCTGCCAGTGTTGTCCGTTTCGCCAATCCTTCTCCCCTCTTTCTGCTCATTCCCTTGAGAGTATAGCATATTTTTCATAAATTTAATATGAAAATCTGCGAAGGATAGAGGATAATGTTTTCATCATATAGATTACCGAAAACCAGATACTACATACCAGGAGGTGAAGCCCGAGGAATAGTGCGCGCTTTTCCATATGAATTATGCTACGCCGAAGAATATAATTCTGTCTATCCTGGTGGCAGTCATCGCGTCTGTGGTAATGGGCGGAATCCCCATCGGCAGCTATGTGGCGGAAATCTTTATCGTATCCACATTTGGCTTCCCGCAGGCAGACAGAGCATAACGATCTTTGCATTAATAAAGGGTAACTGCTATAATAAATAATGAATGAACGAGGAGGAAAAGAAAATGAACAAACGAATGGAACAGGCCAAAAAGCTGATGGAGAAGCTCCCCAGAGTGACCCTAGGATTCTTCCCTACACCTTTTTATAAGCTGGAGCGGATTTCCGAGGAGCTTGGGGTTAACTTCTACATTAAAAGGGATGATTTTTCCGGCATGAGCCTCTTTGGTGGAAATAAGATCCGCAAGTTGGAATATCTGCTTGGTGATGCAGAGGCCAGAGGATGCGAGTATGTGTTTACCTTTGGCGCCACCCAGTCCAACCACGCCATGCAGACGGTATCGGCCTGCCGCAAGCGGGGACTGAAGCCGGTGATCTACCTGACTGCCGTGGTAAAGCCGGACCCGGAGGATACCCGGTCGAACCTTCTGCTGGATAAGATCATGGGTGCAGAGGTTCATGTGGTGGAACTGTTTGAGAATGAGACGGAGGATGAGGCAGATGAGCGAGCCTTGGCTATGGCCAGAGAGCAGATGAAGCAGCTGGAGGCAGAGGGACATAAGTGCTATGAGGTGCCCATGGGCGGAGCCAGCGCCGTAGGCTCTGCCGGATTTATCGGCGGATACATCGAGATGATGGAGCAGGCCCAGGCTCTTGGGGTGACTGTGGATTACGTATACCATGCCACGGGAACCGGCGGAACCATGGCAGGTCTGCAGGCGGGAAGAAAGCTTATCGGCGATGACCATACCCAGATCATCTCCATTAACGTAAGCGGCAAGGACGAGAACTACCCGCCGAAGATCGCGGCTCTGGCAAACGAGACGCTTGCACTGATCGGCGCGGATCCTTCGATTAAGGTGGACGCAGCTGCAGATATCCATACGGACCTGGGCTATTATCATCCCGGCTATGAGATGCCGAATGAGGGCAGCAGCGAGGCCATCCGCTACCTGGCCAGGACAGAGGGACTTTTAGCAGATCCCGTATATACCGGCAAGGGTATGTACGGCATGCTGGACCATATCCGCAGCGGGAAGATCCCGGCAGGAAGCAATGTGGTATTCTGGCATACCGGCGGAGCCACAGCGCTGTTTGCAGAAAAAGAGATCCTGGGAGACCTGACTGCAAAATAAAAAAGATCAACTGTCGTTATCTGTAGGGGCCGTTGCAAAATAGATCAATCATCATCTATGGAGCAACGGCTCCTTTACCGCTGCCGGCTCAACCGCCCAGGATACTTCCAGTTTGTAGCACCATCTTCTGCACAGTTTCCGCCTTCCGGGCCCTCGATATTATTCTTGCTTTGCTAAGCTTAGAGGAATTTTCCTTTAAAGTCAATTTCAAACCAGAATGAAGAGGCGCATGACGGTATCCAACAAAAAAGCCCCAACCCTGCAGATCTCATCTGCAAAATCGGAACTTCCCAGTGCGCCCTCAGGGACTCGAACCCTGGACAAATAGATTAAGAGTCTACTGCTCTACCAACTGAGCTAAGGGCGCATCTTATTTTGTTCATCACTTCCGTGACGCTTGTATTACTATAATACTATTTTTATAGAATGTCAAGCACTTTTTTAATTTTATTTTCAATCCTTGAACGTTTCGCATTCCCTCACAGGCAAAGAAAAAGCCCCAACCCCGCAGCTCTCGTCTGCAAAATCGGAACTTTCTAGTGCGCCCTCAGGGACTCGAACCCTGGACAAATAGATTAAGAGTCTACTGCTCTACCAACTGAGCTAAGGGCGCATCTTTTATTTTATGCGATCCAGTGTGATTTTATGTCTCTCAACCGGAACATGTGTTATTTTACATCAAGGGGTTGAAAAAGTCAACCCCTTTTTTACAAATTTTTTATCTTTTCTTAACATTATTAATTGTATATGCAATTATGTTAAATATCTGATTTTCCTGCGGTACACTTCTGCAGCATCTTTTACACGATTTCTCTACAGCGCTGCATTCACAAAACGGCTTAAGGCATCCTTGGACTGAAGCCCTACCATCCGATTCACTTCCTTGCCTCCCTGGAACAGGATCAGCGTAGGAATGCTCATAACACCGTAACGCTCTGCAATATCAATATTCTCATCAATATTCAGCTTGCCCACAGTTACCTTTCCGGCAAACTCCTCTGCTGCTGCTTCCACTGCCGGGGCCAGCATCTTGCATGGGCCGCACCAGTCTGCATAAAAGTCTACCAGCACAGCTTTTCCTGCCTGCAGTACATCTGTTTCAAAATTTTCAGTTGTAAATTTTTCAACCATTCTTGTTTCCTCCTTATTTGCTTTCCAGATTCCTCTGTTTCTTTCATTCCTTCTTCGCGCCTCCGCCCAAATGGCGGTTGACCTCCAGTAATGATTTTTTCCAGCGAAGCACTTCTTTATTCAGCTCCAGGTTTCCGCTGAACTTTTTACTCAAGTTTTTTTTAATCTTGTCAGATATTCCCATATGGCAGCCTCTGCCTTCTAACTTCATTCTTATCATTATATTATGATACCAGGGTCAAAAGGTATTTTGCCAGATTTACCGGCCCGCAACTAATTTACAGATCGGCTTTCCTTCTGCTGCAAACTTGGTTTCATATTCCGTCATTACATTGCCCTCTGCCAACTCTGAATGATGAAGATCAAAGGTATGCTGGCGGATGCTCCAGCCTGCCTCTGGTATGGATTCCAGAGAGTAGTCGAATAATCCGCGGTTATCTGTCTTAAACTCCACCGTTCCATCCTTTTCCAAGATCTGATCGTATACCTTCATAAACTCCGGTGAGGTCAGCCGGCGCTTGGCGTGGCGGTCCTTGGGCCAGGGATCGGAGAAATTTAAGTAGATCCTGGACACTTCACCTGGCGCAAAGATCTCTGTCATCTCCTTGGCATCGATACACAAGAACCAGATATTGGTTAATTCTAACTGTTCCCGCTTTTCCAGCCCTCTCAGCAGAACGCTGGAATACCGCTCGATTCCGATATAATTCTTATCTGGATTCTTCTGGGCCAGCTCCATGATAAATTTTCCTTTTCCCATGCCCACTTCGATCTCAATGGGATTTGTGTTCCCGAACCGTTCTGCCCAATGTCCCTTCTCCCCCCGGGGATCCTGAACGACATAAGGACTTTCGGCAATTCGTTCTTCCGCACCGCGTATATGGCGCAGTCTCATACTAAAGTTCCTCCTATTCTTACGATGCGCTTCCTATCATGGGAAACGACGTTTCCTGTGATATCAAAAAAATTATAACATCAACAGGAGGACTTTGCAATATTCTCTCACTCCACAAGAATGAATCCCTTTCTCATTTCCTCCGCTTTGTCTATTTTTGGAGAAATTTCATAAGAAATAAAAATATTTGCGAAATCAGGTGCACAATTTGTCGAAATCTTGTATAATAGGACATATGAAATCGGAAATCATACGACTATTCATTCTGATAGTAGGCCGTTTACGAAGTTCCTGTGCAAATTTCCGATGATATTTGCACAAGGGTTTTCGAAATAGACTACCAGCAAGCGCAGACAGGGGTCCGGATTGGCAAAGTGCTTCCTGTCAATGCGTGATATACAATTAAGGAGGACGCAATATGGCAGACGTTATGAACACCTGGGAAAAGATCCAGCAGGGTGTCAAGGACACAGAGCGGCTGATCGGACAAAAGCAGTATAATCTGGCTATGGTAAAGTCCAGGCAGACACTGGAATATATGGTTAAGAGCTTAGGAGAGCGGGCATGTATCGTTGATGGAGATATGTCCGATATCATTGATCAGCTTTACGAAGGCCAGTGGATCACCAAGGCCACAAAAGAACACTACCACAAACTAAGAATGATCGGGAATAAAGCGGTTCACGAGGGCAATGACAGTGCTTCCGAGGCCAGTCAGGCTTACCACATCCTGTCCCAGGAGGTCTACGCCTTTGCAAATGAATACAGCCCCAGACGGCGCAAGCCTTCCGGCAGCTCTTCCGCTCGTCCCAAGAGCAATTCCAGAAGTATAGCAAGCACCAGCCGCCGCCGTTCCAAGAAGAAGAAATCGCCGGCAGAAGACATCCTGCGCATTCTGATTCCCATCGTATGCGTGATCCTGCTGATTTTCATTATCCGCGCCCTGCTTCCAGGGAAGGATAAAAAGGATTCCAAGGAGACCAACGCTCCCATTGAAACCGTAAATCCAGAGCCTACCGACTCCCCGGATCAGGTACCGGAGGAAAGCGACACCCAGCCGGCCGAAACTCCAGCTGCTGTCTACCGCACCACCTCCACTCTGAATGTCCGTATGGAACCATCCACCAGTGCCAGGATCCTGGTACAGCTGGCTCCCGGCACCGAGGTTAATGTAACCGGCACTTACGATGACCAGTGGACAATCATCAACTATGACGGTCAGGATGCTTATGTTGCGACTGCATATCTGACCCAGTAAATGACAGCAGTTTTGCTTTTTACACAAGAACTTTACCCGTTATTTCTACCGGCAGCTTTTTGCTGCCGGTTTTTTCATCTGATTTTACCTTTCTATTTTCTCCAATGCCATCTTATCAAGATTTTAACACCGCCTTTATATCGTTAAAATTTTCACCAAATGATTTTATTATTCCTCCTATTTTCTTGTAGCTTTCGTCATGGCTTTTTTTGATTCTTTGTAATATCATAATGAAAAGAACGAGGTAACTGTCAAAATTCACAACCGTTACACGTCAAAAATGAAAAAAAGGAGGACTATCGTGGATAACCTGATCAACAAAATTTCCGAAATTGAAGCCGCAGCTTCTTCTGTTCTGGACAATATGAATGAACGCAAGGCTGCATTTGCCGCTGAGATCAAGGAAAAAACGGCTGCCTTCGATGCCAGCCTGGAGCAGGAAACGGCAGAAGCCATTCATCAGCTTCGGGAGCGCATGGAGACTGAGATGAAAGAAAAGCTGTCAAAGCAGAAGGCTGATGGAGAAAAAGCTCTTTCCAAACTGGATGAGATCTATGAGTCAAGCCACGCTGCCCTTGCCGCCAAGCTGTTTCGTCAGATGACAAAGGAGTGATGCTATGGGAAGTCTTTTAACCTATAGTGGCCTGACCACTAAGGTAAAAGCGATGAAAAGCCATTTGATCCAGGATAGCCAGTACCGCGAAATGGCTGCTTTGGATTCCGTTACCAGCTCGGTGGATTATTTGAAAAAGCTTCCCTCCTACACCTCTGTTTTTTCTGGTACGGAGGCAGGTGAACTGCATCGGGCTAAGATTGAAGAGCTGCTGCTTCAGTCAAAATATCAGGACTTTTCTAAGCTTTACCGTTTTTCTAATTTATCTCAGCGAAAATTTTTAGATATTTATTTTATGCACTATGAAATCGCTGCATTAAAACGATGCCTGCGAAGCGTCATCGGCCACAAGCCGCTGGAGCTTAACCTTTCCCTCTTTCAGGAGTTTTTTGAACGCCATTCCAAACTGAACTTAACCAGACTTTCCGCTTCTGGGAATCTGACCGAATTTACTGCAAATCTGGCTGGCTCTCCGTATTATGATATTATGGTTCATTTAAATCAACAGGAACATATGACCTTGTTTGACTACGAGATGAATCTGGACCTGATCTACTTTAAGACCATGTGGAAGGTGAAAGGCAAGAACCTGAAAAAGGATGAGCAGGAAGCGCTGACTCAGTGCTTCGGAGATCGTTTGGATATGCTGAATATCCAGTGGATCTACCGCTGCTTAAAGTACTACCACATGACGCCCAGTGAGATCTGTGCTCTGCTGATACCGATCCAGTACCGGTTGAAGGCGGAACAGATCCGGGCTATGGCCAGTGCTGGTTCCCTGGATGAGTTTTTTGGCATCTTAAGTACCACATACTACGGCAGCCTGGGACTGGCTGATCTGAATGCCCAGCCAAATCCAGAAAAGCTGACGGAGCAGGTATTAAACCGCATTCACCTGCTGACCATGCGGCGTGATCCCTACTCCATCGCTACGGTAAATTCCTACTTATATTTCAAGGAACAGGAGATCTACCGCATTATTCATATAATAGAAAGCATCCGTTACGGCCTGGATTCTCACCAGATCCTTTCCTCCGTAATGGCTGCTGTGTAAAGGAGGTTATTTTGTGATTGAGAAGATGAAATTCTTAAATCTGACAGGCCCCAAGGCGCAGATCGACCGCGTTGCGGAAGAATATCTCTCCAAATACGACATTCAGTTGGAGAATGCCCTGTCCGAGCTTCATGCGGTAAAGGATTTAAGACCATTTAACGAAACCAATCCCTACCGCAGTGAATGCAAACGGGCCGAAGAGCTGATGCAGGAGCTGCAGGGAGAAAGGACGGCTGGTTCTTCGGATGGAGCTTCTGCCCTGACTGTGGAGCAGGCGGCAGAGATCATCCGCTCCATGGATCAGACGCTGACGGAATTAACAGCAAAAAAAGAAGACCTGGAAAAACAGGTGGAGGAGCTTGTGGATTACCGGAACCAGGCGGCCCCATTTGCCGGACTGAACTACGATGTATCCCGGATCCTTCAATTTAAATGCATCAAGTTCCGTTTCGGCCGGATCGAGAAGGAATATTTTGAGAAATTTGAAACCTTTGTCTATGATGCCATCGACACGATCCTTTTTGAATGCCGTCAGGATGAAAATTATGTGTGGCTGGTCTACTTCGTGCCGGCTCCAGTTGCGGATAAGGTGGATGCCATCTATGCATCGATGCACTTTGAGCGGCTGTTCCTTCCTGATGATTTTCAGGGAACTCCTACCGAAATCTGCCGGAACCTGGATGAAAGAATTGCTTCCGCAAAGGCAGCCATCCAGGAAACAGAAAGCCAGATCCACCGCACTCTGGAGGAGCAGAAGGGCCGACTTCTTAATGCCTGCCGGAAGCTTCTTCAGTACTCGAAAAACTTCGATATCCGCAAGCTTGCCGCCTGCACCAACCGGGATGACCACACCTTCTTTATCCTGTGCGGCTGGATGACGGATCAGGATGCCGCACGTCTCCAGAAGGAGCTGGAATCTGATGAAGATCTGTTCCTGATTATGGAGCCGGACCACGACAATGTTTTAAGCAAGCCGCCTACCAAGATGAAGAATCCAAAGCTTTTCAAGCCTTTTGAAATGTTTATTCAGATGTACGGCCTTCCGGATTATAAGGAAATCGATCCTACCATCCTGATCGGCATCACCTACTCCTTCCTTTTCGGCTTTATGTTCGGAGATGTGGGACAGGGCCTGTGCCTGCTGATCGGCGGTGCCCTGCTGTACCGGGTTAAGAAGATGAACCTGGCAGCCATCATCAGCTGCTGCGGCTTCTTCTCCACCATATTCGGATTCCTGTTCGGAAGCATCTTTGGATTTGAAGATGTAATCGATGCCATGTGGCTACGCCCCGGCAAGGCCATCACAGCCCTTCCCTTTATCGGAAAGCTGAACACCGTATTCATCATCACCGTTGCTTTAGGTATGGGAATCATTGTTATGACCATGATATTAAATATCATCAACGGTCTGCGGGGTCATGACACGGAAAAGACCTGGTTTGACACCAACGGCGCTGCCGGGCTGGTATTTTACCTGTCCCTGATTGCGGTGATCGTTCTGTTTATGACAGGAAAGCCTCTCCCAGCCTCCATTGTGCTGATCATTATGTTCGGCATCCCGCTCCTCCTTCTTTTCTTCAAGGAGCCGTTGACCTCCCTGGTAGAAAAGAAGTCAGCAGCCATTGAGGGCGGCAAGGGAATGTTTGTGGTTCAGGGCTTTTTTGAGCTGTTTGAGGTGATGCTGAGCTATTTCTCCAACACCCTCTCCTTCGTCCGTGTGGGCGCATTCGCTGTCAGCCATGCAGCCATGATGGAGGTGGTGCTGATGCTGGCAGGCTATGAATCCGGCAACACCAACTGGATCGTAGTTGTGTTCGGAAACCTGTTCGTCTGCGGCATGGAAGGCCTGATCGTAGGCATCCAGGTCCTTCGTCTGGAATACTATGAGCTGTTCAGCCGGTTCTACAAGGGAACGGGACGGCCATTTAAGCCTTATGGTAAAACGGCTTCCAATTAAAACGGATATTTCGCCAACAATTTAATAAAAAATTTTATCATAGAAAAGGAGAATCTACCATGACAGTAAAATTATTATTATCCCTCGCATTAATCTTAAGCATCGTGATCCCATTCGGCGCATTTGCCGCAGGTGAGAAATCCAGAGGCCGCTATAAGACCGCCCTGGCAGTCAACTCTCTTTTATTTTTCGGAACCCTTTTAACCTGCAGTGCTCTCTTCTTCACCGGCAATGCATTTGCAGCAGACGCCGCAGCAGAAGCTGTTAACCCGTCTGCCGGCCTGATCTGTCTGGCTGCTGCCATCTCCACCGGCTTATCCTGCATCGGCGGCGGTATCGCCGTATCTGCCGCTGCTTCCGCTGCCTTAGGCGCTATCAGTGAAGATGGCTCCATCCTTGGTAAATCTCTGATCTTCGTTGGCTTGGCCGAAGGTGTGTGTCTGTACGGATTGATCATCTCCTTTATGATCATCGGTACCCTGTAAGCCTATGAGAATGTATCTGATCAGCGACAACGTGGACACTCTGACCGGCATGCGGCTGGCCGGAGTGGAGGGCGCTGTCGTACATGAACGCAGCGAATTAAAGGAAGCCCTGGATAAAGCATTGGCCAACAAGGAGATCGGGATCCTTCTTCTGACTGAAAAATTCGGCCGGGAATTTCCGGAAATCATCGATAATGTAAAGCTGAACCGGAAGTTCCCTTTGATTGTAGAAATTCCTGACCGCCACGGAACCGGCCGCAAGCCCAACTTTATCACTTCCTATGTAAATGAAGCCATTGGATTAAAGCTCTAATGATTATGAAAGCAGGTGACTGATTTGACAACCGATGAAAAGCTTCAGCATTTTTTAGACATCTGTATGGATGATGCCAGGGAACGAGGCGGACGCATTTTTGACGAATATGCATCCGCACTGGAAAAAGACCTGGAAGAACATAAAATCGATGCAAAACGGCGTGCAGCCATGCAGCTTCAGGGAGAAAGCGAAAAGATCCAGCGGGAGATCAACAAGGAGCTGGCTCTGGAGCAGATCAACTTAAAGCGCACCCTCAGCCTCCGTCAGGAGGAATTAAAGAAAAAGCTCTTTGTGGAGGTAAGAAATCTGCTGGTCAACTTTATGGAAACGGCCAGATATCAGCAGCTTTTGGATGCCCAGATCAAGCATGCCGTAGATTTTGCCGGCGATGAAGAACTGGTGATTTACCTGGATCCATCGGATGCTGATAAGCTGAATCAGCTTTCCCTTCACAACCATGCAAACATCAAGATCAGCGAATATTCCTTCAGCGGCGGAACCAGAGCTGTGATCCCGTCGAAACACATCCTGATCGACAATTCCTTTGATACCAAATTAAAAGAAGCTGAGCGGGACTTCCGCTTTGAAACAGGAGGTGCCATCCATGGCTGATACGAAAAAAACCGGCGTGATCTACGGCATTAACGGCCCAGTCATCTATCTGGAGGGCGATCCTGGCTTCCAGATGAATGAAATGGTCTACGTTGGAAAAGAAAACCTGATCGGTGAGGTCATCGGATTAACCTCCGAAAAAACCACGGTCCAGGTATATGAGGAAACCAGCGGCATCAAGCCGGGAGAGCTGGTTTACGGAAGCGGCGCACCTGTGTCCGTTACTCTGGCTCCCGGCATCTTAAGCAATATCTTTGACGGTATTGAGCGTCCATTAAGCGAGATCGCCAAAACAGGCGGCCCGTACATCAGCCGTGGTGTTCATGTAGATTCCCTGGATACCCAGAAAAAATGGAAAACCCACATCACCGTTCAGAAGGGCGATCACCTTCTCCCGGGAGCTGTGATCGCAGAGGTTCCTGAGACCAGAGCCATCACCCATAAGGTTATGCTCCCGCCAAACCTGGATGGCTATGTGCTGGATGCGGTTGAAGATGGCGAATATACCATCAATGACACGCTGCTGACCCTGCAGCTTCTGGACGGGAAGGAAATCAAGATCACCATGACCCAGAAATGGCCCATCCGTGTGCCCAGGCCAACCACAAAGCGGTTCCCGGCTACCCGCCCTCTGATCACCGGGCAGCGAATTATGGACACTCTGTTCCCACTGGCAAAAGGCGGCACGGCTGCCATCCCGGGAGGCTTCGGTACCGGCAAGACCATGAACCAGCATCAGATCGCAAAGTGGGCGGATGCCGATATTATCATCTACATCGGCTGCGGTGAGCGGGGCAATGAGATGACCCAGGTTCTGGAGGAATTCTCCCAGCTGATCGACCCGAAGAGCGGCAATCCGCTGCTGGACCGCACTACATTAATCGCCAACACCTCCAACATGCCGGTGGCGGCCCGTGAGGCAAGCCTGTACTCCGGCCTGACCCTGGCAGAATATTACCGGGATATGGGCTACCATGTAGCAATCATGGCAGACTCCACCTCCCGCTGGGCGGAAGCGCTGAGAGAGCTGTCCGGCCGTCTGGAGGAGATGCCTGCGGAGGAGGGCTTCCCCGCCTACTTAGCATCCAGATTGTCTGCATTCTATGAGAGGGCCGGAATGATGCAGAACTTAAACGGAACAGAAGGCTCCGTTTCCATTATCGGAGCTGTTTCCCCTCAGGGCGGCGATTTCTCCGAGCCGGTGACCCAGAATACCAAGCGTTTCGTCCGCTGCTTCTGGGGACTGGATAAATCCCTTGCCTACGCCAGACATTTCCCGGCCATCAACTGGCTGACCAGCTACTCCGAGTATCTGACGGACCTGGCTCCCTGGTACACCGACCATGTTGATAAGAAATTTGTGGATTACCGCAACCAGATCGTATTTCTGCTGACCCAGGAAAGCAGCCTGATGGAAATTGTAAAGCTGATCGGTGCCGACGTGCTGCCCGATGACCAGAAGCTGATCCTGGAGATCGCCAGAGTGATCCGCGTAGGCTTCCTGCAGCAGAATGCCTTCCACAAGGAGGATACCTGTGTTCCTATGGAAAAGCAGTTTAAGATGATGGATACCATCCTGTACCTGTATAAGAAATCCCGTTCCCTGATCTCCATGGGAATGCCCATGTCGGTGCTGAAGGAGGATACCATCTTTGATAAGGTGATTTCGATTAAATACGATGTTCCAAACGACCGCCTGGATTTATTTGACGATTACAAGAAGCAGATCGACCAGTTCTACGACAATGTAGTAGAGTGCAACGGATAAGGAGGCTTATTATGGCAATTGAATATTTAGGTTTAAGCGGCATTAATGGGCCTTTGGTGGTACTGGAAGGACTGCAGGGCGCCTCCTACGATGAGATCGTGGAAATGACCGTAAACGGCACCGTAAAGAAGATGGGCCGTATCATTGAAATCTACCGGGATAAGGCTGTGATCCAGGTGTTTGAGGGAACCGAGGGCATGGCTCTCCGCAACACCCACACCCGGCTGACTGGTCATCCTATGGAGATTGCTGTTTCCGAGGATATGCTGGGACGTACCTTTGACGGCATCGGCCAGCCCATCGACGGACTGGGCCCGATCTCATCCGATATTAAGCTGGATGTAAATGGTAAGCCATTAAATCCCATCACCCGGGAATACCCCAGAAACTATATCCGCACCGGTATCTCCGCTATCGACGGACTGACCACCCTGATCCGCGGGCAGAAGCTGCCGATCTTCTCCGGCAACGGTCTTCCTCATGACCAGCTTGCCGCCCAGATCGTGCAGCAGGCTTCCCTGGGGGACAATTCCGATGAGCAGTTCGCCATTGTGTTCGCCGCCATGGGTGTTAAATACGATGTAGCTGATTTCTTCCGCCGCACCTTCGAGGAAAGCGGCGTATCGGATCATGTGGCCATGTTCATCAATCTGGCCAATGATCCGGTGGTAGAGCGTCTGATCACCCCAAAGGTAGCCTTGACGGTAGCCGAGTACCTGGCATTTGAAAAAGGAATGCATATCCTGGTCATCCTGACCGATATGACCTCCTTTGCAGAAGCCATGCGTGAGGTTTCTTCCTCCAAGGGAGAGATTCCTTCCAGAAAAGGTTTCCCTGGCTATCTGTACAGTGAGCTGGCAGCCCTCTATGAGCGCGCCGGTATCGTAGCCGGACGTCCCGGCTCCGTCACCCAGATCCCGATCCTGACCATGCCTAACGATGATATCACACATCCCATTCCCGACCTGACCGGCTACATCACAGAAGGCCAGATCGTACTGGACCGCAGCCTTTACGGACAGTCCATCTATCCGCCGATCAACGTGCTGCCGTCCCTGTCCCGTCTGATGAAGGACGGCATCGGAAAGGGCTACACCAGGGAGGATCATCAGGACGTGGCAAACCAGCTGTTCTCCTGCTACGCCAAGGTAGGCGACGCCAGAGCGCTGGCATCTGTTATCGGTGAGGATGAGCTGTCTCCAATCGATAAGAAATACTTAAATTTCGGCAAGGAATTTGAGAGCCGCTTCATCGGCCAGGAGATCCACGACAACCGGACCATCATTAAGACTCTGGATATCGGCTGGAAGCTTCTGGGCATGCTGCCTCGCGAAGAATTAGACCGTGTGGACACCAAAATATTAGACCAGTATTACAAACCCTCTGCCGTATCAGAAGACGGCCGCCTGATTGAGGATTAGGAGGTGTTTCCATGAATCCAAATACATTTCCCACCAAAGGAAATCTGATTCTGGCGAAAAATTCCCTGTCCCTGGCCAGACTTGGTTATGGGCTGATGGATAAAAAGCGGAACATTCTGATTCGGGAGCTGATGGGACTGATCGACCAGGCAAAGGATATCCAGTCCGAGATTGACGCTACCTTTACTGAAGCCTACCGGGCTCTCCAGCAGGCCAATATTGAAATGGGAATCAATTATGTCCAGGAGGCCAGCATGACCATCCCCCTGGAAGAATCCATCAAGATCAAGGCCAGAAGCATCATGGGCACGGAGATCCCTCTGGTGCAGTACGCCGCCGCCCCCCTGACTCCCGCCTACGCCTTTGGTGACACCACCCAGTCCTTAGACGAAGCCCGTGTCAAGTTTGAAAAGGTAAAGGATTTGACCATCAAGCTTTCCATGGTAGAAAACTCTGCCTACCGCCTGGCCTCCAGCATTAAAAAGACACAAAAGCGGGCCAACGCCCTAAAGAACATCACCATCCCAACCTACGAGACCTTGACCAGGGATATTACCAACGCCCTGGAAGAAAAGGATCGGGAAGAGTTTACCAGACTGAAGGTGATTAAGCGGACGAAAGCCGGGCAGTAAACAAAAGAAAACCTTCAGAAGACATATGAGCGCATCTGCCTTCTGAAGGTTTTCTTATTGGTTTTCTTATCAGTTATCTTAAAATATACAAACAATCGTAAAACTTTTATCCCTTGCAATACCTGAGATTCTGTTATATGATTCTTATTAATCTACGAAAAGAAGAATCGAGGAATCTGCCATGAAATCAATCATTCATCATACCCTGGGAATCCTGTGTGCCTTCTGCCTGATGTTCATCCTGCTCATCACCTCGGTAGAGGCAGTATGCTACTGGACTCCTGGATACTTTGAAAAAGAATACACCAAATACCAGGTACTGGACGACCTGCCGGAAATGACCATGGAGGATCTGTTACAGGTCACCGATGAGATGATGGATTACCTGAAAGGAAACCGTGAGGACCTTCACGTATGGACCACCATGGGCGGCCAGCACCGGGAATTTTTTACAGATCGTGAGATTGCCCATATGGAAGATGTCCAGGGACTTTTCCTGGCCGCCATCTTCCTGCGAAGAATCTGTCTGGCCTTCATCGCGCTGTCCGTTCTGGCAATTGCCATAACCGGCGGCAAGCTGCGCCAGGTCCTGCCCAAAACCATATTTGCCGGAACACTGCTCTTTTTCGCCATTGCAGCGGTTCTGGGGCTGATCGTATCCACCGACTTTTCCAAATACTTTATTGTTTTCCACCATATCTTCTTTGACAATGACTTATGGATCCTGGACCCTTCCGTGGACATGCTGATCAATATCGTGCCGGAAGGCTTTTTCAGCGACACTGCCGCCCGCATTATTATCACCTACGGGGTATCGGCTGTGCTTGTCCTGGCTGCTTCCTTCCTGCTTAAGAAGAAGTGGAGGAAATGATTGCAGATGCCTAACATGTAAGGAGACTTTTTTATTCATGAAAAAAACACATTTCCGATTGCTGTCCGTATTGTTTGCCCTGTGCCTGTCTGCGGCCGGCCCAGGTGATTTTCCATTCTCTGCATCCAGGGAAACTGCCCATGACCAGAACCTTTTTTCCTGGACACTGCCAGAGCTGACACTCACCGCCTATGCTTCCGCCTCCTGGCCGGAATCTCCGGAGATCCAGGCGGACGGCGGCATTCTGGTAGATGCAGACTCCGGCGCTGTCCTTTTTGAAAAAAATGCAGACCAGGCCTACTATCCTGCCAGCATCACCAAGATCCTGACCGCTCTCGTCATCATTGAAAACTGTGATCTGGATGATATCGTCACCTTCTCCAACCGCGCCGTCAATGATGTGGAATCCGGCAGCTCCAACATGGGCGCCCTGGAAGGCGACCAGCTCAGCGTCCGTGACTGCCTCTATGGGCTGATGCTGGCCTCTGCCAATGAAGCTGCCAATGCCTTAGCCGAGCATTGTGCTGGCTCCATCGAAGCCTTCGTGGATATGATGAATCAAAAGGCAAGGGAGCTTGGCTGCACCGGCAGCAATTTTGCCAATCCCAGCGGATTAAATAACGAAAATCACTACACTACTGCACGGGATATGTCTATCATCATGAAAGCAGCCATTGAAAATCCCACCTTTCTGGAAATCGATGGCTCTTTATATTGGAAGCATGCTCCCATTCAGCGGTACCCCGACCCGGATGATCCCTATAATACCATCTATGCCCACCATTCCATGCTGAAGAAAAATGACTCCCGCTACTATGCCGGAGCCTTTGCCGGAAAGACCGGCTATACTTCCCTGGCTGGAAATACTCTGGTAACCTGCGCCAAGCGGGATGACATGACCCTGATCTGTGTGATCCTAAATGGCCATCAGACCCATTACCAGGACACAAAAACCCTGTTTGACTACGGATTCCGCAGCTTTAAGACACGCCCGGTTTCCGAATATGACCATTCCTATACCTCCATTGAAAACGATATGACCATTGCAGGGTTAACTGCCAGTCCGATTTCCACCCTTTCCCTTGGAAAAAACTGCTATGTCACTCTGCCTCAGACAGCTGATTTTAATGATATGGAAACCGAATTAAACTATCAGTTAGAGCCTTCCGCCCCCGCCGGCAGCATTGCCCAGATCTCGTACTACTATGCCGGCCGAAATGTTGGCTCCTCCTATCTGATGATCAAAAATACAAAGGATTCCATAGCCCGGATGGAAGATGCCGCTGCAAAGCTTTCCTCCGCAGAAACAGTAGGAATCCCGGAGCCGACCACAAAATCCATGGACACAGAAGCCATCGAGGCGGAGGATGCCGCAGGATCCCCTATGGCGGTAGGCGAAACCATGGCAGCAGATGCTGAAGGCCTTCCTGACGAAACCAACGATTTCAGCCGGAGCACAGAAGGCTTTTCTCTCTCCCACTTTCTGCGGACCCACCTGCACATTTCCGCCGCTTTTTGGATTGCTCTGGCAGTTACAGCGGCTTTAGCCGCTATCATTACCGCCATTGTTCTGATCAAGCTTCATCTGGATAAAAAGGAGGAAGAAGAGCGGTATCTCCGCCAGGAACGGAGGCTGAAACGCTTAAAGGATATCGGCTTCTCCCAGTCTGAGTTTGACAAGATCGTAGATGAACGGAAAAACTCCTCCTACCGCGCACCAAAGCAGAAACGCCGAAGAAAATAAACAGAACCTTAACGCATTCCCTCTTGGACTTCCTCTGCCCTTCGGTTATAATCAAAATAATGGGGAGGTTTAGGAAAATACATGAAACAAAGCATGCATATATTTACAACAAACAAAAAAAAGAAAGAACGGATGTCCCGGCAGAATTTAATAAAAAACACACTTCTTACCATAGCAGTGCTGACCCTTGCAACCATACTTGCCATCCTGTTTTTTTACCTTGGAAAAAACACTACCAGCGTTGCCATCATCTATATCCTGGCAGTGGTATTCATCGCCCGCTATACAGAAGGCTACGCCCCTGGCATCATTGCTTCTTTTATCGGCGTGATCTGCGTAAACTATGTATTTACCTATCCGTTTATGAAGTTCAATTTCACCATGGATGGTTATCCGGTCACCTTCATGGGTATGATCATAATCTCCAGCCTGATCAGCACCATGACCTCTCATCTGAAACAGCAGAACAAGATCATCCAGGAGCGGGAAAAGCTGCTGATGGAGGCGGAAAAAGAAACCATGCGGGCCAATCTTCTGCGGGCAATCTCTCACGATCTGCGGACTCCGCTGACAGGAATCATCGGAACCTGCAGCACTTATCTGGATACGGAAAGTACCCTGTCTAAAAAGGACCAGAGTGACTTAATCCGCAATATTTATGAGGATGCCAACTGGCTCCTGAATATGGTAGAAAATCTTCTGACTATCACCCGGATCCGAACCAATGACACCCCCATCCATAAGACCTCAGAGCTTCTGGAGGAGGTTGTTTCCGAGGCAGTGCAGCGGCTGCGGAAGCGGATCCCCGGAGTTGACATCCACATCCAGATACCGGATGATTTTATTATGATTCCTATGGATGCTACTTTGATCGAACAGGTTTTAATCAATCTGATGGAAAATGCCTACTACCACGGTGCCTCCGACAAGCCGATCCTTCTGGAAGTATCGGTGGTGGATCATTCCGCCTGCTTTAAGGTCAAGGACCAGGGAAAAGGCATTCCAGAAGATAAGCTGTCTACTATCTTTGAAGGAAGCCCATCCACCCCAAATCACAGCGGCGATTCCAGAAAAGGAATGGGAATCGGGCTGACCATTTGCAGAACGATCATCACCGCACACGGCGGAGAAATCCATGCAGGAAATTATGAAAATGGAGCAGAACTAACCTTCTGTCTGCCGATTGAGGAGGAAATCATACATGAATCTTAAGCCCACTATTATTGTAATTGAAGATGAAAAAAGCATCTGCAACTTTATCGAAACCACACTGACGGCACACAACTATAAGGTAATCACAGCATCCACCGGACAGGAGGGATTATCCTGTATCACCTCCTGCTTTCCGGACCTGGTGCTTCTGGACTTAGGCCTTCCCGATATCGATGGCATCGAGGTGGTAAAGCAGGTCCGCAGCTGGTCCATGATCCCCATTATCGTGATCTCTGCCAGAACCCAGGAGCAGGAAAAGGTGCTGGCTCTGGATACCGGATGTGACGATTACATCACCAAGCCCTTCGGCACCTCTGAGCTGCTGGCACGCATCCGCACCGCGCTCCGCCATCAGCAGCATCTGACAGGCAATGGGATGATAAATACAGAACCCATCTACTCCTACGATGACCTGACCATTGATTTTTCCAAACGCCTTGTTACCCTGGCCGGTCAGGAGATCCATCTGACCCAAATCGAATATAAGCTGGTATCTCTTCTGGCAAAAAACGGCGGACGGGTGCTGACCTATGATTACATCATCAACCACATCTGGGGACCATATGCAGACAATAACAACAACCAGATCCTCCGTGTCAATATGGCCCATATCCGCAGAAAGCTGGAGAAAAACCCGGCAGAGCCAAACTATATCTTCACGGAGATCGGTGTGGGCTACCGGATGCGGGAAAGCCAGCAGTAAACAGCTTCGTAAGCTTAAAAAGTCCAGAATCAGCTACTCCGCTGTCCTGGACTTTTTTGCCTGACGCTTTATTTTATTTTTCTCGGTCCGCCGCTGCTTCATCTCATCCCGCTTTTCTGCGATGGCAGCCGCCCCCGCCTCATCCACCAGCTTCGTGGTCCGAATGGCAAATACACCGCCGGACTCCGCCTTCTTGATCCGTATCTTCCCCCTCACCAGCCCATGCTCCGGGCACACAGCCAGACATACATATAATCTGGAATTTACGGCAAACCAGCGAATCTTCTTCCGAAGCATCCTCCGGCAGCGGCAGCAGATCATATCATTAACCCGCTTATCCGCCATAGCCTCTTCCTTCACCTCAAATTCCCGTGACACATACTTGGTATAATCAGAAAATGCTCCGTAAGCCGGGAAGGAAAGGGTGATCTCCTCCTCTTCCACCTCCGGAATCCGGTAATAATCCATGGAAAGGAACGCTTTCACCGGCGCAAAATCCATCCTGGACATGATCTGCCCTGTATAATACGCGTCATCTAATGCATGGTGAAAGGGCTTCGCCTCATCGATGGGCACCTCCATGATCTCTACCGCCTGATCTAAAGACAGCTTCTCCTTCCCATTCCCATACCGCAGACTGAAAAGCTTCTGCAGGTCATAATACAAAAGGGGCATGGGAAATGGGATCTCCAACCCGTAGTACACCATATTCCGCTGCAGCTCCGTCAGATCCATAGAACCCCAGGTCACAAACCGGTAGTCCTCTCCAGAATCCCCGCACCACTCCAGAAACTGATTCATCGCCTGCTCAAAAGGTACGCCCTCCCTCCGCAGCGTTTCCATATCCAGGTGGGTTACTTCTGAAATTTTATAATGAAGCTGTGTATATACGGTAGGGCAGACCAACTGCCGGAATTCACTGATCTGCTTCCGGTTCTCATCCAGCTTTACCGCCCCGATCTCGATCACTTCAAATGGGAAATGGTCTACCGCCCCTTCCTTTCCCCTGGGGCTCTGATTCCATTCCAGGTCAAACACAATGTAATTCATAATTCTCTCCGCATGATAGCTAAAATTGCCATTTACTACTTATCATGCCCCGTTTGAGGCTGACGATGCTTCCATTCTAGCATAAATCGGGGTTTCTTTCAATGTTTCTTAAAATACTGTTATTGGTTGCAGCCGGTCTCACCATTTCTACGTATGTTATTCTTCCGCTTATTCTGCTGTTTGCTCTGTTTTTTGAACGTTATCCCTCAATACCCCTTTCCGCATCCGCTTCTCCCGATACATATTTTCATCTGCAAGATGCATCAAAACATGATAATCCTGCTCATCCATGGGATAACATGCATATCCCACAGAAAACTCAACTGACACAGCCAGATCAGGATTATCACTTATAAAGGTCTCTCCCCGCCGGGATTCTAACGCAGCAATTGTTTCCTCCAGTTTCGCCTTCGAATCATATCCGTACAGAAACATCACAAACTCATCCCCGCCAAGCCTTGCGCAAACCGAATGCCCCGCCGCAGTTTCAGCCATCATACTGCCGATTCGCTTCAGATATTCATCTCCGATATGGTGCCCATGGATATCATTGATCTTTTTCAGCCCATCTGCATCCAGCATGACCATAGCACCACAGCCAACCCTCTCCGGATGTAAAAACAACGCATCCAGTTTGCTTGTAAATCCTCTGCGGTTATACAATTTCGTCAGACTGTCCTGGCTGCTCTGCTCCCTGAGCGCACTGATCTCATTCCACCACAAAGACACATCGGTCACATAATAGGTAATGCTTTGTTCATCAGTAAAGGTTTCTATGCGAAGATACTTATTCTCTCCATTCCAGTTATATTGATAAACCTGCTCCTCCGGATTCATGCAGTAAGCTGCTGCCTGTTCCAACCGATGTCTTACAAGCTGTGATAATTCCATCTGAGAAGCCGCTTCCTGCTCCTGGATTCCTAATATCTCCAGCATGCGTTCATTGATAAACTCTTTTTTATAAAACAAATCATATTCAAAGATTCCGATGGGGATCCGTCCTCTGATAATCACGTTTGACAGCCTGTGCCAGCTTAGCCGGATACTTTTCAAAAGCTGGTTAATGTAGAGAATCAATTCATCAAATTCCTGAATACCCGTATTGATCGTTATATTATCCAAATTTCCTTCCTCGATCTTTTTCAGATCATTTACAATAAAGGTCAGATTATTCGATAATTTCTTATCTGCATACCATACAATAATGCTGATAACAGCAATCGCTACAAGCGCCATATACAGCAGAACGATAATTGTTGACTGAATCGAACTTCGCAGAGAATCATCCGATAAGTAAGTCCGAATCAGCAGATAACTGCCATATGGCTTCAGGTATACACAATACCTCTGCCCGTTAAACACATAATGAAAGGCTTTCACCGCTGCATTCGTCTGCTTACTTTGAATCGTCTCTCCAGGATTCTCTTCTATATTTTTTTCTATATTTTTTTCTATATCCTCTGTATTTCCTTTGATATCTTCAATGTCCTCTTTAATCTCTCCACTTATCGTCCTCCCAGCCAGATTCTCTGCAGTTGAAGCAATGATCCTTCCCTGATCTGCATCAACGATATAAACATGTCCCCGCAGATCCATAGGAAGCTCTGAGATCACATTTTCAAGACTCTTATCATTAATCTCCTGCAGTATCCTTCTGGGTTCCATTCCGATCTGCACGATTCCGCTTCCATCCTCCATCCAGACTGCAGCATACTGCATTTCCTTTCCCTTGGTCGTATTCGGTGTGATCTCCTGACAAAGCTTCAGAGATGGATCATCCAGCATCGGAAGGAAAAACATCATCTGTTCTCCGGAATGAAACGTATAGCCGTAATATTCCGGATGGGTACCTGCATAAATTTCCCCCTCTGTAGTAAAATAATGAATTTCATCCACATTCAGCTTGGCTGCCAGCTCTCTCGTCTGTGCAAGGTTCGTAGTCACAGATGGATAATACTGTACAAAATACGCTGCCAGATCAGCAGCCCGAATACACTTTTCTGAAAAATCCTGTTTCTCCCGCTCCAGATCCTCCTCATTATGTCTGATCACCTGCTCCAACTGCCCAAAAACCTCTTCCGAACTTTCTTTCTGGCTCTGGTGCAGTATATACAGCTGCAGCAGAATATTGGCTGGAAGAATCAATATAATTAAAATCAGTATCATAAGCCTTGCCAGTCTTGGCAGCGTTTTTTTAATACTGCTGTTTTTCATGCCCTTTCCCCCACAAATACTGTCTGACCTGTTGTTTCTAAAAAGCAGGCATTTTTTCTTCAAATATCTGCCTATTATCATATCATATCTGCAATTTTTCTTTCAACTATTTTGAATGGATTTAATGCACTGGCTATATCCTGTGGCTTAATATTAATTGACCTGCTGTTAAACTGGTTCAACAGCTTTGGATATTTCAGCAAGGAGGAGAACCGGCTCCATATGCAGGCCATGGGAGGCTGGGTTGGTGCTGGAACCGTCTGATTGCCCGCAAGCCCATTTGATCCGTGAAGCGGCACAAAAAATATACCGGCAGCCAATTTCTTAGAAAGAATGGATGCTGGTATGTACTATTTATTCTCCAATTTCAGAGAAGATCCTACTAATGCTTTCAAATGTATGGATTGCCTTATTAAAATTCTGCTTTTCAGACGTGTAGAGCAGATCTTCATGCAGCGTCTCATATCTGCTTCTGATATCATCATCAAAATACTGTTTCCAGCTTTCAAAGTTGTATGCGCCAACTGGATCATATTCCTCAGAGATATTTCTCTTCTGAAGGTAGTAGCCGTCAGTTTCTTTTGTTAGAATCAGTAATTCTTTAAGTCTGTCAGAATCCATCAGGAACTCCTGAACATCAAGTCGCTCAAATAGAACTGTAACATCGTATATATGACGAACCTTTCTCATCAGCGTACCACAGATAGCATGTCTCTTTACTGACATAACTTTATCAAGAAAAGTTCTTGTTACACTCAGGGTATTAACAGAAACCGCTTCCAGTTTAAATTCTGCAACAACATCATTCATTCCTTCGGATTCAAGATACTCCTGAATATAGGTCTTCATTTCCCTTTTTGAAAAAGGATCTGGTCTGACACTGGAACCTATTTCAAGTTTGACTCGACAGGCATCCTTGTCTTCATTTTCCGGCCAAACATATGCACTTTTATTTCGATCATTGCGTTCAGATTCAATCTTTTCCATTTGAAAACCGTGAGCAATTGTATCTTCAATCCGTTTCAAAGCCTTGCTGTACTTCTTGTTGTTCATGTCATCAACAGGGATAAATGTGAGATCAATATCCTCCGAAAAGCGATTTATTGATCCCGGATAACATTTACTGAGAGAAGTACCGCCTTTGAATACACACATATCCGCGTATTCACTGTTCTGCAGATTCTGCATCATCTTAACGATATAATAATCGCGCCGAACCGCATCATTTGGAATGCCTATATGATTTGCAACAATCGCTACGAGTTGATCAAACTCCTCTTTATGCTCGTGCAGATTCATAAAATTCCTCCATTCTCGGTATTGCATAGGATGAAAGAGCCGACAAAAACTGATACAGTGTGTTTTCTATTCCAAGGTAATTTAGAAAGCTCTCAAGAAAAGCAATGGTTGATTTCTTGTATTTTCTGTTTCTCAGTACGAAAACAGCAGCCGAATCAGAATATCTTGAAGCGAATTCTCTCATATATACAGCTAGTGCGGACTTACTAATATTTTCAATACTCCTATAGTTTTGAAGAATCTCCATTGTTTCGATTACAGGAATCGTTTCCTCAGTAAGGGCAATTCCACTATTTTTCACGCAAACATTTCTGATATTCTTTTTTTGCTCAGAAACAACCGTAGATAGGACTTCAACTCGTTTGCTTATCTGTGTTGTCAGGCCCTTCTGATTATAAAGTCTGTATCCTACAACAATTCCTTGTCCCTCTCTTATATAGTGGCTGATAATTTCTTTTTCGCTGATTGGTACAGGGCCAAATCTTGATTTCTTTGGTCGATAATATATGCCTTTTGTGAGATGAACCAAGATGCCTTGCTTACTCATTCTTTCGAGCGTCTTATAATAAGATATCTCTGGAACAGTGCCGAATGATTTTTTATACATAGCACTTGCTTCCAGGAGCTTATTTTCAGGCTCTTGTTCTATTATGGCTTCAATATACTTTGCGTAGCTGTTCATGCGGCACCACCTCCTAATATTATTATATTCCCGAAAGTAAAAATGTCAAGTAAAATTAATTTTTACTTGACATTCAGCTTGAACTTTGACACAGAGATAGTATTCGTTTCTTTTTATTCATGTTTTGATGAGATACTTGATGCGATAACTGTAGGTTTCCTTTTTTCTTTGCCTGGTCTGAAGGAAGCCGCTTTCTCCAGCTTAGATAACCGCTAGTATACTGATTGCTTCATTTGAAAATATAGCAATAATTATTAAAACGCGGTA
>JAUNGG010000050.1 GCA_030524635.1 Lachnospiraceae bacterium
GTCGCCGCTGGTTCCTTCATCGCTGCCATTGCCTTCGCCATCGCCGTTACCCTCGTCGCCGCCGGTTACTCCATTGTTTCCGGAGTTGCCGGAATTATTGCTTCCGGAACCGCCGGAGCTGGATCCGCCGGAACCGCCAGAACTTGAAACGCCAGATCCGCCGGAACTGCTGGCCGTCTTCACCGCTGTACTGGTTTCCACCGACTTCATGCCTCTTCCAGCCTCATACCAAACACTGCCGTCGCTCTTTAAGCAGCGTCCCTGATCATCAACCTGATAACCGTTTGGTGCGGTTTCTCCGGCGTACATTCTGCCCTGCTCCGGTCCTTCTTTTTCTTCAAAGTAATACTGATAGCCATCAATCCAATGCCAGCCGATGCACATTGCACCGTAAGTTCCGTCATGAACCGTATTCAGGAAATACCATCTTCCATTTGCATCCTGATACCAGCCAGTACGCATCAGACCTTCGATTCCATCAGCCGCCGTATTCAGATAAAAATATCTGCCTTCGATCTTCTGCCAGCCAGTCAGCATGGTCCCGTCCTCCGGACTTAAATAATACCATCCGGACCCGGTCTGAATCCACCCAGTATTGGTTTTTCCATAAGCATCATAATGCTTCCATTTCCCATTCTCGTTCTTCCAGGTACCCTGGGTCAGAATCCTGCCGGCTTCTGCCGCGCAGGTCGTACCCGCCTGAGAAACAACACATGCTGCCGTCATAACTGACACGGCTGCCTTACGAATTAACTTCCGCTTAATCATCATATCCTCCTACGATTCAATCAAATCTAATATCTGCTGAATCTCCTTTTTGCCGAATACCGGCTTTCCCCCATTGATTACCATGCATGGAACACTCATAACCTGATATCGTTCCTTCCGCTCCGGGAAATGATTCAGATCATACACCTGGGCACGAACCCATGGATTGACTGAAGCAATCCGCTGTGCAGCCGTCACCAGTTCCGGACACATGGTACAGGATAACGATACCATAATCTCCATTTCCACCGGCTTTTGAATCCGCTGAATCCGCCGGATCACCGCATCATCTAAAGCCTGCCCCGGTCCTGAGGCATTGTATAGTCCCAGAACAAAGGAGGTAAACTCATGTCCGCCTGGCATTCCATGGAATCCCAGTCCGGTATCCGTTCCATCCTGCAGGCAGATTCTCACAAACGGCAGCTCCGAATCCCCATCCGGATGATCCAGATACTCAACGGAAAGCTTATCCGTCAAATCCGCCATGGCTTCCATATAAGCTTTTAATTCTGCTGATACCGGCCTGGAATCCAAGGCCAGCTTCAGAAGCAGGGGCCGCTCCATTCTGGCAAATACCGTACGAAGCTGCTTTAAAATATCCTGGGAAAACAGATTATTCTTTGCTTCAATGCTGTGACCGGCCTCCTCCTTCGTCTCTGCCTGTAGGGGAGGCTGCGGCCGGATTCCTGTCTTTTTCTGCATGGAAGCCGCATACCGTTCCAATTCCGTTGCAGCCAGCGCTCCATCGCCTACTGCCGTCACCACCTGACGCAGACTCTTAATACATACATCTCCGGCAGCATACACGCCTTCTGCGCTGGTTTTCTGCTGACGGTCTGTCACCACATAGCCCTGCTCATTTAAGTCCACAAGACCGCTGACCAACTGGGTAGCCGGCTCGTATCCGGCAAAAACGAACACGCCGAATGTATCTTCCTCTGGTGCATGGTACTGGATTACTTCCCCGGTCTTCCGGTTCCGGTAACGCAGCTGCCGGAGAACGGAATCGCCTTCCACCGCCTCCACCTGCACATTAGTCACAACTGTGATCTTTTCATGGCTTCTGGCAGCATCTGCCGTGGCCTTTGCGCAGCTAAAATCTTCTCCCCGGATCAGGATCGTCACATGCTTCGCATATTTGGTGAGGAATATGCTTTCTTCTGCCGCCGCGAAGCCTCCGCCTACAACAAATACCTCTTTTCCGGTAAAAAATTCTCCGTCACAGGTGGCGCAGTACGCCACTCCATGCCCCCGGAACTGCTCTTCCCCTTCAAAGCCCACCATTCTGGGATGTGCCCCGGTTGCCAGAAGGATGCCGAAGCAGGAAAGCACGCCTCTTCCGGTGTGAACCTTCTTCACATCCCCCTCCAGCTCCAGGCCGGATACTATAGACAGCAGGAATTCCGCTCCAAAACTCTCCGCCTGCTTCCTCATGGTTTCCGTCAGTTCCCTGCCACTGGTGCGGTCTACCCCCGGATAATTCACCACCTCGGAAGTAATGGTAATCTGCCCACCGAACTGTTCCTTCTCTACCACAATCACCCGGTACCTCGCCCTGGCAAGGTAGAGGGCGGCGGTCAGCCCTGCCGGACCGCCTCCAATCACCACCACATCATAAAAATTCTTCTGCTCCATTACAGCATCCCTACTAAGTCTAAGCTTGGCTTTAAGGTTTCTGCTCCTGGCTGCCACTTTGCCGGGCACACTTCATCTCCGTGCTCATACACAAACTGGCTGGCCTGAACTCTGCGGAACAGCTCGTCTGCATTCCGCCCTACATTTCCTGCTGTCACTTCATACGCAACGATCTTCCCTTCCGGATTCACGATGAAGCTTCCCCGCTCCGCCATGCCGTCTTCCTCAATCAGGACTTCGAACTCTCTTGCCAGCTTATGATTCGGGTCTGCCAGCATAGGATACTGGATCTTTTGAATCCGCTCAGAAGCGTCATGCCATGCCTTGTGCACGAAATGGCTGTCGCAGGATACGGAATAGATCTCACAGCCTGCAGCCTTGAATTCTTCATATTTATTCGCCAAATCCTCTAACTCAGTGGGGCAGATAAAGGTAAAATCTGCCGGATAGAAAAAGAACACGCTCCATTTTCCAAGGATGTCCGCCTTGGTCACGGTCTTAAACACGTTGTCCTGAAACGCCTGTACGGAAAAATCGCCGACTTCTTTGTTGATTAATGACATTGTGTGATCCTCCTTCTTATTGCTCTAGGTTAGTTATTGCTAACTTCGACACATTATATCAGAGAAACAAATTGAATTCAACATGCATCTGCTTATTGGGAATTGTTATCATTTATCATAATGGCTCCATGCTCCACAGCTTGCCAGATTGGTTTTTCATCCGTTCTGCTGCAATTTTTGTTACATAGGAAACGAAGTTTTCTATGTAACAAAAAAAGTCCCCGGCTCTGTCAGAGAACAGATATCAGGAACTTTCTTATTTGCAAATTTACACATTTTTCATCCATCGTAACCAGGCCAGCAGGTGCCTGCAGTACACTTGTAATCTTTCCATAGACAGGATGGTTCCCGCATTGCAGTAATAGATCTGCGGCAGCGCCTGATCCACAATGGTTCCCTTCAAATCAGCAAGGATCTGCTCATATACAGAAATATCGCGGGTGGGTATAGCAGGGCTTTAGAAGTCCTATCTCATCATAAAGCCGGAACTGTCTAAACGCGACCGGCAGTTCCGACTTTTATCATTGTACCACTTTATTTGCCCATATTCTATATTTTTCCTCAGAACAGTACAGTCTCTACAAGGTCTCCTTTCTTAAGCCCCTGATTTCCCGCCGGGATATCGATCAGGCAGTTGCACCGGGTGAGAGATGCAAGCAATCCCGAAGCATGTCCTGTACCTGACAGGGTAATTTCTCCATTCCGGATAAAAGCTCGTACAAACCGGCGGACTGGACTGGCCTTCGGGAATGGATCCTTCACGATCCCTGCGGCCCGCTCCGGCAGCACAGCTGTGCTGCCCTCCAGCCTGCGGATCACCGGCAGCACAAGGAGGACAAAAGTTGCAAATGCCGCGAAAGGATTACCTGACAGGCAGATTGCCAATTTACCTGATTTTTCCAAAACCAGCACTGGACTCCCAGGCTTTACTCTGACTCCGTGGAGCAAAACTCTGGCCCCGGCAAGCTTGCCGGCTTTTTCCATGTAATCATGTCTTCCAACGGATACACCTCCTGTAGAAACTACCAGATCCGATTCCTCCAGCGCCTTCTGAATAGCAGATGCAATTATCTCCGGTTCGTCTGCCACGCTGACAGAGGAACGGATTTCCGCTCCCTGCTCTGCCCCATAGGCCGTAAGCAGGATCCGGTTGCTGTCATAAATCTGGCCTGGCGCCAGGCTGTCTCCCAACTTTGCAAGCTCCGTCCCCGTTGACAGGACCGACACCTTCGGCCTTGAAATAACCTTCACTGAATCTATTCCTTGGCTGGCCAGCAGTCCCAGCGCAGCAGGATTCAGACGATCGCCGCAGCGCAGCATACGTTCTCCCTGCCGGATATCCTCTCCCTGTAAACAATAATTCTGATATTCCCTAAGAGACGTATAGACAGACACCTGGCTCTCACCCAAATTTGTGTCCTCCTGGCGCACCACGCAGTCGGCTCCTTCCGGGATCGGCGCCCCGGTCATGATCCGGGCGGCCTCTCCCCGTCTGATCTTCTTCCAGCAGGAATCCCCTGCATAGATGGTCTGGCAAACCTGCAGGACGGCAGGCTTCTCCCTGCTGGCTCCAGCCAGATCTTCATGAAATACGGCATATCCATCTAGTGGGGAACGGTCAAAGGGAGGCTGATCGAATCGGGCATTCACATCCTCTGCGCAGATCCGCCCCGCCGCCTCCAGGAGAGGAAGCTGCTCCCATTTTCTTACCGGCCTTACCTGTTCCAGCAGCAATGCTGCCGCCTCCTCCACAGATAAGGTTTTCTTGATCTCTGTTATTGGTTCCATCTCCTTTTGCCGTCCCTTCCTGCAATTTCCTGGTCTGATATCCAGTTTCTTTCACATGTATCTCAAAATAACGCTGTAGACAGATACCTCTCGCCCGTATCCGGCAGCAGAACCACAATCAGTTTTCCGCTGTTTTCTGGCTTCTTCGCAAGCTGCAGTGCCGCCCACAGGGCGGCTCCAGAAGAGATTCCTACCAAAATTCCCTCTGTATGTGCGATCTCCCTTGCCATATCAAAGGCATCATCATTTTCTACCTGGATCACCTGATCGTAAATCCCGGTATTCAAGGTATTCGGGATAAAACCGGCTCCAATCCCCTGAATTTTGTGGGAACCGGCAGTTCCCTTTGACAGCACCGGGGAAGCGGCCGGTTCCACCGCCACTACCTGTACGGAGTTCTTCTTAGCCTTTAAGTATTCTCCTGTGCCGGACAAGGTTCCTCCCGTGCCGACTCCGGCTACAAAGATATCGACGGCGCCGTCTGTATCCTCCCAGATCTCCGGGCCAGTGGTATTCCGGTGAGCCTCCGGATTGGACGGGTTCTCAAACTGCTCCGGAATAAAGGAATTTTCTGTCACCTCATGAATCTCCTTTGCCTTGTCGATGGCGCCCTGCATTCCTTTTGCCCCCGGAGTCAGAACTACCTCACCGCCGTAAGCCATCAGAAGCTGTCTTCTCTCTATGCTCATGGTTTCCGGCATCGTGAAGACCGTCCGGTAACCCTTTGCGGCGGCCGCTGCAGCCAGGCCGATGCCGGTGTTTCCGGAAGTCGGTTCGATGATAGTGGCACCTGGTTTGATCTTCCCTTCTTTTTCTGCATTCTCCAGCATGTTTTTGGCAATCCGGTCCTTTACGCTTCCTGCCGGGTTAAAGTATTCCAGCTTTACCAGGACTCTGGCAGCCGTCTGATATTTCCCCTCCAGCTTATGGACCTCCACTAAGGGCGTATGCCCGATCAGCTCCATTGCGCTGTGATAGATTTTTCCCATTATGCTTCTCCTTTCCGGCGGTGATATTCGGACAATTCCTTCTGCAGGCTTTTTCTGCCTGCTTCCAGAACATCATTTTTTTCATCTATGGTGATGGCCTGCATCGGGCAGGCCATCACGCACAGGGGCAGCCGGTCCCGCTTCAGATTTTGGATACAGCCATTGCACTTTGCCGCCTTCCGGTCACGGGTAAACTGGATAGCATCGAATGGACAGGCCCTTTCACAGGCATGGCAGCCCACACAGTTCTCAGAATCTAAGATAACTGTGCCGGTACTCCGATCAAAGGAAAAGCAGCCCTTCCTGCAGGCATTGGCACAGGGATGATCCTTACAGTGCATACAGCCATGGGTGAAATAAACAATATCGATCTGCTCGCCCTCCACGTATTCATTTTTCTTTAACAGGCGGTAAGGTTTCCGCTCATCTACATCAATCTGATTCTGGTCCACGCAGGCCATAACACAGGCTCCACAGCCGACACAGCGCTCCGGGTGAAATGTAAATTGTGCTTTCATGGCTGCTCCTCCTTTCGGATACTGCATCTTACTGTTCGATAGCCGGGGAATCCGGAGTACGGATCCAGATGATCCCAGTCGATAATGCGGTTCACATCTGCATTTTCATAACTTTGATACATAAAAACGATCCCCTTCTTTGCCATATGAGTCAGATTGGCCCTCACATGTATGCTGCCGGTATCGGTAGTAATGACAATCGGATCATCCTGCCGGATTCCAAGTACTTCTGCATCCTCCGGATTCAGATCCGCAGCCGGATATGGGCGCAGGAATTTGGCGGACTTTACATTCTGATAGCGGGAATGGAATTCCGTCGGGATCCGCCCTCCTGCCGTTAGAATAAAGGGATATTTTTTCTTCCCTGCACGTTTCAGCGGAGGATCATATACAGGAAGAGGCTCCAGGCCGTGGCTCTCCTTAAATTTGGCGATGGTTTCGGAATACAGCTCGATCTTTCCCGTAGGCGTCCGAAGTCCGTCTGCCAGATTTCTGCCAGGAAAATACGGCATCTTTCCCGGGATCCTGATCGGCCCCGGCGAAGCCTTTAAGCTGTCCAGCGTAACGCCGACCCGGCGCAGAGCATATTTTACGATTCCCTCATAGCCGCTTCGCAGGATCTTATCATCCAGCTTCATTTGCTCCGCCAGCTCACTGATAATATCCACATCGGATTTGGACTGATACAGAGGCTTGATCGCCGGCTCCACATAACGGATGAATGAACCTGCTGTGATCAGCTCGGACCGTTCAAAGGAAGAACAGGCTGGAAGCACGATATCTGCCACTTTTGCCGCGTCCGTCCAAAAAAGATCCACATCTACGAAGAAATCCAGCTTCTTAAGCGCTCCCATCAGTTTCTCATTGTCGATGAACATCCTCCGGTTCATCCCCAGTGCGAAAACCGCCTTAATGGGATAGGGCGTCTCCTCCAGGATCTGGCGGGTCAGATCCATACTCTGACACTCATCCACGATTTCCGACCAGACAGGAAAACGAGACGAACCGATCTTCGGCCTGCACAGCTTCCTTCCCTCCCAGTTAAAATCCGGATTTTGGTGATGCCATGCAGATGAGTTCTGGTATCCGCCTCCATCCTCGCTCAACGGCCTGGTCTCATCCACAAACTGATCCCAAAGCACCTTTGTATTGAAGGCTTCCCTGCTGTATTCCACCGGAAGGATGCCTCCCTCCCGGTCAAAATTTCCGGTGATGGCCGTCAGAGCAAGGATCGCCCGCACATTCTGCATACCATTGGTATGGTGAGGGATCGCGGCACCGGACACCTGAACGGAAAAGCGGGGAGAAGCCGCAATCAGCTCCGCCGCTTCAAGAAGCTGTTTTTCTGGAATATTAGTGATTTGAGCCGTTTTTTCCAGGGTAAACTTCTTTACGTATTTCTTATATTCTGAAAAGCCATGTACATAAGCTGTGATATATTCGGAATCGGTCTTTCCCTGCTGAATCAGATAATTGCCGAAAAAATTGGCCAGCGCCCCGTCTGTGCCGGAATCCGGGCGCAGGACGATATCTGCAAATTTGGCAGCCGGTGTTACTCTCGGGTCTATGACCAGTACCTTGCCTCCCTTTTCCCGAAAATCTTCTAATGATAGGTTCTGGTAATTGCCATTGTAAAACGGATTGTAAGCCCAGCCGATAAACAGATCTGAATTTGCCATGTCCGGACGGGTCAAGGTTCCAAACAGCAGCTCGCTTCCCATCCGGTAAGACTGATGACAGGTGCTGGACTCCGTTCCGTAATTCAACGTGCCGAAGGAATGGATGAACCGGTGATAGACGGGACGATACCACTTGGAATATCCGGTATAAAACATAACGCTGTCCGCTCCGTACTGCTCCCGCAGGCCCAAAAGCTTCCCGGCGATTTCTTCATAAGCCTCCTCCCAGGAAATCGGCTCCCACTGGCCGCTTCCCCGCTCTCCCACCCGTCTTACCGGTGTCTTGATCCGGTCTTCTCTGAAAATATAATCCTTATAGGCATAGCCCTTTACGCAGATCTGGCCGCCATTCTGGAAATTACTAGGTTCTATTTTAATCACCTGATCATCCTTCACCCACACGTCCATGCCGCAGCCTCTGGAGCATATGCTGCAGAAGCTTTTCCTTATCTCAAATGCCATAGCCCTTTCCTTTCTGCCTTTATATCGGCTCAGGCGGCATCAGAACCGCACCAAAAACACCGGTAGACAGATACCGCTCTCCCGTATCTGGAAGAAGCACAACAATCGTCTTCCCTTTATTTTCTTCCCGCTTCGCCAGCTTAAGTGCAGCAAACATCGCTGCACCGGAGGAGATCCCTGCCAAAATCCCCTCCCGCTTTGCAATATCAGCAGCTGTATCAAACGCCTGTTGATTTTCCACCGGAATAATCTCATCATAGATATCCGGATCCAGTACCTCCGGCACAAAGCCGGCTCCAATGCCCTGGATCTTATGAGGGCCGGAGATTCCCTTCGAAAGCACCGGGGAGCCGGCCGGTTCTGCTGCAGCTATCCGGATCTTGGGATTTTTTCCCTTTAAAAAGCTTCCCACTCCGGTAATCGTTCCTCCGGTTCCTACGCCAGCCACAAAGATATCCACTTTTCCCTCCGAATCCTCCCAGATTTCCGGGCCTGTGGTCTTCCTGTGAATGTCAGGATTGACAGGATTCACAAATTGTCCCGGGATAAAAGCTCCCGGGATCTCCTTGGCCAGTTCTGCGGCCCTGGCAATGGCTCCCTTCATTCCTTCTTCCCCCGGTGTCAGCACGATCCTGGCACCGTAGCCGGACAAAAGCTTTCTCCTCTCAATGCTCATGGAAGCAGGCATCACAAATACTGCAGGATAGCCCTTTGCCGCCGCTGCCATGGCAAGGCCGATTCCCGTATTACCGGATGTAGGCTCGATGATCGTTGCCCCCGGTTTTAACATTCCTCTTTTTTCTGCATCCTCAAGCATGGCCTTTGCCACGCGGTCCTTAACACTTCTGGCCGGATTCCGAAGCTCCAGCTTCGCCAGAATTCTGGCAGAGGTATGATAAAACTGTTCCAGATTATGTACCTCCAAAAGAGGGGTACCGCCCACCGTTTCCAGGATCCCATTATATAGATTCGACATGCAATTCCTCCTGCATTATATGTAATACTGATCTACAAAATTTACCTTTGATACAAACTGGCGGATTCTCTCATTCTTCGTTTCCACCAGAACCTCCTGCGGAGTGCCTGACGCCAGGATATTTCCGTTCTCTAAAAATACCACCTTATCGCAGATATCATAGATGAAATTCATCTCATGGGACACGATAACCATGGTCTTTCCTTCCTTTGCCACATCCTGAATGACCTTTAAAACCTCCTGGATCATCTCCGGATCCAGTGCGGAGGTAGGCTCGTCAAAGAGAATCACCTTGGGGTTCAACGCCAGGGAACGTGCAATCGCCACGCGCTGCTGCTGGCCGCCGGACAGCTGATTGGGATAATGGTTTGCCCGATCCTTTAATCCCACCTTTTCCAGGTAATGCTCTGCAAGCTCCTTTGCCTTCTCCTTCTCCATCTTCTGAACCACAATAAGACCTTCCATCACATTTTCCAGAGCCGTCTTATATTTAAACAGATTAAAGGACTGAAATACCATGGTAGTATGGGTTCTCATATAACGAATATCTTCCTTTGAAGCCTTCTCCACATCAAAATCCACATCATCAAACCGGATATGACCATGATCCGGCTTCTCCAGATAGTCGATGCACCGAAGCAGCGTGGATTTGCCGGAACCAGATGCTCCGATGATGCCTACCACGCTCCCATCCGGTATAGTTAAGTCAACTCCGTTCAGCACATGCAATTTTTTAAACCGTTTTTTCAAGCCTTTAATTTCTATCATCTGCAAGCACCTCCCTTTCATTGCATTTAAGCTTCCTTTCAAAAAATGCAAACACCCTGGAAACGATAAAGGTGATGATCCAGTACACGATCGCCAGAGAAAGATACATTTCAAAATACCGGTAGTTTCTTCCGGCAATCAGACGTCCTCCGGCGGTAATATCAACCACTGCACAGGTAAACACCAGGGAGGTTCCCTTAATCAGACTGATAAGAGAATTTCCCAGAGAAGGAAGCGCCACCACCAGTGCCTCCGGAATAATGATCCGCTTTAAGGTTTGAAGATTAGTCATTCCAATGGAGTAGGCTGCCTCCCTCTGCCCCTTATCTACACTTTCAATGGAAGCCCGTATATACTCAGAGCTGTATGCCGCATCATTCATGGTCAATGCCACCAGAGCAAACACAATATTGGGGATAAAACCTGTGCTGAATGAGGTTCCGAATTTATAATTGATCAGCTGCAGAATCATGGGAAGTCCGAAATACGTTGCGTACAATTGTACCAGAATCGGAGTTCCTCTTGTGAAGGATACGTAAAAACAGACAAGCGGATACAGGATCCTCGGCTTCCTGATCTTTACCATCGCTACTAGAAGCCCTGTGATCAGGCTCAGCAGATAGGACAGCACGGCCACCTCCAGGGTGACCGGCAGGTATTTCATCAGCTTCGGAATATTGGTAAAGATCAGTCTCCAGTCAAACACATTCAGCATATCCCAACCTCCTTTATTTTCCGCTTACATCATAGCCCAGCCACTGCCGGGCAATCTCATCAAGGGTTCCTTCATCCTTCAGCTGCTTTAATGCATCATCCACTGCTTCCTTCAATTCCTCTCCCGCTTCCGTCTTCGGATAGATAAACCAGCCATATGGATCCTGGATCTGATTGGTCTCCTCCTGGGTAAAGGTCACCACCTCCAGCTGCTCAGCCAATTCCGGATACTCCTCCACATATCCGTCAAACATTACCTGTTCCATAAAGGTAAAATCAATAACGCCTTCTGCCAGATCCTGAAAAATCTTGATCTGTTCCGCTGAACTGTATTCCGTCAGAATCGGTGCGTTGGGATGCTTTTCATTAAAGGTTTCCACGAAAATCTGGGAAAAGCCGCCGGTTCCGCTGAGGTAGGTTTTCTTTCCGCTCAGATCCTCCAGGGTGGAAATACCCTGATAGCCTTTTCTCACGATTGCAACCGTATAATTGTATATATCGTACTCATCGGCAAACAAATATTTTTCTTCCCGCTCCGGTTTTTTGGTGATATTGTTCACACCCATCTGATATTGGCCGGAATCTATCCCTAAAAAGATACTTGGAAAATCGGTCTTTTCAAACTTAAACTTATACTGCGGAAGAAGTTCATTGATTGCTTTGATTACCTCCGGCTCATACCCGATCAAATTGTCATTGTCATCCGTATAAATATACGGCTTAGGGCTGGCGCCGGTTCCAATCAGGACTGTTTTAGAAGCCTCCCCAGTCCCCTCTGTCTTCGCTGCTTCTGATAAGGGAGAGCTGCTGCCAGAGCCGGAACATCCCATCAATGCTGCTCCGGTGATACTGATAACAGATACTAATATTTTTCTCTTTTTCATAACATTCTCCTCCGTTCCTGTTAATGTTTTGTATTGTATCATTGACAAAAACGTAAAGCATAGGGAAAAAATTTAGTCTCTGCGCAGAAAATTTTTAGGTTACAGACAGGAGTAATCCAGAAAATCATCCCCGTTGGAGACCGCTTTAAACTCGCTGGGAGACATTCCATATATTTTTTTGAACTGACGGGTAAAATAATTCGCATCCTGATACGATAAGGCTCCGCATATCTCATACACCTTCATGCCGGTATTCTGCAGCAGGAAAGCGGCTCTGGCCATTTTCACATTCGTTATGTACTCATTATAATGAATTTCCAATTGGCTGGAAAATGTACTGCTCAGATAAGAATAATTCAAATACACCTTCTGCGCTACCGTCTTCAGTTTCAGATCCTCCTCCGGATTATCCAAAATATATTCCAAAAGCGGTGTCAAATTGGAATCTGCACTGGTCAGATACAGCCGTTTGACCAGTTCAAACAGATGGGTTAGCTTTCTTTTGTAAAAATCTGCAAATCCAGTTGCAGAACCCACCAACAGGTAATCCAGGCGTTTATAAAAATCAATAGTTGTATAATGATAAAGCCATCGGTACCGGTCAAATATCCTGGTGATTACATTCAGATACAGCTTTTTTACTATAACATCATTATGAAACGGCGTTTCATTTTCCATGCCGTAAAGGTCCGTGACTGTTTCCATGAAAAGCCGGATCCCATCCTCATTTCCATTGGAAAGCGCTCGGACGATCTGTTCCTCCGCATTGACCGGATACCGCAGCTCCCTCTCGTTTTCATATGTGCCGCCCTGGGAAATCAGCTGCTCTCTGGCACGGAACAGCAGCTTCTGCATCGTTTCCCCATCCGGCATCTTTTTCAGGTAGTCAAAAACACCGTACAAGATACACTCCCGCACATACTGAAATTCTACAGTATCACTCAATATCACCGTGATCGGACACAGGCCTTCCTGATTGATATGACGCAGAAGCTGCAGTCCATCCAGACCAGGCAGGTCGATTTCTGCAAGCACCAGGTCATAATGTTTCTGACGCAAAAGCTGCAGCGCCTGTTCTCCCTGATAGACCTTCTGGGCAATCTCAAAATCAGAATCCTTTCCCCAGACTGACAGCGCTTCTAATTGTTTTATATTATACTCGATCGTTCCTGCAATCAGCACCTGATACATATTTATCGCCTTCTTCTATAAAAAATCCAAATCACTGGAACCAGCTTCCATTCACAGCTCCTCCTTCAGTGCCTGCTCAAGCCGATCCAGCGCTTCCGCCAGCACGCCCCTCCGGCATCCGAAATTGATCCTGACATAACCGGGACCGCCGAATTCATCTCCGCTGCTGAAGATAACCTTTGCTTTTCTTCTGAAAAATTCAGCCGTTTTATCATCCCCATATGCTCTGAAATCCACCCACTGAAGATACGTTCCCTCTGTATGAGTCAATCTGGCCTTTGGAAATCTTCTTTGCAGTTCACCTTCCAGATAATCCCGGTTTGCTCTTAAGTACTCCACCAGTTCCCGCTTCCACTGGGCCGATTCCCCATAGGCAGCGATGGCCGCCTCCATATTAAAAATGCCTGGATGGGACAGCGCATACCATTCCTTCTGGAAACGCGCTCTCAGTTCCGGATTGGGAATGATGGCGAATGCCAGTACCACACCTGGTATATTATAGGTCTTACCCGGTGCCATGAATGTGATGGAATGGTCTCTCGCATAGTCATCCACCGTTAAAAACGGCGTATGTTCCCTGTCATAAACAAGTTCACAGTGAATCTCATCGGATATCACCACCAGCCGATTCTTCTCTGCAAATTCGCTGACCTGCTTTAACTCCTCCCTGGTGAATACACGCCCGACCGGGTTATGGGGGCTGCACAGATAAAAGAGATCCGTGTCCGGTGTCAGCTTCTTCTCCATGGCATCCAGGTCCAGTTCATAGTATTCCTCTGTATTTTTAAGTGGAACCTGGATCAGCTCCTTACCGGCCTTTGCCGGTGAACGAAGCAGCATGGAATAATTGGGGATCGCTGCCATCGACTTTCCATCGCACACTCTACTGGCTACCGCAAGGGCAGGTACGATTCCCGGAATCACAACCAGCCATTCCGGATTTAATTCATACTGATAATTCTCCCGAAACCATGTTTGAAATGCCGTAATCAGCCGCTTATCACTTCTCGTATAGCCGAACACCGGGTGTGCGGCCCGCTTCTGGATGGCGTTCACGATCGCCGGGGATACTGCAAAATCCATATCTGCTATAAACATGGGAATCGTATCCTCTGGGAAGGTATCCCATTTTATAGAATCCGTGTTTCTTCGATTTACCTCTTCATCAAAATGAACTTTCATTGTAAGCTCCTTTTCCTATATTCATATAATGTTAATAGGATTTTATCACAAAAAAATAAAGATGCAACAAAAATATTTTCTAAGCTTGAAATACTAAAAGCCGAACAGCATTACCTATGATACTGTTCGACTTTTACATTTTATTTGATGGTCCACTCACCGCTCATCCTCTGCAGCTTGACCATCCGCCGGTAAACGCCGTCCTGCTCCATCAGTTCCTGAGGCGTTCCGGCTTCTGCCACAATTCCATCTTTCAGCACCACGATCTGATCTGCTCCGGCCACAGTACGCATCCGATGGGCGATGATCAGTACCGTCTTATCCTTTATCAGATTGGAGAGGGCCTCCTGCACCAGCGTTTCATTCTCCACATCCAGGGATGCGGTAGCCTCATCCATCAGGATCACCGGTGCATCCTTTAACAGCGCCCTGGCAATGGACAGCCTCTGCCGCTCTCCTCCTGATAAAGTGGAGCCATTTTCCCCGATCATCGTCTGATAGCCCTCCGGCAGGCGGAGGATAAATTCCTCGCATTGTGCCTCCCTCGCCGCCTTCTTTACCTCATCATCGGTGGCACCCTTTCTGCCCAGCCGGATATTTTCCATGATAGTATTGTGGAACAGCACCACATCCTGGAACACGATGGAAAAACTTTTCAGCAGCACCTCCGGGTCAATGGTGCTGATATCGGTGCCGCCCAAGGTTATGGTTCCCTTGTCAATATCCCAGAAGCGGGCCGCCAGCTTGGCGCTGGTGGATTTCCCGCCGCCGGATGGGCCAACCAGTGCTGTCACCTGTCCTTGTCTGGCTGTGAAAGACACATCCTTTAGCACCTGTTCCCCGTCCTGGTAAGAAAATCCCACATGGTCAAATACAATGTCATAGCCTTGATAAGAGGCCTCCTCGCCGCCCTGCTGGATGGGCTGCTCCTGGATATTTTTCATCCGCTCCACCACAAGAAGGGTGGAATAAACAGCGGATAAGTTCTGCAGACAGCCGCTTAAGGGTTCATACAGCCTGGTTGCCGCCAGCATATACATCAGAAAGCTCAGAAAGCTTACTGACTGAGAAGCCAGCAGATAGGCTCCTGCTAGCACAGTGGTTGCCATTCCAAGCTTTAAAAGCATCTGGGAAAGGGTCACCAGAGTTCCGTTGGTCAGCTCCAGTCGGATGGTGATGTTCTCCACATCCAGAAGCTTCTGATCCAGCCCTCTTAAGTAGGCTTCCCTCTGATTATTTGCCTTGATGTCCTGAATCGTTTCTATGCACTCCTGGATGCCGTCGGAAGCTGCGATCTTTTTTCCCTTCTGCCGCCGCTCGATCCGGTCCACCAGAGGCCTGGTACCTGCCGCTGTCAAAAAGGACACCGGCGCCACCCACAGGACCGCCAGCCCCATCCGCCAGTCTGTTGCCAGCAGGCATACGGCAATCAGCGCCGTAGACAGCAGGGCTCCCATTAATTCCGATATAAAATGGCTGAATGCCTTCTCGATAAATGCACAGTCCGCCATAATGGCAGTAGTCAGATCTGCCAGGTCTCTCTGCCCGAAAAAGGACAGCGGAAGCCGCCGGAGCCGTTCTGCCAGATGAATCCGCATATTGGCGCTCTCCTGGTAGGAGGACATAAAGGTGGCATTGTACTGCAGATATTCCAAGAAGAAGATCACCGCCAGCAGCAAAATGCTGATGCCCAGATAGCCTGCCAGCCCCATGGACGGGGCCTGAAGTCCTACCAGCGGTCCCAGGATCCGCTGCAGGAACAAAAAGAGAATCCCCATGGGAAGCATCAGCCCGATATTGGTCAGGGCACAGCTGAAAATCGCCCTTGCCAGATCCTTTCCTCCCTGCTCGGTCAATGCAAATGTTTTCTGAAGATATTTACTCATACTTTCCTCCTACCTTCCACTCTACTGAGGTCTGATAATCCTTCCACATCTCCGCATACATGCCGTCCTTCTTCAGCAGCTGCTGATGGGTTCCCTGCTCTGCAATGCGCCCTTCCTTCATAACAAAGATCTGACCGGCATGGGCCACAGTGGAAAGTCTGTGGGCGATCATGATTACCGTCTTTCCTTCCACCAGACGTTCAAATGCCTGCTGGATCAGGTATTCATTATCTGGGTCAGCGAATGCCGTTGCCTCGTCCAAAAGTATGATCGGCGCATCCTTTAAAATCGCCCTCGCCAGGGCAATCCGCTGCACCTCGCCTCCTGACAGGTAAATGCCCTTCGTCCCCACTACTGTATCCAGACCATTCGGCATTTTTTCAATAATATCCTCACATCGTGCCGCTTTCAGGGCCCTGAGCACCTCCTCCCTGCCGGCCTCCGGCCTGGCCGCACGGATATTGTTCAGCAGCGTGTCCTTAAACAAATGGCAGTCCTGGAATACAAAGCTGACCAGCTTCATCAATTCTTCGGTTCCGATGTCTCTCACATCCACACCTCCGATGGTGATCCGTCCCTGATCTACGTCAAAAAATCTTGGAACCAGGCTTACCAGTGTCGTCTTGCCGCCGCCGGAGGGACCCACCACAGCGGCAGTGCTTCCCTGGGGGATACGAATGGATACCTGATCTACGGCCTTCGGCCCATCCTTTTGATAAGAAAATGACACATTCTCAAAGGCGACCGTGTACTCCTTTGGAACCTGGGGCGCTTCCGGCTCCGGCAGAGGTGTTTCATTCAGAATATTTAAAATACGCTTCAGCGCGTCATTAGCCGCCATGGTGTTTTCGCTGGTCCACATGATCTTGTTCATCATGGACACACAAATGGGCGTAAATAAGATATAAAAGGTAAGATCTAAAGCTGCTGTGGTATAGGATGCTCCGCTGGCAGCATCCCCCAGCAGCAGAAAGCCTGCCGGGATCAGGATGGCAAAAATCCCATTGATGCTGACGGTGTAGCCGCACATGGGAAGCCGCAGGGAGCCTGCATAGTTCACCGCCCAGTCCCGGTACCGGAGGATGGCGTCATGAAAGCTTTTAAAGGAAAATACGCTCTGCTGAAAGGTCTTCACCACCGGGATCCCTCTCACATACTCCACAGCCTCATTGTTCATATCCTCCAGAGCATTCTGATATTGGCGCATGGACTCAGCCAGCCCCGGCCCCATCATACGGCTTAAAAAGAAAACGCCGACTGCCATGGGAATCAGGCTGATCAGGCCAAACCGCCAGTCAAATACCAGTAAAAGCACCAGAACCGCTACAGGCGTTACGATGGCACCAGCCAGATCAGGAAGCTGATGAGCCAGATAGGTTTCCGTCTGGCCTGCTCCATCATCAATGATGCGGCGCAGCTTTCCGCTGCCCTCCCGCTTAAAATACCCAACAGGAAGCAGCGTCAGGTGATGAAGAGCCACCGTCTTCATATTTCTGGCGGTGCGGAAGGCAGACAGATGGGTACACATCAGTGCGCCGAAATAAATCAGCATGCTGAGCAGAGAGGATCCTACTGCCAGCCAGCCCCAGCCAATCAGCCGGCTGCCATTTGGCCCAGACTGCCAGTTAAGAACCACTTCCTTTACTACATTCCACATACACAGGTACGGAAACAGCGCTGTCACTGCGCTGATCCCCGACAGGACACAGCCTGCCGCAGTCAGATACCGGTACCTTCCGGCAAAGGTCATCAGCGTGACCTTGCCGCCGGGAGCAGACGGAAGCTGTGTCATAATTGATTTGTTGTTCCCTTTCACGTTTTCATCCTCCTTTGCATTTTCCGCTTCATTTTCATTCGGTTGTGATTTTGAATCATCATCTTGTTTTGGTTTTGTGGATTAGTCAAAGCTAATTTGCAGGCTTTCATTGGTTAGTTTTAGCTAACTTATAGATGTTTTTTCGGGTTAGTACGCCGACCGCTTAACGCTTGATTCATCGGCTGAAACTAACCCATCTGCTTTCATTTTACTTCACTTTTATGTTTCTGCTTATTCTGCTGCTCACCATTCTTTATCTGATCCATCTTCAGAATATGACGCCACCCGGCATGCTGAAACCTTGCCAGAGTCAATGCACAAGCCACCGCTTCCTCCCTGGACACATCGTGGGAGACAAATTCCTGTATCTGCTGGAAAAAGGAGCGGCAGAGAATATGGATCAGCGCGTCATTCAGCTTCGGGACCGGATGGCCGATGGATTCCATGGCATTTACCAGATCCCAGCAGGACTGCTCCTCGATCTCAGCCAGCTGGTCAAAAAACCGCTCGCTGGCTCCCGGTGCATTGCAGCACAGCAGAAGCTTAAAGGTATCAAAATGATCGTAAATATAGTTCACCATCCAGGGAATGGATTCATCTGTAATGGTTATCAGCGCATCTGGCTGAAGCCTGGGAGGAAGCTGGGCAAATTCCTGATGGGACTGCCGGTACAGCTCTACCATCTCCTCCCTTACCGCTCCGGTCAGCGCCTCAAACAACGCCTCCTTTCCGGGAAAATATCCGTAGATGGCTCCTGTGGTGACGGATGCTGCGCCTGCGATCCGCCGCAGGGATGCCTTCTCATAGCCATATGCCAGAAACTCTTTCTTTCCTGCCTCCAGGATGGCAGCTTCTGTATTTGTGTTCTGAGTACTCATGCATTACCTCTTTGCAGCTTATAACAATGTTATATAACACTGTTATTATGCACGTTTCTGAACCATTCGTCAATGGCCTAAGCAGCTACTTTTTCTCAATTAGGAATCAAAACAGTCAGGCCGAACACAGCAAAACCGCCGTACAGAAATATCATCCATACGGCGGCCTAAATTATTATTTGCCAAAAAAACCTATACCCGAACCTTAACCACGATCTTCTTAACCGCACAGGCTCCATTTAACGTCATACGTCTGGGCGCATGGCCATCCTCCGGCGGAACGATGGCAAAATCTCCTGCCTTCAGGATCACACATCCGCTCTGGGCAGGCTCCTGGTAGAAGATCAGATCCCGTTCTGCATCGTATTCCATGGCTGGAGTGAGATTCTCAAGAGGCTCATAGCCGAAGCACTCCTCGCCCTCCACCACGTACTGCAGATCAAAGTAAGCACGATGGCTTTCAAACGGGCATTCCTCCGGGGCCATCGTAGTGTAGCTCTGAACATTGGCATACACCTCATCGCCGTCGATGGGCACATTTCCCACCGGCAGCGCGGCAAGATCGGTTTCTCTTAAAAAGGTAAATGCTTTCTTGAATTTTTCGCTGAGATAATCATATTTCTCAGCCAGTAAAAGGCTGGTGGTTAACATATTCGTTTCCTCTCTTTCTTTCAGATAACAAAATTATGAAAATTTATAAAAGCGCTTTCTTATAGTTATTATAATAAATCTACCTATTTTGTCAATATTTCTTTCCTTTCTCCCTTGCTTTTTCAGCATTATCCTCAATTTATCACATTACTTTTTGTATAAAATGCCAATGTTTTTCACGAGAAATGTAAAAGCGTTTTCTCACAAGAGCATAAAAACAGAGATATCTTTCCTTCTGCTTTCAAAAAAGATATCTCTGCTTTCTTGCTCTGGCAGGCCCATGGCAACTTGCTTTTGGCAGGCAATCTCACTGGCCAATATGGCATACTACGTGGTCTCCCCCTCCACCAGCTCCGGCTGTATGGTGCAGGAGGAATAGGCTTCTGTTTTTTCGATCAGGCTGGTGAGAAGCTGGACGCTGAGCATAGCTACCAGCTCCGGCTTGTTATCTATAGTAGTTAGCTGAGGCTCGCAGATTCTGGCATACTCTGAATTATTGAATCCGGTAACAGCTACATCTTCCGGCACCCGCAGCCCGGCATGTAAAAGTGCTTTCACTGCCCCTGCCGCAGTCACATCTTCACCGCAGACAATAGCTGTAAAGGGATTCCTTTTCTTAATCAGCTGCTCCACTGCTTTCATACCGCCTTCGATGCTGGGAACTGTATTGATCACATGCTTTTTCCCATCCTTCATGCCATAGCGCTCCAGGCTGCTTACAAACCCTTCGCACTTCAGCCTTGCACTGACCGTATCCATATCCTTCAGATAATAAAGCTCCCGATGCCCCTTCTGCATCAGATGATCCACTGCCAGCCCAATACCGTACCGGTCATCTACCAGAACGGAATAAGAATTCGGCAGCTCCAGCTTTCCGTTGGCCAATACTACCGGCGTTGTGCGCAGATAGCTTTCAATCTCAGGGTTTTTGCAGATGGTATTAAAGACGGAGCCTACCAGAACGATGCCGTCCACTTGCTTTTCCAGTGCTGCCCGCAGGTATTTTATAGTCTCCTGCAGTTCCCCGCCGGTGTTGCAGAGACTGACCTCATATCCCCGGCGGCTGAATTCCCGCTCGATGGTATAGGCCGTTTTGGCATAATGTGGAACCCGGATATCCACCGTCAGGACCGCCACCTTGCGCAGGGATTTGCTCATCATGCCCCGTGCAATGGCGCTGGGAATATAATGGTTCCGTTCCAGGATCTCTTCTACCTTCCTGCGGGTGGCCGGGTTTACATTTCCTTTCTTGTTCATCACCCGGGAAACGGTGGAGATGGACACTCCGGCTTCCTTTGCTATATCGTAAATATTCATAATGTAAGATTCCTCTTTTCACTCTGGTTTTATGAAAGGGCTTTTACAAAAAGAATAATGGATAAGTAATGGGTTTGTCAAGGAAGATTCTGTTCTCCTTGGGACTGACCGGTCCTCTGCTGGCTGCCATGCCCTTTGTGGATGAGCTGGCGGTGCTGGGGACAAATGTGGATGAGGAATGCGTCAGGCGGCTGTGGGCTGGAAGCTGACCCAATAGAACCGGCGACTTTCACCGCAACTGTTTTCTAAAAAAGAATCCTGCCGGTCAGGCTCATCTCGTAACCGACCACCCTTCTGCCCGTTCCCGCATCTCCACAAAGCTGCGGTATCTTCCCTCCTGCCGGATCAGCTCCTCATGGGTTCCCTGCTGGGCGATCCCGCCCTGGTCCACCACCAGGATCTGATCCGCATGTTCAATCGTGGCAAGGCGGTGGGCGATGGTAATGATGGTTTTCCCTCTGGTAAGCTCCGAGATGGCATTCTGGATCAGATGCTCATTCTCCGGGTCGATGCTTGCCGTCGCCTCATCTAAAATAATAATGGGCGCGTCCTTTAATATCGCCCTGGCGATGGAGATTCTCTGCTTTTCACCGCCGGAGAGGGTGCCTCCGCCTTCACCGATCACCGTGTCATAGCCGTCAGGCAGCGCCATAATAAAATCATGGCAGCAGGCCTTCTTAGCAGCCGTCACCATCTCCTCCTCTGTGGCGTCCGGCTTTCCGAAGCAGATATTATTGCGGATAGTATCATGGAAGAGATACACATTCTGAAACACCATAGAAAGATTCCGAAGGAGGCTGTCGCAGGTAAATTCCCGCACATCCCTACCGCCGATCCGGATACTGCCCTCCTGCACATCATAAAAGCGGGCAATCAGATTGCAGATGGTGGTCTTGCCGCTGCCCGACGGCCCTACGATAGCGATGGAAGTCCCTTCCGGGATCGTAAAGCTTACCTGCTGCAGAACCTTTCTGGAATCATAGCCGAAGCTTACATTTTGAAATTCGATCTGATACCGGGACAATGAAATATCCCTTCCATTCTGGTCAATAAAATTGTCGGAATATAATGCCTCCAGCTGATTCATGGCATTATCGATCACACCCAGCACATGAGCGCTGTCGCTGATCGGCTCCAATCCGGCAAAGATCCCAAAGGAAAAGAATGCAAACATCAGCATCAGCGGCAGCTCCATCTGACCGGTCAGCCCCAGCCAGCAGGCCGCCGCTGCCAGGGCCACGGAGGCAAGCTTTAACGCCAGCAGGTGAAGACAGTTGGCCGGGGTATAGCCCCACTCAATCTTCAGACAGATGTCCCGGCTGTCCCTGCATGCCCTGGACATGGACGCCATGGAGGCTCCTCCCTGCCCGAAGGACTTCACCACCGGAAGCCCTCTGGCATATTCCAAAGTAGCTCCTGCCAGATCTCTCCCAGCCTGGGCAGCGATAGGCGCATACTCCGCACTGTGCTTTGACACCAGCATAAGAAACAGGAGCGAAAGGGCCGCCCCGGCCAGGGCAATCAGCGATACCAAGGGACTGAAATACAGCAGACACAGGAAAATGCAGAGAAAATTCAGATAGCCGCCTACGAAATTGTCCACCATACGCATCCCCATATTTTCCAGGGTATGCAGTCCCGTGGTGATGGAATTTAAGATATTGCCGGTGCTGACCTGCTGAAAATACCCCAGAGACACCCGTTTCAGCGCATCACCGACGGCAAGCCGGTCCCGGGCTACCAGCTCATAGCTGATGGTTTCCTGAAACCTTGCCCGCAGATAGTCAAAGAGAAACTTAAAGAATACCAGAAGAATCAGGATGGCCAGGCTGAGCCCGATCCATTTCCGGTCAAATACTGCCCTTCCCCGGGAGGCCTCCATCAGCATTCCCACCGTATAAGCTGCCACCATCACCGGCAGCGCCCCAAACCAGGTGGAAAAAAATGAAAATACAAACCCAATATACAGCCTTCCCTTAAAATCGCCGCACCAGCTTATGATGCGTCTTACCGTTCTGAACATATTGTGCTCCCTCCTTTTATTGATCCGCTGCAAGCGGTCTCTTTGATACCGCCCACTCCCTGGCGCCGATATGGGCCTCCCACATCTGGCGGTACAGCGGGCAATGCTTCAGAAGCTCCTCCTGTCTGCCCTGTGCTGCGATCTGCCCCTGCTTTAACACCACAATATTGTCCGCCTGCCGGATGGTAGACAGCCGGTGGGCGATCACCAGAAGGGTCTTTCCCTTCGTCAGCGCTGCGATGCTGCGCTGGATCTTCTCCTCGTTCTCCAAATCGGTAAATGCCGTGGCCTCGTCCAGGATTACGATAGGAGCATTCTTTAAGATCATCCGGGCAATGGCGATCCGCTGCTTCTCTCCGCCGGAAAGCCGCTTTCCTGCCTCGCCGGCCGGAGTTTGGTAGCCCTGAGGCAGCTTTAAGATAAATTCCTCGCACTGAGCCGCCCTGGCTGCCGCATAAACCTCCTCGTCTCCTGCCTTCGGATTGCCCAGCCGGATATTTTCCATCAGAGAGCAGCTAAATAAAAAGTTATCCTGAGCTACAAAGCTGACCACATCCGTCAGCTGGGATAACGGCATCTCCTTGATATTCACGCCTCCGATGGTAATCTCCCCTTCCGTCACATCCCAAAACCGTGAGATCAGCTTAGCTACGGTGGATTTTCCTCCTCCCGAAGGGCCTACCAGAGCCGTAAAGCTTCCCCGAGGCAGTGTAAGATCAATTCCATGCAGCACCTGATCCGCCTTTTTTCCGGTATAGGAAAATTTTACCTGCTTCAGCTCCACGTCGAAGCCAGACAGCTTCACTTCCTTCTCCGCCTCCGGCAGCACCGGCATTTCCAGATAGGTCTGAAGCTCCTCAACCGTAAGCTGTACCTGCTTGATGCTGTTGGAAAACACCTCCAGCTTTGCCAGAGAGCCTACCATGGACATAGAAAGCATTACGCCGAAAGCAGCCTGGGCAGCCGTGATCTGGCCCTCTGCTCCCAGCAGCAGACACACCGGCAGCGTTCCCAACAGTGTTGAGGGAAACAGGGCAAATGCCAGCTTCATGGTGATCCAGGTGGAAGACATCCACTGCACCACAAAGGTTTTATAATCCTCAATGGCCTTTGCATAGGTTTCATAGGACCGTCCGGCACGGCCAAACGCCTTGATCACCTCGATTCCCTCTATGTACTCCACAATCGTGCTGTTCATATAAGCATTGGCATTGTTGTACTTGTCAAAGTTCCGGCCGCTGATCCAAACCGTAAGCGCCATGCAGATAAAGGAAACAGGCACCGTCACCAAAGATGCCAGAGCCACACGCCAGTCGATCAGAAACAGAGCCAGAATGCTGACAATGGGAAGCACGATATGTCCTGAGCCCTCCGGGATCATATGGGCCAGCGGCGGCTCAATGTCCTTGATCTTATCCACCATAATATTCTTGATCTCCCCGATGGAATGGGCCGTCACCTCTCCCAGCGGGGCATGAAGAAACCGGTCCGCCACCGCAAGACGCAGCTTTTCCAGGATATGATACGCCGCATCATGAGAAAGCATGGTGGACATTCCAAAGAATCCTACCTTAACCACATATGCCAGCAGAGCCAGGCCGCACCAGCTTCCGATCATGGCAGCCGTCATCACTCCGGCGGCAAAGCTTTCAATCAGCCGGAAAATACAGTAATACGGCGCCAATCCGGCAGCTACGCTGATCACCGATAAGATTACAGAAGCCAGCAGTCTGCCTCTGCTGCCTGCCGCATACCCCAGCAGGCAGGAAAACCATCCCTTTTGTTTCGTTTTCAAAATGAACACTCCCTTCGATGTAAAATCCGGAAATAACGCAGCCATATAAAAAATGAGTGACGCTTTTTCCGTCACCCATATCCTATCAATTTTGAAATTGTAATTCCGCTCCAGACCGTCGGTCCGGTCCTGAACGGATATAATTATTATTCGTAACTGTTCAATACCATCATAATTGCAAGCAAAAATCCATTTAAAACACGAACTTATCAAATCGCCTTCCGATACTCCATCGGTGACATTCCCATCACCTTCCGAAAGGCTATGGCAAACTTACTGGGACTGTCATACCCCACTCTCCCGGCGATCTCCGCCACGCTTACGTCCCTTTCCTGTCTCAGGAAGCTGGCAGCCTGGTTCATCCGATACTGCAACAGCCAGCTTCCCATGGTCTGGCCATACACGGACTTAAAACACTGTTTCATAGAAGTCAGCGATATATCAAACCTGGCTGCCAGCTCCTCCTGAGTGATGGTTTCCTCCATATGCTGAGTCAGGAAATTCTGTATCGCCTTGATCTTTTCCACCTGCGTTTTATAAAAATAAGGCCGCTCCTTCCCGTCATCCGGCAGCTCCAGCGCTTCCAGATACAGAAGAAGCTCCAGGATCTTGATCTTAAAATAGGGCCGCTTGATCCTCTCCGGAACGCGGTACAATTCTCCAAAAATATGCTCGATAGAATCCGGCCCGTGAAGCACCCTGGGGTATTGGTCGATGCAGTATTTCTTCAGCAGACGCTGCAGATCCACCGGAAAGTCCCGTATTTCCTTTGGAAGTGCCGGGATAGCCGTTTCCAGATCAAAGGAAACCATAGCGCCGTGATAATGAGCAAGAGGAAAGGAAAAATGCCCGGTATGGGTCAGCCTTCTGTCCAGCTTCAGGTCGCCTGCCTCCACATAAGAATACGCATTATGTCCCGCAGCGTACTCCAGCCGCCCCTCCCGGCAGTGGTCGATGCAGAAAAGCTGACGATCCGGTACAAAAACGGAATCGAAATACTGCATATGAAAATCGTTGTAAGCCAGAGTCACGCCTGGGAAAACCTGATAGATAGTGATGGTGCCTTCACCAGTTTCATTTTTCAGCTGATAGACGGTACAGCCACCACTGTGAGCCAGCAGCACCGCCTGATCACAGAAAATCGGATCATACTTCATAGACCTGTTCCTTCTCTTCTTAAGAATTCTGATACCATTACCATAACAAACCGCAGAAGCATTGTCTGTCCCGATTCGGCGGAATGGTTCTGATTCGGCCAAAAACCTTCTTCTCTCCTTATCCCTCCGCGGCGGCCTGGCATTCCCAGATATATCATTCTGCATTTAAACTTTATCCTTTTCACGCTTGACATTACATAAATTATCATGTTATTATTTTTGTAATATTTATAGAATACTTTACTGTCAAAACTTCTATCATCAACCATCAAACAACTACAAAAGGAGATCCAGCCATGTCTAACCGCCCAATCATCACCCTCACCACCCAGAAACAGTTCGATATCTACATGAATCCCCAGCGCCAGCGGCTGTTAAAAACCCTGCTGCTTACAGGGCCTATGACACCGAAGAAGCTGTCTGACATCCTCCATATATCCGCGTCTTCCGTTTCCTATCATATCAAACAGCTGGAGCAGCTTGGTCTGGTTGCCCTGGACCATACCGAATCCATCCACGGCATTCAGGCAAAATTCTACAAGGCACTTCCTGTAATGGTCAATCTTGGCTGTGCCAATGATGATGACCTGGCGGCGGAACGCTACGCCATGATGGACTATATTATGTCTGACCTGTGGAATAGTTTTAAGGAGAATTTAAAGCAGACTCTTCCTACTTCCAATGTGACGGAAGCCGGTGACTTCACCACCGGTGTGATTCATTTAAGCCTGGAGGATGCTCAGGTCTTATCCCGCATGATTCATGAATTTGCGGAAGCCCACTCCGCTCCTGGCGAAAATACCATTCCCTGGGAATATGGCATTGTGACATTTCCCCACTCACCATCCACTGACGCAGTACGAAAAAAAGAACTACACACAACGCCGCCTGAAAAAAAGTCCACAGCAAAATCACAAAAGGAGAATCCCAAATGAGTCTCAGCCACATCCTTCTTTTTACTGCTAATGCCTTCGGAACCGGCATGATCATGCCGGTCCTGGCCCTCCTCTACCTGAGTCATGGGGCAACGATGGCGACCCTGCCCATCTGCACCAGCATTTCGACAGCGGTGGTGGTGCTTCTGGAACTGCCCAGCGGAATCATGTCGGATCTAATGGGAAGAAAACGAGTCTATCTCCTGTCCGCTGCCTGCATGAGCCTTTCCTACCTGCTTCTGCTGTTCAGCGACCGCTTCCTTTTTCTGGCAGTCATCTGCGGAATCACTGGTGCATCCCGCGCCTTCAGCTCCGGCACAATTGAAGCTTTGGAAATAGAAAGCTACATGAAATGCCACGGCAGTCAGGGACTTGAAGCAATCAACAGCGAAATGGCAGTTATTACCAATATTGGCACAACTCTTGGTTCTATTACCGGAGGCTTTCTGGGCGCCTTAGGTGATCATTACCGTTCGTTTCTGATCATAGAATTTCTTCTTTATCTTTTTCTTTTTATCATGGCGGCCTGCTTCGTCCGGGAAATCAGGCCGGAAACTGCCAGCTCATCTCCTCCTCTCCGAACGCAGTTAAACGGGCAGCTTCAGGCAATCCGGGGCTGTCTGGAGCACAGCCGCCCGGTATCTGCCATTATTCTGACAGCCGTTGCTCTGGGAATGACCTACTGCACTCTGGAGCTCTACTGGCAGCCCAGGCTGCAGACCCTTCTCCCGCCCCATTTCCAATGGATCTTCGGCTTTGCTGTCTTCCTAGGATGTGTTGGCAACAGCTTTGGAAATAAACAGATGGCATTATGGCTCCAGCACAGAAACAACCGCCTCTCCCGGCAGGGAATCTGGCAGCTGTACTGGCTGTTTCGTTTTCTCGCGATCCTGTCAGTAGTCATTCTTGGTTTCGTCCAGCAGGTCTGGTTGTTTTTCCTGGTCTTTGCTCTGTTCTACACCTTTGCAGGCGCAGGTGATCTGATTGAAAACACCATATTCCACACCTCAATCGAGAATAGACAGCGTGCCAGCATGATGTCGCTTCTCTCCTTATCCCTCCGCGGCGGCGGCCTGGTCATGTCACTGCTTGGAAGCGTGATCACAGCCGGCTTATCTGCAGATGCCGTATGGCTTCTGATCCCGGGACTCGCCGCGGTAATGGTGGCTGGAATCATGCGGTCATTTTCAGTGGAATAACCGATTTTTCCAAAATTCTGCCTCCTTCTCAACCGGTATGCTATTTTTGCTGACAGCTTGAAATACCGTAAGTAGATAATCATCCGTACCTACAAATTCATCTCTGATGGAAAAATCCCATCCATGAAGTCACTAAAAGCGAAAAAAGAAAAACTGACCATAAAACGGTCAGCCCAATATGACACCTATCATTATTTCAAGGAATACCAGAAAGAGCTGCGGACAGTCTGCTCCAATGTGGACAGCATCCTCGGACAGCCTCACATTCCAGAAACTGACCGCAGCCAGAATCATACCATTTCTTAATTTCAAAATCCGACCATCGCTCAATCTTGAGCTTTGATCAGCCTGCTGAATTTATTAAAGCTTTTTGATAAGAATACCTTTATCCGATTCAGAAATCCCCATAGCCACC
>JAUNGG010000051.1 GCA_030524635.1 Lachnospiraceae bacterium
GGTGGTGTGAGAGGTCGGAATTTCTCTATTAAGAGAAATTCCTCCTACTCGATTCATCGTATTTTTGGCTTTTTAGAACAAATCCACCACGGGAAGTCCGCTGTGATAAGAGTAGTTTCCCAGTTCATCTAAAAGTGCCGGAAACACATCCTCATCCATTCCATTTTTCCTGAGAGACGTATTCAGGTAATAATAGACCATGCTGCACTTCCCGAGGCACTGACGGAAAAGCTGAGGGAAGGAGGCGGTGCTGGCGTGGGATTTATCCCAGGGATTAGTCCAGACCTGGTGGGCAGAATTTAAGCTTTCCCGGGGATTTTCCACCTCATCGGTCACCAGTTTCTGGGAAGCCACCGGATCCTTAAGGATAATGGATTCCACGAAGGCGACCTTGCTTTTCTTTTTCCCCTGAGGGTCTGCCAGGGTGCGGCAGCCGAAGCGGAGGGCCAGGATGGAGCGGTGGATCATCTGGGCGGATACCTGGTAATTATTCCGGTAGCTCAAAGGATAGTAGGTCTCATTAATACAGTCCGCCAGGAAACGGGAAATAAACTGGATCTCCTGACCGTTTAAGCAGATGGTGGCCGCCTGGTTGAACTGGGACGGCTTTTTCTTTTTGTATTTGGCAAGCAGCAGGGCATCCAGGTCGTTTTCCAGCAGGGCATGGCGCCCGTGGGCCTGAGTGGAAGGATTTTTCGGGTCATAGTGGATCCTTCCGTAAACGTAAGGATGGCAGATATAGTCACCGATGTAATGACAGAAAAAGCCTGCCAGATAAGAGATTCCCTGTTCCCGCTGCTGGCGGGATGGGATGGAAGCCAAGTGGTTTAAGCAGCAGGAGAAAAAGTCATTGACATGGTGCTCATGCATGTAGGAGCCTACGTTCCGGTAGTCGCGGTGGCGGAGCACAGGAATATTGTAAAAAAACATATCCGGTCCCTGAAGGCCAAGCTGATAGAGCCATCGGTATTTGGCGATAATGTATTTAAGCTGGTTCATAGGAAGATCATTGTACGCCTTCATGCCGAGAATATAATGTGTGGTAAAGCCTGGCAAGGTATCACCTCATTTCACTGGATTTTCCTTCATTATATCATGAACCGCCGTTTCGGGAAATAGGATGTCCGGAACCTTTTTTTGTTACATAGGAAACCTCGTTTCCTATGTAACAAAAACGCTCCGCGGGATCGCACTGCGGCGGAAGGGAATTACGTTGCTGACGCAACCCGCCGCAGGCGGAGAATCCTGCAGAGCAGGATTCTTTTGTAATATTTGGGCTGAAGCTGCCATACAGTGTGAAGACAGGCAGCGGTTTGGAGCAGGAGATGAAAGAATGCTGGAAGTGATTCATAAGATCGTGTGGGGGCCGTGGCTGATGGTGTTCTTTCTGGCGGCCGGCGTTCTTTATACGGTTCGCTCCCGTGGATTTCAGATCCGCGGGTTTTGGGTGTGGTGGAGTGCCACAGTGGGCAGTTTTTTTCAGGGCAGCAAAGGGGGGACAGCAGCAAAGCCAGGCAGCGAGCTGAAGTGCGGTGAGGCAGCAGCAAAGCCAGGCAGCACGGCAGGGAAAAGCAGCGAAGGGGAGTCGGGCAATACAGCAAGGCAGGACGGGGCAGCAGGGTATCATCCGGCAGCTTCCCGCCGTGACCAGCTGAAAACAGCCTGCACAGCTCTGGCAGCCACAGTTGGGACAGGAAATATTGTGGGCGTGGCAACTGCCATCACAGCAGGCGGCCCCGGCGCCCTGTTCTGGATGTGGGTATCTGCTGCCATTGGCATGATGACGGCCTATGGGGAGGTGTATCTGGGGATCGCCAGCCGCTATCGGGGAAAAAACGGAAGTTTTGTCTGCGGTCCCTTTGTGTATCTGGAAAAGCTGGCAGGAAAGCAGGGGCTGGCCCTTCTCTATGCAGGTCTGTGTGTCTGCTGTTCCTTAGGGATGGGGTCTATGGTTCAATCCAATTCTCTGGCAGAGACAGTGTGCTATTCCTTTCATATCCCAAAGCTGTGTGCCGCCGTTGGCCTGGGGCTGCTTGTGGCAGCGATCATCCGCGGAGGAAGGCAGCAGATCGGCCAGGCAGCCGCCAGACTGGTTCCGTTCTCAGCCGGGATCTACATGGTATTTTCTGTAATAGTTCTATTTTTATGCAGGCACAGCCTGCCTGCCGTTTTCGGGGATATCTGCCGGGAAGCCTTTGGCCTTCGGGCTGCAGCAGGAGGAGCAGCCGGGTACAGTGTCCGTCTGGCTGTCCGGTACGGTCTGGCACGAGGCGTATTTTCCAATGAGGCTGGTCTTGGCAGTATGGCAGTCCTTCACGGAGATTCACCGGGGCAGGATCCGAAGCTGCAGGGCATGTGGGCCATGTTTGAAGTATTTTTCGACACAATCGTGGTCTGCACACTGACAGGGCTGGTCATCCTGTGCGGGCTGCGGGAGCAGGGGAATAATCCTGGCATTTCCGGAGCTGCGCTGACTTCCTGGTGTTTTTCTAACTATCTGGGAGAAATTGGTGAATTTGTTATCGCACTGTCACTGGTGCTGTTTGCCTTTGCAACTATTATTGCCTGGTATTATCTGGGAGGCCAGGCGCTGGCGTATCTGATGGAAAGGAGCAGAGAAAAAAGATCTGCCGGATCCTGTCGGCTTCCGTATCAGGTGCTATATCAGCTTCTGTATCTTACAGCGGTCTTTTGGGGCTGCATGGCACCCATGGGAAATGTTTGGCTGCTGTCAGATATTTTAAATGGACTGATGGCTCTTCCGAATCTGACGGCGCTGTTTTTGCTGGCAGATCAGGTCAGATTTCCGGATTAAAAGGAGCAGAGCGGATCATACCAGGCAGATGCGAAAATGAAAAAATCATTGGGCAGAGGAGAAATTTTAACAGAAGAAATCGCAAGGACAGCTTGACAAAAAAATGCGTGCCCTCTATACTGAAATCCATTGGCAAATGAAACAGGCAGCATCGGTAGGAAATGCTGGTCTGAATAAAGAATAGCGGGGACAAAGATATGATGTACGTATTGCTGTTTGTAGGATTTTTTCTGTTGATAAAGGGAGCCGATTACTTCGTGGAGGGAAGCTCCTCCATCGCCAAGCTGCTGCGGGTCCCGACTGTGGTCATTGGACTGACGGTGGTGGCCATGGGAACCAGCCTTCCGGAGATGGCAGTCAGTGCAACAGCGGCGCTGACTGGAAATAATGATATTGCAGTCAGCAATGTAGTGGGGTCCAATCTGTTTAACCTTTTGGTGGTGGTGGGAGCCTGCGGCGCTGTGATCCCTCTGAAGATCGATAAACTGATTTTGAAGCGGGATTTTCCGTTTTCCATCATTATTACCATGATCTTAATTGCCATGTGTGCCTTTGACCTGCAGGTGGATCGACATGAAGGAATCCTTTTGTTTGTCATACTGATCCTGTATCTGCTGCATATCGTCCGGGATGCTTTAAAGCACCGGGAGCCGGAGCTGGAGGAGGCCATCCGTGGAATCCGCCGTTCTCCTGCAGTCAGCATCGTATTTATCATAGGAGGGGTTATCGCCATCGTGGTAGGCGGTGATCTGGTGGTAGATAATGCCTGTTTGATTGCCGAAGCCTTCGGACTCAGCCAGACGCTGATCGGACTGACCATCGTGGCTATGGGAACCAGCCTTCCAGAGCTGGTAACTTCCGTGGTTGCTGCAAAAAAAGGCGAGAATGACATGGCCATGGGCAATGTGGTCGGCTCCAACATTTTTAATATCCTGTCCGTTTTAGGTGTGTCTGCTGGGATCCATCCGGTAAAGGTGGCCATCATTTCGGTATATGATATGGCATTTCTTCTGATCAGCAGCGTAGTCGTTTGGATGCTGTCCTGGAAAAATCAAACACTCAGCAAAGTTTCCTGCATTGGGTTGCTGCTGGTATATGCCGGGTATGCGGTGTATATCGTTTGGCGGTAGCAGAGAAAGTGCCTGCAGCGGTGAAGGTATTGAACTGTTAAACTATTAAAAGCAATTATAAAACAGCATAAGAACGTTTTCAGAAAGTGGCGTAACCTGCGGGTTATGCCATTTTTCTTTTCCTTATGTTCTTCTGGCCGCGGATCCGTCATAAGATGAAAAAGCAGACGAAATCCCAGAGGAAAGGATTTTTCGGGGATAGGTAGATTGGAAGGTGTGATTGATATGTCAGAAAATGTGATCAATATGTCAGAAAAGGGTCGCAGAAGAAAGCAGCTTTTTTCTCATGCGGCCGAAAATGGAATATTCTGGATGGTGATCTTTCTCGGGACCCTGGGGTTTCTCTCCCTGTTCTCCGCCGGCCGTCAGGCCATCCAGACGGGGGGCGGAAAGGTGAGGGCACTGGCAGAGGGACGCAGCCATAAAACCGCAGAAGGATTTCTGCCTATCTGCAGTGTGGATAATGGCCGCCGTCAGGCGGCGCTTACCTTTGAGGTATCGAAAGGAATTGACGGGGTGAAGGAAATTCTGTGGATTTTAGAGGAAAACCAGGTAAAAGCATCCTTTTTTGTTGATGAGACATGGACACAGGCTTATCCCCAGGAGGTGAGAGAAATGGCTGGCAAAGGCCATGATCTGGGGTGTCTGGAAAGGCAGGGAACTTCGGCAGGCATATCTTCCGATCAAAACGAACCAGTATCCAAGGTATCTCTTCTTCAGCAGGAACTTACGGAAGCCCGCCAATGCATCTTCCAGATTACAGGGCAGGAAATTGATCTGTTCCGTCCGGTATCTGGTGCATTTGATGATGACAAGATCATAACTGCATGCGGTATGGGCTATTATCCTGTGCTCTGGGATGTGGATTCCGAGGATTGGAAAGATTATGGGGCGGCCCAAATTGTGACGCAGGTGATGGAAAATCCAGAATTAAAGGATGGGAGCATTGTCCGGTTTCACTGTGGGGCAAGGTATACGCCGGAGGCATTGGCAGAGATTATAACCGGCTTTAAGGAGCAGGGATATGACCTGGTGCCGCTGTCGGAGATGGTGATTCGGGAGAAGTATCATTTGGATGAAGGGGGGAGGCAGGAGGTGAGATGAAGATTGAGGGATTGAATCCCGCCATATATTGCTTTTTCACAAAAATCACCGTATAATCTATCGGAGAATGCACCGATTTGAAATCAAAGAAAAAGACAGACGGAGGAGCCATGAAAGGGAAGGATTCAAAAAAACTGTTGATCATCATAAATGGGAAAGGCGGAGTTGGAAAGGATACGCTGTGTGATTTTGCTGCCAGACACTATACCGTGCGGAATGTATCTTCCATCACGCCCATCAAGGAGATCGCCGCGGCAAACGGATGGCAGGGGGAGAAGACGCCGAAGGCCAGGAAGTTTCTGGCCGACCTGAAAGAGGTATTTACCCAGTATAATGATCTGCCCACCCGGTATCTGCTTAAGCAGTATCAGGAGTTTTTAGAGGGAGAAGAGGATCTGATGTTTGCCCATATCCGTGAGGGCGGGGAGATTGATAAGCTGAAGCAGCAGGTTCCGGGGGCATGTATTACCCTTTTGGTAAAGCGTTCTGGCGATGGTCCCAAGCAGTGGGGCAATGCCTCGGATGATGATGTGGAAAATTATCATTACGATTATATCTATGAAAATGGAAAGCCTCTGGAGGAAGCGGAGGCAGATTTTATGGCCTTCCTTGAGAATGTGCTGAAAGAAACCATTTGATGGAAGCAGAGGGATTGTTGCATGGATATCAATCGTATCATTATGCTTGTCATGGCCTTTGGTGCGGCTTTGGGCGGGCTGGATTATATGCTGGGAAATCGGTTCGGTTTCGGGGCAAAGTTTGAGGAGGGATTTCAATGCTTAGGGCCCACTGCCTTCAGCATGGTAGGAATCCTGTGTCTGGTGCCGCCCTTTGCCAGTCTTCTGGGGCCGATGGTGGCACCGGTCTTTCAGGCTATTGGAGCCGACCCAGCTATGTTTGGAAGTCTGCTGGCAATCGATATGGGAGGCTATCCGCTGGCAATGGAGCTGGCAGAGGATGTAAGGCTGGGATTATTTTCCGGGCTGATCGTATCGGCTATGCTTGGCGTTACCATTGTCTTTATCATTCCAGTAGGGCTGGGAATCATCGAACAGAATGACCGGGAGTACTTTGCCAAGGGACTGCTGATCGGATTGATCCCCATCCCGGCAGGCGCGCTGGTGGGCGGCGTGATGATGGGACTGGACGCGGCAGTGATCCTGGTGAATCTGGTGCCGTGCATCCTGATCGGCTGTGTGATGGTCCTGGGAATTCGATTTGCACAGCAGAAGGCGATCCGGATCTTTCTGGCCTTCGGCCGGCTGATCACCGTAATCACAGCAGCAGGATTAACGGCAGGTGCCATCGAGTATATGACAGGAATCGTGATCATTCCCGAGATGCCTTCTATTATGGAGGGGATGGCCACAGCCAGCGGGATCGCTGTGGTGCTTTTGGGAAGCCTGCCCCTTATGGAGCTGATTCTTCGGATCTTGGACAAGCCGTTCCGGGCTGCCGGACAACGCTTCGGACTGGACGGGGCTTCCGTGGCAGGGCTGCTGTTTTGCTGTGTCAGCGTACTTCCGGTGTATCGCTCGCTGAAGGAGATGTGTCCAAAGGGGAAGGTTATGGTGACAGCTGCTTCCGTAAGCCTGATCTCCGTATTTGCAGCCCATCTGGGATTTACTGCCCAGGCGGATCCGCAGATGCTGGCGCCGATGATCGTATCAAAGCTGGTCAGCGGAGGGCTGGCGGTGGTGTTGGCTTATGTGGTTACAGGCGGTCAGCGAAATGGACAAATAAACGCTTAAGATTTTAAATATATGTGCTGCTCAAACGATTCATTTATGCAATCATGGTTTAAAAATAAAACAGATCTTATAAGAAAATTTGATCAGGTTGATTTCTATTATTGGAAATGATATCATGAAAGCTATTATAAAATGAAACGGAAAGAGAGAATCATGTGGTATTCCATTCAAGTACTGAAGAAATGCAGCAATTACATGTTTGTGATCACAGTCCTTTGTGTTCTGTCACCCTTTTTCGCGATTGCCACATCCAGTGCCATAGGAACGCTGACGGAGTATTTTTCCCGGTCTGGTTTGCCGGGCTCCGGGAGGCTGATTGCCGCTGTTATTTTGTTCTATCTGTTGGAAGAATGTCTGGAATACCTGTTTCTGGCTGCATGTGGGCGGCTGCAGTCCCATGCATACTCTGCCATGCAGCGGAATTCCTTCGATCAGCTGACCCATCTTTCTATGGATCATGTTCTTATGGCTTCTCCTGGAGATCTTTATAATCGTGTGGCCAATGATACAAATGAGGTTACGCTTTTTTTATCCGATACGCTTCCGGCGGTTCTTAAGGAAACGGCTGCTCTTTTTATTACACTGACCTATCTGTTTCGGGTCAGCTGGAGCGTTACGATCCTTTATTTGATTGCTGTTATATGCTCCATTGCCGTTCAGGCCATGATCAGCCGGATCATGGAACAGGCGGGTAAGGAAGCCAAGGACTGTGAAGTGGAGATGAACACAAGGCTTGGCGATGTCCTGGGCGGCAGAATGATCGTAAAGACGTATGGAGCGTACGATTTTGCCGACTATATTTATCAGGAGAGCAGTTTCAGGTTGGCGAAGGCCAGGATCCGTCTGAGCTGTCTTTCTATGCCCCTTAAAATTGCTGGTATTCTCTGCGGTATGATTCCCATTCTCAGTGTGTGTCTCGCCGGCCTGTATCTGATTCCAAATGGACGGCTGAATATGGGCGCCTTCCTGTCTATGTTTTATCTGTGTCAGAAGATCATGCCCAATCAATTGCATTACGTGGATTTACTGATCGATGCGGTTAAGGTCAGACCTGCTGCGGCCAGGCTGGAAGAACTGTGGCAGGCAAAAGATGGGCCAAAGCAGGCACAGTCAAAAACAGATTCCGCAAGCTCTGTGCACAGACCGGAAGCAATCGACCAAAATCCGGCTGTTGTGATGGAGCATGTCTGGTATCGCTATCCCGGGGAGGAAGCCTGGGCAGTTAGGGATATTACGCTGATGATTCCTGCCGGAAAAAAGATTGCGTTCATTGGGGAAAGCGGCTGCGGAAAATCTACGGTGCTGAAGCTGATCGGCGGCCTGATTTCTCCAAAAAAGGGCAGGATCTGTACTGCTCCGTCAGTGTGCACTGGTCAGTTTCCTTATCTTTTTTCCGGCAGCATAAAGGATAATATCGTTTGCGGAAGGTCAGATGGGGAGGAAGAGGATCCTGCAGAGCTGGAGCGGGCCTGCCGGTGTGCGGAACTTCCCTCCTTTTTACATCGGATGGAGCATGGGATCCATACACCGCTGCTGGAAAATGGAAGTAATCTCAGCGGCGGTCAGAGGCAGCGGATCGCAGCAGCCAGGGCATTATACAGCCAGGCGTCTGTTTTGCTTTTTGATGAGTCAGTGTCGGCTCTGGACGCAGATACTTCCAGGCGGATGATTGAAAATATTTTGCGGGAAAAGACAGACCAGACTGTGATCATGGTGCTGCACCAGAAGGAGCTGCTGCCGCTTTTTGATGAAATCTATGTGTTTGGCAGCGGCAGGCTTACCGATCACCAGTGTCATGAGGAGGGATGTCATGAAGCGGGATAATGCATTTGTTTTGTATCACAAGCTGGTACAGAAAAGCAGAAAATGGATTCCTCTGTTTGCGCTTTGTACCGCTGTCACCGGCTTCTCTCTTTTCCTGATTTTCTCATCGGTGGGTGTTTTATTGACGCAGATCGTTTCGGCTGCTCAGAATGGAACCGGGCTGGAAACCTTGAAAAAGGCGATCCTTTATCTGGCAGTGGTTGTTATCTTTGCCTTGTTGGCTGGAATTTCCATGACTGGCTTTACCTATATAGAACAAAATGTACAAAGAGTTCTTCGAGAAGAGATAATCCACCGGTATCTGCACGCACCGGAAGGAACTGCAGCAGTTTTCCCGCCTGCGGAAATCCTGAACCGCATCAATTATGATCTGCCGGAAGCGGGAAAGCTGGTTGGATATTACATCAGTGCGTGGATCTTTCAGCCCATGCTGTCCGGTCTGCTGTCTATCGTGTTTTTAGTCTCTGTAGACTGGTCTGTGGCGGTTCTGTGTCTGGTCTGCTCTGCTGTGAATATGCTGGTCATGCACTTAGCTGCAGGGCGTCTTAGAGATTTAAATGCTGCCATGACAGAAGGCAGGAGCGGGATCATCCGTTTTCTGAAGGAGTGCGTGGAAGGCGCTGTGGAGATCCGCACCTTTCAGATGTCCGGCAGATTTGAGAAGAAGCTGGAGGCAGGGCTTGAGGGAACTGCCCATGTTACGATTCAGTACCGCCATTTGGAAGCGCTGCGCAGAGCGGTCATGGTTTTATTTGCAGATTGTATTACCATTCTGGCGCTGCTGATACTGGGAGCGCTTCTGGCTTCTTACGGGTATGTCCGGTTTTCTGACATTATGCTGGCGCTGCCTCTGTCCGACCAGATCGGTCAGGGAATGATCGCAGTCAGCAATTTTCCGGCTCTCATTAAACAGGGAAGCCCTAATATGGAGCGGGTCTTTGAGATCGCAGAGCTGCCGTCGGAGGAAGAAAGCAGGGCCGTCAAAGCGGCGGCGTCAGGTCCGGAAGCATCAAGATTCCAAATGCCAGGTCCGGAAGCATCAGAGTCCGAAGCTTCAGGGTTTGATATCGTGTTTGATGATGTTTCGTTCTCCTACGGAAAGATGCCGATCTTAAAGCATGTGACCTTTCAGGTAAAACAAGGTGAGAAGGTGGCTTTTGTGGGGGAGAGCGGCGGCGGAAAATCCACAGTGATCAAACTGCTTTTAGGATTGTATCTGCCGGACGGGGGAAGCATTTCTTTAGGAGAAGAAACTCTGGAGGCATCTTCCCTGGCCGGGTGGAGAGAAAAGTTTGCCTACCTGCCCCAGGATATTTCTATGTTTCATACAAGCATAGAAGAAAATATTGCACTTGGCAAATCGGGAGAAACAAAGAATTGCCTTTCTCCTATGGAACACAGCAGAGCGTTTGCAGTAGCAGAGGCGGCAAAAGCTGCAGGTGCAGATTCATTCATTGCAGAGAGCAAAGAAGGATATGGGACCGTTCTTGGAGAAGGCAATTCAGGCTTTTCTGGAGGGCAGCTGCAGAGGATCGCATTGGCGCGGGCCATGTTTCGAAAGGCGCCGGTGCTTTTGATGGATGAACCTACATCGGCGCTGGATGTGCAGTCAGAGCAGGTGGTTAAAAAGACCCTTCGTCAGCTGCCGGATGATCTGACCGTTATTGCCGTGACCCACCGCCTTGCCCTGACCACGGAATTTGATCGGATCTATGTGCTGGAAAAGGGACAGATCGCGGAAAAAGGCAGTCATGCAGAGCTGCTGAAAATGGGAGGAAAATATGCGGATCTGTGGCGGTCACAGCAGGAGGGTGAAGTGGGTTTTTATGGATTCCTTTGACCTACTGTTCGTCTGCTGCCTTCAGCACATAGATTCTGGAATCAAAATCCATGGAAGGCTTTGCATCGCCCACCACCTCGCCGGAGGTGGCATCGGAGGTGATAAGACCCACATGCATCAGCTCGTCTCCATAATGCCGGGTGCCGCTTAATACATTTTCATATACCAGATCTGGATCCAGTCCCTGGAGGCGGACACGGGTGTAAGGCATGTTGACGCCGTTTAAAACCCGATACCAGCCTACCAGGGCTGTCTTTTTATCTTCGCTTACCGTCATCCAAACGGTCTCATTGCCCTCAAACGGGCTCTTTAACCGATAAAAGGTGCCGAACTGCAGGATCTTTCGATATTCCTTCATAAACTGGATCTGCTCCTTCACCTGGGCGATCTCCTCATCAGTCAGCTTATTTAAATCCAACTCATAGCCGAAGGTTCCGAAGTATGCCACATTTGCCCTGGTGTGAAGAGGAGTATTGCGGAATACCTGGTGGTTTGGCGCTACGGAAACATGGCTTCCGATGCAGCTGATGGGGTAGCACATGGAGGTGCCGTACTGGATCTTCAGGCGCTCCACCGCATCAGAATCATCACTTGCCCAGCCCTGAGGCGCATAGTACAGAAGGCCTGGATCGAAGCGTGCGCCGCCGCTGGCGCAGGATTCGAAAAGAATGTGAGGGAATGCTGAGGTCAGCCGCTCATACAGGTCATAAAGTCCCAGAATATAGCGGTGGAATACCTCACCCTGACGGTCGCCTGGAAGGGCGGCAGAGTAGCACTCGGTGATGCTGCGGTTCATATCCCACTTAATATAGGAGATCTTTGACTCTGACAGGATCTTTGCCATCATCTGGTAGATGCCATCTACCACCTCCGGGCGGGAGAAGTCTAAGACATACTGATACCGTCCGTGGGAGACGGAGCGGTCAGGTGTCTGCAGGATCCAGTCCGGATGGGCACGGAACAGATCGGAGTCCTTATTTACCATCTCCGGCTCGAACCAGAGGCCGAATTTCATGCCAAGTGCTTCGATGCGCTCTGCAAGGCCGCTTATGCCCTGAGGGAGACGATCCCTGTTGGCGACCCAGTCGCCCAGTCCGGCGCGATCACTGCACCGTGCGCCGAACCAGCCGTCATCCAGGACGAACAGCTCCACGCCGCATTCCTTTGCCTTCGATGCGATCTCCACCAGACGGTCCTCCGTGAAGTCAAAATAGGTAGCTTCCCAGTTGTTGTTTAAGATTGGTCTGGGGCGGTCGCGCCAATAGCCTCTGGCAAGACGTTTCTGGTAAAGGTGGTGGAAGGTCTGGCTCATGCCGTTTAAGCCTTCCTCCGAGTATACCATTACAGCCTCCGGGGTCTGGAAGCTTTCGCCGGCCTCCAGCTTCCAGTCGAAGCAGGAAGGGTTGATGCCTGCGGTGATGCGGGTAACATCATAAGTATCCACCTCAGCCTGGATGCGGAAATTGCCGCTGTAGATCAGGCTGAAGCCGAGAACGGTTCCGCTGTCTTCCGTGGCAGAGGGCCGCTTTAAAACCATAAATGGATTGTGATGGTGGGAGGAATGGCCCCGCATGCTGTCGATGGCCAGGATTCCCTGCTCCAGAGGACGGTTCTTCACATGGCGCTCTCTGGCCCATGCACCGGAAAGCTGCATCCACACATAATCCTTGTCCGGCAGATCCAGACTCAGGCTCATGGCATTCAGGATGTGGACAGGAGCGGTGCCCTCATTGACAAACCGGGCGCTTCTGGCCAGGATGCCCCCTTCTGCAAAGACGGTATAGAGAAGTTCCAGGCGGATCCCGGTCACCTTATCCCGAAGGGTGACCTGCAGGGTGGCGGCTTCCTCATCCGATTCCGTGTAGGTGGCAGGAAGTCCGGCAAGGGCCGGCTTTCCGCCTGTTATGGTGTGGGACTCATACTGGAAATCCATGATCCGGCTTCCGTTCTCCTGCAGGATCTCCACAGCCGGATGGCGGTAATCTGTGGAGCCGTACACCGGATACTCCTGCTTGATATTCTCTAAGGAGAAGGTGCGGTCGCCTTCATAAAGGTAAGAGGACATAGGACGAGGCATTTTCTCCAGAAGATAGGAAAAGTCCTCCTTATCATGGATGGCTCTGCCGCAGTAAAGCTGGCCTAAATGGCCATTTTCCAGCACACACATGATGTAGCTGAGGGTATCATTATAAAGATGAAATGTTTTTGTTCGCTGGTGATATACAATATTCATATGAGGGATCTCCTTTCTCATTTATGGAATCATGCCGCAAGTACCAAATTTCCGGCAGCCGGAAGAACTGCAGCCTGATATCCGTTTATAACCGTTCCACTTGTTTGTGCACCGATACTGTATTTGATCATAGGCACGATTATAAAGAAAAAAGAGGAGATCCGTCAGTTGGATTTGTTATGCGAAACTTTTAAAATGTTAGCTTTCTTCGTCATGATCTCATCCAGCTCCTCCTGGCTGGCAAGCAGCCGGTTCTGGGTGTCAGCCCGGTCCCGTTTGCGGAATACGGAAGGGGTTTCTCCCACCTGGGCCTTGAAGGCCTTTGAGAACACCAAAACATCCCGGTAGCCGCAGGAGTGGGCGATATGCTCGATGGAAAAATCAGTGACGGAGAGCATTTCACTGGCGCGGGAGATGCGGAAAGCCACCAGAAATTCCTTTGGTGTCATTCGCAGATGCTCCTTAAACAGGGTATATAAGTAGCTGCGGTTTACATTTAAATGGGTCGCAATGTCGGACACGCCGATGCCGGAGGAATAGTGATTGCGGATAAAGGTAACCGCCTCCTGGATATAATGATTCTCCTGGGATGGCTCCTGACGGCCTTCTACAATAGGCTCCCGCAGCAAAACGGAAAAGAAATCATAAAGCCGTCCCTGGAGGAAATACTGGCAGGAGATGGTGGGCTCTGTATTCTTCAGCATGCTGAGCACGATCTGCCGCAGCTCTTCCCCGTAGGAGCACTGGAAGGTGAGCTGCTTACTGTTTAAGCCCACATCATGGATAAAGTCTTTGGCCTTTGTACCGCCCACTCCGATCCACACATAAGCCCATGGATCGTCCTTATCGGCCTGGTAGAAAGTCAGGGTCTCCGGCTCGATCAGGAAGCCCTGGCCTTTGGAAAGCTTATATTTTTTATCTCCCACCTGGTAAATGCCCCTGCCTTCCAGGATGTAGTGGATCAGGTAATGAGGCCTGCATCTGGGGCCTACGGTGTGCAGGGACTCGCACTTGGCATAGCCGCAGTAGGAGAGGTAAAATTCTTTAAATTTTGGTTCTAAAAGCTGTAATACGTAGGAATCTTCCATGATTGTCACTCGTTTCTGTGTATATTCTATCTGATTTATGATAAACATTATTTTTTAACGTTGTTTTCTTTTTTAGCTGCAGCCTTCTGTGGGATGTGCAGCGTATCTTTATTTTACCATAAGGTGCAGATTGGGAGAAGTTATTCTTTCTCCGATTCTCTTAAAATTCTTCTCCTGATTTAAAAAGAACGGAAAGAAGGAAGTTCCGGTATGATATTTTTTGTTCAAAAAGCTGCAGAGTGGTGTATCTTAATACATAAGGAGTTAATTAGTTGACATATTTCGGAAAGAACATTATAGTAAGGGGAAAGCAGATGGATATTCGGGAGCAATGGATTCCCCAGATCATGGTTGTCAGGAGGTAAATATAAGGAATGAAAAAATTCAGAAATAGTTTAAGGAGCGGTATCGTGCTGTGGGTTATGCTTATGCTGGCAGCCTGTGGAACTGGCTTCGAAGCAGAAAAGGCGGAAGAAATTAAAATCAATTCATTGCCGCAGGAAAGCACAGAACTGCATATAAAGTCTGACACAGGGGAAGGAAACCCTGAAGATTCCGGTATTCAGGACTCTCCAGAATTTGAAGCAGAAGGCCAGAAGCCTTCGAAATCGCAAGAGGAGAATAAGGAGGCTGAGGAATCCCAGATGCAGGGCGCAGTTTCAGGAAAAACAGCTGCCGGCGGAAAGCAGATCGAGGATCAGACCTTTCAAGTCACGCTAACACCATTGGGAAAGGTGACTTTTGCCTCCTATGAACCGGATCTTTCACAGAATCCGCTGGCAGATGTGGATTTTGTGATCCGGCAGGATAAAACGGTACTTCAGAAGCTGCCGGGAGTAACTGCTGATAACTGCCGCAGCAGTGAACAGTTCAATCAGGTGGAGGCAGTATCTTTTCTGGATTATAATGATGACGGCTTTGACGATATCATCACCATCTGCAGCTATCATATGGTCTCCGGGCCCGATGCCGGCACCAGGCGATCAGAAATCCGGTATTACAGCGGCAGTGAGAAGGGGAGATTTTCCTATGAGGAGCAGATGTCGGCTGATGCGACGGAAGCCCTGGATGTGATCACCATACAGTCAGCAAAGGATTTTATCGGTGTGGGGAGAAAGGCAGCAGCAGAGGATTGGCGGCAGGCCTATGTGGAATACCTGCGTACCGATTCTGACGTAGAAGGTCAGGAGGGGTATGTGCTGATCTACCTGGATAATGATGACATTCCAGAGCTGGTGGAGATCGGGGTATCGGAGGCAGATGGCTGCCGCATTGTCAATTTTTCCAAAGGGAAGGTTCATAAAACGCAGCTGAACCGGCTTTATTTTTCCTATATCGAACGGGGAAACCTGCTCTGCAATTCGGAGGGGCTGATGGATTGCTATTATGACCGGGTCTACAGTCTGATCGATGGGGAAATGACGCTGATTGCAAGCGGTGATTACGGCGCAGAGGATAATTCCCGTGTGCAGTTCGATGAGGAAGGAAATCCCATCTATCAGTATGTGTGGAATGGCGTAAAGATGTCCAAGGAGGAGTATGAGAGGGCGTTGAACAGCGTGTATGATCTGTCCAGGGCGAGAGATGGATATGCTTGGAATGGGTGGTATTCTGTGGATGAAATGATACAGGTGCTGGAAAATTGACCTATGGCAATACTTGACAGTGCTAACAATATGTGTTATATTACGCCTAGAACAAAGAAATGAGAACGTCATATTCCCCCTAGTCTTTGTTTTTCAATAAATTTTGCAACGAAACCACAACAACCATTTTTGCAGTATGTAAAAAGGGAGGCGTAAGTATGAACATTAATAAATTTACCCAGAAGTCCATGGAGGCGGTTCAGGCCTGTGAGAAGCTGGCCTATGAGTACGGCAACCAGCAGATCGAGCAGGAACACCTGCTGTACAGTCTGCTGACCCTGGAGGACAGTTTGATCTTAAAGCTGATCACCAAGATGAACGTAAACGGCAATCAGTTTACAGATGAAGTGAAGGGAGCCTTGGATAAGCTGCCGAAGGTAAGCGGAAGCGGGCAGCTTTATGTGAGCAATGATTTAAATAAAGTGCTGGTCAACGCGGAGGACGAGGCCAAGGCCATGGGCGATGAGTATGTGTCCGTGGAGCATTTGTTCCTTTCCATGTTAAAGCAGCCGGACCGGATGATGAAGGATTTATTCCGGCAGTACGGTATTACCAGAGAGAAATTTTTGCAGGCCCTCTCTACGGTCCGGGGCAATCAGCGGGTGGTCAGTGACAACCCGGAGGCTACCTATGATACGTTGGAGAAGTACGGTTATGACCTGGTAGAGCGTGCCAGAAACCAAAAGCTGGATCCGGTGATCGGCCGTGACAGCGAGATTCGGAATGTAATCCGTATCCTTTCCAGAAAGACGAAAAATAATCCGGTTCTGATCGGTGAGCCTGGCGTGGGCAAGACCGCGGTGGTAGAGGGTCTGGCTCAGCGTATTGTCCGGGGTGATGTGCCGGAGGGATTGAAGGATAAGAAATTATTTGCACTGGATATGGGCTCTCTGGTGGCAGGCGCCAAGTACCGGGGTGAATTTGAGGAGCGTTTGAAAGCCGTTCTGGAGGAAGTAAAGAAGAGCGACGGCCAGATCATCCTCTTTATCGATGAGCTGCACACCATTGTAGGTGCCGGAAAGACGGAAGGCTCCATGGATGCCGGCAATATGTTAAAGCCAATGCTGGCCAGAGGCGAGCTGCACTGTGTGGGCGCCACCACCTTGGATGAGTACCGGAAATATATTGAAAAGGATGCGGCGCTGGAACGTCGTTTCCAGCCGGTTATGGTGGATGAGCCTACAGTGGAGGATACCATCTCCATCCTTCGTGGCTTGAAGGAGCGGTATGAGGTGTTCCACGGCGTGAAGATCACCGACTCTGCCCTGGTATCGGCGGCAATGCTGTCCGACCGTTATATTTCCGACCGTTTCCTGCCGGATAAGGCCATTGACCTGGTGGATGAGGCATGTGCGCTGATCAAGACGGAGCTGGATTCCATGCCTACAGAACTGGATGAGCTGTCCAGAAGGATCATGCAGATGGAGATTGAGGAGGCTGCTCTGAAAAAGGAGACAGACCACTTAAGCCAGGACCGTCTGGCAGATCTGCAGAAGGAGCTGGCGGAGCTGCATGATGAGTTTGCGGCGAAGAAGGCCCAGTGGGAAAATGAGAAGGCATCGGTAGACCGTCTGTCATCTCTTCGTGAGGAGATCGAGTCTGTGAACCGGGAGATCCAGGCAGCACAGCAGAAATATGATTTAAACCGGGCAGCCGAGCTGCAGTACGGCCGTCTGCCTCAGCTGCAGAAGGAGCTGGCAGCAGAGGAGGAGAAGGTGCGGGGCGAGGATCTGAGCCTGGTTCGTGAGAGCGTAACGGATGATGAGATCGCCCGTATTATCTCCAAGTGGACCGGTATCCCGGTGGCAAAGCTGACAGAGAGCGAGAGAAGCAAGACGCTTCACCTGGATGAGGTTTTGCATAAAAGAGTGATCGGCCAGGATGAAGGCGTTGAAAAGGTAACGGAGGCGATCATCCGTTCCAAGGCCGGTATCAAGGATCCCACCAAGCCGATTGGTTCCTTCTTATTCCTTGGACCTACCGGTGTGGGTAAGACGGAGCTTGCAAAGGCGCTTGCAGAGGCATTATTTGACGATGAATCCAATATGGTCCGGATTGATATGAGCGAGTACATGGAGAAGCATTCCGTATCCCGTCTGATCGGAGCGCCTCCAGGATATGTAGGATATGATGAGGGCGGCCAGCTGACAGAGGCAGTGCGCCAGAAGCCTTATTCCGTAGTGCTGTTTGATGAGGTGGAGAAGGCCCACCCGGATGTGTTCAATGTCCTTCTTCAGGTATTGGATGACGGCCGGATCACCGATTCTCAGGGACGGACGGTGGACTTTAAGAACACCATTCTGATCATGACCTCTAATATCGGCTCCCAGTATCTTCTGGAGGGCATTGACGAGGACGGCCGGATCAAGCCGGAGGCAGAAAGCATGGTTATGAATGATCTGCGTGCCCATTTCCGTCCGGAGTTTTTAAACCGTCTGGATGAGATCATCTTATTTAAGCCTCTGACCAAAGAGAATATCGGCGGCATTACCGATCTGCTGATCGCAGATGTGAACCGCCGTCTGGCGGATAAGGAGCTGACCATCCGCCTGACAGATGCAGCGAAGAAGTATGCTGCAGACCACGGCTATGACCCGGTATACGGTGCACGTCCGCTGAAGCGGTATCTGCAGAAGAATGTGGAGACCCTGGCAGCCCGGATCATCCTGGGCGACGGCGTGAGGGCCGGAGATACCATCGTGATCGATACTCTGGCTGACGGAAGCGGTCTGACCGGATACGTGGAGCAGAAGTAGAAGGGTATTTGATTTCAAACAATAAACACAGAGAATAAAAACAGAGCAGGGCTGTGATTTGCCACAGCCTCTGCTCTGTTTTTATGCGGTTACTGCGTATCTTGTTATTTCCTTTTGCCAATCGTCCCTCCTGGCTGAAATTCAGTGGTAAGAATGATATTTTCACATGGCGATCCGTTTATAATATCGCAGAGCATGTCCACTGCCAGTTTGCCCATTTCTGCTTTTGGGACGCGGATGGTAGCCAATGTGGGCTCCATGTAGGATGAAAACTGGATATTATCGCAGCCCACCAGGGATACATCTTCCGGGACCCGAAGTCCCTGCTCTCTGAGAGCCTTGATTGCTCCGATGGCAACCAGATCATTCACTGCAAATACAGCTGTAAAATCCCGGGTTCGTTCCAGAAGCTGCTTCATGGCATGGTAGCCGGCGTCCATGTCTGCCACAAACGGAGGCTCACCGTCTACGATCAGCTTGGGATCCACAAGCAGTCCTTGTTCTTCTACGGCTTCACGGAAGTTTACATATTTCTCATGGCTGGATTCCTTTATGGAGTACCCGCTGAGGTAGGCGATTTTCTCATGCCCCAGCTCTGCCAGACGGGAAATCATATCCCGGATTGCGTTTTTATACTCCACATCCAGCACCTGGCCAAAGCGCGGAATTCCGGAAATGATTTTGATTCCCTGTTCATATGCTCTTTGGATGGCCGGCTCCATGCTATCGATATAGGTAGCCAGGAACAGGCCGTCGATATTTCTGGAGATCAGATCAAAAACCGCATCCTCCGTAAAATTAAACAGATTGATATCAATTGTTGAAACAATATAGCCCCTGGCCCGTGCTTCCGCCTGCATGGCTTCCGCAACCTCCGCATACCGCGGATTTTTCAGATTATTTACAATCAATGCCAGATGTCCGCTCCGGCTGGTTGCCAGGCAGCGGGCTGCATTGTTCAGGCGGTAGCCCTTTTCTTCAATCGCTTTCCGCACCCGCATCGTCAGCTCCGGGCTGACATACTTGGTGCCGTTTATCACATGGGATACTGTGGCTTCCGATACACCGGCAGCCAAAGCTACTTCCTTGCGTTTTGACATTTATCTTCCTCCCTGCATCAATTCCTTCTTTTGTCATTTTAACACCGGGGAGGAAAAAAGGAAAGAACGATTCATCAGCAGCCTTCACCGATCATGATTTTTATGATCTCTTCATTTGTTTCTTTCATGCCATTCTTCCCAAGACGTCCAACATTCCGCAGGGTTTCCTCCACGCCCTTGGTTACGATGCCGTCCCCGCCCCGGAACTGCTGCCCCTGCTGATACATGGAATAGCCGAAAATACCAGCTTCCACTGCTGATGCAATCTTGGCTGCACAGGATGCCTTTGCTCCGTCACAGACGATTCCGGACACAATCGCCAATGCATTTACGATGGTATGGATCACGTCTGCATATCCGCCGCCGTTTAAATAAGCGATTCCGGCTCCGGCACCTGCTCCGGCGCTGACTGCGCCGCAGTATGCTGACAGTCTGCCGATGGGTGTTTTTTCATGGATGGAAGTCAGATTAGCTAATGCCAGTGCGCGGAGCATTTTTTCTTCAGTCACCTTTAATTCCTTTGCATAAACTACCACTGGAACGGATACGGTAATTCCCTGGTTTCCGCTTCCGGAATTGATGATCACCGGAAGCTCACAGCCATTCATTCTGGCATCGGAGCCTGCGGCAGCCATTGCCTTGGCGCGGGTCCTCACATCATTCCCCTCGGAAGCAAGCAGCACGGAACCGATATTGGCCCCATAATTTCCACGCAGACCTTCTTCTGCAATTGCCATGTTATAATGAATCTGCCGTTCCAGGATCTCACGGATATCCTCAACATCAACAGTTTCTGCAAAATCATAGATGGATTCCATGTCAAGAAGGCTGCGGTCTGTCATTCCTTCTTCTGTCTCGCCTTCCACAAAAATCTCTTTCAGCTTTTCGCCGTTTTTCTCAATCAAAACGATATTGGTATGATAATTAATGATCCTGACCTTTGCGTAGGAATCCGCCTTATGCAGAACGGCGATGATTTCGAAGGTAAAGCCTTGGTCCACATGCTCCACAGAAACCGGAACCTCCTTCAGGAAAGCTTTCATTTCCTCGATCTGAGACTCGCTTACTTCGGAAATTACTTCCAGTTCCTTGCTTGCCTTACCGGCTACAATTCCTGCTGCTACTGCCGCCTGGATTCCCTTTAATCCATCGGTATTTGGAACGATCACGGATTTCACATTTTTGATAATGCTTCCGCTGGCCGCAATTTCCACACGGTCCGGCATCTCCCCCAGCGTTTCCCTCGCCACTGCCGCCGCGTATGCAAGAGCGATCGGTTCCGTGCATCCCATGGCCGGTATCAGCTCCTCCTTCAAAATCTGGATATACGCCTGATATTTTTTGTCCGTTTTTTTCATTTCCGGAAATCTCCTTTTTTGTTTACTTTCCCTCTGCCTGATTCAGCTTCCGCACACGGAAAATGGAGATCAACAGCGGGATAAAGATGGAAAATGCACCGATGGCACCTGTAGAGGTCAGAATGATCTGTACGATTTTCATCAGTCCCATCAGAGATACGAAATAGCACACGATCATAAATGCAATGGCGATCACAAATACCTTCAGTCTCTGGTCAACAGCATCGGTTTTCCACAGCTTGATGAAACGTGCTGCAATACTGAAAGCAAAGGTAGGGCCTGTGGTGATAACTGCGATAAAAATAACAACCCAGTAGATCACAGTCAGAGCGCTTCCCAGATGCTTCTGGCAGATATTCAGGATCGGAGTGGAATTCAGCTCCTCCGGAAGGAATGGAAGCACGATGCAGGAGGTTACAAAGAACAGGGCGCCTACGAAAATCGCAATCAGGATACCGGCACCGATGGCATCCTTCTGGTCCCGGATCTTCTCAGAATAGCTGCTGAGGGTTGCTCCCCAGGAGCCAACGTTAAAGCAGTAGGAGATTACCATAGTGTAGCCGGTAGCCAGAGGAACACCGCTCCAGTCAACACCTGTTTCAAAATTTCCAATCAGGCTGGAAAGCACATCCCCTCGAAGGGCACATACGGCGATCAGGATCGCCAGCAGGCTTCCGGTCAGTGCAAGTGTCATTACCGTATTGAATTTACGCAGAAAAGCACCGCCGTAAACACTGAGCACTGCAAACATAAGGGCTGCGATCAGAGAACCTATCTTTACCGGAATTCCGGCCATGGACTGTGCCAAAGATCCAAACAAAGCCATGGCCCCTGCGCAGGCAGCAATTCCGGTAAGGATGGTAAAGCAGTCAAAAAACAGGGCTACGATCCGTTTCAGCAGCGGATTCGAATCCGGCTTCTGCAGTCCGTAAAGGGCAAGATAGAAGCCATTATAATCGGTTACCTTGTAAGCCCGGATCAGATTGATTCCCAGTGTGCAGCAGATGGCCATAATTGCCATGAAGATCAGAACAAAGACCAGCATATGTCCGCCGCCGTATCTTGCAAAATAGCTGGTGGCATAAGCGCCGGAAGCCATTGCGCCTCCGCAGAAACCGCCGAAGACAAGAGCTGCCAGGCCAAACCAGGTAGAAAAGCGCATTGCAAATGTATATTTTTCCTGTGACATAATACTTATACTCCCTTTCTCATTTTGTTAAAGGATGCTTGTGCAGTCCACTGCGGCCTTGCTTTCTGCAGACTGTATGCTTGCCATAACCATGGCAAAGCTTCTCACATTATCCTCAAGTGTTGTCTCCGGTTCACGATTCTGTTCGATGCAGTCCATAAACATATGGAAGCCATATTCCATTTCGGTGTAGTTCATTTCAGGCAGAGGAAGTTCGGTACCCTGCTGGCTTCCAGTATCCAGCACAACGGATTCTGCCTTCTTGTGCTCATAGAACATAACCTTGCCATCTGCATCCAGAGTCAGACAACCTTTATCTCCGGTAATGGTGAAATTGCCGTCCCATGAGGTTTCTTTTCCTCTGGCTGCCCAGCTTCCATTATATACCACACGGACGCCATTATCCATTTCCAAAATCGCCTCGGCAGACGGCTCGCCGCTGTATAAGGACCAGGACGGTCTCCAGGTGCGGCAGTAGACCTCCTTACAGTCTGCACCGGTGAAAAAGCGGATCAGGTCAAAATGATGGATGGACACATCCTGCAGAAGAGGCCTCTGCAGACCGGCACGATACCCCTGAAGATCCTCCTGCTGACGGAATTCCAGAAGAATGGATTCCACCTTGCCGATCATGCCCTCATCAATGGCTTTTTTCATTGCCTGATTGTATGGCCTCCAGCGGTAATTCTGGGAAGTCATAAATTTTCGGTCCGGATACATCGCCTTTAACTGAAGGAGTCCCTTTGCTTCTTCCATGTCCATTGCCAGCGGTTTTTCTGTGATCAGGTTCATTCCCTTTTCCAGTGCCAGCTTATCTGCTTCAAAATGCAGCACCCCTGGAAGCACCACTACAGCAATCTCGGCATCCGTTCTGGCAATTGCCTCTTTAAAATCGGTAAAGGTCTTCGCCGGATCGATCCCGTAGGTGCTGCAGATTTCCTCCATTTCAGCAGGACTGCCGGCAGCGCCTGCCAGCTGGCAGCGATCCGTTTTCAGGATCAGCTCCAGCCAGCGTCTTCCCCAGAAGCCCATGCCCAGAAGTAAAATGTTATGCTTCATGGCTGTTTTCCTCCCCGATTTCTTCCATGATCTCTTTCCAAAGCGGGAATCTTGGAAGAGAACCTTCGGACCAGCCGCAGCCGCCGGAGATAACGGTCTTCGGGCCGCCTGCCTGAAGGGCTTCCTTTACCTTTGCCTTCACATGTGCCTTGATCTGCTCTCTGTCAGCGCCGGCGAAATCGGTGGAAGGAAGATATCTGCACTGCAGATCCTTGTATCCATGTCCGTTTGCATGATCCAGTCCGCCTACCAGGACCTTGTCGGTCAGCTGGCGCATTTCAGCAATGGTGTGCTGGCCTTCTTCCCGGTCTGCCCAGTTAAATGCATCCACCGGATAATCCAGGAACCATTCGCTGGTCTGGGCATCTCCGTGGCAGATATGAGCCATATTGAACCAGGTTCTGTCCTTGATCGCATTGATATTTCTTACATCGTATTTGCGTGCACACTCATCAAACAGATCCTTGCCCATCAGCTTTGCCATTCCGCACTGATATCCCAGGAAGAATCCGGCTGCACCTGCATCCACAAAGGCTTCCATCAGGCGCTCGTTGGTTTCTGCGATCACTTCCAGGGCAGCGCGTGCTTCCCGGCCAGAGTACTGGAAATGGGACAGGATTACTTCTGGATGGAAAAATCCTCCGGTCATCTCACCCATCCAGATAAATGGGCTGAATACGGTAGCCAGAACCGGAACATCTCCCTGGAAATAATCATTAACACGCTTGCAAACCTCAATCTCTCTTGCCAGTGCGCCTTTTTTCACGCTGGGCGCTTTGATCTTCGTCCACTGATGAGGATCATTGATCGCACTTGCCTGTACATTCATCCAGGTATCATCAAAGATATGCTCTGCCGGCTTTAAGGTCTGGCCGAAGTCCTCAGTAAAATACATGCCATTTGGCATCAGCTTGATAAAGTCGAACTGATAGGTGTTCTGGTAAGCGATGGTTGCCTCTGCAAAATCCTTTGCATTCCGGTCGATCAGGTTCATGTGGGGGCCCCATGCGGCAAATGCCGGACGGTCTGTCTTCTTTCCTTCTTTTACTGCCATTAAACGTTCCTTGTGTGTCATCATGATAATCTCCTTTTTTATTTTTCTGATTTTATTTTAAAGTTCCACAAATTTTCCGGTTCTGGAGGATTCCTCAATTGCAAATACCACACGCATTGCATCGAAGGATTCCTGAGCAGCTACTGGTGAAGCCTCCTGGTTCTGGATTGCCTCTGCGAAGGTATCCACCACATTGGAACTGGGATTTGCCTGGCTGAAATAGCTTGTTTTTTCACCGGATTTCATTATTACTTCCAATGCACAGTCTGTATTATTGTAAATGCGGAGCACGCCGTTTTCACAGTAGAAGAACATTCCATTTTCCATTGGCCCGTAATTGGAGTAGGATAAATTCAGAGTACCCATAATACCGGATTCTGTTTCCAGAACACAAGCCGCATTGTCATATACATCCACAAAGTTGCCGTCTGCATCCCGTTTATCTCTGGTTCCTGCAATAGCTGCCACTCTGACAAAGGATTCCGCCAGCACATAGCTGATCACATCACATTTATGGATTCCTAAATCAGTAATGCAGCCGAAGCCGGAGCTTTTTTTGTTCAGATACCAGGTTGAGGTAGAACGGTTCACGCTGAAATTTTCCGGGCCGGTGTGAGCCAGCGTACACCGGAAGGAAAGCACTCTGCCCATCTGTCCGCTTTTTAAAATTTCCTTTGCCTTTTTGTGAGCCAGAGTAAATCTCTGATTGTGTGCAGCCATGTAAAATGCCTTGCTTTCTTTATCTGCATCTACCACCATTTTTGCTTCTTCTAGGCTCATGCACATAGGCTTCTCGCACAAAACATACTTGTTCTGCTTTAAAGCCTCCACAGAAATTTTTCCATGGCTGTCATTGGAGGTGCAGATCACAACACCATCAATGGTGTCATCCTCCAGCATATCCTCATAACGCTCATAAACTTTTCCCCCATACTGCTTTGCCAGAACCTCTGCATGCTCTGGTATGTAGTCGTAAAAGCCTGCAAGTTCTGCATGCTCACTTTTCGCAAGCTCCGGTACGTGGCGGATCTTAGCGATCTGTCCGCACCCAATGATACCGATCCGAGGTTTCATCCCCTTTGTCATAATTCCTACCTCCTGAAATATGTATTTTCACATCTTAGTTACGCGCGTAACTCAACTTTTAAAATTTAACTACCATTGCATGACTTGAATCCTGCCATGGTAGTTACGCGCGTAACTCTTGTATATAGTTTATCATCTTTATCCGTTTTGTCAATAGTTTTTTTAATAAATTCAAATTTATCTAATCGGTTACTTTGTCACCTGCATCAATTCCATCAGCTGATCATCGGTGAGAGTGGACAGGGCATCCATCAGCCCAATATGGTAGCTTCCCAGTCCGCGGCTGGAGTCTGCTTTCTCACCGGCGATCCCCAGTGTGACAGCAGCCAGAACGGATGCAGTCACAGGATCGGTTACGGATAAATAGACCCCAGTGATGCAGGTGAGCATACATCCTGTTCCGGTAACCTTTGCCATATCGGCAGTCCCATTTTCCACAAAATATACGGTTTCGCCGTCAGCGGCAGCAATGATATCCACCTCGCCGCTTGCCATGACCACAGCCTGCACACTGGCAGCGTAGCGCTTCATAAGATCTGCCATCTGCAGCTGTGATTCCCGATTATCCTTTGCAACCGCATCTGCCCGGCTGACATCGATCCCGGAGGCGCCAAAGTCCACTCCGGCCATGGCGCGGATCTCCGATACATTTCCCTTAATAACAGCAGGATGGCATTCCTCTGCAAAACGTTTCGCCAACTCCATGCGGAAGGGACTGCAGGTGACGCCTACCACGTCGATCACAGCCGGCTTTACCTTGCCGGAGATCATGATGGATTCTGCCCGGGCATCGGTGATATTGGCCAGGCTGACGGTCAGCGCCTGTGCCATGCCGGTGATCTGGGCCACCTCCGCAGGATGCTCCGCCATGATCGGCTTTGCGCCCAGCGCCAGCACCGCATTGGCGCAGTCGTTAATGGCGATGGGGCTGGTAATGCTGTGGATCAGCGGGCTGTTCTCACGGACCGCCTGCCGGGCCGCCAGGAAGCGGCCTGCCAGAGGGCGGTTTGTCAGGAGGCGGTCTGTTGGAATGTGGTCAGGCAGGTTCTTTATTTGATGATATTCAGGTGCAGTCATATCAGATCTCCTTTCATCTATTCGCCTGTTTTTTACGCCTGTTTTGGACGGTTCACCATCCAGTACACAGCAGCACCTGCCAGAAAGGCTGCCAGCACAATATATTTTAGGTTTTCTACAAATGGGCTTGGTGCAGCCACAAACTGATGGACCGCCACAACGGTTGCCAGGTAACCGATAAAGCCTAAAAATGCGATTCCGAAGGCATCATTTGCCACAACATCGCCGCCTTCATAGATATCAGAGCCTAAGGCTGCCTGGAATTTGGATAACAGCTTTGCCTTCTGCAAGTGCTTCAGGAAGATAAAGGCGATGCTGCCTCCGATCAGGGTTCCGGCGATAAAGGAGGGAACGTAGAAGAACCAGGTCAGGCCGGTTCTTCCCCAAATAAAGGTCATCACCGGATAGGATACAATCGCGCCGATAATACCGGTTCCGATTACCTCACCGATGAAGGCGCACACTAATTTTCCCTTGGACAGCCGGTAAAGCAGGCCGGATAAAAAGGCTCCGAACACAGCTCCGGTCAGTGCCAGAGGCGGGATGCCCATAAAGATCATCCGGATAATGCCGATGGCCAGGGCACAGATGAAGGCATACCAGGGTCCCAGCATAACAGCGCAGGTCACATTGATAAAATGTGCCATCGGGCACATGCCCTCTACCCGCAGGATCGGTGAGATGATAACGCCGATGGCTACCATCATGGACAGGAAGATAAGTTTTGTCAGATTTTCGTTCTTTTGCATATGGTCTCCTCTTTTCTGCTGCATTAACAGGACAACCGGAAATAAAGCGGTATCCTGGTGTAAGGAATAAAAAAACGCACCAGACGGCACGCTTAACACTTTATCACAATCGGAGCTCATTTAAAATAAAAACATTGATTTTTGACAAAGCGATGGCGCCTGCGTAAGCAGCTTATATTTTTCGGTCGATACTCACTTGCATCCTCTCAATCCGAAACACGGACTCCCATCGCTTTGCTTTTGTACACACTGCTAGGGCGCTCCCCCTCACAGCGATTCTGCATCTCTGCGGCTTAAATGGCCTGACTCTGCGGACTGCGCGGATCATAAAGGCAGCAGTGCTTTTGGCTGCAGACCCTGTGCGCTACCGGCTTTGATGCACATACAAAAGTTCTAACGTTATTATATCGGGAAACGGAAAATTGTCAAGTGGTTTGGCGCCAATGAAAATTACAGATTGCGAAATCCATTTCCAGGTGTTATACTACATAAGCCGGTCAGTTCGAGACCTTCCTGACCCAGCCGCAAGGCGAAAAAACAAAACTAAAGGAGATAACAAAATGAACAGAAACAAAAGCAGCGAAGCCTTATATCGCATGGTATATGGGGCTATGATTGCAGCGATCTATGTAGTATTAACCATGACATTTGCGCCCATCAGCTTTGGTCCGATCCAGTTTCGGATTTCCGAGATCCTGTGTGTCATGCCATTCTTCACCCCGGCAGCGATTCCCGGATTATTCATCGGCTGTCTGCTGTCCAATCTTCTGTGCGGCGCTGCCGTGCTGGATGTAATATTTGGAAGCATTGCCACCTTGATCGGGGCTGTAGGCTCTTATTATCTGGGGAAGACCAGCAAGTGGCTGGTATGCCTGCCTCCCATTCTTTCCAATACGATTATCATTCCGTGGGTACTGCGGTATGCATATGGCTCAGCCGATTTGATTTCTTTCGCCATGGTGACAGTGGGAATTGGGGAAATTCTGGCAATCGGTGTGCTGGGAAATATTCTGCTGGTTGTGTTGGAGCGGTATCAGAATTTAATTTTTAAACGGAAGTTGGTTTAAGTGCTTTATAGCGAAAGCCTGTCAAAATAGACACTGGTAAAAACCAGGTGTATTATTTTGGCAGGCTTTTTGTATGTTTTCGTGAGATGCATGAGAAGGCAGTTGTATAGGGTCATTTATCTTGTCCAGGAGCCTGATTTTTATATGCGGTTCCCCACACCTCCATTGCCTGGATGATAGGACGCATGGATTCACCTAGTGTGCCGTATCATTGATAAATAGTTAAATATTACTGGCTTATCAAGTCGTT
>JAUNGG010000052.1 GCA_030524635.1 Lachnospiraceae bacterium
AGTTACAAGCAAAAATCCATGAAAATTGCCTTCGGCAATGGGATTTTTGCCTGCTGTTCTACATTTTTATACGGTCAGCGCAGCACATGCGCAGACCTACTGAATAGTTATGCCAAAACGCTCTTTATGTACTCCGCGATCTCCGGAACCTGGCAGTTAGCGAAGAAATACTCCTGGAATTTCGGACCGCTGACGGTAGCCTTTAAGAAATCCTGATCGATCTCCTTTAAGATGGTCATAATATCCTTGTGGGTGATCTCCTTCACGCCGTCTAAGATCTTCTTATTTCTCTGCTCCGGAACGACTCTCTCCTTTGGATAGCCGCCGCCGCTCTCACAGCCAAACAGCTTCTCAAAGATATACTGCAGGCGAAGCTCTGCACCCCATCCAAAGCCCTTGGCAAAGGGAAGTGCGATGGCATTGCCGTCATTGATCTGAGCAAACATGTAGGCATCCTCCGCATCTACGATATGGCCGCAGAGCACTCCCGGGAATGCATTTAATGCCAGCATAGCGCCCTCGCCGGTGCCGCATCCGGTTACTACATAATCTGCTGCCTTGGAGTTCAGCAGGATGGCTGCCAGAAGACCATTCATAACATAAGTCAGCTGGGTCTCATCCTCAGCAGAATACATGCCGTAATTGTATACGGTATGGCCCATAGGCTCTACAATCTTCTTTAAGTTGTCGCAAATCATCTCATTCTTTGCTGCCTGGCTGTTTTCATTGATCAATGCAATTTTCATGGTTATCGTCTCCTTTTATCCTGTTTTCAGGGAATGCTTTTATACTTCCTAGTTTACTATAAAATGCCGCGGCACACAATCCTAATTTGTTCTAATTGTTGGAAATATATTTGGCAAATGCCTGACAGGCGTCGGTGTCATTCTGCATGATGAAAGAAAATGTCAGTTTTTTATTTCCTTCGATCATAACCATCGCCAGCCGTTTATCCTCCACCAGATCATCTGCCATGGTCTTCATCAGGATCGTAACACAGTTGCTGCTGAGGATCAGCTCCTTCATGGTTTCCAGCCGAATATCCATATTGTGCTCCTTGGGCACAAAACCTTCCTCCCGGCAAAACTGGAGAAGATGACGGTACAGCCGTTCATCTCCCCGCATCAGCACAAACTGCTCCTGACTTAACTCAGACAGTTTGATACTTTTTTTCAGGGAAAGATAATGCTTTTTGCTCATAACTGCCACCAGGTAATCCTCCCGTATAGGAATGACCCGCTGGGATGGCTCTTCTACCAGCTCCTGATAGGTAAATCCTGCATCTAATTGTCCTGTCTTGATCAATTCCTCCAGCTCATTGGAGCGATACTCATCCACACTGATTCGGATATTGGGCTGAATATCCGCAAATTCTCTTATATACTGAAAAATATTATACTGCCTGGAAAAATACAGACTTCCCAGCAGCAATGTGCTGTTCTCACTAGTGGAATATTCGTGAAGCTTATCGATCATCTTCCCATATTCTCCGTACATAAAGATGATATATGGATACAGGGTTTTTCCCGCCTCTGTCAGCTTTACTCCCTTTTTATCCTTGTCGAACAATTTTATAAAAAATTCATCTTCGATCGCCCTCAGCTGCTTAAATAAAGATGACTGAAGGATTCCCAGCTTTTCTGCTGCTTCCGAGTACTTTTTACTTTCACAAACCTGCAGAAAGCATTCCATCTGTAATATTGTCATTGCAAACTCCAAACCTTTGCTGAATCATTTCGCTGAGCTATCTTATCTATGGCCTACCTGACAATAACAAGTATACCACATTTCCCCAAAAAATGTAACAAAATAAGCTGACTTCTTTCAGAAAAGGAAGTCAGCTTATTGAGAATTTATGGACAACTTACCAAAAAATATTCAAACTGATATATCAATTGATTTGCTTTTCCTTTACAGGCTTGTCCTCTTCTTAAGAGACCGTTTCTCCTCCTAATGGGTTCCGTAAAGAATCGCCCCCTGCTTTAAGAGCAATTCCTGAAGCTCTCCTACAGAAGCCTCCAGCTGCCTTGGGGTAATTCCCTTCTTGGCACAGATTGCTGCTGCGCAGCCAGCTGCCTGGCCAGTCACAAAGGTCTGCTGCAGGAAACGGTTATGGGATGGCCGATCGGTGGAGATCGCCTTACCTGCCACCAGGATGTTATCCAGTCCCTTTACCACCAGACAGCGGTAAGGAATATCATTAGAACCTCCATCCTTTGGATGTCTGGCAATGGCAGCCACAGTCAGGGTGCCGTTGGTAGTGTTTGCATCCGATGGAAGCACATGCTTGGGTCCGCTTGGGAATGCACTCTTTCCGATCACATCATCAAATTTTCTGGCATCTGCCACATCCTCTGCCTGCAGGATATAATCTCCCACTACTCTTCTGGTCTCTCGGATTCTGGCCTCCGGACACACTCTTGTGATATAGATATTTTCAAATCCGGGAACATACTTCTTAAAGAACTTATAGGCAATCTCATCCTGCTCCCTGGCCTCGATCTCAACCCTGGTAATATCCCGCACATCGGTGCAGTCCGCATGTCCCACCTGGGAGGAATGTTGGAAATGGGCCTGGATCTTGCCGCCCTCTCTCGGCATAATGAAGAATCCGACTCCGCTGTAATTATGCCATTCTCCAACTTGCATCGCCTTCTCATGAAGGGACACAAATCCCATGACCTCACCAATATCCTTAATGGATTTAGCATTCTCCCGGATATATTCCCGGATCTGATCCTCGTCCATGTTAATATACGGATCATAGATATGGTTGAAATCGAACTCATCCAGATGGCTCATAAAGTATTCCATAAATTTATCCCAATCCACGCCGTCACAGGTAAATGCAACGGTAGCCGGCTCCAGCTGATCCTTTGGAAGCTTATCCGTCTCAGCTCCGGCCTGATAGCATACCTCGCCTTCACCGGTACAGTCGATCACCACCTTGCCCAGGATCATGGACCGTCCGCCTGGATGCTCGCAGATCACGCCTTTTACCGCATCTCCCTCCCTGACTACCTCCGTCACCAGAGAATGGAGCATAAATTCACATCCGGCTTCAGCCAAAAGCTGATAAATATACATGCCGAACCAGTCCGGGTCAATGTAATTAAACTGATAGCCAGCCCTCCATCTGGGATGATGCTCCTCCATGGCATGTCTCTCTGCCAGCATCAAATCATAGATCTCCTTTGCAATACCACCTACTACCAGTTCCTGCCTTGCATTATAAAGCCATGCAAAGGAAAAGCCTGGCGGGCCGGAAAAATTCATCTGACCGCCTAACTGGCCCACACGCTCGATCAACAGTGTCTTAGCACCTGCTCTGGCAGATGCCAGGGCTGCAGACACTCCGGAGGTTCCGCCTCCGCATACGATCACATCATATTCACCATAGAAATTTAACATATCATCCGCCTCCTTATCTCTTTTGCAGCTGCCTTATGCCCTTACAGCCGCTTTCTTATCCTTCTTAATGGGTTCCGTACAGAATTGCTCCCTGCGAAATCAGAATATCCTGCAGTTCCTTCACATCCTCCTCCAGCTGCCGTGGAGTGATTCCATCTCTTGCGCACAGTGCTGCCGCCACACCGGCTGCCTGACCAGTTACAATGGTCTGCTGCAGGAATCTCTGGTGGGAAGCACGATCAGCCGACACTGCCTTTCCGGCAACCATAATATTTTCAAGCCCCTTTACTACCAGGATCCGGTATGGAATGTCATTTGATCCCAGATCCTTCGGCACAGCCATAGCCTCCAACGCCAGAGCACGTCCATTCACCGCATGTTTGGCTCCAGTAGGGAATGCACTCTTTCCGATCACATCCGGGAACTTCCTTGCCTCCTTGATATCCTCAAACTGTAATATGTAATCACCCATAACCCTTCTGGTCTCACGGATCCGCGCCTCCGGACAGGTTCTGGTAATATACGCATGCTCAAAGCCAGGCACATATTTCTTAAAGAATTTCCAGGCCATCATATTCTGCCTGCGGCATTCCACCTCAACCTGAGTGATTCCCTTTACCTGAGAGCAATCACACAAATCCTCCTGAGAGGAATGCTGGAAATGGGCCAGAATCCGTCCCTCCTTCGGCATCAGGAAAAATCCCACACCTGATTTATTATGCCACTCTCCAGTCCAGGTAGCATGCTTCTTCAGCCCTAGATATCCCATGACCTCACCGATCTCCAGAATATCATCGATCTCCAGCACACGCTGCTTGATCTTTTCCTCTGTCCACTCATTATATGGATTGTGAAGCTGGTTAAAGATAAACTGATCAATATTTTCATGAATATAGGCTACCACCGTATCCCAGTCCACACCATCTGCTGTAAATGCCACAGTAGACGGCTCCAGGATCTCGATCGGGGCGATCTCACACTCTGCTCCTGCCTGATAGCACACCTCTCCCTCGCCAGTACAGTCGATGATCACCTTTCCCATCACTGCCGACCGGCCGCCTGGATGCTCACACACAACACCTTTTACCACATTTCCATCCCGGATTACTTCCGTTACCAGAGAATGGAGCATCAGCTCAATGCCTTCCTCCTGGCACATCTTATAAACCAGCAGTCCCCACCAGTCCGGATCCACATAGGAGAAGGTATAATGCCCTCTGTGCTCTACCAGCATATGGGGGAGGGCATGTCCTTCATCCAGCAGTCTCTTATGGGTCTCTTCCGCAAAACCAGCAATGATCTGCTCATGTCTTCCATTAAACAGATGGGCAAATGAAAAGCCTGGCGGGCCTGAAAAATTCATCTGACCACCTAACTGACCTACCCGCTCGATCAAAAGGGTTTTCGCTCCTGTTCTCGCAGCCGCAATGGCTGCTGTTACACCAGAGGTACCGCCTCCGCATACTACAACGTCATAAAAACCATATAGTCCTAACACTTGATTTCCTCCTTTGCATTTTCTTCACAACGTTTTAACTTGCAATCTCATCAATTATTTTCCAAACAGAACGTTCGGTAGGAACAGTACGATCTGCGGGAAAAACATGATCAGCAGAATCACCGCTACCATAGCTGGAATGTATTTTACTGCTTCCTTCGTTACCGCCTTTACCGGCAGCTTCGCAACTCCGGAAACCACAAACAGACAGATTCCAAAGGGCGGTGTGATGATGCCAACCATAAGCCCCAAAATCATCAATACTCCAAAATAAATCGGGTCAATTCCCATTCCCTTTACAACCGGCATGATAATAGGAGCCAGTAACAGGACGGCTGCCGTTGTATCCATAAAGCATCCGATTACTAAAAAGATCAGAACACAGATAAAAATCACTACCAGAACGCTGGAATGCTCCGCTATGCTCTGCATCCCTGTTGCGATCATCTGCGGCAGCCCCTCTCGTGTGATGATCCAGGAAAACATGCTGGCAGATGTCATAATAATAAATAACGGGCCGCAGGCCTCCGCTGTATCCTTGCAGGTTTCCCACAAATTTTTCAAGGTTACCTTCTTATAGCAGATACCCAAAAAGATAGAATACCAGACCGCAATTACTGCTGCCTCTGTGGTGGTACAGATTCCAGATAAAATACTTCCTAATATGATAATAAAGGTAAGCAGCGCCGGAAATGCCTGTGGGATCGTAAGCAATGCCTGCTTCACCGGAATCGGAGAGCACGGCATCTTTTTTCCTTTTTCCGTAAAATGAGCAATAATAAACACTTGCACACATAAAGCTCCGCATAAAAGCACTCCAGGCACAACGCCTCCAAAGAACATGCTGGCAACTGAAATCTGCGAAATTGCTCCCAAAAGCACCATCGCTGCACTTGGCGGGATAATAGGACCGATAATAGAGGAGGCTACTGTCACGCCGGCTGCATATTCTGGTTCATATCCAGCCTGCTTCATCATCTTCATTTCTACCAGCCCCAGCCCGCCTGCATCTGCGATCGCTGAGCCAGACATGGAAGCAAACATTGCAGATGCTACGCAGTTGGCATAAGCCATGCCGCCCCGGAACCTTCCGACCAATGCAAGAGACAGATTAAACAGCCGGTCTGTCACACCGCAGGTATTCATCAACCGTCCTACCAGCATAAATCCCGGCAGGCACAGCAGTGTGAAGGAGTTTAAATATGCCATCATATTCTGAGAAAGAATGGTAACCGGCATTTTAGAATTCATTCCCAGCCAGACCAATCCTGGAATTCCCAGTGCAAACAATACTGGAAAACCTAACAACATCAGTACCAGAAAGGTAACAATTACCACGATCATACTGACACTCATACCGATTCCTCCTTTCCTTCCTCTTCCGGAATTCCCATGAAAGCATCCACCCGTTTTAACATCGCTGCATTTTCCTGCTTCTCTTGCTCCAGGCGAAGCTGTTCCCGCTTTTCTCTCCTCTGACCAAAATAATCATAGCCCGGAACAAAATCATTCAGCATATCCACGATCACCGCAAGGGCCATGTACGCGCCAAAAATCAAAACCGGAAGATAGTACAGGTATCGGGGCATTTTTAACGCTGCACTTACATTGGTCAGCTTCGGCAGAAGACGGATCACACTGTAGGTAACCACTGCAAAAAAGGCAATTTCCCCCAACCGGATAATACTTTTCAGCACCCTCTGCAAATTTGCAGGCAGAGAACCAGATATAAAATCAGCTACCACATGCTCCTTTGCCACAGTTGTCAAGGATGCGCTTAAGTAACACAGCCACACCAGCAGCAGACAGCAGATTTCTTCAATCCACGAAATTGAATAGGATAATCCATACCTGGAAACAATCCCCACTGACACGATCATAATAATTGCAACCATTACCGCTCCTGCAATATTCCTGATCCCGTCATAACTGACAATGATAAACCGATTCAGTACCTTTGTTAATGTTTTCATGAAATCCTCCTTTCTTCTGGTATTTACTGTTAGATAAATGCGGCCCTCCATATGACGCTTCGCACATGGAAGGCCTCATTTTTATTCACCTAAAATCGTTAAAATTTCATCATAAGTTCCCACCGGCCATTCACCTGCCGCTTCATGACGATCAGCAATTTCCTTCATCGGAGCCTTTAACTTATCAACCTCCTCAGGAGGAAGAGAAATCACCTGAATCCCGGCTTCCTGCATCTTTGCTACATTCTCTGCCAAAATATCGTCTGCCAGGCCGCTGTAATACTCTCCGGCCTTTAATGCAGCCTCTTCAATCAGCTCTCTCTGGACATCTGTGATATCCTGATACAGATCATAGTTCATATACACATACATAGCGTCAAAATAAGAGTTCAGCTCAATCAGATATTTTGCCACTTCATAAAAGCCCATGGTGTAGGCAGCATCCTCAGTACACCAGATCGCATCCACGATTCCCTGCTGTAGTGCCAATAAGGACTCATTATAAGCAATCGGGGTTGGATTCATTCCTAATTCTGAAAAACACTCCATGGTGATATCCACCGGTGGAATCCGAACCTTCAGCCCCTTCATATCCTCAACCGTATGGATCTCCCGGTTGGACACCAATGCGGTTCCATTCCGGTACCAGTTATTCGCGATGATCTTAATATTATTCAGTTCGCAGAACTTATCTTTCCACTGCTGGGTCAGCTCACTTTCATTAACCTTTCTGTAATCCTCCTTGGAGCCGTAGGTAAAGGTAAGGCTTCCTACCTTTGCCTCATTCACGCCATTGCTGGTCATATAGTTTGCTTCCAGGAATAAATCGATGGAACCCTGTCCAGTCATCTCCAGCTGGTCAACGGTAGCCCCCAGCTGAGAGGATGGGAACGTATTGACCTTGATCGCTCCGCCGGACTTTTCCTCGATGTAATCCTTCATATAAGTCATTGCCTGGGTAGAGATATCATCGGCAGCACCGGTAGAACCCATAGTAAGCTCTAGGGAACCGTAATCGATCTCTCCGCCGCTGCTGTCAGAGTCTGGCCCTGCGGCAGCGTCACCCTGATCTGCGTCAGTATCTGCTTTCGTCTCTGTCTGGGCCTGGGCAGGTGCCTGGGTCCCGTTAGATGCCTGGTTTCCGGAGCAGCCGCTGAAAAGAACAGCCGATGCTGCTGCTATAATCGCCAAACTCAATGACAATATTCTCTTCTTGTACATGAATACCTCCCTTTCTTTCAGACCATTTGGTTTCCGGCACAGCGAACATTCAGAATCCCCGCAGGATGCGATGTCCGCTGCGCTCAGGATAACCACTTGTCTGGTTCTTTATGTTTATCTGTGTAATTTTCTGTTTTACCTGATTTTTTGTCAGCCGGTTCTACTTTAAACCGGCCGGCAGCATTACAGCCTTAACGCTTAAATTCCTCAATGCTTCTTGCCACACGTCCATCCGGCAGCGCGATCGGTTCGATACAGCCTTCGCTGTGCAATGCCCATGGCAGGATCACACCAGAGTGACCGCCTCTTCCGCCGATGGTAACCACTTCTACATCCTTTGGAGTCCTGGTTACCGGCATCGGATGCTTATTCTTAAAGCTGGCAGGTCTTACCGGAACTAATCCGCGGTTCTTTACCATTGGTGTCTGATGGTATGCATAGGTGTGAATATGCTCCTGGATCATCTCCTTGGTAAATCCGGCCTTTTTCAGCATCATGGCGTGATCTGGTGTCAGACACACAACCATGGGGCCCGGCATATATGCATTGTTGGAGCCAAGGGTAGTACAGCAGGCCGTGATGGTGTCCAGCAGATCATAACCGTCAAGGCTTAAGAAATCAATGATATCATGGATCGGCTCTGCCTTTAATACATAAACAGTTGTGGTATCCTTATCATAGTGATCTTCATTGATCATGTTCCACTGCGCCAGTTCTGGCTCCTCTGCGAAGCAGAAGGTGAACTCAGCCTGGGATGCGATACAGTCCAGATCACACACGCCAGGTACAGAGCGGAATACATTCATCATAACCAGATTAACTGCTCGTCCGATGGTGGCATTCATCGGCCAGCCAGGTCCCTGGCAGCCCTGCCTGCCGGAAATGCCGATTTCCTGTGCAATTGGGCCAGATACCAGAACCATATTTCCGCCTGGATGAGAGGTGGTAACGGACTGATTTAAGTTATACAGTGGGCTGTTCAGCGCCTTGAAAGCTGCAATCAGCACCGGCATGGCCTTCGGCACACAGCCTGCCATCACTGCCGCAATCGCCACATCCTTAACGGTAACCGTTCTGCCGCTTGGTCCGCTGGGATCGCAGAGCACCATATCCTCATCAAATGGGCAGTACTCCAGCATTGCCTCGTATCTTCTCCTGGTAGGAGGAATGATTGGAAGTCCGTCACTGATATGCATCTCGTTAAAGTAGGCATTGACTTCTTCCATGTAGGCCCCCGGCTCCTTTGCCTTCTCCTCATCGGCCTGGATCTCCAATGGAAGCAGCCCGTCCTTCGCCGGAGCAACCTTATCCATCTTAAAATCAATATGAGCTAATTTCTCCAGCTCATCTCCATTCGTAGTCAGTGCCTTCAGGATATAATCCCACTTTAAATCTACCTGAGCTGCTACCTCCTCCACAGTGCTTGCCTGATAGATATCAACGGAACACAGGCACAGATGACCAGCACGGTACACACCTACGCCTTCTGTGATGGCGCTTCCTGGAGGCGCTGTCATATAAACCGTGGGGATTCCCAGTTTCTCTAATGCGATGGTCACAACGGTTGTGGAGGAAGAGGTTCCCATATCTCCAAAGGCTACAATAGCTGCCGTTGGTTTCTCCTCTGCCAGCATCTGTGCATACTCATACAGCTTCTTTGCGTCCTTGCCTCTTACGGTCTCGGTATACTCCACAAAATTTGTGATGCCCAGCTCCTGAAAATGCTCCTTGATCCGATCAAATACGGTATAATAGTTGCAAAATCCCAGCTTTGTATTATTGTAAAACAGAATTTTTCCGTTTCGCAGTTCATCAATAGAAACACGTTTTGCAAGCTGGATTACTTCCCGTTCCTGGAATCCTCTTGGGTCAAGCAGGTTATTTAATTTCATATCATCGTCCTTCCCTTCTCATAATTTTTTGTTTCACAAACCGGCCTTTTTGTGATATTTGCTTTATCAAATCGCTGTTTTTTTGATATTTTTATTATATTCTAACAATTGTCAGAGAGCAATTCCGCTTTCCCCTTTGTTTTTTTCCATTTTGGAATATGGCTTACCAGAAGGAAATCACGCACAAACGCAGTGAGTATTTGATTTCACCCGGCAAGCTAGCGGCAGAACCATGTTCTGGAGCACTATGAGAAGGACTTTCTCACAGTATGGTTTATGAGAAGCTGTGCAGCAGATTCTCACAATTCAAAAAAATAGCCGCGGACATCATAAGCTGATGTCCGCGGCCATATTACACCTTATCATCCAATTTTTACCTTACACGTTATTTTACAGAGCAGCAGCTTGGTATCTTCTTAAGTAACCAGCATGCCATTCTGCTTAATACACCGGATAAAGTCCGGCAGAATCTTTTTCGTGCTGTCACATTTCGTTACCAGAGAAAAATAAAAGAACGGCAATTCTTCGATCTCTCTGCATACGATTCCATTTCCCTGCAGCCGTTCTGCAACCTGCTTCGGCAGAATAGAAACACAGCTGCTTTGCCGGACTACCGCCTGAATCGCACTGATCCATACTCCATATGCCCGGAAATTCGGTTGAATTCCTCTTTTATCAAATTCTTCCAGGATAAACTGTTTGAAAAACGGTTCATCCCGTTCTGATATCAGCACCAGCTCCTGTGCCCCCAGCTGCTCCAGCGATATATGTTCCACAGATGCCAAGGGGTGGTTTTCATTCATAAGCGCCATCATCCGGTCCTGCACCAGTGGATATTTATTATACCGTTCCGCAGGAACCAGCTTGCTGAACATCATACATGCATCTACCCGGTCACTGTCCAGCATCTCCATCCCTTCTCTGGAATTACACTCTTTGATATTTAAATTGACCTCTGGATTCCTTTTGATAAAATCAGAAATTCCATTCATCATACCATAATAAGATAGAAACGATATAGCAGAGATCCGAAACATACTGCAGCCGCAGGAAAATTTAGAAATAGCCGCACTCATCTTGTCATATTCATTGGAAATATTGCGGGCATAGGGCAGGATCGCCCGTCCAGCTTCTGTTAATTCGATGCTTCTGGAATGCCGCACAAACAGATCCATATCCAGCTTCGTTTCCAAGCTTTTAATCCGCTTTGATAAGGATGACTGGGACAGATACAGCTCATCTGCTGCCACAGAAAAGTTCCGGTACTTCTCCAGCGCCGTAAAATAGTAAATCAATAACAAATCCAATGCTTTTCCCTCCCCACTGGACTGCGTCTTTATTTGCAGCGAATAGCTTTATTATACCAGCAGTTATCTCATAATGAAATTCTTTTTTCGCTATTTTCCACTATTTTTCATTTTTTTAACAGAATGATTCCGCACAAAAAACAGCGGCTCTGCTTTTCATCAAAAGTCAGATGCCGCTGGTCTTTCATTTTATTTTTATATCCACTCTGATTCATTTTACCGCAACAATCGGATTTCCTCACAGCTGCGCTCTGGTCTCAAGCCAATGCATAATCACGCCCGTCCGGCTTCCCTATGCTTTCTGTGCACTTTCATAATGCTTCTGCACATATGCCCGGCTCTTCACAGTGGCACAAGCCGCAATAAATCCCAGAAGCGCCACAGCTACTGCCATCCATCCGATCAGACGCAGCCTGCTGCCGCCCTTGAACATATCATAATATCCCTTCAGATAAATAAATATAATAATTGCCGGAATGCAGTAGGACACATACCATCTTAGCCCTTTTGGAAAGGAAATTCCTTCCCCTGTATTCACCTCTGCCAAAAAGTGATCCCAACCCCAGCCATTTCTGCCGGTACAGAACAGCACATAGCCAAGACTTCCCAAAGGCAGCAGATTATTGGAAACAATAAAATCCTCCAGATCCATAATATTGGTGCCGATGCCCAGCGGTTGGATCCCGGAAAGCAGATTGAAGCCCAGCACGCAGGGCATACTCAGCAGAATCACTGCCACAGCGCTGACCAGCACACTTTTGGTTCTGGACCAGCCAAATAAATCCATATCGAAGGATATGATGTTTTCAAACACGGCCATAATGGTGCTCAGCGCCGCAAAGGACAAAAACAGGAAAAACAGTGCACTCCAGAGACTTCCGCCTGCCATCTGTGCAAAGATATTGGGCAGCGTGATAAACACCAGGCTTGGCCCGGCCCCCGGCTCGATTCCGAAGGAAAAGCAGGCCGGAATGATGATAAAGCCAGCCATCAGCGCCACAAAGGTGTCCAGAATCGTAATGTTCAGGGCTTCCCCGGTCAGGCTCCGCTCCCGCCCCAGGTAGCTTCCGAAGATCAGCATAGCGCCGATACCGATGGATAAGGTGAAGAAGGACTGGCTCAGTGCACCGAATACCACGTTGCCGATGCCGTTCTCCACCATCTTCTCAAAGTCAGGGATCAGGTAAAATCGGATTCCCACGTCTGCGCCATCCAGAAAAAAGGAATGTCCTGCCAGTACTACCATCAGAAGAAGCAGCGCAGACATCATCACCTTGGATACCCGCTCGATTCCATTTTTAAGACCCAAAAAACATACTGCAAATCCGATCACACAGACCAGAACCGTCCAGAATACCATCAGCCCCGGGTTCCCCAGCATATCGTTAAATGCACCGGAAACCATATCCGGCGTGGCGCCTGCGAAGTCGCCCCGAATACTGCGGAAGCAGTAGAAAAGCATCCAGCCGCCTACCATGGTATAAAACATCATCAGCATATAGCATCCGATAATTCCAATTGCCTTCATCCAGTGCCAGCAGGAACCCTTCGGTTCCAGCTTCTCAAACCCAGTCGCCACACTCTGGCGGCTTCCCCGGCCCACTGCAAATTCACAAACCAGCACCGGGATTCCCAGCATTACCAGGAATACCAGATAGATCAGGATAAAGGCAGCTCCTCCAAATTCGCCGCACATGTATGGAAACTTCCATACGTTCCCAAGTCCGATGGCGCAGCCGGCAGACACCAGAATAAAGCCCAGCCGCGAGCCAAATTTTTCTCTTTCCATTGTAACCTCCACTCCAATTCCTATCATAACTTTTTTATAACATTTAATTATTATAATACCGTGCAGGAATGGATTGCAACTTTTCATTTTCCATATTAAAATAAGAAAAAGTTATAATTGGAGGCATCCATATGAATACAAACCAGCTAAAATATTTCGTTGCTGTGGCAGAGACCAGAAGCTTTACCAAAGCAGCAAATCAGTACTATATCTCCCAGACCGCCATTACCCAGCAGATCCGTGCGCTGGAAGAGTCGATGGAGGTACAGCTGATCGACCGCACCAGCCGGCCGATTCAGCTGACCCCGGCGGGAAATGTGTTTTTAAATGAGGCCAAAGCTATTCTGGAGCGGATGAGCATGGCAGTCAGCCGGGTGCAGGACGCTTCCACCGGACTGGTGGGAACCCTGCGAATCGGCTATACCAAGGGATATGAGCGCAGCAACCTGTCCAATCACCTCCGTGCCTTTCATCTGGACTATCCTAATATCCTGATCACCTGCTACCGGTGTGACACAGACAAGCTGGCATCAGGACTGTTGAATGGAGATTATGATATTATTTTTACCTGGGACAGCACCAATATTATGCAGGAGGATGTGGTGGAATACCGCCTGATCGAGCACGCACCGCTGGTAGTCGCGCTTTACAGCAGCCATCCCTTTGCCTACCGCTCCTTTCTGCGGCGGGAGGAGCTGCGGAATGAAAGCATCCTGTACATGACGCCCTCCGGCGCGGGAGAATCCTTCGGGGATAACCACTATATGGATCTATACAAAAAAGCAGGATACTATCCAAATATCCTGTTTCGCTCCAGTGATATTGAAAGTATCCTGATTATGGTAGCTGCCGAGGAAGGAATTTCCATCCTGTCCTCTTATATGACCAATAAGCTGACCAATGCAGACAATCTGGTGTTTGTGCCGCTGGTGGGCGAGGGAGAATTCGAGGACATTATAGCGGTATGGAAACGAGGAGACCAGGAACCGCCGCTGCGCCATTTCGTGGAACGGCTCTTTTCTGCGGCGCAGTCCTGAGAGAAACGTCCTTTTGCTCCTTCTGCCCAGGCACTGCGGCCTATCTTGATCCCTTAAGCCTCCTCCAGGCTGTCTCCCTTTTTCTGGCTCGTCTTTACATCCAGTGTCTCATCCCACTGCCAGCACAGTCTTCCGTAGCGCCTGGTCACGCTTCGGATCTCCTGCTTCAGATCTTCTGTCAGGTCCTCTTTTCTCAGACGCCACTTCCAGTTGATTCCTACGGTAGAAGGCTGATTCATCCGGGACCGGTTATCCCTTCCCAGGTAATCCTGCATGGGGATCACACAGAGGGCAGACCGGCTCTGCATAATTACGCTGATAAAGGATTTGTACAGCCATTTCTTCGGCGTATAATGATCGCACAGGTAATCCCTGGCCATCTCCTGCTCCTCCTTGGAGATGCTGTTAAACCATCCAACGATCGTCTCATTGTCATGGGTTCCGGTATAGGCAACGCTGTTTTCAATGTAGTTGTGGGGCAGGTAATCGCTGGCACAGCCGGAATCCCTGGAGTCGAAGGCAAACTCCAGCACCTTCATGCCTGGGAAGCCGCTTTCACGAACCAGCTGGCGCACAGAGTCTGTCATATAGCCCAGATCCTCTGCGATCACCTCCCGCTGTCCCAGCACCTGACGCATCCGGTAAAACAGCTCCATCCCTGGTCCTTTTTCCCAGTGTCCGTTTACTGCAGATTCGGCGCCGAAGGGAATGGAATAATACTCATCAAATCCGCGGAAATGGTCAATGCGCACCACATCATACAGGCGGAAGCAGTACTCCAGCCGCTGCATCCACCACTGGAATCCGGTGCTCCGATGATAATCCCAGCGGTACAGCGGATTGCCCCAAAGCTGCCCGGTAGCGGAAAAACCATCCGGCGGGCATCCGGCTACTGCAGTTGGAATATTATTCTCATCCAGCTGGAACAGCTCCGGATGTGCCCAGGAATCGGCACTGTCCATGGCCACATAGATGGGGATGTCACCGATGATCCGAACCCCCTGGCTGTTGGCGTAGGCCTTCAGCTGATGCCACTGCTTATAAAAGGTGTACTGCAGATACTGCTGGAATTCAATATCAAAATACAGCTCCCGTCGGTAATAATCAAGAGCGTTGCTCCAGCGAAGACGGATATCCTCCGCCCACTCTGTCCACGGCACGCCGTTAAACCGATCCTTTACTGCGGTAAATAACGCATAATCAGAAAGCCACCAGCTGTTTTCTGCCAGGAAGCTCTGGTAATCCGGATCTTCGCTGATGCCGCTGCGCTCATATGCCTTCCGAAGAAGACTGTACCGATTCTCATAAAGCTGCTTATAATCCGTCTTTCCAGGATCTGCACCGAAATCTGCCTCATCGCATTCCTCCTCGGTGAGAAGCCCTTCCTCAATCAGTGTTTCCAGACTGATAAAGTATGGATTTCCTGCAAAGGTAGAAAAGGACTGATAGGGCGAATCTCCGTAGCTGGTAGGGCCAAGAGGCAGGATCTGCCAGTAGCACTGACCGGCCTCCTTCAGCCAGTCTACAAAATCATATGCACTTCTTGAAAAACAGCCGATGCCGTATTTGGACGGCAGACTGGTAATGGATAATAAAATTCCTGCTGTTCGATTCATTTTCGTTCTCCCCTGCTTCTTTTATACTTTTTATGTTTCTTTTATGCTTCTTTTATTTTTTCTGCTCACCGGATGGATTTTTACTCATTTTCTCTGCGGAAGCTGGCTCAGGATCCTTCGCGGTTACCAGCACGCCGCTGTGATCGGATACCACCGGATATTCCCGGCCGTTGCATATAACCTTTGATTCCCGGATCTTTTCTTCCTGACTGCACCAGATATAGTCAATCCGCATTCCTGGAATCGAGCCTTCGCCGTCTTCCCGGCCGCCTGCATCCTTTCGTTCCTTCCAGCCGTCAATCGCAGCCTCCACAGTCTTTCCGCTGTCCTTCTTTTCTGCCAGCACATAGGTATCCTTCCATCCCCGGCTCTTCACATAATCATATCCCTGGCCTCTCACATCGTCCCGGCTGTTAAAATCTCCCATCAGCCATACGGGAGGCTTCCCGGGTTCCAGACGCTCCGCTAACGCATCCTGAAGCCGGTCCCACTGTTCCTGAAACGGCTCCTCCTCATCATCCCACCAGCCCATGTGAACTGTATAAAACCAGGCCGGCTGCCGGCCTGGAATCTGGGTAAGGATTCCCAGCAGCTTTCTGGTCTTCCAGTTTTGATACTCCCGGCTGCGGCTGATCAAGCACTGGTGCGTATCCAGTATGGGATATCTGGAAAACAGAGCCAGCCCCTCATCGTATTTCCCATAGCCCAGTTTCACCGGGATCCAGGTCCAATCGTAGGAAAGCCCCAGCTTCTTAAGACACTTAGACAGCTGCGCCCCATAATGATCCCGGCGGAGGAAGGATTCTGCCGCATCCCCGTTTCGGTCTTTTTTCTTCTCCCCATTCCAGCCGTCCATACCGCGGCAGACGGTAAAACCCTCCGGCTCCTCAGGCCATAAAGCCGGTGCCAGAGCGGTCTGATTGACCTCCTGAAGTCCTATAATATCCGGCAGTTCCCTTGCCACAACTGCGGCAAACTGCTCCAGCTTCCGCCCACAGTCCGGCTCCGCCAGACTGTGGGTGTTCAGAGAAAGAATCTTCATCATATCCTCCGTTTCCGCTCATCACAGAATATCATTAATATCCGATTTCAATACATCCGCCTTCGGGCCGTAAACCACCTGGATTCCGCTGTCCTTTTTGATCAGGCCCAAAGCGCCCTCACTCTTCCATGCGGCAAGCTCTGCCACCAGTTCCGGATTCTTTACGGTAACACGCAGACGGGTCATGCAGGCATCTACCAAAACGATGTTCTCCCGTCCGCCTAACAGTCCGATAATCCGCTCTGCCTGGCTGCCGTTTCCGGAAGCGGCTGTACCTGCAGATGTGCCGGAAGCTGCGCCTGCAGATGCCGGAGCGCTCTCATCGCCGCCCTCATCGGTATAATTGCCCAGACGTCCCGGAGTTGCGAATTTCAGCTTGTCAATCATCACGTAGGCTACCACATAGCCGATGATGAAGAATGCGGCAACACAAATGATAAAGTGAATGATATCGCTGGTCAGCCCTGCCTTTACCGACATTGGAATTCGGGTGATAAACTCCAGGTTTCCAAAGGAATGTAGCCGCAGATCTACGATGCCGGCCATGGCAAAAGCACAGCCCTGAAGAACGGCATACACCAGATACAGCGGAAGGGCACAGAACATAAACATAAACTCCAATGGCTCCGTAACACCAGTTAAAAATACAGCCAACACGGTAGAAATAAACATGGAACGGTAATTTGCCCTCTTATCCGGGTCCACTCTGCGGTACATGGCCAGTGCAATTCCCGTCAGCAGTCCGGTTGCGCCGATCATCTGTCCCACCTTAAAGCGGGCAGGCGTTACCGTTGCCATCAGGTTTGCATAGGACGCCATGTCTCCCGCATCCTTAAAGTTAATCAGATCGGTAGCCCATGCCAGCCACAGCGGATCCTGTCCGAACACCTGAGAGCCTGCATTGATGCCGGTCTGGATGGTGTAGGTTCCGCCAAAGGACGTATAATTCATCGGAATGGTCAGCATATGATGCAGTCCGAAGGGTAGAAGCAGACGCTCCAGGGTTCCGTAAATAAAAGGAGCCAGAATCGGTGAGGTGGAAGAAGAGTTTGCAATCCACACACCGAAGGAATTGATTCCAGTCTGCACCACCGGCCATACAACTGCCAAAACCACAGAAACGATTACCGACCATGCGATCACCACCATCGGCACAAACCGCTTGCCGTTAAAGAAGGAAAGGGCATCCGGCAGCTTTCTGAAATTATAGTACTTGTTGTAAATGATTCCGCCCATAAAGCCGGAGATAATGCCGACAAATACACCCATGTTCAAGGCAGGTGCGCCCAGAACGGAGGTAAAATATCCATTCACCAGGATTTCCTGTCCGAACAGCGTATGGGTTACCGCATTCGGATCTGCCAGCATGGCGCTGGTTACGCCGAAGATCGCTCCGGTAATGGAGTTTACCAGGATAAATGCAATGATTGCCGCAAATGCACCGCCGGCACGCTCCTTCGCCCAGGAACCGCCGATGGCAGCTGCAAACAGGATGTGCAGGTTATTGATGACAGCCCAGCCGATATTCTCCATGGTGCTTCCGATCATGAAGATCATATGCAGATCCGCACCTGCCATCTGCACCAGCTTGCCTAAGCTGATCATCAGGCCGGCCGCCGGCATTACCGCAATAACCACCATCAGAACCTTGCCCAGCTTCTGGAGAAAATCAAAGTTAAAGCTCAGCTTCTTCTTTTCCTTCTGTGCCTGTCCGGAAGAGGAAACATCGGGATTCGACGGACCGGAAGGCTTTGCCGGAGCTGTCCCCTCTCCCTGCCCGTTGGAAGCCGGCTGCGCCGTCTGGCCTCCTGCCTCTGTCTGCCTGACCTCTGCCGCTACCGTAATCACCGCATCCTGGCCGGCCTTCACAGCTCCCTCCCGGCCGCACATCGTCTTTCCGTCCATACCTCCGCAGACCAATACCGGCGTAATGCTGTTGATATTCTTTTCCTTCAGATACGCCAGATCAACTTCTGCCACCAGATCTCCGGCCTTCACCTTGTCTCCGACCTTCACATGAACCTTGAAGCATTCCCCCTTCAAGGCCACCGTCTCCAGCCCTACATGGATCAGCAGTTCCAGCCCATCCTCGCTGCGGAATCCGTATGCATGAAGGGTATCCGCCACCGAAACCACCTGACCGTTTACCGGGCTTACGATCCGTCCGTCTGTGGGAATTACTGCCATACCATCCCCGATAATCTTCTGAGAAAATACCGGATCCGGAACCTGTTCCAGAGGAACTGCCGTTCCTGTCAGCGGAGACAAAATAGAAATTTCTCCTGCTGCTTTTTCATTCTTGCTCATAATGCAACCTCCTCTTATGATTTTCTTTTGCACCAGATATTTTACTGGATTTGCACTCGATACCAGCAATGTGTCTGCCGCCATTGCGCTTTATTTGCGCTTTTATTGCGCAACCGCTTGCATTAAATATAGTATAATTGCATTAATTTTTCAAGTAAATTTTTGTTCTTATTTATGCTTTCTACGTTTTGTTCAAGAATCGCTGTTGGTTTTTATGCATTTTGCACAGCTGTTCATGCAATTTTTATGCAAATACATCCCTTGTTTGCATTGTTTCATTGACATTTGCACCGGATTCTATTACAATAAAAGGAAGAATGAAAAAAGGAGTATTCACTATGTCGGTTACCATAAAAGATGTTGCTGCACTGGCGGGGGTTTCCCCCTCCACTGTCTCCCGCACCTGCAAGGATCACCCCTCCATCAGCCGGGAGACCAAGGAAAAGGTGCGCCATGCCATGGCGCAGTTGGGCTACGAGCCGAACTTTCAGGCCAGCAACCTTGCCTGTCACAATTCCAGAACCATCGGGATCATCCTTCCTCCATCCAAAAAAGAGGTTTATGAAAACCCCTTTTACCTTCAGGTGATCCGCGGCATCTGCCAATACTGCAATCCGCGGCAGTTCAGCAATGCAGTCATTACCGGACAGGATGACGAGGAGATTCTGCAGACCATCAAAACCATGACCCGCAGCGGACAGGCAGACGGTTTTCTCCTCCTTTATTCCAGGCAGGATGATCCTGTGGTAAATTATCTGTACCACGAGGGACTGCGCTATGTGCTGCTGGGAAAGGCCTACCAGTATACCAATCAGACCGTATACATTGACAATGACAATCTGCTGGCCGGACAGGAGGCCACCGAATACCTGTACCAGCTGGGCCACAGAAAGATTGCATTTCTGGGAACCGACAGTTCCCTGCTGTTCTCTGCCGACCGGAAGTCCGGCTATCAGCTGGCCCTGACCCGGCTCGGTCTTCCTATTCTCCCGGAATACTGCATTGAAATGCCCACTGCCTCCCTGGAGGACGGAAGTGCACTGTGCCGACTTCTCCAAAGCAGCAGCCGTCCTACCGCCATTCTGGTCAGCGATGATATTCTGGCCGTAGCATTGGAGCGGATCTGCCTGGAAAACGGGATCTCCATCCCGGAGGATCTGTCCATTCTGTCCTTTAATAATTCTCTGTTTGCCAGAATGACCTCCCCCCAGCTCACCTCCATCGATGTCAACGCCCATCAGCTGGGTATCGAAGCGGCCGCTCAGATGATCAACCATATCGAAAATCCCAATCTGCCGGCCACCAAAAGCATTGTGCCCCACTTTCTACTGGAACGGGACAGCTGCAGGCGGATTCCGGTCACATAACATGACAGCAAAAGCCGGGAGTGCAGAGACCGGAACGGATTTCCTGATCCGTCACAGCTTCTGCACTCCCGGCTTTTTGATGCCTGATTCTGTTTTGGTTGTTTCGTTCTATTTTACTTCTCCAGGCTTCTGCCTGCATGTTCTCCGGCCGCTTCTACAGCACCTTCTCCAAAAAGCTTCTGGCACGCTCGGTTTCCGGATTGCTGAAAAACTGCTCCGGAGTTGCATCCTCCAGGATCAACCCCTCATCAATAAAGCAGATGCGGTCTGACACTTCTCTGGCAAAGCCCATCTCATGAGTAACCAGCGCCATAGTAATTCCTGTGTGCGCCAGCCCCTTGATCACCTCCAGAACCTCTTTTACCATCTCCGGATCCAGTGCGGAAGTGGGCTCATCAAAAAGCATAATCTTCGGCTCCATGGCAAGGGCTCTTGCAATGGCGATACGCTGCTTCTGGCCGCCGGACAGCTTTCCCGGATAGGCTCCCGCCTTGTCCGTCAAACCTACCAGCTTTAACAGCTCCATGGCCTTCGCTTCTGCCTCTGCTTTAGAGCGCTTATTCACCTTCATGGGCGCATACGTCATATTTTCCATCACTGTCATGTGGGGAAACAGGTTAAAGTGCTGGAACACCATGCCGATATCCTTCCGGATTGCCTGAACATCCACCTTCGGCACCGTAATATCCTTCCCCTCGATAAACACCTGCCCCTTCGTCGGCTGCTCCAGCAGGTTGATGCACCGCAGGATGGTGGATTTTCCAGAACCAGAAGGACCGATCAGGGTAACTACCTGACCTTTTTCAATGGTAAAGTTGATGCCCTTTAACACCTCAAGCTTACCAAAATTTTTATACACGTCACGCAGCTCGATCACTTCGGTTCACCCACCTTTCCAGACGATTTGCAAATGCTGACAGGATCATAACAAATACATAGTAGACCAGTGCGATCACCAGGTACGGTTCAAAGAAGCGGAAACTCATAACTGTGATCTGGTCTGCTGCACGCAGCAGCTCCACCGCACCGATATAAGACAGGATGGAGGTCTCCTTCAGCAGGGCAATGGCCTCATTCACCAGACTGGGAAGAATGTGCTTCACTGCCTGTGGAAGGATGATATCCTTCATCATATCCTTGTAGCCGATGCCCAGAGACTGGGCCGCCTCATACTGTCCCTTATCCACCCCCTGAATGCCTCCGCGGAAGATCTCGGAAATATATGCCGCAGAATTCAGGGAAAAGGTCAGGATACCGGACTGGGTGGTGGTAAAGGTCACACCCAAAAGCTGCGGAAGACCGAAATGTACGATACAAAGCTGAACCAGCAGCGGCGTGCCGCGGAAAATGGAGGTATAAAACCGTCCAAACCAGATTAATGGCTTCCACTTGCTGATCTTCACCAGTGACAGCAGCACGCCCAGCAAAAATCCAAAGACAGCACAGATGGCCGTCATTTTCAAGGTGAGAAGTGCGCCATGATACAGGAATGGCCAGTATTGCCATACACAGGAAAAATCAAGTTTCATTTGTGCTGCCCCTTTTCATTAGTCTAAGATAAACTGCTCGCTTAAATGCTCTGCAATGATGGCATCCAGCTCGCCGTTCTCCATCATTTCCTTTAAGGTGTTGTTAAAGGTCTCATAGTACGGAGACTCCTTCGGGAATCCGATGGCGAAGCAGTCATCGGTCTTGTCCAGAAGGCTCATCTCCAGGCCGTCGTTCTGCTTTAAGAATTCAGTTGCACCAGCGCCGTCCACGATGCAGGCATCTGCACGCTTGCTCTTTACCTCCTCGATGCAGGCCGGGCTTCCCTGGATTCCTACAGTCTCAGCGCCCTCTACACTTTCCGCTACCTGCTGATAGTTGGTTCCAAATACATAAGCAATGGTTTTGCCCTTTAAGGAATCCAGATCCGGATAGCTGTCGCCGGTGCGGTATACGATGGCATTTCTTGGATAGAAGAAGATCTCAGAGAAATCCAGCGTCTTCTCACGCTCCTCGGTAGGCGCCATGCCGCCGCTGCAGAAATCGATCTGGCTGGCCTGAATAGCTGCCATTAAGCTCTTAAACGGCATGTCAACAAACTCTACGGTACCGCCGTTCTTCTCCACGATCGCATTAATAATGTCAATGTTCATACCCTTGTAGGCCTTGCTTCCGTCTGCCGCCATCTCGATGGACTCAAAAGGAACGAAGGTTGCAGAGCATCCCACCTTAACCGTCTTTCCATTAAATGGGTTGTCTGCTGCAGGTGCTTCCGTTTCTGCCGCCGCTGCCTCTGTTTCCGTTTCCTCTGCCTTGGTCTCCTCTGCTGCTTCTGCAGTTGTCTCTGCAGCCGCCTCCGTCTGTGCAGCCGTCGCTGCTGTGGTTTCCTGTGCAGAACCGCCGCATGCAGCAAGCATTGCTGCCGTCATGGCTGCACATAAGAATAATGCAAGCTTTCTCATAATAACACTCTCCTCATTTGATCAATAATTTTGCCCCTGTTTTATAAGCTGAACTTAATAATCAGAAAGGCTTTATAATTATGTAATATAGTTCATAAAAACCAAGGCAATTACGGATTATCATAGCATAAACATGCAAAATAATCAATGATGCAGATGCATAAATCCTCACAGGAAATTGTATCTTTTTCCATGCAAATATCCGGTCCGCATAACCTGCCGCCTACAGAAGCCGCTGATAAAATATACACGTTTTCCCTTGCAATACCAATCAGGAATGCTATAATGAATTCCAAACAATGGATAATCTATAATGATACAGGAGATACGATCATGTTTCCAATTACAAATGAACAAACGAATTTCACTTCCGTCAGCACAGCAGATGGAAAAACCAATGGTCCGAAGCTTTCCTGGCCAGACCACAAGCGGATTGCTGTGATGCTGACCTTTGACTTTGATGCAGAATATCTGAGGATGTCCCGTGCCAGATCCAAAGGCACCTCCATCGGCTTTACCGACCTTTCCAGAGGACAATACGGGCCTCACGAGGGTCTCGCCCGGTGCCTGGACATGCTGGATACCTTTGGCGTAAAAGGAACCTTTTTTGTGCCGGGAATCGTGGTGGAACAGTACCGCGACTGCGTCTGCCAGATCCATGAACGGGGCCATGAGCTGGCCTGTCACGGATACATGCATGAGTCTGAGCGGGGAATTTCAAAAGAAGAAGAAATCCGGCTGCTGGAAAAAAGTGAAGCTCTGCTGGCCTCCATTACCGGAAAACATCCGGCAGGACACCGGGGACCGGAAAGCATTATTCACCCCTTTACCCCTGAGCTGCTGGCAGAACGCGGGTATCTGTACAGTTCTTCCATGAAGGACTGTGACTGGGCTTACCTGTGGAAACAAACTGACAGTGATGGAACGGAGCGCCAGCTTCCTCTGGTAGAACTTCCCTGTGATATTACCATGGATGATTTCACCTACTATTACTTTACCTTCAGCGATCCGGCCGTGCGCTCCATGTACACCAACCGGGAGGTCATCGGAAACTGGAAGGACGAATTTGACGGGCTGGCAGAAGAAGGAAATAAGATCTTCGTGCTGAAGCTGCATCCTCAGATGATCGGCCGCGCCAGCCGGATCGCTGCATTAGGAAAATTCATCGGATATATGCAGCGGCATGGGGCATGGATCGCCACCTGCGAGGAGGTGGCACGGTATGTGCTGGAGCAGACGGGCAAGAATGCCGATATGGAGAGCCGAAACCACAGCGCCGATACAGTGTCCCTGGAGAAGCCGGGTACTTCCATAAATTCCATAGCACCCCTTTCCTCCGGGCTCCCCGTATGGCCAGACAATAAGCAGATCGCCGTCATGCTGGCCTTCGACCTGGATGCGGAAACCATGTGGACCACCCGCGGGGACGGCAATGCCGACCACATCACCAATTTATCCCGGGGTGCTTACGGCCCGAAGCAGGGAATTCCCAGAATCCTGGATATGTTGGATACCTGGAAGATCCGGGCTACCTTCTTTATCCCTGGTATCATTGCCGAAAAATATCCGGATGTGGTACGGGAGATCAGCCGCCGCGGGCATGAGATCGGCTTCCACGGATACAAGCATGAAGAATTTACCACCACCACCTATGAAGAGGAAGATGCCACCATGCATCGGGCGGAATCCATTATTCGTGATATCTGCGGACAGCAGTTAGCCGGACACCGGGCACCAGGCGGCGTGATCCACGACTACAGTCTGCGGCTTTTCCTGGAGCATGGATATATCTACAGCTCCAACTGGCGCGACAGCGATGGGCCGTTTATTCATAAGATCAACGGGAAAGAGGTTCCTTTGGTAGAACTTCCAAAGGATTCGATTTTTGATGATACTGCCTATGATTTTTATACCGATTCCGCACCAGAGCGGTACGAATTAAAATCGCCTCGGGAAATGTATGAAATCTGGAAGGAAGAATTTGACTCCCTGGCCGCAGAAGGAAGAATGATCAATTTCGTCCTTCATCCACAGTTTATCGGCCGTGCCAGCCGTGTCAACATGCTCAGTGATCTGATCGGATATATGCTGGCTCACGGGGCATGGATGGATACCAATTATAACGTGGCATCCTATATTTTGAAACAGAAGGGGTTGAAACCATGAAACAAATCTCATCCCTTTCCAGACAAAAGGAAACCCAAGGTGCAGATCATGTCTTAACCTTAGGAAAAAATATTCCGGAAACCATTCTGCGCCTGTCTGCTCCCGCTATTTTAGAGCAGTTCCTGGTCTGCCTGGCCTCCCTGATCGACACTGCCATGGTAGGCTCCATCGGCGCAGCCGCCACCGCTTCCGTGGCGATCAATATCTCCACCGTCTGGCTGATCAATGGCTTTATCACAGCCCTCAGTGTGGGATTTTCTTTTCTGGTATCCCATTCTGTAGGAGAAGGAAACCGGCAGAAAACCGAATCCGTCGTCCGGCAGTCCATTACCGCCTCCATCCTTTTAGGGCTGATTTTAACCGCAGTCGTGCTGTCCATCCACCGCATCCTTCCAAAGCTTCTGGGAGCTGCACCGGATGTACTGCCCAACGCACAGCTCTACCTGGGAATCCTGGGGATGGGACTTGTGCCCCAGACTCTAGGTGTGGTTCTCTCCGCAGTGCTCCGCTCTGCCGGAAATACAAAGCTCCCTCTGGCCGCCAATATGAGCGCTAATCTGCTGAATGTGATTGGGAATTTCCTGCTGATCTATCCCTCCAGGCAGCTTACGATCGGCAGCCTGACCTTCCCCATGTGGGGCGCCGGACTGGGCATTAAAGGAGCCGCCATCTCCACTGCCTTCTCCCAGTATGGACTGGCAGCTATTTTACTTTATCAGATCTACCATGCACAGACAGCCGCCAGGATCACCGTACACGGCGATTACCGGTTCCACAGATGGTCGTTAAAAAGCCTGTTTCATATCGGTATCCCGGTACTTTTGGAACGCAATACCTTATGCCTGGGTCAGATCGCTCTGACCGCCATGATCTCCGGCCTGGGAACTGCACCGCTGGCAGCACACTACCTGACCAATCAGACAGAAGGGCTTTTATACCTGCCGGCCTACGGCTTCTCCTATACCGCCACTACCCTGGTGGGCCAGTCCCTGGGAGCCAGAGATCCCAAGCTGGCAGCACGCTTTGCCAGAGATATCTGCATCATCAGCACCATTGTAATCGTAACCGCCTGCGTCCCGGTCTTCCTGCTGTCCCGGCAGATCATCAGTCTGTTTACCAATGACGGTCAGGTGCTGGCCCTTGGAACCCAGACCCTTCAGATCGCCGCAGCTACAGAGCTGTTCTTCAGTTTTTTCGTCATCTGCTGCGGAATCTGCCGCGGTGCAGGCGATGTAAGATTTCCTCTGGCTGTCAGCATCATCGGCATGTGGGGCTTCCGAATCGGCCTGGTATGGCTGGCCACACGGGTCCTGATGTGGGGTGTCGTTGGCGTGTGGATCGCCATTGGCGTAGACTGCTTCGTCCGCTCCTGCTTATTTCTTCATCGGTTGTTCAGCGGGAAGTGGCTGCATGCGTCTGTGGTGTGACAAGCTACCGTTTTCCTCCAGCCAATTTCACAAACAATCCCTGGGGCAGTTCAAAGATAAACACGATCCCCAGCACAATGGCAACTGCGATCTTCACAGCCAGATACCCGGTTTCCACTGCCTTCCGCAGCTGTTCCGTCACAATATAGTAAGCCGTCCAGTAAACCCCTGCCCCCGGCACCAGAGGAAAGATGCCAGAGATCAGGAAGATGGTCGCCGGGCACCGCTCCCGGACGGCCATCAGCCTGGACAAAAAAATCACCACCATCGTCGCTGCCAGCGACGCTCCCGGACTGTCACACACATTGGAGAAGATACAGTAAACCGCCCATCCTGCGCCTCCAATCAGACCGCAGTACCGGTAATACCGCCTAGGCACGCCAAAAAGCACGGAAAATGCCACCGTTCCCACCATAGCAGCCGCAATCTCCACGATAAAATTCAGTGAAAGCCTCATCACAATAACGCACCTCCTGTTATCCGCCCCAAAAAGGAGATTCCCATACCAACGCCTATGGCAATACAGAAAAATACAAGCAGCGCATCCAAAAGCCGCACCGAACCAGATATATAGTCGCCGTCTGCCATATCACGGATGGCATTGGTAAAGGCCACACCGGGCACCAGCGGCATAATGGCGCCGATAATCATATAATTTAAATGCAGTCCCCACCCCAGAAGATAAGCCAGACTGCACAACAAGGTCACCAGAGCGCCTCCGCCGATATTTCCCACAATCTTGGACAAATGGGGGGCTGCCACATAAAGCACATACAGGTAAAGCAAAATTCCAACCGCAAAAGCACAGGCACTGTCTGACGCTGTTCCTCCGAACAGGCAGCAGAAAGCCCCGCTTCCCACGCCGGAGGCCAGCACCTGCATTCCCTTCCGCTTGCCCGGCATGTGCTTAATCTGCTCCAGCGCTTCCAGGGCCTGCAAAACTGTATACTTTCCTTCCTCAATTTCTCTGGAAAGCTGATTGACCGCTGCCACCTTATTCAAATGAGTACCGCTGACCGGAATGTGCTGCACTTTGGCATAATACCGCTCCCGCTCACTTCCTGCTGTCATAAAAATTCCGTTGCTCAGCACAAAAGCGCTCTCCGACTGCACCCCATAGTGCCGGCAGATCCGGTCCATGGTTTCCTCCACCCGGAAGATCTCCGCTCCGTTTTCCAGCAGGATATGACCAGCCTGAAGGGCCAGATCCATCACTTCTTTATCCTCAATTTTCGCCGTACTGATCTCAACCTGTTCGGAATGCCTCCGCTTCCTTCCGTTGGCCTCCCGCTTCGCTTCTCTTCGGTTCTGTGAAGCCACGACTGCATCTCCTTTGAATGATTTTATTTTTATAAGCAACCATATTATACTATTTGCTGTTCAGTATAACATACACCAACCTGAATTTCCAGAAAGACTTCCCGCAGAAGCTTCCATTCCATAACATGCCCGCCGCAGCAAGAACCCAAATCATTCTTGAATTCTTTCTAACTGTATTGTCTATTGCTCCGCTTCCTTCTTCAGCTCATCCGCTTCCATCATCTTAAAGAATGTAAGCGCTTTATAACCAACCGGATAGTCAAACGTCAACTTTTGTGAGATACTTC
>JAUNGG010000053.1 GCA_030524635.1 Lachnospiraceae bacterium
TAACTAAGCGGTGCTTAGCACCGTCAACAACTACTGGATGAATAATTCAGGTATAATATAGAAGGAACAGAATGGACTGCTAGAGGCATCTTAAAAAAGAGGGAAGGGGAATATTTTGAAGCAGCGAAACAATATTTTCAAAAAGCAGCGGAAGAATATCATAGTTTAAGCGCCAGAGGAATACAGTTTATTACCATCCAGGACGAGATCTATCCAGAGCGGCTGAAAGTGCTGCCGGATGCTCCCACCGCACTTTTCCTGCGGGGGCGGCTTCCAGAGGAAAAACGGCCTTCTCTTGCGATCATTGGCTCGCGGGCAGCAACCCGGTATGGCTTAGAGGCAGCCAAATGCTTTGGAAGAGTTCTGGCAGAGGAAGGCGTACAGATCATCAGCGGCCTGGCGGCTGGAATCGATGGCGCCGGACACGAGGGAGCACTGGAGGGAGGCGGAGCCACCTTTGGAGTACTGGGCTGCGGAATCAATATCTGCTACCCCAGGGAACATTATGGATTATACGAGAGGGTGGCAGAAGCAGGAGGAATCCTGTCTGAATATCGCCTGGGGGAGCCGCCCCTGGCCCGGAATTTCCCAATCCGCAACCGGCTCATCAGCGGTCTGTCCGATGCTGTTTTGGTGGTGGAGGCCAGAGAAAAAAGCGGCTCTCTGATTACAGTGGGACTTGCACTGGAGCAGGGAAAAGAGATCTTTGCACTGCCCGGCAGGATTACAGACCCGGGAAGTGCCGGGTGCAATCAGCTGATCCAATCAGGAGCTTTCCTGGTTAATCGTCCAGGAGATATATTGGAATATTTTGGAATAAAATTCGACAAAAAATTAAGTCTTCATGAAAAAAACGAGAAGGGACTTGCCAAGAAGGAAAAAATGGTGTATGCTTGCCTCGATTTACAACCGACGCACTTGGAAGATATTGTAAGTCGGAGCAGATTACCCTTGAGTGAGTGTATGATGATCCTTCTGGATCTGGAATTAAAGGGATTTGCTGTGCGTACCGGGGGGAATTATTATGGCAGAAAGCTTTGATAAGGAGTTTTTATGGCGAATTGTTTGGTTATCGTTGAGTCACCGGCGAAGGTGAAGACAATTAAAAAGTTTTTAGGTTCGAATTACGAGGTAGATGCGTCAAACGGACATGTCCGGGATCTGCCGAAAAGTCAGCTTGGTTTTGACCCGGACAATGGGTTTGAACCAAAATATATTACAATCCGGGGAAAGGGCGATATCCTGGCAAAGCTGCGCAAGGAAGTAAAAAAGGCTGATAAGATCTATCTGGCAACGGACCCTGACCGTGAGGGAGAGGCCATATCCTGGCATTTGATGAAAGCACTGAAACTGGATGAGGCAAAGGATAAAAAGGTATACCGGATCAGCTTTAACGAAATAACAAAAAATGCGGTGAAGAATTCGATTAAGAGTCCGCGGGAGATTGATATGGATCTGGTCAATGCCCAGCAGGCCAGGCGAATGCTGGATCGTATGGTGGGCTATAAGATCAGTCCCCTTCTTTGGGAGAAGGTGAAGAGAGGCTTAAGTGCCGGGCGTGTACAGTCAGTGGCGCTGCGCATGATCTGCGACCGGGAGGACGAGATCAATGCGTTTATTCCAGAGGAGTACTGGAGTCTGGAAGCTGACCTGAAGCTGGAAGGAACGAAAAAGCCGCTGACGGCAAAGTTTTACGGAACCAGAGAAGGAAAGCAGGCAATCCCAAATAAAGAAGCGCTGGATCAGATCTGCAAGGGGTTGGAAAACCAGAGCTACGTGGTAGAGGAAGTAAAGAACGGGGAACGGGTAAAAAAAGCTCCCATTCCATTTACTACCAGTACTCTGCAGCAGGAAGCTTCCAAAGTGCTGAATTTCTCCACCCAGAAAACGATGCGGCTGGCACAGCAGCTTTATGAAGGTGTGGATGTAAAGGGACATGGAACGGTGGGTCTGATCACTTATCTGCGTACCGATTCCACCAGAGTGGCAGAGGAGGCCGATACGGCAGCACGGGCTTACATCGGAGAAAATTTCGGCCAGCAGTATGTGGCCAAGGAAGAGGGAAGCAAGAAGGCTGTCGGTAAGATCCAGGATGCACACGAGGCGATCCGTCCGACAAATATTGCGCTGACTCCAGTGATTGTGAAGGATTCTCTGGCAAGAGATCTGTTCCGGCTGTATCAGCTGATCTGGAAGCGCTTTACCGCCAGCCGGATGGCAAGCGCAGTCTATGAAACTACCTCCGTTAAGGTGGGAGCCGGCCAGTACCTGTTTACTCTGACTGCATCAAAGCTGAAATTTGACGGTTTCATGTCTGTATATATTGAAGAGGATGAGAAGGAAGAAAATAACCGGATCTTAGGTAAGCTGGAGAAGGGCATGACGCTGGAACTGGCGGAGCTGAAGGAGGCGCAGCATTTTACACAGCCGCCGGCCCATTATACAGAGGCTTCCCTGGTAAAGGCTCTGGAAGAGCAGGGGATTGGACGTCCAAGTACGTATGCACCTACCATTACCACCATTTTAGCAAGACGGTATGTGACAAAGGAGAATAAAAACCTGTATGTGACAGAACTTGGCGAGGTGGTAAACCGGATGATGAAGCAATGCTTCCCAAGCATTGTGGATAAGGATTTTACAGCAAATCTGGAATACCTGTTAGATAAGGTGGGAGATGGAACGGTTGACTGGAAGACGGTAGTCAGCAACTTCTACCCGGATCTGGAGGAAGCAGTAACCAATGCCAAGGAAGAATTGGAGTCGGTAACCATTGCAGATGAGGTGACGGATGAGATCTGCGAGATCTGCGGACGCAATATGGTAGTGAAATACGGTCCCCACGGAAAGTTTCTGGCCTGTCCCGGATTCCCGGACTGCAAGAATACAAAGCCTTATCTGGAGAAGATCGGCGTTCCCTGTCCAAAATGCGGCAAGGATGTGGTGATCAAGAAGACAAAGAAGGGCAGACGGTACTTTGGCTGTGAAAACAATCCGGAGTGTGATTTCATGTCCTGGCAGAAGCCATCCACCCATAAGTGCCCGGAATGCGGCAGCTATATGGTAGAAAAGGGAAATAAGCTTCTCTGTGCAGATGAACAGTGCGGCTACACCATGAACCTTCCCAAGAGTGAGGGTGACGAGAAAGAAAATTAAGGTAATTGAGAGGAGCTTCTTAATATAGGTTTCTTATAACGCCCCAGGCAGCTGCCTGGGGCTTGCCTTGTTTATGTCCCAAACCAGCAGCCTGACCGTTCTAAACTTGCAGGCATGTTTGCCTTTTCTGTAATGGCGGTGCAAAATGTGAAAGATAAATAAGCATATTAATTAAAATATTCGAAAATCTTCCAAAAACTCTTGTGGATGCCAGAAATTTGTGATACAATTTACCCAGTATATAAGGTCGATTTTCCATGACATCCGAAACTAATTAGGAGGATTTGAACATGAGCGTACAATTGCTTGATAAAACCAGAAAAATTAACAAATTATTGCACAACAATAATTCTCATAAAGTTGTGTTCAATGACATCTGCAAGGTTTTAAGCGAGATATTACTGTCCAACATCCTTGTAATCAGTAAAAAGGGCAAGGTGCTGGGCGTTAGTATCTGGCCTGGCGTAGACGAGATTGAAGAGCTGATTGATGACAAGGTGGGCGGTTTCGTTGATAAGATGCTGAACGAACGTCTGTTAAGTGTTCTCTCCACCAAGGAGAACGTGAATCTTGCAACTCTTGGCTTTGCAGAGGAGAACGTAAAGAAGTACCAGGCGATCATCACCCCGATCGACATTGCAGGCGAGCGTCTGGGAACCCTGTTTATGTACAAGAGCGATTCCCAGTATGATATTGACGATATTATCCTCAGCGAGTACGGCACCACAGTAGTCGGGCTGGAGATGATGCGCTCCGTGAATGAGGAGAATGCGGAGGAGACCAGAAAGATCCAGATCGTAAAGTCTGCCATCAGTACCCTTTCCTTCTCCGAACTGGAAGCGATCACCCATATTTTTGAGGAACTGGATGGAAACGAAGGGATTCTGGTTGCCAGCAAGATTGCTGATCGTGTGGGTATCACCCGTTCTGTTATTGTAAATGCTCTCCGCAAGTTCGAGAGCGCCGGTGTGATCGAGTCCCGTTCCTCCGGTATGAAGGGAACCTATATTAAGGTTTTAAATGATGTGGTGTTTGATGAGCTGAAGAACATCAAGGCTTCCTCTAATAAATGATGAAGCAGTCAGTCATAAAAAATTAAAAGAAATTTTAATAAGCCGCTTGCCAAGCGGCTTATTCTATGCTATACTGCTAAAGTTGACAAAATTATGCACGCCTGCGGATTCTTTGGACAGGTGCCAGTTTGCAGGAATCGGTTAAAATCCAAAACATTTTGACAAAGATTCCCATTCGGGTCGTCCTGGAAGCATGAGAAGCAGACGGAAGAACGCCCCTTGCCAGCATGGATCAACAGCAGGGGAGCAAAAACCAAATGGAGGAAAAGACATGAGCGTAATTTCTATGAAGCAGTTACTGGAAGCTGGTGTACATTTCGGTCACCAGACAAGAAGATGGAACCCTAAGATGGCTCCATACATCTATACCGAGAGAAATGGTATCTATATCATCGACTTACAGAAGTCCGTAGGCAAGGTTGACGAGGCTTACAAGGCAATCGCTGACATCGCTGCTGAGGGCGGCACCATCCTGTTCGTAGGTACCAAGAAGCAGGCTCAGGACGCAATCAAGACCGAGGCTGAGAGATGCGGTATGTACTATGTAAACGAGAGATGGTTAGGCGGTATGCTGACCAACTTCAAGACCATCCAGAGCCGTATTGCAAGATTAAAAGAGATCGAGGCTATGGCAGAGGACGGAACCTTTGACGTATTACCAAAGAAGGAAGTTATCGCACTGAAGAAAGAGTGGGAGAAGTTAGAGAAGAACTTAGGCGGCATCAAGGAAATGAAGAGAATCCCGGATGCTATCTTCATCGTAGATCCAAAGAAGGAGAGAATCTGCGTACAGGAAGCTCATACCTTAGGTATTCCGCTGATCGGCATTGCTGATACCAACTGTGATCCAGAAGAGTTAGATTATGTGATCCCAGGCAACGATGATGCAATCAGAGCCGTTAAGCTGATCGTTTCTAAGATGGCAGACGCTGTTATCGAGGCTAACCAGGGTGAGGCTGCAGCTGAGTTAGAGGCAGCAGGCGAGTTGGATGCTGAGGATGCAGAGGCTTAATTCACCAGGCAAGCAGAGAAGCGGATTTTAAATGCCGCTTGACGGGGGAATGGTCGGAGGGAGCAGATCCATTCCCTGATAGATCGTTCAAACTGACTGAGTAAAGGCTTCAGATAAGGCCGCCCGTACTGCGAGGCGGCCTTCTTAAAAGAATCAAAGTAAAATATGGAGGGAAAGAAAATGGCAGTTACCGCAGCAATGGTAAAAGAGTTAAGAGAAATGACCGGCGCCGGCATGATGGATTGCAAGAAGGCTCTTGCAGCTACCGACGGTGATATGGATAAGGCAGTAGAGTTCTTAAGAGAAAAGGGTCTGGCAGGCGCAGCTAAGAAGGCTGGCCGTATCGCAGCAGAAGGTATCGTAATTACCGATGCAACCGCTGATGAGAAGACTGCAGTTGTTGTAGAGGTTAATGCAGAAACTGACTTCGTAGCAAAGAATGAGAAGTTCCGCACCTACGCAGCAGACGTTGCAGCACAGGCATTAAAGTCCACCGCAGCTAACATGGATGAGTTCATGGCTGAGGCTTGGGACAAGGATACCTCCTTAACCGTTAAGGAAGCATTATCCTCCCAGATCTCCATCATCGGTGAGAACATGAACATTCGTCGTTATGAGAAGCTTTCTGTAGAGAACGGCTTCGTAGCTTCCTACATTCATGCAGGCGGCAAGATCGGCGTTTTAGTAGCTGTTGAAACGGATGTAGTAAATGACGCTGTTAAGGAAATGGCTAGAAACGTAGCAATGCAGGCAGCAGCATTAAGACCTCAGTATACCGACCGCAGCGAGGTAAGCGAGGAGTTCATCAACCATGAGAAGGAAATCCTGATGGCTCAGATCCAGAACGATCCAAAGGAAGCTTCCAAGCCAGAGAAGGTAATCCAGGGCATGATCCAGGGCCGTATCAACAAGGAACTGAAAGAAATCTGCCTGTTAGATCAGGTTTATGTAAAGGCAGAGGATGGCAAGCAGTCCGTAAGCCAGTATGTAGCACAGGTTGCTAAGGCAAACGGCGCTAACATCAAGATCGTTAAGTTCCTTCGTTATGAGACCGGTGAGGGTATGGAGAAAAAGAACGAAGATTTTGCTGCTGAAGTTGCAAAGCAGATGGGAATGTAAGAATCATTTTCTGCTGAAAATAAGTTAAAATGTAGTAAAAATAAAGAACCGTAAGGGGTAGACGAACTCCTTTACGGTTCTTTTTTAATGAACATTTTCTTTTGGCCAAAGCTTACTCCAGTTTGAGGTTTCACTGCACAACCGAGTTTCAGGAAGCCCAAAAGATATTTCGTAAAAGACGGGAAACAAAGCGGGTGACGGAAAAGACCTATCCGCTCTGGAAGAAAGTAAAATGTGGCACCTGCGGTCGGGCGATGCCGTTCAAAGACAGGATTATCCGGGGGAGACCATACAGATATTTCGGATGTCCGCATTCTCAGGCTCAGATCGGGGAAAGCGGTTGTACCAAGGAATACATCCGGGAGGATGTGCTGAATGGTGTTGTATGGGAAGCAATTCAGGTATTGCTTGCATCAGCAGATGAGTATCAGAGTAGGCGTGCTGATCTGATACGTAAGGCAGAGCGGCTAGAAGCGGACATTGCTGAGCTGGAAGCAAAGCTTCATGAAACCGAGCTCGTTCAGGATGATGGTGTACAGGAGGCTTTGGAGACGCTGGATAAGTATTCCGGAGCCACGGAATTGGATCAGAAGATCGTGGATGCGTTGATTGAAAAGGTGCTGGTTTATGATTCGAGTCACGTAGAGATATGCTGGAAGTTCTCAGATGAGGTGTTGTGACTGTTGTAGGGATAATACGGAGTCAGTTGGAGTGATCTGACCGGCTCTTTTTTTCGTTGAAAAATAGCAGATTTAGTGGTATAATAAGTTATCTGTTTTGTGAAACTGATTGAGAACAGGATAAGAGCGAATATGGTAAGAAACAATATTGAAATAGATGTAAAAGTAAAATGCATAGAGGAAGGAACTACACAAGCAGCGGTGGCGGAACAGATTGAGACCACCAAATCCTATGTGAACCGTGTCATCAAGAAGCCGAACGGAGTGGTGAACAATACGTTTGTGCAGATGATGGAGGCACTGGGATATGATATTGAGCTGCATTATGTGAAGAGAGAGGAATAGAACAATTGGAGGATTTGTCAGTAGAAAGTAGAATAAATACCTTTATGCTCGATATAATTGATACTTCTGAATACCATAATGTGGAGTATCTGATCTTTTCGATTAGAAAACAGTTCTTGAATTATATGAGTGGTTCGAGATTGAAGCAATTTGAAATACCGGCTTTCTTGGTTCCGCTCGTTGAGAAAGTAATAGATGTTTTTAATCAATCGGGCATAAGTACGGTGGATATGCTTCAGTATATGTTGAACAATGATGTAAATAATTGGGTTCATTATTATGCGTCAGTTTTTATTATTCCAGTCGCACAAGGCCGGGAGAATGAATTTGTTCCGGACTTAGGTGATTTATTTGCTTATGTGATGACTGGGTATATTCTTGATGTATTTCGAGAAATAAGAATTGATATAGAAAAAATCGTAAAAGGGGAAATATTACTTCATGAGACAAATCAATATGGATTATCGATTGTGGAAAGGGTAGATTTTCATAGGGATTATTTCGTTTTTGAGGATAAAGCATATCTTTACAGTATACTGACAAATACAACTCCTTTACAATTCGGGGACTCAATGCCTGGATTCGCAAGGTTAATTAACGATGAAGTAGATGACGGGAACGTTTTACTAAGACTTGATGAACGATTGGCTCTTCCTAAAGAACAAGCGATTTCATACTCGACTTTGAATTTTGAAAAGTATCATGGACCTCAATTTCACTTTAATCGTACTTCACTAAAAAGTCCAAAGACCATTACGGTTCATATTGATGGAGAGACATTAGATAAGCTTCTTATGGTAGTGAAACAAGATTATGATCAGGTTTCAGAGAAAACGTTGTGGCACATTGAGATTGAAACTCTTCCGCACTTGCAAAAAGACAAGGAAAAAGGACATAGGATTACGACGTTCCTTCATGGGATGTACTATCCAGAAGACGATTTGTTTACGCATATAGATTGTACCAAGAATCAGTATGACGGAGAGAGTTATGAACGTAAGTATACTGAAAATGCTCCAGTAGATTTGTATACAAAGAATAATGAGTTGCATCATAAAATCTGGTGTATTGAACAAGGACACTATTCGCGAGAATTATGGTACAAGTTGATGGTTGTTTCTTTGAATGAAAGGTACTGCAAGCTTTTGGACGAGATTCTTCAGTGAGTATTCTGCCATCGAAAATATGGCAGAAAAAATTGTTAGACCTATCTTGACATATGCTGATGAGTGCCATCATGCCGGTTCTGCTACCGCAGTGGAAGTGCTGCAAAAAATAAATGCCAGATATGTTTATGGAGTTACTGCAACACCGAAACGAAGCGACAGCATGGAAAAAATCATCTATATGCTTCCGGGGCCCATACGACATGGCCATACTGCAAAGGAACGGGCGCTGGAACAGAGAATCGGCCATTATGTGTATCCAAGATAAACAAGAGTAGCGGATACAAGAGAAAGGAAAGACGATATTAACGAAGCCTATTCATTAGTCAGTAGCCACAAGTTAAGAAATGATATGATTCTTGAAGATGTCAGGATATGTGTGAAGGATAGGAGGACTCCGGTTATACTGACAAAGTATAAGGAACAGGCGAAATATTTTTAAGAGAATTTGCAGAAAGATGCAGATAATGTGTTGATTCTGTATGGAGATAACTCTGGTAAAGAAAATGTAGCCATAAGGCAACAATTGAAAGCGGTTCCAAAGGAGAAAAGCCTGATTTTGGTGGCAACGGGTCAGAAGATTGGAGAAGGATTCGATTAGCTGGCCGTACCGGTATCATTTGCAAGGAAGACTGGAACAGTATATTGGCAGGCTGAACCGTGATTATGAGGGAAAGCAGAATGTAATTGTTTGCGATTATATTGATTCTCATATCAGGGTCTTTGACCATATGTATGTCAAGAGACTTCGTACATATAAGAAAACAGGCTTTGAATTAATTACAAATCATGTTTTGGTATATGAAAAAGTGGTATTTGTTTTATGCAGGTGCTGATATAGAAAAACTCCAACAAGTTATTGGAGAATTTTCTTTTCCTGATTTTTTGTATATGTTCCATGGAAATTAGATTGGAAAAGATTAAAACTGTATGCTGCTTATAAGCTGGACACCAATTTTGTGGATAGTTTCAGGAGACGGAATATTCACGAATCAGATTGTACATAATGGCGACAATAATAATTGGAGGTGAATGCATTATGGCGGAAAATCAGAACATAGAATGGAAAGAATCATGGCGTGACGAATATCTGAAATGGATATGTGGTTTTGCTAATGCGCAGGGCGGCAGGATTTATATTGGTAAGAAGGACGATGGCACTGTTCTTGGTGTCAGTGATGCAAAGAAGCTGATGGAGGATATTCCAAACAAAATCCAAAACAAGCTGGGCATTGTTGCGGATGTAAATCTTCTCACCGAAGAAGGCTTAGAATATATTGAAATCGTGGTATCACCGTGGGCGTTCCCTGTCAATTATGACGGTGAATATCATTATCGCAGCGGCAGTACGAAACAGCAGCTCCGTGGTAATGCCCTGACAAATTTTCTGATGTCGAAGACCGGAATAAAGTGGGATGCGGCGCCGGTATCTAATATCATGGTTGCTGATTTAGACAAAGAGAGTTTTGATATTTTCCGCCGCGAGGCGCTTCGTAGCGGACGCATGGCGAAAGAGGATTTGAATATACCAAATGCAGAGCTTTTGGACAAGCTCGACCTACTGATTGATGACAAATTGAAAAGGGCCGGAGCGCTCTGTTTCTATCGTAATGCGGAGAAAATCATCAGCGGCTGTTATGTAAAAATCGGGAAATTTGAGGGTAGCGAGCTTCTGTATCAAGACGAAGTACATGGTTCACTACTACTGATGGCAGATAGAGTAATCGACTTGATTTATTTGAAATATCTGAAGGCAGCAGTTTCTTATCATAAAGAAACAAGGGTGGAAACCTATCCTTTTGCCCGTGATGCAGTGCGCGAGGCAGTTTATAACGCTCTGATTCATTGCAATTGGGCCGACAATAATCCGATTCAAATTCGCATTGATGAGGATGTAATGTATATCAGCAACAGCAGTCTGCTTCCTTTTGGGTGGACGGCAGAAACTTTGTTGGAGGCCCATTCATCAAAGCCGTTTAATCCGGATATCGCAAGAGTGTTTTACCGCGCAGGTTATATTGAAAGCTGGGGACGTGGAATTCAGAAAATCTGTGATGCCTGCAAAAATCTTGGCGCAGATGAGCCGGAGTACATTGTTCACGGTGAGGACATTATGGTAAAGTTTAATGCACTCCAAAGTGCAAAAGTGTCAAAGCCCAAAGTGCCAAATGGCAGTTTGAATGGCAGTTTGGAATTTGAAATTTTGAAACTCATTCATGATAATCCGGCATTAACAGCATCCGAAATGACAAAGAGTTTGAATGCTGGATTAAGAACTGTTTATCGTGCACTTGATAAATTGAAGAATGAGGGAAAGATCGAACGCATCGGCGGGAAGCGATATGGCCACTGGCAGATTAATGACTAAAGATTGACGGGGTGATATGGGCTATGAAAACTTCGCTTGTTTCTTCTATATATAGTAGAAACAGCAGTTTTACCAATTCCCAAAACCATTTTACCAACTTTCAAAATTCCTCGATTTTGATTCCAAAATCAGAAGCGAAAAATATTTACCAACCAAAAGTCTGGTAAACCCAAATGCGGACATCCCTCAAAACAGCATAAATTCAGAGTTTCCGCCAAAGTTCGCAAAGCAGATGGGAATGTAATCCTGTTTCCTGAAAAATTCATATTGGTTATATTTGAAGAGCTTCAGAGAAAATTTGAAGCTCTTTTTTTACCAGCTAAAAGGTTGAAAAAAATATTATAATAGTTTATTGAAAGCCTAATTTTGATAAAAAGTAAACTTAACAAAAAGGAAGAAATACAATAGTATTGGATTGAATAAGTGATGTAATGGTTTTAATTTAAACTATTTTATTAAAAAAATAAACGAGTGATGGGAATGAATTTATATTTTGAATTATTAAAGCAGCCAGTATTTACAATAGAAAATGTGAATCAATATTATGGCAAAATTGAAAGTGCCCGCTCTGCAGTAAAGCGGCTAATGGCAAAAGGCCTTGCAGTAAAAATACGGAACAATCTCTATACATGTATCAGTGGAGAAACGGATTCGCCGCTTGCAAATCGTTATCAAATCGCGAGTGCGATAACGCCAACTTCTTGTGTTTCTCACCATTCAGCAATGGAGTATTATGGAATAAGTGACCAGGTTTTTTACGAAGTTTATGTATCATCAAAGGAGAGATTTCAAGATTTTGAGTTTGATGGATATATGTATCATTGGGTTGCCTCCAAATGTGATAAAGGAATTGAAAATATAGAGTATAGCGGCGGGGTACGGGTGACGGATAAGGAACGGACGGTAGTAGACAGTATTAAAGATATGGATAAGATTTCAGGACTGGAAGAGGTGATAGACAATATTCAAAATATATCTCGTTTGGATGAAAAAAAGCTCCTCGCATATTTAGAGTGCTATGGCAATCAGTTTTTATACCAAAAGACGGGATTTCTTTTAAAATCTTATCAGCAACAGCTCTCTATATCAGATCAATTTTTTGAAATATGTAAAGAAAAAATAGGATTGAGTAAACGTTATTTAACAAAAGATTGCCATGAAGGAAAATATGATAGCACTTCGCGTTTAATCATTCCTCTTGGAATAAATACTTTGAAAAATGGATAAGATATGGTAATTTACGATAGAGGACAGCTTGGACAGGCGGCAAAGAAAAGCGGCTTTGTACGTGACACATTTGAAAAAGTCCTGCGGCTGAAAGAAATACTAGTATATTTGAATGCGGATGAGTACCTGCATGAGCATCTTGCGTTAAAGGGCGGAACGGCAATTAATATGACAATTTTTGACCTGCCGCGTTTGTCTGTGGATCTGGATCTTGATTTTACTCCGAATCTGTCCTTGGAGGATATGAGAACAGCAAGAGAGAGGATTACAGAACTGCTTAAAAAGTATATGCAGGAAGAGGGGTATGCACTCTCTGATTCCTCAAGATATAGTCACAGCCTGGATTCTATGCTGTTTCAGTATCAGAATGCAGGAGGGAATAGAGACAGTATCAAACTAGAAGTGAATTATTCTCTGCGTTCTTATATTTTTACACCAATAGAGTGAAAGATCGTGACAAATATTTTTAAGGAGAATGTATTGGTGCGTACCTTGGAGCCGATGGAAATATTTGCGGCAAAGGCGAATGCGCTCATGAGCCGTGCTGCTGCAAGGGATTTATATGACTTCAATAATATGATTTATTTTGGCTTGTTTGATGAATCAGAATATGAATTGTTTCGTAAGTGCATTATTTTCTATGCTTCCATATCAGCAGAGCAGATAAATAAAACTTTTGATACTTCAGCGATTGACAGGCTGAATTTTTCTAAAATAAGACGTGATCTGTTTCCTGTACTTCGGAAAAGGGATAACTTTCATTTGGAAGAACGCAAAATGGAAGCGAAGAAATTTATTAAGGAGCTTATGGTTTTGACACCGGAGGAAGCGGAATATTTGGATGCTTTCGAGACCGGAGAATATAGACCAGAGTTGCTTTTTTCAGACAATCAAATTTTAAGGAATATTGCGGAGCATCCGATGGCCGTCTGGAAAATGAGATTGGAACAAGAACCAACAACGATATTTGGATGAATAGTGAACGTGTAGGAAGTAGTGAGCTCATGAATATAGAAGCATACAATCTGGATTCACTTCGGAAACTAGTGCGAAGCCTCCAGAATGAGAATAAGAGATTAAAGGAACAACTGGAGAAAGCGAATATCCCATACGATTCAGAAAACATATTTGCAGAAAAAATTGAAAACATGGAAGAATATGATCCGGATCAGGGCGGGCGTATTCTGGAAAAATATATTACCAGAGAAATGGCAAACCAGTATTTTTCCATGTTCTGGGGCAGAACGGATGTATATGCCAGGAGAGGGGCTAAAGGAGGATATTTTCCTCAGTGCAATCATCGATGGGATAACAAAATATGTCCGAAACAACGCGGAGAGAAATTGAACTGCGAGGCTTGTGAGCACACAGAGTGGACAAAGCTGACTCTTGAAAAGATTATAAGCCATTTGCTCGGATATAAAGAGGATGGTTCTGATGTGTTAGGGGTGTACCCTCTTCTTCCGGATGGTACTTGCCGGTTTATTGTATTTGATTTTGATAATCATGAAAAGGGCGCGGAACAGACGGATTTTGCAAATATGGATGATGAGTGGCACGAAGAAGTGGATGCTTTCAGGTGGATATGCGAGACGAATGGGATTAAACCATTGGTAGAGCGCTCCCGGTCAGGACGAGGAGCGCATGTGTGGATTTTCTTTAAGAAACCGATATCAGCATCACTGGCGAGAAACTTTGGCTTCCTGTTATTGGATAAAGGATCAGCATCCATCAATTTGAAGTCGTTTCATTATTATGATAGAATGTATCCTTCGCAGGATGTGGCGAGCAGCATCGGAAACCTGATTGCACTGCCATTGCAGGGAAGAGCGCTTAAAAGTGGTAATAGTGCGTTTGTAGATAAAAACTGGAACGCATATCCGGATCAATGGGATATTTTGTTAAATCAAACGGAGAAACTTGGAGGGGATGATGTGGAACGCCTTATGACAAAGTGGCAGGGAGAGCTCGCACAAGGCACGGGAACGACTGTTGCCTCGACTTTGCAAAACAGGCCGAAACCTTGGAAGAAAAAAGCTGGGTTTGTAAAATCTGACGTTGTGGGGAAAATGCATATCGTGTTAGGCGATGCAGTGTATGTGGATGGACTGAATCTGATGCCGAGACTTCAGAACCAGATCAGGAGTATGGCGGCTTTCGATAATCCGATATTCTATAAGAACAAACGATTGGGTTATTCAAACTATTATAATTTCAGCGCTGTCTATATGGGGAAGGATGTGGACGGTTATATTGCCATTCCGCGCGGACTCAGGGACAGTCTGATTTCATCAGTAAAAGAAGCTGGGATTGAATACGAAATGGAAGATTACAGAGAGAAAGGGAGACCAATAAGAGTTTCTTTTCGCGGGGATCTGAGGACACAGCAGGATATGGCAGTACAAAGGCTGCTCTCTTATGACCATGGAGTTTTAAGCGCGGCTACTGCATTCGGGAAAACGGTTGTGTGCAGTTATCTCATATCCCAGAGAAAAGTAAATACGCTGATACTCCTCCAAAATAAGGAATTGCTGGAACAGTGGGTGGAAGCGTTGAACCGATTTCTGGCAATCGATGAAGAACCGCCTGTTTATAAAACCAAGACAGGACGCGAGAAAAGGAGAGGCAGTGTAATCGGAATATTGCATGGAAGCAAGAATACCCTTACGGGTATCATTGATGTGGCGATGGTTGGTTCCATGTACAGCAGAGGAAAGTTTAATGAACGCATCAATTCCTACGGAATGGTTCTTATGGATGAATGCCATCATGCTGGTTCAGCAACGGCAGTGGAGGTTCTGCAGAAGGTAAATGCCAGATATGTTTATGGCGTTACGGCTACGCCAAAACGAGGAGATCATTTGGAAAGGATTATCCACATGCTGTTAGGTCCGATACGACATAGTTATACTGCGAAAGACCGTGCGGCTGAACAGGGAATTGGTCATTATGTGTATCCAAGATATACCAGGGTGATCGATACAAGAGAAAATAAAGATGATATCAATGAAGCTTTTTCTTTGGTCAGCAATAGTACTGTAAGAAACAATATGATTCTTGAAGATACCAGGGTTTGTGTGAAAGAAGGAAGAACTCCGGTTATCCTGACAAAATATAAAGAACAGGCGAGATACCTGTACGAAAATTTACAAAAGGACGCAGATTTTGTATTTATTTTATATGGAGATAACAGTGATCATGAAAATTTCTCTGTAAGGAGACAACTTAGTGATATTCCCAAGGAGAAGAGTCTGATTCTGGTAGCAACAGGACAGAAGATTGGAGAGGGATTTGATTATCCAAGACTTGATACGCTGATGTTGGCAGCGCCAGTATCCTTTGGGGGAAGACTGGAGCAGTATATTGGCAGGCTGAATCGTGATTATGAGGAAAAAAAGGAAGTGATCGTCTATGATTACATTGATTCCCATATCCGGGTTTTTGAAAATATGTATGCCAAGAGATTACGTACATACAAGAGAACAGGATTTGAATTGATTACCAATCATGTTTTGACAAAGCAGACCGCCGATGCGATTTATGACAGAGGCAGTTATATGGACGTTTTTGATCAGGATATCATAGAGGCTGAAAAACAGATTATTGTATCGAGTCCAGAGATTACCAGGGATAAAATAGAACGGTTTATCTATCTTGTGAAAGCAAGACAGGAAGCAGGATGCAAGGTTATTGTTATTACCACCGAACCACAGAATATTTCTTATGGAAGCTCGGAATTTTGTCAGGGGCTCATTGAGGTCATGCGGGAAAACGGAATTCGGGTCATTACAAGAGAAGATGTGGCAGAGCATTTTGCTGTTATAGATCAGGAGCTTGTCTGGCATGGAGGAATGAATCTTCTGGGGAAGGAAGATGCTTGGGATAATTTGATTCGGATTAGATCTGATAAGGTGGCGGCGGAATTGTTGGAAATTGCCTTTGAGGAAAAAATCCAATAATAGGCTCTCGGAAGCATCCCCGATGAAAACAGCACACTTCCGAAAACCGCGGTATTTCATATACCGGGCAGCATAGAGCAGTTTCATCAACAACTATCTTACCCTTTTTTTGAAGCAGATGTAAATCTGCTTATTTGTCATACAACAAGAAATCTCCAAAACGATTCTTGTCAAATCAATCCTATATCATCCGCTCAAAGTGTCTCTATTTTGACTGTCGGATTTTCGTTTACAGGAATACTTCTTCTTCCGTCTAACCTAAACTAAAATGACATTGCTGCTTGAACAGTAACAATTCCAGACAGTGACATCAAAATTCCCCTTCATAGTCGTATAGCAATCCAGTGCCGTCTAAAAGATTATTAAGTGCAGAATACCGCAGTTGGACAGAGCGTGCAGTATTTTTTAGCAGAGCATAAGAGTCTTTCAGGTGAGAGAAAGTGAGGAGAATAAGATAAAAAGATGAGATGCTCACGGTGTGGAAAAAGAATTTTTGATATTAGGACGGAGTCTCCAAAGGAGGTGGATATTTTATTTTACCCGGAGCAGGGACAGCCTCAAAATGCAAATGAAATACCAATTTTACCAGCAGAACAGCCAGAAAAACCAGTTTTCGTTTTTTGGGCTGTTTTTGTGCTATCTTAACATCACAAGAAAACGAAAGAACTGAAAACCAAAAAGAGGAGGAACAAAGGTATGGGAAACGTTGAGGTAGCATGGGAGGACGTCATAAGCGTACTCCAGATGATGCAGACGCATCTGATTGTGATTGGGGCAGCCTTCATCTGTATGATCGCAGCTCTGTTTGCAGCAAAGAAATGGGAGAAGCCGCTTAGAGGGCTGATCCGCTGGCAATCCGTATTTGCCTTTTTGCTGATTGCGGTACTTACAGTCAATCTGGCAGTTACCGGAACAGTCTATAATACATTAAATGTAGTGCTTTCTGATAAGGGAGAACTAAACCCGGAGCACGTGGAAAATTCCAGACGGGTGGTGGAGGAAGTGACCAATGAGGGTGTGATTCTTACAAAGAATGCAGATTCGTTTCTTCCGATTGCACCTCAGAAACTGAATGTCTTCGGCTGGGCATCCACCAATCCGATTTACGGCGGAACCGGTTCAGGAACGGTAGATGCTTCCACAGCCGTTGGGATTCTGCAGGGACTGGAAAACGCAGGCTTTGAGACCAATGAAGAGCTGTCACAGATGTATGTGGATTACCGGGCAGACCGTCCGGCCATCAGCATCAACAATGGACAGGACTGGACTCTTCCGGAGATTCCGGCAGCCGATTATCCGGACGATGTGATGGAACGGGCAAAGGAATTTTCCGATACGGCAGTGATTGTCATTTCCCGTACCGGCGGCGAGGGAGCGGATCTTCCCTACGATATGGGGCCGGTAATGGATGGTTCCACCATGGAGATTGGAACCAAGTACATGAAAGGCAGCTATACCAATAATTCCACCGAATATGCAGATTTTGAGGCGGGGCAGTCCTACCTGGAGCTGAGCCGGACGGAAAAGGACCTGGTGGAAATGGTATGCGGCCAGTTTGAAAATGTAATCGTCATCTATAACGGAGCCAACACCCTGGAACTGGGATGGACGGAAGAATATGAGCAGATCAAGGGCGTGCTGCTTTGTGCAGGCGCAGGCTCCACTGGCTTTAATGCTCTTGGCAATATTATCTCCGGTCAGGTGAACCCCTCCGGAAAAACAGCAGATACATGGGTAAGGGATCTGCACCAGGCGCCTTATTATAACAACATTGGACATTTTGCCTATACCAACACAGAAGAGACTTCGATGGCAGCAAAAGAGGCCTGGGAGCGGGCAGACGGCATTGTTTCTTTTGTAAATTATGTGGAAGGCATTTATGTAGGCTATCGTTTCTATGAGACAGCAGCCGAGGAGGGCTTTTTAAACTACGATGAGACTGTTTTATATCCCTTTGGATACGGTTTAAGCTATACAAGCTTCAGCCAGGAGATGGGTGAGCTTCAGGTAAGCGGAGATACCATAAGGGTGGATGTAACGGTGACCAACACCGGCGATACCGCAGGCAAGGATGTGGTTGAGCTTTATTACACCCCGCCTTATACCAACGGCGACATTGAAAAATCCAGCGTCAATCTGGCAGCCTTTGATAAGACGGAGCTGCTGGAGCCGGGCCAGTCCCAGACGCTGACTCTGACATTCGATGTGGAAGATCTGGCATCTTATGATACATACGGCACAGGCCATTATGTGGTGGAACAGGGCGACTATGCCATCAGTCTGCGGACCGACAGCCACAGGGTGGTGGACACAAAGAATTACCAGGTAGCGGAGACCATTATTTATGATGAGGACCAGCCTCACAACGGGGACCTTGCAGTGGCAGAAAACCGGTTTGGTTTTGCCGAGGGAACGATTACTTACCTTTCCAGAAAGGATGGCTTTGCAAACTATGCCGAGGCAACCGGAAAGCCAGTTAGCTATGAGGTAAACGGAACTGTTCTGGGAAATGGAACCTATGATCCCACCGTATACAACAATCCGGATGATGTGATGCCTGTAACCGGCGCGAAGAACGGATTGGAGCTGTTTGATTTAAGGGGCGCTGACTACGACGACCCGCGGTGGGAGACGCTGCTTGACCAGGTAACGGTGGACGAGATGGTGAATCTGATTGCATTCGGCGGCCATCAGAATGCGGCGGTGGATTCCGTAGGCAAGATCCGGATCCTGGATACCGACGGCCCGGCAGGAGTGAACTCCAGCACGCTGGGTGCATTTGGAACTGGTTTCTGCTCAGAAGTGGTTTTGGCTCAGACCTGGAACGTGGATTTGGCAGAGGAATATTCCAGAGCTATGGGACTGGAGTTTGGAGACTTCCATATCACTGGCTGGTATGCACCGTCCATGAACATGCACAGAAGCGCCTTTGGCGGACGTGATTTTGAGTATTACTCTGAGGACAGTGTACTCAGCGCAGAAATGGCAGTAGCCGAGGTAAATGGCGCTGTGGAGACAGGAATGTATCCCTATATCAAGCATTTTGCACTGAATGAGCAGGAGATCAACCGGAACGCCATGCTCTGTACCTGGAGTACGGAACAGGCAATCCGTGAGATTTACTTAAAGCCCTTTGAGGAAGCAATCAAGAGCAACCCGGACGGAAAGCTGGCAGTCATGTCCTCCTATAATTATATCGGAACGGAATGGGCCGGAGGCTGCGCCCCGCTTTTGCAGGAGGTATTAAGAGACGAATGGGGCTTTAAAGGCATGGTTCTTTCCGATTACTTTGGAAACTACGGCTATATGGATGCGGACCGTGCGGTCCGGGGCGGTACGGATATGATGTTAGGTACCGCCGGAAATGAAGCAATTATGACCGATTTAAGCGCCACTTCCGTGATTGCCATGCGCCAGGCAGTGAAAAATGTGTTCTATACGACAGTAAACAGCTCTGCCTATGAAAATTACGTTCCGGGAACCATTCCCGGATGGCTGAAGATGGTATATACCATTGACGGTGTACTGGCGGTGCTGTTTGTAGCAGCAGAAGTATTGGTTGTGCGCAGCTATCAGAAGAAAAAGAAGAAAGAAGCTGTAAAATAAAGAACCAGGAAACAGGGGGAATTCCGGCTGGATTTCATGGATGTAAAGAATGAAGACGGCCGGGGATTTCTCCTTATGAAAAAGAGCGGGGTGTGAAAGTGAAACATCAGGATTTGTTAGCAAAGCTTACATTGGAGGAAAAGGCTGCATTGCTCAGCGGAAAGACGGTCTGGGAGACGAGGGATATCCCGCGGCTGCAGATTCCTTCCATATTTTTATCCGATGGTCCTCATGGAATCCGAAAACAGGCGGGAGCAGGCGATCATCTGGGGTTGAATGAATCCCTGAAAGCCACCTGCTTCCCCACAGCAGCCACCATTGCCAACAGCTGGGATGAGGAGCTGGGAGAGGAGATTGGAATGGCTCTGGGGGAGGAAGCAGCCGCCCAACAGGTTAATGTGCTGTTGGGGCCGGGTCTTAACATGAAACGCAGTCCTCTCTGCGGAAGAAATTTCGAGTATTTTTCAGAAGATCCGTATCTGGCAGGCAAAATGGCAGCTTCTTACATAAGGGGAATCCAAAGTCAGGGGGTTTATGCTTGCCCGAAACATTTGGCTGTCAATAATCAGGAGCTGCGCCGTATGGCATCCAACTCGGTTGTGGATGAGCGGACGCTCAGAGAAATCTATCTGACTGGATTTGAGATTGCCATAAAAGAGGGAAATGCGAAAGCCGTTATGAGTGCCTATAACCAGATCAATGGGGTGTATGCCAATGAGGATCCAAGGCTTCTGAAGGATATCTTAAGGGACGAATGGGGATTTGACGGCATTGTAGTGACAGACTGGGGCGGCTCCAACGATCATGTAAGAGGTGTGGAATGCCGTTCCAACCTGGAAATGCCCGCCCCCGGCCTGGATTCAGCAAGACAGATCGTGACGGCAGTGGAAAACGGCAGACTCTCAGAGGAGACACTGGATACCTGCGTGGATGATCTGCTGGATGGGATTTTAACGTTGACAAAGGCGCAGGATGGAGAAAAGGGCAGACACCGCTCCTTTGATGAGAAGCGCCATCATCAGCTGGCGAGACGGGCTGCGGCGGAGAGTGCAGTCCTTTTAAAGAATGAGGGACAGATTTTGCCTCTGAAACCGGGAACAAATGCTGCCGTCATCGGGGATTTCGCCTTTTCCCCCAGGTACCAGGGAGCAGGTTCTTCTATGGTCAATGCCACTCAGGTGGAAACCATTGCGGACATGATTTCCCACTATCCGATTCAGGCTGTGGCTATGGCAAAGGGCTATGAGCGGACAGGAAAGGAGAATGAAGCCCTTTTTGAGGAAGCAGTTTCGGCGGCGAAAAGGGCAGAGGTGGTCCTGTATTTCTTCGGCCTGGATGAACTGAGCGAGTCAGAAGGGCTGGACCGCACCCACATGCAGATTCCCCAAAATCAGATCCGGCTGTTAAAGGCGATTTCTGAAGTGAACCCCAATGTGGTCGGAATCTTAAGTGCCGGCGCTTCCGTGGAAATGCCGTGGGATGGATGCTGCAAGGCGGTGCTTCATGGATATTTAAGCGGCCAGGCAGGGGCAGGAGCCATGCTGGATCTTCTGACAGGAAAAAGGACGCCCTGCGGAAAACTCAATGAGACCTATCCCTATTCCTATGAGGAGACACCGGCGTACCATTATTTCCCCGGAAAGGAGAGAAATGCCGAGTACCGGGAAGGGCTTTATATCGGATACCGCTACTATGAGAAGGCGGGAGTATCGGTAAAATACCCATTTGGATACGGACTGTCTTATACCACCTTCCGGTATTCGGATTTGAAGGTTGGGGAATCCGGAATCTCCTTTACTTTGGAAAATACCGGAATGTTTTCTGGGGCCGAGGTGGCGCAGATATATGTGTCCCTGCCGGAATCCGGGATTTTCCGTCCCAATAAGGAATTAAAAGGCTTTCAGAAGGTGTTTTTAAAGGCAGGAGAGAAAAAGACCGTGACCATTCCCTTTGATGACAAGACTTTCCGCTACTGGAATGTGGCAACAGGAAAATGGGAGACAGAAGGCGGGACCTATCAGATTATGGTGGGAGGAAGTTCTGATCAAATGGAGCTTGCTGGTACGCTCACAGTCAAGGGCACCGATGCGCCAAATCCTTATGACAGAAAATTGCTGGAATCTTATTTCTCCGGATCGATCAGACAGGTTTCGGATGAGGAATTTGAGCGACTTTTGGGGCATAAAATCCCTGACGGAAGGTGGAGCGGACGTTTGACGGAAAACGATGCAATCTGTCAGCTGTATTATGCAAAGAGCTTTGTGGGCCGTCTGGTTTACCGGATTCTTACGGCCAGGAAGAAAAAGAGCGAGGAAAAGGGGAAACCGGATCTGAATATTCTGTTTATCTACAACATGCCGTTCCGCGGAATTGCCAAGATGACAAATGGCGCGGTGAGTATGGAGATGGTGGATGGAATGGTAAAGGCGGTAAATGGTCAGTTCTTCTCCGGCGTTTCAAAAATCATTACTGGCTATTTCAGAAACCGGAAAGAAAACCGGCTCTATGAGAAGTGGCTGTACGGAAAGGAGAAAAGAAAATGAAAGGGATCAAGGCATGGATTGCTGCTCACCCCAATTTATGGGAGTTTATCTTGTTTAATGTGCTGTCAAATGTGACAACGGTAACCAATTTTGTTGTCATGTGGATCTGCACAGGGTTTGTGTTTGTGTCGCTGAGCGAGACGCCATTCCGGTTTCTGATCTTTAATTATACGAATGTGGAGAGTGACTTGGGGCTATGCGGCTTTTTGAGTTTTCTGGCTGCCACAGCTCTGGCACAGACCGTAAACTTTTTTGTTCAAAAGAATTTTGTGTTCCGGTCCAATGCAGCCTTTTCCCAGGCAGTGCCCAAATATATTACTCTGGCGGTAGTTTTGGTCATCTTATCGGCGGCCCTTCCGGCTTACAGCCAGACATTTCTGGTTGGCCTGGGGCTTCCTCGGTCGGTTATCCCGACGCTGGCGAATCTTGTAAATATTTTGGTTCAGGTAGCGGTAAGCTATCCGGCTATGAAGTTTTGGATTATGCCCCAATAATGGTGAGTAAGGTTGAAAAATACAGGGATGGAGGCGGCAGGGTTGAATGATAAAGCAGATTAAATATTTCCAGGCAGTAGTCCGCTGCAAGAGCTTCACAGAGGCAGCAGAAGAATGTTTTATTTCTCAGTCTGCCATATCGCAGCAGATTCAGGCATTGGAGCATGAACTGGGTGTGAAGCTGCTGAACCGTGAGAATCGGAAATTTTCATTGACGTCGGCGGGTGAACATTTTTATCAGAAGAGTCTTGTACTGATGGCAGATTTTGAAAGGCTGCGCCAGGAAACTGTGCGCATTGCAAACAAAGACAATGCTGAGCTTCGCATTGGGTATCTTAAGTGCTATGGAGGTCAGGAATTTCGTCTGGCTGTTGCAGAATTTTCAGAAAAATATCCAGATGTCTCTGTACATATTATAAACGGAAACCATGAGGACTTATATGATGCTTTAAGAAGTGGTGGCGTTGATTTGATACTCAGTGACCAAAGACGGGCCTTTTCTGATGAATATGTAAATTTTATTTTAGCAACCAGTGAGTGTTACATTGAAATTGCCGCAAGGAATCCTCTTGCTTCTCTGGAAAGTATTGAGACAGATGATTTGAAGAATATTCCCTGTATTTTAATTGCCTCTCCTGAACAGCAGGAAAATGAAAGAACTTACTATCAGGAAATCGTCGGAATCAAGGGAGATTTTCTGTTTGCTGAAAATTTGGAGGAAGCCCGGCTTCTGGTGATTGGCGGAAAAGGTTTTATGCCAATCGAGGGCGGAGAAAATGAACCGGGATTTGCTGCGGCACTTCGCCGGATACTGCTTACCCGCAAAGGGAAGCCTATCAAGCGGAATTATTGTGCATTTTGGAAAACGGACAATTCGGGATATTACATCGAGGAATTTGCGGATATATTGAAGTCCAAGTTTCCATCAGAAAGCGAAGCATAAAAGAATAAAACAGTAATGGAAAGACCATACCTGTCAGGTTGCAGATATGGCCTTTTTCGTATAAGTTTTTCTTATGGAAATGTCCGCGAATCCGAATTGTTCCGCAGGGCTAAAATGTATAAAATTAGAAATATAAAAAATATAACTCAGGGGAGAGAAAAACTATGAAGGTGTTGGCAATCTGTGCAAGTCCTCGTAAGGGAGGAAATTCAGATGTTTTGTGTGATCAGTTCCTAAAAGGGGCTGCTGAGAACGGGAACGAAGGAAAGAAAATCAATTTGTCTGGCAAGAACATAAGTCCCTGCGTTGCCTGTTATGGCTGTACTAAATCCCATCAATGCGTTAAAAAAGATGATATGGCGCAGATTCAGCAGGAACTCATTGATGCGGATGTTATAGTTCTGGCAACGCCGGTGTACTTCTATTCTATGGATGCGCAAATGAAAATCATGATTGACCGCTGCCTGCCGAGGTACAGAGAAATCAAAAATAAGGATTTTTATTATATCATTACCGCCGCTGACCCGGAACACTCTGCGGCAGACGAGACGATTGCGGGACTGCGTGGGTATTTGCGGTGTTTGCCCGGTGCAAAGGAGAAAGGAATTCTCTATGGAACTGGTACATGGGATAAAGGTGATGTTTACCGCCATCCATCTTTTGAGAAAGCCTATGCGATGGGCAAAACGATAGGAGCGATAAAATGAGAGCATTTTTTGAGAATGTAAAAAAGAACTTTGGCTTTGGCTGTATGCGTCTTCCCATGAAAGATGGAGAGGTTGATCGGGACGAAATGTGCCGGATGGTAGATACCTTTTTGGGAAACGGCTTCAATTACTTTGATACGGCGCATGGATACCTGGGCGGCAAAAGCGAAACGGCCCTGCGGGACTGTCTCACCAGCCGCTACCCACGAGACACTTACATTTTAACCAACAAGCTGTCCACCCATTTCTTTAATAAACAGGAGCAGATCAGGCCCTTGTTTGAAAGCCAGCTTGCGGCCTGTGGTGTTGATTACTTTGATTTCTTTCTGATGCACGCCCAGAGTGCGGAGATTTATGCGAAATTTAAGAAATGCCGGGCCTATGAAACCGCGCTGGAGCTGAAAGCGGAAGGGAAAATCAAGCACTTTGGTATTTCGTTCCATGATAAGGCTGCCGTACTGGAACAGATTTTAACGGAGTATCCGCAGATTGAAGTTGTGCAGATTCAATTTAACTATGTGGATTATGAGGATGCCTCTGTAGAAAGCCGGAAGTGCTATGAGGTTTGTCGAAAGTTTGATAAGCCTGTGATTGTTATGGAGCCGGTCAAAGGCGGCAGTCTGGTAAATCTTCCGGAGAAGGCACAGACAATTTTAGATGAGCTGCATGGCGGCAGCAACGCAAGCTATGCTATCCGCTTTGCCGCTGGATTTGACGGTATTATGATGGTGCTGTCTGGCATGGGAAGTATGGAAATGATGCAGGACAATATCAGCTATATGAAGGATTTTGTTCCCCTTTCCGACAAAGAGCAGGAGGCCATTGCAAAAGTACGGGAGATTTTCCGCGCACAGGGCTTAATCCCCTGCACTGCCTGCCGGTATTGTACGGATGGGTGTCCGAAGCAGATTGCCATTCCTGACCTGTTTGCCTGCCTGAACGCAAAGAAACAGTTTCAGAATTGGAACACAGATTACTACTACAACAATGTACATACCAAAGAAGGAAGCCGGGCATCTGACTGTATCAAATGCGGCAGATGTGAGCATATCTGCCCGCAGCACTTGCCGATTCGGGAGCTTCTCACCGAGGTGGCGAAAGAATTTGACAAATAAGGAGATGGAGGATCTATGGCAACGACGGAGTTTGCAAAAAAATATCACGAAAAAATGTTTCCGGGCTATCATTCCGCCTTTCTGGAAACTGACCCGGAGTTTATTGAACGGTTTGATAACTTCGCTTTTGACGAAGTAGTGAATCAGGATGACTTGGATGACAAAACACGCTTTATGGCGATCATTGCGACTCTGCTTGGCTGTCAGGGTACGGATGAGTTTCGGGCTATGCTGCCTGCGGCGCTGAATTTTGGTGTGACACCGGTAGAGGTAAAGGAAATCGTTTATCAGGCAGTTGCATATCTCGGTATTGGCAGGGTGTTCCCTTTTTTGAAAATCACCAATGAAGTATTGGCCGAGGGCGGTATCCGTTTGCCCCTGCCCGGTCAGGCGACGACTACAACAGAGAATCGCCGTGAAGCAGGAACTCAGGCCCAGGTAGATATTTTCGGTGAGAATATGCGGGAGTTTTGGAAATCCGGCCCGGAAGAAAGCCGCCACATCAATTACTGGCTGACGGATAACTGCTTCGGTGATTATTACACCCGGACAGGACTTAATTATAAGCAGAGGGAAATGATCACATTCTGCTTTCTGGCGGCACAGGGCGGCTGTGAACCTCAGCTTACCAGTCATGCCGCTGCGAATATGAAAATCGGCAATGATAAGGCGTTTCTTATCAAAGTGATTTCACAGTGCCTGCCGTACATCGGTTATCCGAGAAGTCTTAATGCCCTGCGGTGTGTGAATCATGCGGTGGAAAGTAAATAAGAAATATGGAGGAAATGACAATGAACAATTTTATTTATGACATTCCGGTAAGAGTGTATTTTGGAGAAAATCAACTTTGCCACTTAGGAGAAGAATTATCGAAATATGGTAAGCGGGTGTTGTTGACATACGGTGGTGGCTCTATCAAGAAGAGTGGTCTTTATGATGCTGTGACAGAGGAAATCAAAAACGCAGGGCTGGAATTGTATGAGCTGTCCGGTATTGCACCCAACCCTCGTATTGATTCGGTGCGTGATGGAGCTCGGATGTGCAAGGAACATCATATTGATGTCCTGTTGGCTGTGGGCGGCGGTTCTACTTTGGATGCAACCAAATGGATGGCAGCAGGAGCCTGCGTTGAACATGATCCGTGGGACTTTTTCAGTAAGTGGGCTCCTGTGGAAAAGGCACTGCCGGTAGTTACAATATTGACTCTTGCAGCTACCGGATCGGAGATGGATTCCGGCGGTGTTATCAGCAATCCTGAAACACAGGACAAAATTGGCCGTTTGGCTGATTCCCTGTTGCCCAAAGCTTCCTTTCTCGACCCAACACTGACCTACAGTGTCAGCCCTTATCAGACGGCCTGCGGTGCAGCGGACATGATGAGCCATATCATGGAAGTTTATTTCAATATGGAGCCTGACCTGTATATGCTGGATTGCTTTATGGAAGGCATGATGAAAACGATCATCAAATATGCGCCTATTGCAATGCAGGAGCCGGATAATTATGAGGCTCGTGCAAACCTCATGTGGACTTCTTCGTGGGCAATCAACGGTTTTGTGAACGGCGGTAAGCAGCAGGCGTGGAGCTGCCACCCTATGGAGCATGAGCTTTCTGCTATTTATGATATTACTCACGGTCTTGGGTTGGCAATTCTGACTCCCCGCTGGATGGAATATTGCCTGGATGAGACTACCGTATCGAAATATGTTCAGTTTGGTGTGAATGTCTTTGGCATTGATGCAAATCTGGAGCCGATGGATATTGCAAAGCAGAGCATTGAAAAACTTTCTGCATTCTTCTTTGATACGCTGGGACTGGATAATACTTTCACAAAAGTCGGCATTGAAGAAAAGGACTTCCCAGTTATGGCTAAGAAGGCTTGTGGAGACGGTGTACTTCCGGGCTTTAAGCCGCTGGCACAGCAGGACATTGAAAAAATATTTGCAATGTGCCGCTGATAAGCTATGGCAATTTGAGGCAGAGAGGAAAATGGTATGGAACAAAGAACGATTGGAAAC
>JAUNGG010000054.1 GCA_030524635.1 Lachnospiraceae bacterium
GGAAAACAGAATTATTTTGTCAGGCTTCTACTGTCATGAATAATTCAGGTTAATTTTCTTGATTTATGACATTAAAGGTTTAAAACTTTAAACTTTAATGCTTTAAACTTTAGAGCTTTAAATATCTACACTATAGCATAGCAGAGGAAAGATTGCAATCCTTCTTTTGCATGTTCCGAAAACTTCTTTGACGGCGAAAAAGCCGGTAAGGTAAAGATACAAACAGGCTTATTTGTTTTAAGAGAAAACTGAAGAATAGAGGGGAGCATACCGGAAAAGCTCAGCAGCCAGAAGCAGTTGTATTATAGCAAAGAATAGGAACAGTTTTGATTGTCGGCAATCAATTCTAATCAATAAATTTTTGGGAAGGGAGAATGTCCGGTAGGAATAAGCTTCAGGATTCTGTCATACATTGTAAAAAATGTATGACGGGGGTTCCCCTGTGAAGGAATATATTGAAGAGCGGGCAGTGGCCATCGCTAATTACATCATAGACCACAATGCTACGGTGAGACAGACGGCGAAGAAATTTGGGATTTCAAAGTCCACGGTACATAAGGACGTCACGGATCGTCTGGAACATATCAATCCATCCCTTGCAGCTCAGGCTCGTATTGTATTGAATGTAAATAAATCAGAACGCCATATCCGCGGCGGGATGGCGACGAAGGAGAAGTACCTGCATCGGGTTCAGATCTGCAGTAAGGATGAGGATTAAAACAGCGGCATTCCAGATGGTTTGAAAGAACTGTCTGGGGTGCCGTTGTTTTATTAATAGAAACTTTAGAGTATGCAAGAGATTGAAATTCTGCAAGATAGATGTAAATAAGATGGTGAAATATGACTATGTTTTGTTAGTCGAATATGTTATACTTTTTTCAGGTATTCTATACCATCATAAGGTATTGATAAATTGAGAAAGGAATATTGGTCATTGCATACTCAAGTAAAATCATCTATTAAGAAAAGGAGCAATCCATGGAAGTTATATATAAAGCACATGTTAATGAAAATACAGGCAAAATCCAAACTGTTAAGGAACACAGTGAGAATACTGCTGACTTATGCAGGCAATTTGCGATTCCAGCTCTGGCAGATGTCATGTATGCAATCGGATTGCTTCATGATATCGGAAAATTTCAGGAAAGCTTTCAGCGCAGAATTGATGGAGCAATGATCAGGGTGGAGCATTCGACATGCGGAGCTCTGGCCGCAAAAGAGCGATATCCAGATCCCATTGGATTAATGATGGAATATTGCATTGCCGGCCACCACAGCGGTATCCCTGACGGTGGAAATAAAAGTGATAAACTGAATCTGGATAGTTCTACGTTATACGGACGGTTGAATCGTAAGTTTGAGGATTTCAGCATCTATCAAAATGAATTGAAACTTCCAGAAATTAATCAAAAGAGCATGTTAACATTCCTGACACAAGACTGCGGCCGAAATGTGGAGCTGCTTGTGGACAAGTTTGCTTTCTTAACCCGATATGCCTTTTCCTGCCTTGTAGATGCAGATTCAATCGATACTGCCAGATTTTGCAGCAATGAAGAGGTAAAACCGTTGGCGGCTGATTTTTGCGCGTGTCTTCAAAAAGTAGATACAAAACTTAAGTCATTTAACTGCACAACATCTTTACAGAAAACCCGGGCGGTGTTACAACAGCAGGTGTTTCGCAAAGCTGATGTAAATGGGGAAATTTTCCTCATGAATATGCCTACCGGGAGCGGAAAGACATTATGCAGTGTGAAGTATACTTTGGAGCGAGCTATTCGAACGGGAAAAAAGAGGATTATTTATGTAATCCCTTACAACAGCATCATCGATCAGACCGTGCGGGTATTTGAGGAATTATTTGGACAGGACGCAGAGATTCTCCGCCACCAATCAACCTTTTCTTATGAAGATGAAACGGATTATACGGAAGATTACCGGAAAGCGGCCAGGCATGGGGCTGAAAACTGGGATGTGGCGTCGATTATTGTTACGACAGCAGTGCAGTTTTTTGAATCGGTTTATTCCAATAAGAGGGGAAAGCTTCGAAAGCTGCACAATATGGCAGATAGCATTTTGATTTTTGATGAAGCACATTTGATGCCCCAGGATTATCTTCAGCCGTGCCTGCGTGCGATTGCATACATAACCAGATATCTTAACAGTGAAGCAGTATTTTTGACGGCTACCATGCCGGATTTTTCGAAATTGCTTCGACAATATGCATTGGAAAACAGCAAGATCGTTGAGTTGATTGATGACACTTCCGGCTTTTCCGAATTTCAAAAATGCAGGTATCGGTCACTGGGGCAGCTAAGTACGGAGACACTTTTGGAGATGGCTGCGGATGCCCCTTCTTCCTTGATTATTGTAAATAAAAAGAAATCAGCAAAACGGCTTTTTGAACAATGCAGAGGGAAGAAATATCATCTGACCACCAGTATGACAACATATGACCGTGAAAGGGTGATTCGCGAGATCCATACGGAGTTGAAACAATTAGAAAAAGATTTTCCCAATTATGAATCGGTACCGGAAGACAGAAGAATCACGATTATGTCTACGTCCTTAATTGAGGCAGGGGTCGATTTGGATGTATTTACCGTATTTCGGGAGTTGTCAGGCCTGGACAGTATTTTACAGGCGGGTGGAAGATGCAATCGGGAAGGAAAGCGAAGTGAGGCAGAGGTATGTGTATTTGAATTTAGTGACGAGAATAAAACGTCACAGGATATGAAAAGCAATATTACCATTAGTATACTGGATCGGTACAAGGATATTTCGTGCCAGCAGAGTATTAAGGAATATTATGACAGACTGTTTTTTATAAAAAAAGATGCAATAGAACGAAATACCATCACTCAGAATTGTCATGATATTTTTGGTATTCCGTTTCACAAATATGCACAGGATTTTGAATTGATTGATTCCAAAACGATTTCACTGGTTGTACCGCGGGATCAAAGGAGTCAGGAAATGGTAGATTCATTAAAGTATACAGGCGGTGGTGTCGGCATTGCAAGAAGGCTGCAAAAGTATACTTGTTCGATCTATCAGCAGGAGTTGGATGATTTGATCCGGCAGCATGTGGCGGATGATTTCGGAACAGGAATCTGGTGCCTTACGAATCCGGATTATTATGACAAGAATACAGGAATTTCATTTGAAGCAAAGGATTATTTTATTTAAGGAAGGAGTGAGACTGGCATGAGCTATGGTTTTAAAATAATGGCAGAAGGAGATTATGCGTGCTTCACCAGACCCGAGCTTAAAGTGGAACGGGTGAGCTACGATGTTCCTACTCCTGGAGCACTGGAGGGAATGCTCAAAAGTGTGTATTGGAAACCGGCAATCCGGTATGTGATCGATAAAATTGTTGTGTTCAATGACATTGATTTTATGAATGTCCGGCGGAATGAAGTGAAGCACAAGATATTATATAGTGCGGTAAAAAGTCAGATGAACGGTAAAGGAGCTGACCCTTGTATCTACACTTCAGAGGATAGAAGCCAGAGAGCTTCCATGATTTTAAAAAATGTAAAATATGGGGTGGAATTTCATTTTGAGCTGACAGGGCTGAAAAACGAGCAGGAGGAGGATGCAGAAAATAAGCATTTTAATATTATCAAACGGCGTCTGGAAAAGGGGCAGTATTTCAGAACTCCTTGTCTGGGATGCAGCGAATTCCCGGTAAAACGAATTGAATTAGTCGATGAATTTGATGAAAACCTGATCAGCAGCAGAATTTTAGATATGGGAGATATGGATTTAGGGTTTATGAGTTATAAGGTGGTTTTCTCGGATCAGGGAAAACCAATCAACAATGATTGGGAAAACCCCAGATTTTCAGATAAAGCATCTACCGTTTATTATAGACCTCATATGATTAATGGTATCATTAATGTGAAGAAATACAGGGAGGAGCTAAGATGCTGATAAAAGCGCTAAGTGATTATTATGATATTCTTGCTGCAGATGGTAAAATTCTCCCCGACGGGTATTCCAAGGTGAATGTGAATTATCTGATTGGATTAACGGCAGAAGGAAAAATAGAAAAAATTATTGATTGCCAGGAGAAAAGCCTGAGCAAAGCTGCAAATGGAAAAGTAAAAGAAAAATGGGTTCCAAGAGTGGAAGAAATGCCGCAGAGGACAGAAAAACCCGGGATTGACAGCAATATTGTAGAGCATCGGCCGTTATATATTTTCGGATTAAATATGGAGGATGAAACATTAACGCCCGATGATCGAACAGGAAAGGCAAGGAAATCCCATGAAGCATTTGTGAAAGAAAATCTGGCATTTATTGATGGGTTAGACTCTCCCGTAATTTGTGCGTATCGGAATTTCCTGAATACATGGAAGCCGGAGGAAGAAACGGAAAATGAGGAATTGTTGGCATTGGGGAAAAATTACGGGAAATCAGGATTTGCATTCTGCCTGATGGGGTATCCGGATTTACCATTACATAAGGATATCCAGATCCGACAGAAGTGGGAGCAAGTCTGCCATGGGGTTTCAGACGAAAAAGAAAGTGGGTTTATGGCTCAATGTGCAGTTAGCGGAGAAAAAGCAGAGATTGCCCGAATTCACAGTAAAATCAAAGGGGTTTACGGGGGCCTTGCAACCGGTTCTGTTTTGATCGGATTTAATAATCCTTCTGAAAATTCTTATGGATATGAGCAGTCATACAACAGCAATATCTCTCAGGGCATTATGAAAAAATATACGGAAGCATTGAATTTCCTTCTGGGAAGTGCCAAGCATAAAGTGATATTAGATGATGTGACAATTATTTTCTGGGCAATGGATGTCAGCGAAACATATGAGGATGCATTCATGGCAGCACTTTGCGGCCGGTCAGATCAAATGAGCGCAGAAGATACGGAGGAAATGCTGAAGAGTCTGCTGGAAGGTGCAGGAAAGGGAAAGATGACAGAGGCGCGGCTTCAGGCTTTGGATCTGATAGAACCAAATGTGGATTTTTATATGCTGGGATTGAAGCCAAACTCTTCCAGACTTTCTGTCAAATTTATTTATCGAAGAAGATTTGCAGAGCTTCTCTGGAACGTGGCCAGATTCCAAAAGGATATGCAGATATCGGAGGAGCTGCATCCGGTTTCCATTGCATGGATGAAGGAGGAATTGCGTTCTCCTAAGAGTACTTCAGAGAAGATGAATCCGGCATTGCTGACGAAATTATTTGAAGCAGCTATTTATGGAAACCGGTATCCGGATTCGCTGCTTGCAACGGTTGTCAGAAGAGTAAAAACGGATGGAGATAGCAGCGTCAGTGCTGTTAGAGCAGGAATGATAAAAGCATGTATCAACAGAAATTATAAAAAGGAGGAGTTTGGCGTGGCATTAGACAAGGAAAATTGTGGACAGGCATATCTATGCGGAAGACTGTTTGCTGTTCTGGAGAAGCTGCAGAGGGATGCGTCCGGCACAAAGCTGAATCGGACCATTAAGGATGCTTATTTTGCATCGGCAGCTTCGAAACCGGCAATCGTATTTCCAAAGCTGCTTAAACTGGCCCAGAATCATTTAAATAAGGTGAAAAGCCCGGGATATTACAACATATTGCTTGGAGAGATTATGGATAAGCTAAAAGGGGAGTTTCCGGAAACGCTTTTGCTTCAGGATCAGGGAAGATTTATAATCGGTTATTATCAGCAGAACCAAAGCTTTTTTGTAAGAAAAGACAATACTGTGAACGAAGAGATGGAGGAGAAATAGAATGGCGATTGAGAACAGATATGATTTTGTGATGTTTTTTGATGTTGAAAATGGCAACCCCAATGGTGATCCGGATGCTGGTAATTCGCCGCGTGTAGATTCAGAAACCGGATATGGATATATTACAGATGTATGTTTAAAAAGAAAAATCCGCAATTTTGTAGAATTGTGTAAGGAAGGCGAAGAGGGATACAATATTCTGATCAAACCAGATCGTTTCCTGAATGCAAAGTTTACAGAGGCATATGAGAAGGAAGGTTTGAAAACGAAAAATAAAGGGAAAAATCCCGATGATGTCAAGAAGGCACGTGATTTTATGTGCAGAAATTATTTTGATGTACGGGCATTCGGCGCTGTAATGTCAACAGGAGATGATCCTTGCGGAATTGTGAGAGGACCAGTACAGATTAATTTTGCCAGAAGCTTATCACCAATTAACATTCAGGATGTTTCTATTACCCGTCAGGCCCGCACAACAGAAGCAAGGACGGAAACAGGCGAGACAGAGATGGGAAGAAAAAGCGTTGTTCCGTATGCCCTTTATCGGGCAGAAGGCTATGTATCGGCAGCCCTTGCCAATAAGGTTACCAATCTGTCGGAAGAAGATCTGGAGCTTTTGTGGACAGCGATTATCAACATGTTTGAAAATGATCACAGTGCAGCAAGAGGAAAGATGTGCATGAGAAAGCTTTATGTTTTCAGACACAGCAATGTTTTGGGAAACTGCCCGTCGCATATTTTGTTTGACAAAATACAGACAGAATTAAAAAATGAGGGAGAACCGCCTCGCAGATTTGCAGATTATCAATTTACAGTGGACAGACAGATGCCGGACGGTGTCCAGCTGATTGAAAAATTATGAGTACAGTAGAAATTGCGATTCGTTCCATTCAGCATTATATATATTGCCCCCATCGATGGGGACTGCTGGAGATCGACAAAGCATGGGCTGAAAATGTGTTTGTTACGAAGGCAAATCTTATGCATAATCGAGTTCATGACCCTGACCGGAATTATATATCAAAAGGAAAAAAGGTATATACATCGGTTCCAATATATAATGATATGGATGAGTATAATCTGTATGGGGTAGCGGATTGTCTGGAGCTGACAAAGGACAAACATGGAGTTTCCATAGATGGAAGTGAAGAAAAATATAAGATTCGCATCGTGGAGTATAAGCCGACAAAGCCTAAAAATGAAGAATATCATGAGGAAGATTTTATGCAGGTTTTCGCTCAGAAGCTATGTGTAGACTATGTGTTTGGCGGTGACTGTGATGGAGTTTTGTATTATGTAGATGTGAAAAAAAGAGTCGCACTTCCATTGAAAGAGAATTTTACAGAGTATGATTGCCAACTAAAAGCATTGCTGAAGGAAATGCGCATGAATCTTGAACAGGGTATCATTCCTTCCATTCCAGATGGGCAGAAATGTAGCGGATGTTCTATGAAAGATTTATGTATGCCATCTGTAAAAAGACCAAAGAATATTTTGTCTGAAATCAAAAAGATTCAAAAGATGGAAGTGTGAGCATGCAAGCTGACGGAGAACGGGTATGAGAAAACTTTTAAACACGATTTATGTCACAAATGAATTGACATATTTAACGTTGGACGGAGAAAATCTTGTTTGCAAGATTGATGGAGAAGTAAAATTAAGGATTCCGTTTGAAAACATCGAGAATATTGTCTGCTTCAATTATGTAGGATGTTCCCCTGCATTGATGGGAAAGTGTGTAAGCAAAACAATCCCCATTAACTTTATCTCTCCTCAAGGGAAATTTTTAGCTAAGGTGTGCGGGGAAACGAAAGGGAATGTTTTTCTTCGAGTTGCACAGATCGACAAGTTCAGGGAACAGGATTTAATCCTTGCACAAAATACAATGGCTGCAAAATTCAGCAATACACGTCAGCTGATTCGAAGAACGCTTCACGATAATGCAAGGCTGAAGGATGATGAAGCAATCAAAAAAGTCATGGAGGTGCTTGACTCAGGGATCGATAAAATATATGAAGCAAAATCGCTGGAAGAAGTAATTGGAATAGAAGGCAATTGTGCGCAGAATTATTTCTCCATATTTGACAAGCTGATTACAAATCAAAAGGTGCCGTTTACGTTTGAACTTCGGAGCAAAAGACCGCCTTTGGATCCGGTAAATGCGATGTTATCCTTTGTATACACATTGCTTACCAGTGAATATGCGGCTGCCTTGGAGACCGTTGGATTGGACAGTTATATTGGCTATTGTCATGCATTGCGCAGCGGGAGAAGTTCGCTGGCTTGTGATTTAGTAGAGGAAGCCCGCTGTATTGCAGAGCGATTTGTTATTACACTTTTGAATCTGCAAATTGTTGGGGAAAAGGATTTTGAAAAGCAGATATCTGGAGCTGTATGGCTGAATGATGAAGGGAGGAAGAAAGTTTTAACTCGTTGGCAGGAAAAGAAACGTTCCGATTTCATGCATCCATATCTGAAACAAAAGATACCGCTGGGCCTGCTTCCGTATGTACAAAGCAATCTGTTGGCAAAATATGTAAGAGGCGAAATGGAAAGTTATCCTCCGTTTTTATTAAAGTAGGTGAATTGAAATGATGGTGTTAATTAGTTATGATGTCAGTACAATGAATCATGCAGGAAAAACCAGGCTGCGTAAAGTGGCGAAGGAATGTCAAAATCATGCTCAGCGTGTACAGAATTCTGTTTTCGAAGCAGATTTAGATTATTCATCATTTTTAAAATTGAAGGATAGATTATGTAAATTGATTGATCCAAATGAAGATAGTTTACGTTTTTATTATTTGGGAAATAACTGGGAGAAAAGAATCGAGCATGTTGGAGCGAAGAAAACCTATAATCCGGAAGGGGTGATTATTATTTGATTTTGAGTAATCGTTCAGGCGGCGGGGAAAGCTGCGACAAAACAGCCGTCAAGCTTGCTTGTAAGGCTGTTTTGTCACAGCTTTCCACATCGGATAGATATCCAATGTTTTTTGTCCGTCTTTCTTGGACGAGAAGATACTCCGTCTGAACTGTTACGATTTCAACACAATTAGTAAGTGAGAAGAATAAAATTATATCGTATTTTTACTGTTAGTGGATAATGGCGAAGGTCTAGTGACTTGAAAAATATGGTTGGGTTCGCATGGAAAAATGGTGTAATATTTAAAAAAGAAAGGGAAAGCAATGAAGAAATAAGGTCCGCTCCTTTATATTTTGTGGATGTGAGCGCTAAAAGCACATGATGTAGCGGTCACGTCCCGCGAGGGGCGTGTGAGTAGAAATCAATGTTACCAGCCTGGCCAGTTCTGAAGCAATTGTCACGTCCCGCGAGGGGCGTGTGAGTAGAAATATTTGAATACTATTTTTCAGCTAATGCCGATGATGTCACGTCCCGCGAGGGGCGTGTGAGTAGAAATTTGAAAGGCGGAGCAGGATGTTCCACCTGGCCGTGGTCACGTCCCGCGAGGGGCGTGTGAGTAGAAATTGATCGGGCGACTAAAACACAACCAGCCGATTAGGTCACGTCCCGCGAGGGGCGTGTGAGTAGAAATTTCCACATTCCGTACAAATAATAAGTGACATATCGTCACGTCCCGCGAGGGGCGTGTGAGTAGAAATGTCTGTTGGATTCGGCACATTCTTTTTTAATGGGTCACGTCCCGCGAGGGGCGTGTGAGTAGAAATTCGTTCTATGATTCCATAGATCTCCGGGATCGGGTCACGTCCCGCGAGGGGCGTGTGAGTAGAAATTTCATTAATATGCCGGACGGGGGCGGAGGTATTAGTCACGTCCCGCGAGGGGCGTGTGAGTAGAAATGCAATGGTTGCGGTGATATGCCCCATCGGGTCTGTCACGTCCCGCGAGGGGCGTGTGAGTAGAAATTATCCCATCAGATGGAAGGGGATCAAGCGTTGCGGTCACGTCCCGCGAGGGGCGTGTGAGTAGAAATTTGCGATTCCTTTCAGCGCCGCCAGATTGTCCAGTCACGTCCCGCGAGGGGCGTGTGAGTAGAAATCATTTACAATAAATACCGTGTCTTCGCTTCCCGGTCACGTCCCGCGAGAGGGGCGTGTGAGTAGAAATTGCTTTTACCAGCCTGCCGTCCCGGTAGATCATGCGTCACGTCCCGCGAGGGGCGTGTGAGTAGAAATTCAATCCGGGACAGCCATCCGCAGCATGAGCGAATGTCACGTCCTGCGAGGGGGGTGTGAGTAGAAATATACTAATCTCCGACTTATTCCTTTCCATTGCCATCACGTCCCGCGAGGGGGCGTGTGAGTAGAAATGCCACAAGCAACAGCTTAGTGGTTGCAGGGTTCACGTCACGTCCCGCGAGGGGCGTGTGAGTAGAAAGCAGGTGATCGTAATCGGAGTATCGGCGGTTAGCTGTTACATCCCGCAAGGGGCGTATCAATCCCTAACGATAATATAAATCAAGACGACACAAACTTCACTTTTGCAAAATATCACAAAATATGGTATCCTAATATATGAAACGAGTGGCATAACTGCGTAAATCCGGTTTACAGCCACTCATTTTTCTATCATAGGGCGCGTAATTGTTTTGGTTTCGGACAACAGTTCGATCGTAATAATAAGGAGAATTATGAAAAAAAATTATAAGATGATCATTGCCTACGATGGCACCCGCTACTATGGCTGGGAGCACCAGCCTAACACGGATATGACGATACAGGGGAAGCTGGAGCATGTGCTGATGCTTATGAATGGTTCTCCTGTGGAGGTGATCGGAGCCGGGCGCACCGATGCGGGTGTCCATGCGAAGGGGATGGTTGCAAATGTGCGGCTGGATACGGCTATGACCTTGACTGAGATACAGGATTATATGAATCAATATCTTCCAGAGGATATCTGTATCCGTGAGGTTCGTGCGGCTTCTGACCGTTTTCACAGCAGGTACAATGCTTTGGGCAAAACCTATTGCTATACTTGTTATGTTGGGGCGTTAAAGCCGGTATTCAACCGAAGGTATGTGTATATTCCGGAGCAGATCCCGGATGTGAAACGGATGCAGGAGGCGGCTGGATATCTGACCGGCACCCATGATTTTATGAGCTTTTGTCATAATCCCAAAATGAAGAAATCAACGGTTCGGAAGGTGGATCGGATTGAAATTGTGCGAAAGGGAGATTACCTTAATTTTACCTACCATGGAACCGGCTTTCTGCAGTATATGGTCAGGATTTTGACTGGTACGCTGTTAGAAGTAGGTTATGGAGAGCGGACGCCGGAAAGCATGAAGGAGCTTCTGGAGGCCAGAAACCGGGCTCTGGCTGGATTTACAGCTCCGGCGAAAGGATTATGCCTGATGGAAGTAGATTACAGCGGCCCATCCTGTACGTAATAGTAAGGATATAAAACAGCTGCCTTGGGTGACAGGGAGGCGGCTGTGGAAACTGGAATGCCAGGAGAACAGGCATTAGTTGGAGCAGGGTGAAACAGGAATTTGCGGGAAAGGAAATAGGGATGCAGAATCAGTATGTAGTGACAAGAGAAAGAGGAATCCAGCTGATAAAGGAGGCTGCGGAGGATGAGATCATTCGTGAGGTAAGTTCTCGTGAGGAACTGGAGGAATTGATTGAACGAATTCCCTACACGCGTACCATACAGGCTCCCAATGGCAGGATTCGAAAAGAGCTTTACCAGGAGGCCATGGGAAAATATGATGACCTGGAATGGGTCAAGATCATAAAGAGTGTGCATCTTCGTGTGGAAGACAGGAATTATGAACCGTATGAGCCGGAGTTTCTGGAAAAAGCGCAGCAGTATCTGTATGGGGAGCTGGCTGTGGTGTTTGAGATCCCGTTCCACCAGGTTGAGGCATATCTGAATGAGACCATTACCCGTCAGCTGGAGGAATTTTGATAACAGCTGGATGAAATAATAAGATGAAAATAAGGTAAAAATAAGCAAGGCTCCGACCCAGATCGTGTATTGCTATCTGGATTTGGATGCCTTGCTTATATTTTACCTGTCAAAGCAATTTCCTGTTTCTATGTCTCAGAGACTTAAGCGGCTAAGTGACTAAGCGCTGCATGTAAGGAGCTTCCTCATCTATTTTCCAATGGAATCAAACTCATCACAGATTTCCTTGGAAGGCGGGGCCGTAACCAGTGATACGATCAGGATCGCCAGGGAGGCTACGATAAATGCAGGAAGCAGCTCATAAATATTCCAGGCGCCGCCTAAAGGCCGCACACCGTATTTCCATACAAATACCATCACGCCGCCGGCGATCATGCCGGCCAGTGCACCGGCGAAGTTGGTGCGCTTCCAGAACAGGGAGAACAGCATAACTGGTCCGAATGCAGCTCCAAAGCCTGCCCATGCAAAGGAAACGATGGTGAATACGGAGCTGTTTGGATTCCATGCCAGAAAGATGCTTACCAGTGCGATTCCCAGCACAGTAAGGCGGGCTGCCAGCATGGAAGATCTGGTGTTCATCCTGATTTTTAAGAAGTCCTGCAGAAGATTCTGGGACACGCCGGATGCAGCGGTAAGAAGCTGGGAATCGGCGGTGGACATGGTGCAGGCAAGGATTCCGGCCAGAACTACCCCGGCGATGATGGAGAGGAGGAAGCCATTCCTTCCCAGCAGGTCTGCCAGACGGATGACGATGGTCTCGGATTCGGAACTGCTGGTGAACAGATTGATCTTTCCTGCTACGGAGACACCATAGCCGATGATACCGATCAGGATTGCCACAAACATGGAGATGACCACCCACACAGATGCGATCCGGCGGGAGAGGGTCAGCTTATTTTCATCGCTGATTGCCATAAAGCGGAGCAGGATGTGGGGCATGCCGAAGTATCCAAGTCCCCATGCCAATGTGGACAGGATGGTGATAAAGCCGTAGGGGGAAGCAGTGCCGGAGGCCATATCATGAATCTGCGTCATGGACAGGTATCCGCTTAAGGATTTTGCATTCTGCACTACAGCGTCCCAGCCTCCGGCGATGTTGATGCCGTAACATACGATCACCACCAGGGCAATGCTCATTACAATGCTCTGGATCAGATCGGTGGTGGATACGGCCATAAATCCGCCTAAGATGGTATAGCCTACGATTACAATAGCACCGATGATCATGGCAGCATGGTAATCGACCGCAAATAAACTGCTGAATAAGGTACCTACTGCCTTAAATCCAGATGCAGTGTAGGGAATAAAGAAGATCAGGATCACAATGGCTGCGATGCAGGAAAGGATGTTTCTCTGATCCCGGTAGCGTTTGGAGAAAAAGTCCGGAATGGTGATGGCATCACAGACGATGGAGTAGCGGCGCAGCCGCTTTGCCACGATCAGCCAGTTTAAATAAGTACCCACAGCCAGTCCGATGGCGGTCCATCCGGCATCAGCGATGCCGGTTAAGTAGGCTACCCCTGGAAGTCCCATCAGGAGCCAACTGCTCATATCAGATGCTTCTGCGCTCATTGCTGTTACCAGCGGGCCTAGTTTTCGCCCGCCCAGATAGAATTCGTCGGTGGAATCACCGCTTCCTTTTTTGCTGAAATAAAAGCCCACATAAACCATTCCCATCAGATAGATGACGATGGCGGCCAGTATTCCTACTTGTCCTGATGTCATAATAATGTCCTCCCGATGTTTCAAAAATTTGCGGCGATTTCCAGACTGATCCATTTCTGCAGCGCAGATAAGCCTGGGAATCGCCGTCTTTGGCTATAGGGGGCATTATAGCATAACCGAGAATAGACTACAATGCAGAATCAAGTATAGACTAAATCCTGTACGATTTTTATTAAATTTAAAAGAAAGCTTGATTTTAAAGGGAAAATAACTAGACGGTCATTAAAAATAAATTATATACAAAAAAGATTCTAAAAAATTTTCTGCATGCAGTGGTACCTATTTCATCATCCGCTATGGCAAAAAGCTGCTCAAGAATCCCGGCATGACCCGGCTGCTGTACTGGCGCAGGGAATATTCTCCGCCGCAGAGGCACCAGTCATAGAGAAGTGCGCGTTCACACAAGGCGTAGAGCTTTACCATCTCGCTGACACTTGAGTTGGTGGTGAGCTGTCCGTCGGATTGCCCCTGGGCGATGATCTTCCGCAGCAGCTTGTAGTAGATCCGGTTGTGATCTAACAGATGCTTTTCACCGTTGGTGATCAGCTGTGTGGAGAGAAGCCGGGCCAGCAGATCGATGGAGATACTGTTCTCAATCATGCCGAACAGCTCCTCATTTAAAAACAGGAGTTTTTCCATGGCAGGAAGGCCAGGATCCAGAGCTTCCATCAATTCCTCATATTTTTCATCAAACAGGCTGCTTAAGGTGCTTAAAAGCGCGTCCTTTCCATCAAAATAGTGGTAGAAGGAGCCTTTGGAAGTCTGGGAAAGCTCAATGATCTCCTCCACGGTAGTGTCCTCATAGCCCTGTTCGTAGAATAATTTCCAGGCTGCGCTGACGATCTTTCCTCTGGTGTTTCTTGCATTTTTCTTTGCCATGGGCTGGTTCTCCTTGTGAAAGCAATGAATTTATGTACCGGCTTCCGGTCAGTCCGCAGGGTAATTGACCGGAGATCAGCGATAACTGAATTATATCATAACAGAGGATGAATTGTAATGATTTATGCAGCTGTAAAAGTAATCAAGCAGACATTCATAATGCGGATAGATTCATGTCTGCTTGATAAGGTGAAACAACTGCTGTCGTGTTTTTTACAGGGAAGTGATATGGAGGAGATCAGAAAAGCGGTTGATCCTGCAGGTGCTTTGGGGAACGCTGCCATAGCCATAGGCTGCAAAAATAAATGGGATTTCAGCCTGGACGGAAGACTGGTAGTCTCCGGCGGTGTCACCTACATACACGGCATCGAGGATTTGATTTCGCTCCATAAGGATCCGGATATTTTCTGCTTTGCTTTTCAGGTTCGTTCCGTAGCATTCAATGTCGGTGAAGTAAGGATTTAAATCATATTTATCCAGGAATAATTCAATGTATCCGCACTGACAGTTGCTGACAATGTAAAGCTTGCTGCGCTGGGATAACTGTGCAAGGGTTTTTGTAACATCAGGATACAGCATTGGGCAGTTGGTGTTTCTCAGGAACTGGATATTGGCATCACTGCACTTCTCCATCAACTCATCTCGGATATCACGGTGAAACTGCGGGAACAAGTCGTCAGCAATTGCTCTGAGTGTTTTTCCAAATTCCTGCTTAATCATATCTGGTGTGACGCATAGCTGGCTTCTGCCATCCTCTCTCAGTGCATGAGTGTAGGCTGCGGCAGAAACCTCTGTTGTGTTCCAAAGGGTTCCATCCAGATCAAAAATAAAATGCTTTATGTTCATCAGAAAAATCTCCTTCCTTTTTCTAAATATTGCTATTATAATAATAAAAGATACTTTTTTGGTCAATATGCGGCGATGAAATTGGAAAATGAGCAGAAATGAGCATATATAGAGGGAAATGAGCAAAAATCAGCGAGAAAAAGAGATTTTAGAAATTTTAAAAATAAAGCACTATGCAACGGTTGGATATTTGGCGGAAAAGCTTTTCATCAGTCCATCCAGTATACGAAGAGATCTGTCCAGCCTGGAGGACAAGGGGTATGTACGTCGTTCCTATGGAGGCGCAGAATTAGTTTCACAGCCCACATTCATGGCTCCGTTTTCTATACGGAAGCAGGAAAACAGACGAGAGAAAATGGCGATTGTCCGCAATGCGGCCAGTCTGATTCTGCCGGATTCTTCTATCTTCATAGATAGTTCTACCACAGCTCTCCATTTTGCATCTGTTCTGAATGCAGAACAGAATATTACTGTGTATACAAATAATATGCAGCTGGCATATTTACTTGCATCCAGGCATGTGAAGGCTTATGCAGCAGGAGGCTTGGTGTCTGATTATAACAATGTAGTTACAACAGGAACCTATGCATTCCGTATGCTGGAAGGTATTTATGTGGATCAGATGTTTTTTACATCTACGGCATTAGGAGAGAATGGACAGATCATGGATGTAAGTGAGGAGGAAACAGCAGTTCGCAGTTTTATGCTGGAACGGGCGCAGGAAAGGATCTTTTTGTGTTCGAAGGAGCGGTTTGGAAAATTATCCCACCATGTAGTTACATCCCTTGATTCGGTGGAATATGTAGTGTCTGATGAAAAGCTGCCGGATTCCTTCATTGAAAAATACAAATCCATCCAGTTTATTAGTTCGAAGGTAAGATAAGGAGCAAAATTATAAAGCAGGAGCGGAAATGATGAAAACAGAAAAACAGGTGATCCTGGCAGTAAGTTTTGGAACCAGCTATCATGATACGAGAGAAGCGGCGATCGGCGGGATCGAGAGGGCTGTGGCGGCAGCATTTCCGCAGTATGAGGTGCGGAGAGCCTTTACCAGTGAGATGATTATCAAGAAATTGAAGAAGCGGGATAACATTGTGGTGGATCATGTGAGGGAAGGCCTGGAGCGTGCCGCCGCAGATGGAATTCAGAGGCTTGTAGTGCTGCCGACTCATGTAATGGATGGATTTGAATATATGGATGTGGCAGAGCTGGTGGGGCAGTATGAGAATCAATTTGAACAGCTGGTCCTGGCAGATCCATTGCTGGCCGGTGATGAGGATTATGAAGCGGTGGCAGAAGCGATTACTGAGGAAACGGCATGTTATCGGGATGGCCGGACTGCCATTTGCTTTATGGGGCATGGAACAGAGGCGGCAGCCAATGCCGTTTATGAAAGGCTTCAGGAAAAGCTGAAGCAGGATGGTTTTGGGGATTATTATATCGGCACAGTGGAGGCGCAGCCGTCTTTATCGAAGCTGGCAGCAGCTGTGAAGAACCAGAGCGGATATGAGAGAGTCGTGCTTCAGCCCCTTATGGTGGTGGCCGGAGACCATGCGAACCATGACATGGCGGGAGCACAGGAGGGCTCCTGGAGGCAGGTGTTTGAAGCTGCTGGTTTCCAGGTAATCTGTGTGATGAAAGGCCTGGGAGAACTTCCAAGGATCCAGGAGATCTATGTGAAGCATGCGAAAGCAGCATTTGACAGATTTCAATCAATGGATACATAATTTTCCCTCATCCTGAATATCCTGATATAAACCCGGTTTGCCTTAGTGTGCTGTCCTGCTTTTATTTGGCTGAATGTGAGCAGGACAGCACAAAGGATTTGGACAAGGGCTTATCCGGAAAGTATGAGGAGGATGTTATGATGAAGGAAGCAGCAAATCGAAAGTGGGCGCTGTGGCTGATGTTGGTCACCTGGGTGTTTGTGGTCAGGTGTTTAAGCGGCTGCAGTATGGGAAAGGACAGCGGGGATAAGGTGCGGGATCTGGAATTTACAGTGGTAGGTGATCAGGAGGTTCCGGCGGAGCTGATGAAAACCATCCAGGAAAAGCAGGCCAACCCATTTAAGCTGACGTATTCCAATGACCAGGGACTTTACATAGTAAACGGGTATGGAGAGCAGCCCAGCGGCGGCTACAGCATCAGCGTGAAGGCGCTGTACCTGACAGAAAATTCCATTGTCATCGATACGGAACTGCAGGGGCCGGAAAGCGGTGAGAACGGCGGAACGGAGAAATCCTATCCTTATATTGTGGTAAAGACCGAATACCTGGAGAATACGGTGGTGTTCCAGTAACAGATATGATATTCTACTGATATGTTTTTAATATTCCTTTTTAACCTGGAAAACATATGTTATAATGGTTTTCGCCGGTGTCTGGCCTGCTGGGGCTGGCGAGTGTGTCCCATATCCAGTACCCCGAGGGAATCTGCAGCATATCATATAGGATGAGCGGTCAGTGCTTTTTTGTCTGCTGCAGCAAAAACAGCAAAGCCAAAACCGGTCAAGGAAAAACATAAGGTTATTAAGGGGAGAACGAACATGATTTTAAAGGATATTTGGTTAGATGTAAAAGCAGTACAGGCCAGAGACCCTGCGGCAAGAAGTGCTCTGGAGGTGCTGCTTTTGTATCAGGGCGTCCATGCACTGATCTGGCATCGGTTTGCCCACTGGTTTTATAAGCATAAGCTGTTTTTTATTGCGCGCCTGATCTCTCAGATCAGCCGCTTCTTCACGCTGATCGAGATTCATCCGGGAGCAGAACTGGGGCATGGGATTTTGATCGATCACGGCTGCGGCGTGGTGATTGGAGAAACTACTGTGGTGGGGGACAATTGTACCATTTACCAGGGCGTAACCCTGGGAGGTGTGGGCTTAAATAAAGGGAAGCGTCATCCTACCTTGGGAAATAATGTAACCGTAGGCTGCGGTGCCAAGATCTTAGGTGCTTTTGAAGTGGGCGATAATTGTTCCATTGCTGCCAATGCAGTTCTGTTAAAGCCTCTGGAGGATAATGTAACCGCCGCAGGTATCCCGGCCCGTCCGGTAAAGAAGGATGGGGTTAAGATTCCAACCAACCGTGTGGTGCATTCCGAGGAGATCGAGAAGCTGGAGGCAAGGATCGCCTGTCTGGAGAAGGAATTGAATGAGCTGAGAAGGAAGAAGAAGGCAGAGGAGAAGGCTGCGGAGAATTCGGAAAAGGCATCTAAATACGATATATATAAGAGAGATACGAAGGAATAGAAAAGAGGGAATAGAAAAGAGGATATGCAGGCGCAGCAGGCCGGCTGTCCTCTTTTTTTGCTTTGAAAGTGTAACTGCTGCCATGAAGGTCTGCTGCTGTGAAAATCCACTGCCAAATCGCCGGTCTGAATTCTGCATGATTCCCACGTTTTCTGCATACACTTTTTTATAGAAATCAGGAAGGCGGGCCAAGTGTTATGGAATTAGTGCGAAAACAAATACATATGAACCGGATGAAAGGCAGGGCATCCACACAGATCACCCTGGATGACGATTTCATTGTTCCAGATACCATGGATGACATGGCGCAAGTGCTGCTGCAGACAGGCGACATAACGGTGGAGGCAGTGAAGCCCATGACAGAAAAGGTTCAGATTAAGGGCAAGTTGGATTTCCAGGTGCTGTACCAGAAGGAGGAAGGCGGCCTTCAGGCGCTGGCCGGCTCCATTCCCTTTGATGAAACGGTCAATGTTCCTGGATTAAGTGACCGGGACGATGTGAACGTAAGCTGGAATCTGGAAGATCTGAAGGCGGATATGATTCATTCCAGGAAGCTGGGAGTAAAGGCGCTGGCTGGATTTCTGGTTCAGGCAGAGGTTTTGGCAGAGGAGACAGCTGCCGCAGATGTGGACAGGGAGCCGCAGGATGCTGTACAGGTGCGGACGGAGCCGGTGGAGATCGCATCCATTGCTGTGCGGCGGCGGGATACCTACCGGATCCAAGAGGAGGTTACCCTGCCGGCCAATAAGCCAAATGTGGACCGGCTCCTGTGGAAGGAAATGGGGCTTCGGGGCATCAATGTGCGGCCAATGGACAAAAAGCTTTATGTCAGCGGAGATTTGATGATCTTCCTGCTGTACCAGGGAGAAGGAGAAAATACACCGGTCCAGTGGCTGGAGGAGAGCATCCCCTTCTCCGGTGAGCTGGAGCTTGCGGAAAGCTCTGAGGATCTGGTTCCGATGATTCAGGTGCGGATCGCACACAAGGAGCTGGAGGCGAAACCGGATTATGACGGTGAGATGCGGGAATTTGGCCTGGATGCCGTGCTGGATCTGGATATTCGCCTGTATCAGGAGGAGGAAGCCACACTGCTCAGCGACTTATATTCTACCAGGGAGGAGCTGCAGCCCATTACCCAGATCGCAGAATTTCAGAAGATCCTGGCGAAAAATGCCTGCAAGTGCAAGGTTGCCGAGAAGGTGTCCTTAAATGACAGCAATTCTGTTCTTCAGATCTGCAGAAGTGATGGGGCTGTCAAGCTGGATGAGGTTTCGGTTCAGGAGGATGGGCTGCTTTTAGAAGGGGTTCTGGAGGTTTCTTTGCTCTATCTGACCAGTGATGACAGCGCTTCGATCCAGGCAGAAAGCTTTACCCTGCCATTTCAGTGCAGTGCCACCGCAGGAGGAGTGGATGAAACCAGTATTTACCAGATCATCCCAGGGCTGGAGCAGATGACTGCTGTTATGATGGGCGGCAATGGAGTGGAGATCAAAGCCGTGATCAATCTGGAGGTGCTGGTGCAGCAGCCGGTGAGACAGCCGGTGATCACCGGAGTGGAGCGGCAGCCGCTGGATCTGGAGAAGCTTCAGAAGCTGCCGGGAATCGTGGGCTACATCGTGCAGCCGGAGGATGATCTGTGGGGGATCGCAAAAAAATTCCATACCACCATGGATACGGTGATACAGACAAATGAATTGGCAGACGGGCAGGTGAAGGCTGGGCAGAAACTGATTCTGGTAAAAGAGATTGGAAACACGCACGATTTTTCAAATTTGTGATATACTAATATCAGAAGAAAATAAGAAGCTGCTTGTGCGGGGAGAAGCAGGATCCTTTCCCACATAAGCAGCAGGCAGCAGAGGCTGGTTTGTGCATTCGGCCAATGCTTTTTCATAGATACAGATAGGAGCTTTTGCCACGAAAAGGTTAGCAGAAGGGATATCTGGGCGGCAGCGCGTATTGCAAGACGTGGAGGCCGTTTACATAAAATCAGAAGAGGTGAATGACAGAGAGAACTATGGAGAAACAGGGAAAAAATACAGGCCAAAAAAAGGCCGCAGGAAGGGAAGCAGAGGCAGAAGCGGAAAATGTAACCTATCTTCTCCAATGTGCGGACGGAACGCTTTACTGCGGCTGGACCAATCACCTGGACAAGCGGGTGAAGGCGCATAATCAGGGGAAGGCAGCCAAGTATACAAAGCCCCGCAGGCCGGTGACGCTGGTATATTATGAAGTGTTTGCAACGAAGGAGGAAGCGATGCGCCGGGAAGCGGCAATCAAGAAGCTGAGCAGAAGGGAGAAATTGGAGCTGGTGGCAAAAAACAGACAGGCTGGCAGGTTCCCGTAAGGATTATGGGAATCTGCCAGCCTGCCTGCTGTCCGCAAGAAACGATCTGGACAAAACAACCTCCACTATGCCACAAACTGATACATCATAATATAATGACAAAGACTTCCGCCCATCACAAATAAATGAAAGATCTCATGGGATCCGAAATTCTTATGCCGGGAATTGAAAATCGGCAGCTTCAATGCATAAATGATTCCGCCTACCGTATAAATGATCCCGCCTGCCAGCAGCCATCCAAATCCGGCTCTGGGCAGTGCATGGACGATTCGGGTAAAGGCCAGAACGCAGACCCAGCCCATGGCAATGTAAATAAAAGAAGAAAACCATTTCGGGCATGTGATCCAGAATGCCTTGATCAGAATGCCGGCAGCCGCAATTCCCCATACCAGTGCCAGAAGATTCCAGCCGGTTTTATCTCCCAACACAACCATACATACCGGAGTATATGTGCCGGCGATCAGGATGAAAATCATCATATGGTCGATTTTCCGGAGGATCTTGTTGATCCTTGGTGAAATATCCAGGGTATGGTAGATTGTGCTGGCAGCATACAGCAGGATCATGCTGGTGATAAAGACAGAGAGAGCAGCCAGATGAGTCCAGTCCGGCTCTCTGGAAGCCTTTACCAGTAATGGAGTAGCCGCTATGATAGCGCCGATCATGGCGATGAAGTGAGTGATTGCACTTCCAGGGTCTTTAATGTGTAACTTCATGGGAATACCTCCTTGTTTGCTGAAATTTATAAAAAGTTATCAGAAGCCGCAGTTCTTTTGTGAATTATTAATAACTATTATATGTAGTATTAAAAACTACATTCATTTGTAATTAATACTATACACCAATTTTACAGATTGTGCAAGTGTTTTATGATGGAATTCTCATGGGAGTCTGGAAAAGTTGGTTTCGGTGTAGTAAGATAGTGGACAGACAAGTCTGCCGGTATGGAGGAAGCAGGAAGGCAGAAAGACATGGAACTGTTAAAACAGAGGACTCAGGATCTGTAAAATCAGATCGAAGGCAGGGAGGAATCAAATCAGGATATGACGCTGAATATATTATATGAAGATTCAGAGCTTATCGTTGTGGAAAAGCCATCAGGAGTGGAGGCTCAGGCCTCCAGAGGCTTTGAGGCGGATATGGTAAGCCAGCTTCAAAACTATATCATGGGCCGCAGCAGTGGGGATAAACACAAGATATACACAAAGTTATCCACCGATTGGGGAAAACTATCCACAAAATCAGGGAAAAATATGGTGAAAAAGGGTGAAAAATGTCGTCCGCCTTATGTGGCAGTTATCCACAGACTGGATAAGCCGGTGTCCGGCGTGATGGTGTATGCCAAAACCCAGAAGGCCGCTGCACACTTAAGTTCTCAGGTAAAGAATGGCCAGATGGACAAGATTTATTATGCTGTGGTATGTGGAAAACCTGTGGATAATGTGGGTAACTATGTGGATTATCTGAGGAAAGATGGGAAAAGCAACCGCTCTGAGATTGTGGATAAATCGGATCCAGATGGAAAACGGGCAGAACTGGAGTATCAGGTGGTGGAAAGCATCTTACAGGACGGCAGGGAAGTTTCCCTGGTACGGATTCATCTGCTGACTGGCCGGCATCATCAGATCCGGGTCCAGTTTGCCGGGCATGGGACGCCGCTGTGGGGAGATAACCGGTATCATCCTGATTTCGCTTCCGGGACATGCCGGGGCACCATTGCGCTGTGCGCCGCCAGTCTTACCTTCACCCATCCTTCCACCGGAAAGCGGATGACCTTTGAGATGAAGCCCAAGGGCGGAGCCTTTGGCTGGTTTGGCAGAAAGGAAAAATAAAAGGTATAGTTTTCGCCATTGGACACATACTAGCAGAGTACAAAAGCAATACATGAAAACAGAAACAGGTGAGTCCATGGGTAAGCCAAATAAGAAACTGAAGAAGCTGATCATAACAACAGGAATTGCGCTGGGGGTGTATGCAGGATTAAAGTACCTGCTTCCCCTCGTAATTCCTTTTTTCATTGCTTTGGGGCTGGCAGAGCTGCTGCGTCCCTGGGCTCAGTGGCTGCAGGAAAGGCTGCGGGTTACCGTGCGGGGGCGAAGTTTTAGTCTGCCTCTGGGCTTGCTGGGAGGGATTCTCTTAGCCGGAGTCGGGGTCCTTCTGGGGATTTTTGGATGGCTGGTGGGAGGAAAGCTGATCCGGGAGGGAAAGCTTTTGTTAAGAAATCTGCCCCGGCTTATGCTGGAAGCGGATATCCTGCTGACCGGCTGGTGCAGGCAGGTGGAAGCGGCTCTCCATCTGGAAGCGGACTGTATGATCCGGTTGGCTCAGGAGCTGCTGCGAAGCCTGGTCAGCCAGGCGGCGGACCGGGTGATGCCGTATATCATGGGAAATTCCATGGTCTGGATGAAGGCAATGGTCAATGGAATGATATTGCTGGCTGTGATCTTTTTCGGCACGGTGCTTGCGCTTCAGGAGAATGAAGCAATCGGAGAATATTTCCGCAGATCTGCTTTCCATGAGGAATATGTGCAGATGGGACGGATCCTTAAGGTGGTGGGGGCAGCATACGGAAAGACACAGCTTTTGATTCTGGCAGGAACCATCCTCATTTGTACCGGGGGACTGTTTCTGATGGGAAATCCTTATTATGGGCTTTTGGGGATTCTGATCGGACTTTTGGATGCTCTGCCCTTTATCGGAACGGGAACGATTCTGTTTCCCTGGGCGGCAGTCTGCTTTCTGCAGGGAAATGGCGGGCAGGGGGCGGTGCTGATTGCTATTTACCTGATATCCTATCTTCTGCGTCAGATGATGGAGTCTAAAATGATGGGAGCAAAGGCGGGGCTTTCCCCCTTTCTGACCCTGGCGGCAATCTATGTAGGGCTTCAGCTGTTTGGGATTCCCGGGGTCATCCTGGGACCTCTGGGATTTTTGATTATCCGGGAATCGGTTGACGCTTGAGAAAAGAACGGCTATACTGGAGCTGTAGAACTAGATTTCTGTTCGCAGCTGTGAAGGCATTGAACAGTTGCAAACCGTAACAAGGAAGGCAGATTATATGGATTTATTTGATTATATGAGGGAGACGGCGAAGGAGACAGAAGCACCGCTGGCATCCCGGCTGCGTCCCAGAACCCTGGATGAGGTGGTGGGACAGCAGCACATTATCGGAAAGGATAAGCTGTTATATCGGGCAATTAAGGCGGACAAGCTTGGCTCCGTCATTTTTTACGGGCCGCCGGGAACGGGAAAGACCACCCTGGCAAAGGTGATCGCCAATACCACCAGTGCAGAATTTCAGCAGATCAATGCCACCGTAGCCGGAAAAAAGGACATGGAAGAGGTGGTGAAAGGCGCTCAGGATGCCCTTGGCATGTATGGGAGAAAGACCATTCTTTTTGTGGATGAGATCCATCGTTTTAATAAAAGCCAGCAGGATTATCTTCTGCCCTTTGTGGAGGACGGTACCCTGATCCTCATCGGCGCCACCACGGAAAATCCCTATTTTGAGGTAAACGGTGCGCTTCTTTCCCGGTCCCGGATCTTTGAATTAAAGCCGCTGGAGAAGGATGCGATCAGAGAATTGATCCGGCGGGCTGTCTTTGATAAAGAGCGGGGGATGGGAGCCTACGATGCCGTGATCGATGAGGAGGCGCTGGAATTTCTGGCAGATGTGGCAAATGGCGATGCGCGGGCAGCGTTAAATGCGGTGGAGCTGGGGGTTCTCACCACAGAGAGGAGCGCAGACGGCAGAATCCACATTGATTTGGAGGTGGCCCAGGAGTGCATCCAGAAGCGGGCTGTGCGCTACGATAAAAGCGGGGATAATCATTACGACACCATTTCTGCTTTTATCAAAAGCATGCGGGGGTCAGACCCGGATGCGGCAGTTTATTACCTGGCGCGGATGCTGTATGCGGGAGAGGATATTAAATTTATTGCCCGCCGGATCATGATCTGTGCGGCAGAGGATGTGGGAAATGCGGATCCTCAGGCTCTCTGTTTGGCCGTTGCAGCTTCCCAGGCCGTGGAGCGGATCGGAATGCCGGAGGCGCAGATCATCCTGTCCCAGGCGGCCTCCTATGTGGCGACAGCTCCTAAGAGCAATTCTGCCTGCAATGCCATTTTTGCAGCGATGGATGCGGTGAAGACCCGACGGACGGAGGCGGTTCCGGTCCACCTGCAGGATAAGCATTATAAAGGCGCAGAAAAGCTGGGCCACGGGGCCGGCTACCGGTATGCCCATGATTACCCCAACCATTACGTAAAACAGCAGTATCTGCCGGACGGTCTGGTGGGAACGGTATTTTATCAGCCCTCCGACAATGGCTATGAGAAACAGATCAAGGCCCATATGGCATTTATTAAAGAGCATGCAGAGTGAGAATGGCATCTGTGCAGCAGCATAAGGAGTAATTATGATGATTAGAAGAAAGAAAAAATACATAGGCAGAAAGCCCCACCGGATGCTGGTGATCTCCTGGGATGCGGTAGGCAGCGAGGATCTGGCTCTGCTGGAGACCCTGCCTCATTTTAAGGCGCTGCTGGAACGGTCGGCAAGCTGCCGTCATGTAAAGTCGGTGTGCCCCAGCTTGACCTATCCGGCCCATACCAGCATCGTCACCGGCCGGGTTCCTGCCCGCCATGGTGTGGTGAACAATCTTCGCCTGCAGCCGGATCGGGAGAATCCGGACTGGTTCTGGCAGCGGCGGTTTATAAAAAGCCCCACCCTTTACGAGGAGGCAGAAAAGGCAGGCCTGCGGACCGCCGCTCTTTTGTGGCCGGTGACGGCCGGAGCCAGGATCTCCTACAATATGCCGGAAATCTGGGCAAACCGTCCATGGGAAAATCAGATCCTGGTATCTTTTCTCAATGGAACGCCGGGCTACCAGCTTGATCTGTACCGCCGGTACGGCCATCTGATGGATGGTGTGCGCCAGCCAATGCTGGATCATTTTGTCCAGGCAGCGCTGCTTCGCACCCTGCACAAGTATCATCCGGACCTGACACTGGTGCATTTGACAGATGTGGATTCCATCCGTCATGAGTATGGTGTTAATTCCCTGGAAGCAGAGGATGCTCTGCGTCGCCAGGATATGCGCCTGGGAGAGACCCTTGGCTTGATCCAGCGGATGGGAGACTGGAAAACCACCAATATCATCCTTCTGGGCGATCATTATCAGAAAAATGTAGACTGCGTGTTGTATCCCAACTATTACATTGCAGAAAATGGCTGGGCAGAGCGCAGCGGAAACCGGCTTCTTAAGTGGAAGGTGGCTGCCCAAAACTGTGACGGCGCCTGCTACATTTATGTAAAAAACCGGAAGGATAAAAAGCTGATGCTAGAGGTGGCCAGGTGGCTCCGCCGGTGGAAACAGGCACCAGGCTCCGGTGTACGTGCCGTGTACACCGGAAAACAGGCATGGGAAAAGGGTGCAGACCCCAGATGTGCATTTATGCTGGAGGCAGAAGACGGCTTTTACTTTAAAAACGGCTGCACAAAGCCAATGGAGAAAGCAGCCCCAGGCAACGGTGTGCACAAGGGAGCGCACGGCTATGATCCAAACGGCTCGGGCTATGAGACCTTCTTCCTTGCCGCTGGTCCAGACTTTCAGCCTGGAGCCCAGATACCGGAAATGTACCTGACTGACGAAGGTCCTATCATGGCCAAAGCCCTGGGGCTGGAGCTGGAAGATGCAGATGGAGCCATAATCGATTCCTTTTTCCGATATGCGTATTAAAATGAGAATTGCGGGAGAACGTAGTGCGGAGCAATTCGGTATCATAGGGGTCAAAATACTTTTTGACCCCAGCATCTTTTAATAAATTTTATGAAAAACCACTTTGCTTTTTCATAAAATAGGCGTATAATCAATACATCACCATTCTAAATCTGAAGGAAATCCCCGATACGATTACAAATTGAAGATAATGTCGGCCAGTTTAAGGCAGATAAGGATAGATAAAGGAAGAAAGAGAGCAGATTCTGTGCCGTTATGGCAACGCGCCGTGAATCAGACAAGGAGTAAAAATGCGTGAAAAATTAAGTACCCTTCCATTAAGTGAGTTGAAGGAATTGGCAAAAGCGAAAGGGTTAAGAGGAATCAGCGGCCTGAGAAAGGCGGATCTGATCGAAGTGCTTTGCCGGACAGAAGGCGAAGGAAAGCCGGAAGAATCAGCAGAAAAAACGGAACCAACCGGTAAGGCAGAGCTATTTGCCAAAACAGAGCAGCCAAAGCAGCCTGATCAGGCGGAGCCGCCCGTTCAGGCAGAGCAGCCAAAACAGCCTGACCAGGCGGAGCTGTCCGTCCGGGCAGAGCAGCCGGAACCTGGCAAGGCAGAGCCGTCCATCCGACCAGAAGCCTCTGTTAGAACGGAGCGTTCTGATATGAATGGGCGCAGAGAAAATGTTCAGAGCCGGAGAGATGGAGGCCGGGATAATTCCGGATCGCGCCAGGACCGCAGCCGCACAGACGGCCGGAATGTCCGGGTGGTAAACCGGTATGACAATCGAACCGGTTATCAGAACCGTGGGAGAAATCAGGACAACGGAGGCCGCCGGGATTATAGCCGCAACCAGGAGAACCGCAGTCAGGAAGGTCGTAATCAGGAATACCGCAGCCAGGAGAACCGCAATCAGGAAAAC
>JAUNGG010000055.1 GCA_030524635.1 Lachnospiraceae bacterium
GGCTTTAATAATGGCTTTAATAACGGGTTTCATGATGGGTTTAGCGATGGCTTCCATGATGGTTTTAACGGCGGCCTGCTGGAAGGGAAGAAAAAACAATTGATTCAAATGGTATGCAAAAAGCTCCTGAAGGGAAAAGCACCGGAGACGATTGCCGATGAATTAGAGGAAGATCTGGATTCCATTACGAGTATATGCCTGACTGCAAAAGCCTTTGCACCAGACTATGACTGCGACAAAATTTATGAGGCCCTTACCGCCCAAAAAGCCTGACAAAGACAAGAGGACAAAGCCAAAATCTCATTGTGCTTTGTCCTCTAATAAGTTCTATTTTATTCTTTTATCGATTCGCTCCGCTGGATTCATAGCCAGGTCCCCGGCCCATATCATCCGTCCCGTCCTGTCCGCCGTCCAGAATATCATCTACTCCATCTTCGGCATCCCGGATCAGCCCATCGATCACGCCGGTTTCGCCTTCAGTGCTGCCGGTGCTTCCTGCTCCGCCGCCCTCGCCTTCGGTTTCTGTTTCGTTATTGAACTCAGCCCCGGTAGTCGTATTGGCAGTGCCAGCCCCGCCTGTGTTGGTCTGATTCTGCTGCGTCTGACTGTTGGTATCCCGCCTGCCGCATGCCACCATGCAGACCATAAATGCAGCTGCTGCCAGACATAAGATCCCATATTTGATTTTCTTCATAATTTCCGTCTCCTTTCAATACTATCATGCTTTTTCTACATCTAGTATGTGCCAGAGCGGCGAAATTATAAAGGAATTAATTTCCAAATTTAACTTGCTATCAATTTGTCAGAGTCTATCCGATCACATCCGCCATGGTATAAAGCCCGGCGCCTTTTCCGGCCAGATATTTGGCTGCCTCCACAGCGCCCTTGGCAAATACTGCCTTGGAGTAAGCGGTATGGCTGAAGGTTACAACTTCATCCTTTCCGGCAAAAATCACATCATGCTCGCCTACGATGGAGCCTCCCCGAACGGCGCTGATGCCGATCTCCTTAGCATCTCGTTTTTCTCTCCGCTGGCTTCTGTCATAAACGTAATGATAGGAATGATCCATGGCTTCATTCAGCGCATCGGCAAGGGCAAGGGCCGTTCCGCTGGGCGCGTCCATCTTCTGGTTATGGTGCTTTTCCACGATCTCCATATCAAAGCCCGCTGCCGCCAGAACCTTGGCAGCCTCTGCCACCAGCTTAAATAAGGTATTCACGCCCAGAGACATGTTGGCAGAACGAAGCACTGCCACATCCCCAGAAACCTCCTGCACCTTATCAAGCTGCTCCCTGCTCAGTCCCGTAGTACACAGAACCACCGGCACAGACTGCGCCCTGCAATAGTCTAACAGGCTGTCCACCGCCTTTGCAGAGGCAAAATCTACGATCACATCTGCCTCCTCCTTCACCTCTGCCAGGGAAGCGTACACCGGGAAATCATTTTTCTGTACCGTATTGATATCTACACCTGCTGCGATCACAATCTCCGGATCCTGCTCCACGATTCCGGCAATCACCTGGCCCATCGCGCCGTTGCAGCCGTGCATAATCATCTTAATCATCGATCCTTAATCCTCCGTATCCATGGGTTTTTTCTGTAACAGTAACATGACGGAACCATAACGCCCGGACTACAGCAGTCCGTACTCCTCCATCGCCTTCTTAAGAAGGGCCTGGTTCTGAGGCTCCATCTCAGTCAGAGGCATCCGCAGTGGGCCAACCTCCTTGCCCATCAGATTCATGGCAGCCTTCACCGGAATCGGGTTTACCTCACGAAACAGCTCCGTGATCAGCGGGATTGCCTGGATCTGCATCTCCATGCTCTTTTTCACATCGCCTGCAAAATAGGATGTACAGATCTCATGGGTCTGTCTCGGCGCCACATTGGAGAGAACGGAGATAACGCCCTTGCCGCCTAATGCAAGCAGCGGTACGATCTGATCATCATTGCCGGAATATACATCCACACATCCATCCGCCAGGCTCATCAGTGTTGCAATGCTGGAGAAGTTTCCGCTGGCTTCCTTCACGCCTACGATATTCTCAACATTTTTGCACAGAGTAACAATGGTCTGAGGCTGGATGGTAACTCGAGTCCTTCCAGGGATATTATATAAGATCACCGGAATGGTGATGGAATTTGCAACTGCGGTAAAATGGGCAATCAGGCCGTTCTGCGTTGCCTTGTTATAATATGGGGAAACCACTAAAACTGCATCGGCTCCTGCCTTCTCTGCTTCCTGAGACAGGTAGATGGCCGTCTGGGTACAGTTCGAACCAGTTCCGGCTACTACCGGGATCCTTCCGGCAGTCACCTTACAGGTAAAACGGATCACATCCAGATGCTCCTCATGGGTGAGGGTAGATGCCTCACCAGTGGTTCCGCATGCAACAATCGCGTCGGTGCCTCCTGCAATCTGCTCCTCAATGATCTCCTCCAGCTTCTCATAATTTACTTCTCCATTTGGCTTCATAGGAGTAATCAGCGCTACTCCAGCTCCTTCAAATACTGACATGTTCTTTCCTCCTGCTATTTTCTGATGTAATAATACTCCCGGATGGTTCTTCATCTACCAGCAGCCTCCAGCGCACAGATCCGCAGATGGACAGGCACAGATCTATCGATCTTACATTCACGCCCGGCCAATGCCCCTGATACATGAAAAATGGGACTGACATATGGCCAGCCCCCTTAAAGTTCGAATGATTCCTCTCTTTAAGTAGCTCCCCATCCTGTCGGATGACAGTCATATGATTCTTCACCATATGCCCAGGTAAGAAAATCCGGCTTTTCTCCCTTCGGCGCATCTCCCTTTCCATAGCCTTCTTTTGTGTCCGGCACATCCAGCTATCTACTCTTGATCAGCGCAACCTCTACTTTTCTTCTGCATGATGCAGCAGTTATATGACTCCTCACAGGTTCTATACTATCATTCTTCTTTGCTCTTGTCAACTTTAAGATCTTGAATCATGGAAATATGATCCACATAATGTTCAAGCTCCTTTGGAAATACCTTTCCCGTCAGAACCACAGACATTTCACTTTCCCTGGCCTCCAGGGTATGAATCAGGTCCTCTGCCGTAATGATTCCGCAATCAACAATCCCCAGGATCTCATCCAGAATCAGAAGGTCACATTCCCCTGTGGCCATCACCTTTCTGGCGAAATTCAAACCATTGCGGATATTCATCATCTCCTCCGCCTTCTGCTCCTGAGAGAGCGTCTCAAAAAAACAGGCGGACTTCTCGAAGCGGAATACCTTCAGCTCCGGCTCAAGGCGTGCCAGCACATCCTTGCTTTCTGCCGCCTGATTTCCTTTCATAAACTGGATCATGATCACACTTTCGTGCTCCGCCAAAGCGCTGATCGCTCTGCCGATTGCGGCATTGGTCTTGCCCTTGCCGGAACCGCAGATCACCTGAACTGCTCCTTTTTTCATCTGAATGCACCTCATAGATGGAAGCTTAAAAAGTTACAGCTTCGCCAACGGCTTGCCTGCAACAAAAGCCTCAATAAAAGTATGTGAATAGTAATTCATGTACAACGAAGCCCATAATATCATACTTTTTTAAACTTTGCAAACATTTCTTACTTTTTTCTTAACTTTTATGCATGTTTTATTTACAAAATCAGGTGTCCTCACATTCCAGCTTGCTGACCGATACCTCGTAGGCGACCCGCTTCTCGCACTCCGTCTCGCTCAGCTTTTTTGTATACTCACGGCTCTGCACACGGCCCCATACCTTCACGCGGGAGCCGACCTCAAAGCCAGAAGCAAACCTGGCATTTCTTCCCCAGGCAATGCAGGGTATGTAATCGGATTTTCCATAAGGCCGGTTCACTGCCAGCAGAAGATCCGCGATCTCCCGGCCCAGGGGAGTTTTCCGGTAAACCGGCGGCTTGCAGATATAGCCGTCCAGAAAAATCTGATTCGTCTTCGTATAGTCGGTAAATTCCTCAATAAAATGAATTTCACGGACAAAGATTGAAAGCACCAGCTTGTTTTTCGTACCTTCATGACGGTTATAGGAACGGAACTGGCCGGCTGCCTCCACGGTACAGCCCCGGTAGTCCTCATCCACCTTGATCAGCCGTTCTGACACCATAAGCGGGATAATATCCGCCTGCTCGCTGAGACGGTTGACCTCCAGATCCACCATGTAAAAGCCTTCCCCGAACACGGCATGGCTGAAGGTAAATCCGGAAACGATCTTGCCGATCACGCTTACCTTGTTGTTTTCAATCATTTTTTCTGACATAGTATTTCTCTCCTCTTTCCATTCAATTCGTTGCAGCCCGTCAGTGATCGGTTGGAACTCATCAACCCGGACTGCTGCACATAACATATTTATGAAAAAAGAACCAGGAATATGCCGGAAACAAGAAAAATCCCATCACAACTTCTCGACGGGATTTTCCAATTATCGCATGAAAGGGTTCATTTTCCAAAACGATTTATTTGTTCTTGAAAGAAGCGCGCTTTCTCAAAGTTGGGTCCAGGATCTTCTTCCGGATCCGCAGGGAAGAAGGCGTGATTTCCAAAAGCTCATCTGTATCAATAAACTCCAGGCACTGCTCCAGGCTCATCACCTTTGGAGGAACCAGACGCAGCGCTTCATCTGCGCTGGAGGAACGGGTATTGGTCAGCTTCTTGGTCTTGCATACATTGACCTCGATGTCCTCAGCCTTCGGATTCTGTCCGATGACCATTCCGCCGTACACCTTAACTCCCGGTCCGATAAAGAGGATTCCCCGCTCCTGGGCATTAAACAGGCCGTAGGTAATGGACTCACCAGACTCGTATGCAATCAGGGAACCGGTCGGACGGTAGGTCAGATCTCCCTTATAAGGGCCATAGCCGTCAAAGATGGTATTCAGAATACCATTTCCCTTGGTATCAGTCATAAACTCGCCGCGATAGCCGATCAGGCCTCTGGAGGGGATATTAAACTCCAGTCTGGTGTAACCTCTGGCAATCGGAGTCATGCCCATCAGCTCGCCCTTGCGGGAGGTCAGCTTCTGGATGATCGCTCCTGTAAACTCCTCCGGAACATCCACGTAGGCAATCTCCATCGGCTCCTGCTTCTGATTGCGCTCATTGTACTTGTAAATAACCTCCGCCTTGCTGACTGCAAACTCAAAGCCCTCACGGCGCATGTTTTCAATCAGAACGGACAGATGCAGCTCGCCTCGCCCGGAAACCTTAAAGCAGTCGGCAGAATCCGTCTCCTCCACACGAAGGCTCACATCCGTGTTCAGTTCCCGGAACAGACGGTCGCGGATATGGCGGGAGGTGATGTACTTGCCCTCCTGTCCGGCCAGCGGACTGTCATTTACCATGAAATACATGGAGATGGTAGGCTCTGAGATCTTCTGAAATGGGATCGGTTCCGGACTTTCCGGGGAACAGATGGTATCGCCGATGTGAAGGTCTGTGATGCCGGAGATCGCAACAATGGCTCCGATCTTTGCCTCCTGAACCTCCACGCGCTTTAAGCCGTCAAACTCATACAGCTTTCCGATCTTGATCTTGCGGAATTTATCCGGGTCATGATGGTTCACCAGCACACACTCCTGGTTAATGCGGAGAACACCGTTATCAACCTTGCCGATGCCGATCCGGCCTACATATTCATTGTAGTCAATGGTGCTGATCAGCACCTGGGTAGGCGCCTCCGGGTCACCCTCCGGTGCCGGGATATAATTTACAATGGTCTCAAAGAGAGGAACCATGTTTTCCTCCGGATCATCTAATTCCTTCTTGGCAAAGCCTGCCTTGGCAGACGCGTAGACGAAGGGACATTCCAGCTGCTCGTCAGAAGCATCCAGATCCATAAACAGCTCCAGAACCTCATCTACCACCTCAACCGGCCGTGCCTCCGGACGGTCGATCTTATTGATGCAGCAGATAACCGGAAGATCCATCTCCAGCGCCTTCTGCAGCACGAAACGGGTCTGAGGCATAGCGCCCTCGAAAGCATCTACCACCAGAATAACACCATTTACCATCTTTAAGACACGCTCAACCTCGCCGCCGAAATCAGCATGGCCTGGGGTGTCGATGATGTTGATCTTGGTTCCCTTATAAAATACAGCGGTGTTTTTCGCCAGAATGGTGATTCCCCGCTCCCGCTCAATATCATTAGAATCCATCACGCGCTCCGCTACCTCCTGATTGGCGCGGAACACGCCGCTCTGCTTTAACAGCTCGTCTACCAGAGTGGTCTTACCGTGGTCAACATGGGCGATGATCGCAATATTTCTCACATCTTCTCTCTTCATCTTCATAGGGTTGTACTCTTCTTTCTATGGTTCTTTCAAAATGTTAGACTCTTTATAATCACAATATCTTAATATAGCACCCTGGACGATTGATTTCAAGGGGATTTTTATAATTGTTTGCTGGCAAGGGGTCCGCAGCAGCCGGGCAGGCGGGCTCCTTTGTTCAGCTCGCTCTCGCTCTATTCAGCGCGCAGCGGTACGTAAGGCGCGTGGGAAACCGCGCCTAAGTACCGGCGGGCTGAAAAGGCAATCACAATGAGTCCGCAGCAGCCGGGCAGGCCGGGCTCCTTTGTTCAGCGCGCTCTCGCTCTATTCAGCGCGCAGCGGTACATAAGGCGCGTAAGAAACCGCGCCTAAGTACCGGCGGGCTGAAAAGGCGTTCACAAAGGAGCCCGGCCTGCCTGGTTGCTGCTGGTGTATTGGCAGAATGTAAAAAAACAGTTAGAAAAGTATCAGTTTCTTTCCGTCCAGTCCGTAGTAAAATGGGTCGGAGCATTGGATGTTGGCGGTGCCGTTGGTGGATTCGGTGATCTGGGTTGTGATGGATGGCACCTGGGATTCCGGGACCAGGAGGGTGGTGACGACCTGGTCGGTGTATTGGGTGTCCAGGATCGTGAGACCGGCCTGGGCAGACAGGTACTGGAGTTTTCCAATGGCCGTGTAGTCGGAGGTGACGGTAAGCTTTCGGCCGGGAAGTTTTTCCAGGATATGGCTGGCTGCAAGACCTTCCTTTACTGCCTGGGAGTAGGCCCGCACCAGACCGCCGGTGCCTAAGAGGGTGCCTCCGAAATATCGGGTGACTACAACGCAGACATCGTGGAGTCCTTCTCCCAGCAGCACGTCCAGCATGGGCCTTCCTGCAGTCTGACTGGGTTCGCCGTCGTCACTGCATTTCATCTGCTGGTTTCGTTCTCCGCAGACATAGGCATAACAGTTGTGACGGGCATCCCAGTATTGTTTCTTGGTTTCTTCAATGAAGGCTATGGCCTCTTCTTCTGTCTTTACCGGACGGACATTAGCGATAAAGCGCGATTTCTTTTCCACGATCTCCCCCTGTCCTCCCTGGTAGCAAATCCGATATGGTTCTGGCATCTTGATACCCCTCTCTCTTCCTTTTCTCTTCCTTTATTCTTTCCAGATATAAGCAGTCTCTTACCTTATGTCTGGCAGTTATGGAACCGCTATGATCAAGTTTATCAGAAGGAGATGGCAAATGCAAGCGCAACGTTCCATCCGGCTTTTGCACCTGTTAAAATTTCCGTAAGGATTCTTGCGCTTTTTTTGAAGATCCTTACAAATTCCATTATTAATTGAATTGATTTCAAAGATTTGGTATACTACACTTTATAAGGGCACCTGCCCTAAAAGGAGGACTTTCATGGATTCATATCATTATGGATTGTCTGCTACCAGGCAGAAAATACAAAATTCCCGTTCCCGCGGACGAAAGTATACCAGCAGACTGTTCCTGAACCTGTTTAAGCTGATTTTCGTTGTACTGCTTTTTCTGGTTCTGACAGGAGTCGGAGTCGGTGTGGGCATGATCAAGGGAATCATTGACAATGCCCCTGATGTAGACCCCTTAAGCTTTGGTCCCAGCGGATTTGCAACCAAGGTATATGACAGCCAGGGCAACTTAACAGACACGCTGGTGATGTCCGGCTCCAACCGGGAGGCCGCCACCTATGAGGAGCTTCCCCAAGACCTGATCGACGCCTTCGTTTCCATCGAAGATGCCCGGTTCTGGAGTCATAATGGAATCGATATCCGCTCCATTGTCAGAGCGGCAGTGGGCGTTCTGACGGATGATTATGCAGGCGGCGGCTCTACCCTGACCCAGCAGCTGATTAAGAATAATGTTTTTAACGGCGGACGCGAGACCAGCTTCGGCGCACAGCTGGAGCGTAAATTTCAGGAGCAGTACCTGGCAGTGAAGCTGGAACAGACCTTGACGGAGATGACCGGGGATGTGACGGAAGCAAAAAAGCGGATCATCACCGACTACTTAAACACCATTAATTTAGGCAACAACACCCTGGGCGTAAAGGTGGCGGCAAAGCGTTACTTTAATAAAGAGGTGTCTGACTTAACCTTATCGGAATGTGCCGTCATCGCCGGCATTACCCAGAACCCGGCCAAATTAAATCCCATTTCCGGCCGTGAGAAGAATGAGGAAAAAAGAAAGATCATCCTGCAGTATATGTATGAGCAGGGCTACATCGAAAAGGATGAGCAGGAAGAGGCCCTGGCAGACGACGTGTATGACCGCATCCAAAACGTGGATCTGCTGACCAGGGAAGCCTCATCTCCCTACAGCTATTTTACAGACGAGCTGGTGGAGCAGGTGATGGATGCATTAGTCAGCCAGCTTGGCTACACCGAGACCCAGGCACACAATCTGCTTTACGGCGGCGGACTGTCCATCCACACCACACAGGATCCAAAGCTTCAGGCCATCGTTGACGAAGAGGTCAATAATCCGGACAATTACGACACTGCTCAGTACTCTGTGGAGTACCGGCTCTCTGTCACCCATGCAGACGGGACTACCGAGCATTTCTCAGAGCGGAATATAGAAGCCTTCCATGAATCGGTGCTTCAGGACGGTTTTAACGGCTTATATCCTTCCGAGGAAGCGGCAAGAGCCGATGTAGAACAGTATAAGGCTTATATCCTTTCAGAATCCGACACCGTGCTGGCTGAGCATGCCCAGTACATTCTTCAGCCCCAGCTGTCCTTCGTCCTGATGGATCAGGCCACCGGACAGGTAAAGGCCATCTGCGGCGGGCGTGGAGAAAAAACAGCCAGCCTGACCTTAAACCGGGCCACCAATACCCCACGCCAGCCAGGCTCTACCTTTAAGGTGATTTCTGCCTTTGCTCCGGCGCTGGATGCCTGCGGCGCCACCCTGGGAACGGTCTACTACGATGCTCCTTATACGGTAAACCGCAAAACCTTCCGCAACTGGTGGAGCCAGGGGTACCTGGGCTACTCCAGCATCCGGGACGGCATCATCTATTCGATGAACATTGTGGCCGTACGCTGCCTGATGGACACTGTGACTCCCCAGCTTGGAGTGGATTACGCCAAAAATATGGGAATCACCACCCTGACCAGCACCGACTTAAATGCAGCTACCGCCTTAGGCGGACTGACTGACGGCGTTACCAACCTGGATCTAACCACAGCCTTTGCCACCATTGCAAATGGAGGAACCTACACCAAGCCTCAGTTTTTCACCCGGATCTTAGATCATGACGGAAAGGTGCTGATCGATGCGCAGCCGGAAACCCACCGGGCGCTGAAGGATTCTACTGCATTCCTCTTAACGGACGCCATGTCCGCCTCCATGCAGAGCAACCGGAAGTTTGCCCGGTCCGGAGTCAGTGTAAACTCCACCAGCACCAGAGCCGCCCTCCCCAATATGTCCTGCGCCGGAAAGAGCGGTACCACCACTGCCAACAATGATATCTGGTTTGTAGGCTTTACGCCCTACTACACCGCCGGAGTCTGGGGCGGCTGTGATAACAACCAGAAGCTGACCAGCACCTCCTTCCACAAGGACATCTGGAGAAAGATCATGACACGGGTGCACGAAGGGCTGGCGGATCCCGGATTTCCCGTTCCGGACAGCATTGAGACTGCCGTTATCTGCCGCAAGTCAGGCAAGCTGGCTGTCAACGGGGTCTGTGATCACGATCCCCGGGGCAATGCCACCTATACCGAATATTTTGCCAAGGGAACCGTCCCCACAGAGGTCTGTGACAAGCATGTGGTGGTTACGGTCTGCTCCGCTACCGGCTTAAAGCCTACTGAATTCTGCCCGGCCAAGCGCACAGAGGTCTGCATTGCCCTTCCGCAAAATGAGACCGGAGAAACCGATGATTCTGTTTTCGGCATCCCAGGCGACTGCAACATCCATACCAGCATCTCCACCATACTGGATCCTCTGGAAAGCGAGTCCGAGTCATCCTCCGCCGCTCCTCAGGAGCCCATTGTAAATCCTTATCTTGGGCCAGGCTACGTGCCCCAGACACCGATCTCAGAGAACAACCGCGGCCCCGGCTACCAGTAAGGATCCATAAAGAACGAATAACAAGGAAACGAAAAAAGCAGCAGATCCTCCGGCCTTCCGCCGCAGATCTGCTGCTTTTTGAAACAACTATGGCATCCTCCACGCCAGGCCGCTGTTACGGCTGCGCTCTCTCCTTCCCAAGATTCCCCGGCCCAAAGCCCATAGGAAGAAGCTGCTCTAAGGTAAATTCCTGGTAATCCTCTTCCGATCTTGCCAAAAGGATGCGGAAGGTCTTAGGATCACAGAATTCCATCATCACCTGACGGCACACACCGCAGGGGGCACACAGCTCCAGCTGGGCAGCCTCCCTGGCTCCGCCCACAATGGCAATGGCAGAAAAATCATAAATCCCTTCACTGACCGCCTTGAAAAAGGCCGTCCGCTCCGCACAATTGGTAGGCGAATACCCGGCATTTTCAATATTGCATCCTGTCACGATCCTTCCATCGCCAGTAAGCAGCGCCGCCCCTACCTGAAAATGGGAATACGGGCTGTAGGAGACCCGTCTCGCCTCCAATGCCGCCGCGATCAATTTCTTATCATAATCCATCATAAAGCTTCCCTCCTGCCTGTCAATCCAGAAGATACACATCACCGTAGGCTGCCTCAAACTCCTCCCTGGTATTCGGGACCATGATCTGCCCTTCCATCAGCTGCTCCTTCACCGTCTGAAGCGCCGTCAGCACTTCCTCCGGAAGGATATCACCTGCAGGAAGAAAATCGCAGCCTTCATTTCTCAGATCATAGGTGAGAATACCACTCTCCAGCTTTCCCTCCGCACAGGACCTGGACACATCCAGCACAGCCTGCTCCAGCTGCTTTACCACAGAAGCCGCCACAAACTCCGGCGCAGACGCGCTCTGATCATAATCCATTCCAATCGCCAGAATCTGACGCTCCTGGCAGCCCTGGATCACGCCAAGACCGCAGCTTCCGGCTTCGTGAAACAGCACATCGGCTCCTTCCTCCGCCATCTGGCACGCCGCCGCTCTTCCCTGCTCCTGGTCAGAAAAGGAATGTACATTCATCTGAAGGATCACCGCATCTGGGTTGGCATCCAGAACGCCCGCCAGGTACCCGTAGCCTGCCGCAGCAGTTCTTTCATTCCCAGCGCCCACGATCCAGCCCACCTGGTCTGTCTTTGTCATCATACCCGCCGCGATTCCGGCCAGATAAGCTGCCGAAACCGGATCAAACCGTATCACAGCCATGTGATCATTCCCGGATATCGCTGCCGTTTCCGCCCACCAGTCCAGCACTGCAATCTGCAGCTTCGGATGCTTCCCGGCCGCTTCTGCAAGAGCTTCTGTCATGTCCCGGCCGGATACAATGACCAGGTCATACCGTTCTCTGGCAAAATCCTCCAGGTTTGCCCCATACTCCGCCTCTGTCCGGGAATCCAGCCGCTTAACCGCAATTCCCATCTCCTGCTCCGCCTTCTCTAAGCCGCTCCAGGCCGATTGGTTAAAGAAGCTGTCCTCTCCCTGTCCCATCTCCCCAAGAAGCCCGATCTTAAGCTTTACCGGCTCAGAAGCTGCCTGTTCGGATCGGTCAGGGCTGTCGTTTGCCTGGTTCGCCCCTTCGCCAGCCATTGTTTCATCCCTTGTCAGAACCTCATCCGACTGGCTCACCGCCCTGCCGGCAGCGCCGCAGGCTGTCAGGCAAAGGGCCAGAAGTACTGCCAGCCATGCTGCTCCTGCTTTCCTCATAGAATGTACTCCCTCCTATATCCTTCCTGACCCTTGTAAAAAAAGAAGCTTCCCATGGGAGAAGCTTCTTTTGTATCCTTACATCAGGAACCCAGGTGATCAGGCAGGATCCTGCCTGAAACAGCCTTATACGGTCTTATTCTTTGCTACAAATACCTGATAGCTGTCGGTACCCTTCACTTCCTTGCCGGCAGTGATGGTAACCTTCTTATCGGTGATCACGTACTCAACCACAGCGCCGTCCTCGATCACAGTATCCTGCATCAGAACACAGTTCTTAACCTTAGCGCCCTTGCCTACCTTAACACCACGGAACAGGATGCTGTTCTCTACATCACCCTCGATCACGCAGCCGTCAGCCGCCATGATATTCTTAGCCTTAGCGCCGGCAATGTATCTGGTTGGGTTGTCATCACGGATCTTGGTGTAAACCGGATTCGATGCAAACAGGCCATCCAGGTTTGCGTCATCCAGCAGCTTCATATTCTCATTAAAATAGCTCTTCATATCGCAGATCCGTGCGAAATAGCCTTCAAACTTGTATGCCTGAACATTCAGCTTGTCTAACTGATGAGCCAGAACGTCACGCTCGAAGTAGATATAGCCATGAACGTAAGCAACGCTGATCAGATCGATCAGAAGCTCTCTGTCAATGATAGAGATGTTCATGCCTACATTGCGGATGCCCTCATCCTTGGTATTGATGCGGATTCTGGTTACCTTGCTTCCGTCCAGATCCAGAGTGTAGTACATCTCCTTGCTCTCGGTTGGAGCTGCCATCATAGCAGCAGGAACCTCCTGCTCTGCATATACAACGGTTACATCAGCGCCGCTGGCAACATGAGCATTAATCAGAGCCTTGAAATCAAAGTTCACTGCGATATTGGCATCTGCCATTACCACATACTTTTCCTTCTGGGACTTTAAGAAGGTTAAAATGCTTGCCAGAGCCTCAACACGGCCATCATAAACCTTAACGCCCTTCTCTGCAAACGGAGGAACGATATTCAGACCGCCGTTCTTACGGGTCAGATCCCACTCACGGCCAGATCCTAAATGATCCATCAGAGAATGATAATTCTTACGAACAGGTAACGAAATATTATCGATTCCGCAGTTTACCATGCTGGAAAGGATGAAATCTACCATACGATAACGGCCTGCAAAAGGAATGGAAGCCATGGAACGCTCTGTAACCAGCTCCGGTACCCAGTTATCATAGCTGTTCGGGAAAATAATACCCAGTGCATTTACGTTAGAGTTAATCATTGTACCTCACCACCTTTTACATTATTATAAACCATAGCGTTCGGGCCGATCTTCGCACCCTCACCGATATAAACGCCAGGACCTACAGTCGCTACGCCCTTCTCCGTCTCGGTAGGCATAGCACCAACTACGGCATTCTCGCCGATCACTGCGTTCTCAGCTACGATACAATGCTTAACAACAGCACCTGCCTTGATCACGGTGCCGCCCATAACAACAGCATCCTCAACAACAGCGCCTGCCTCTACCTGTACGCCGGCGTACAGAATGGAATGCTTCACTTCGCCGGAAATGCGGCAGCCATCGGTAATCATGGAATTCTCAACAACAGCATCTGCGCTGATCCGGTGTCCGGTCATACCGCTGTTGCGGCTGAAGATCTTCCAGTTGTCATCAAATAAGTTAATACCACTGTGCTCCGGATCCAGAACCTCCATATTTGCTTCCCATAAGGAGGAGATGGTTCCTACATCCTTCCAGTAGCCGTCAAAGTGATATGCATACATGTTGCGGCCATCACGAAGAAGGTTTGGAATAATGTTATTGCCAAAGTCGTTCTCAGAGTTGGGGTCTTCCTCGTCCTCGATCAGATACTTTCTTAAGATATCCCAGTTGAAAATGTAGATACCCATAGATGCCAGGTTGGACTTCGGATTCTTCGGCTTCTCCTGGAACTCGGTGATCTTATCATTCTCATCGGCTACCATCAGACCAAAACGGGATGCCTCATCCCACGGCACTTCCATAACAGCTACGCTGAACTCAGCGCCCTTCTCCTTATGGAACCGTAAGAAATCGCTGTAGTCCTGCTTGCAGATCTGGTCACCGGACAGAATGATCACATACTGTGGATTGTAACGCTCAATAAAGGAAATGTTCTGGTAGATCGCATTTGCAGTACCCTTGTACCAGTCGGAACCGGATGCCTGCTGATAAGGCGGAAGTACATGAACGCCGCCGTACAGACGGTCTAAGTCCCAAGGCTGTCCATTACCTATGTACTCATTCAGAACCAGTGGCTGATACTGGGTCAGGATACCAACCGTATCGATGCCAGAGTTTACGCAGTTTGATAACGGGAAATCGATAATACGATATTTTCCGCCAAAAGGAACTGCAGGTTTTGCCAGTTTCTGAGTCAGTGCGTACAGACGTGAGCCCTGACCACCGGCAAGAAGCATTGCAATCATCTCTTTTGCCATAATAGTGCCCCCTATTAATTATTAAATGTTTGAATTATTCCATGTCCGTCCTATGGGTCGGCGCAGGTATAACACTAGATATATTATACCATTAACTGTCAAAAAATAACAGCCCTTTGTACAAATTTTTCATTTTAATATAAATTAAACAACACAATCTTTACACTTCCTTTACTTTTGTGATACAGATTATGCAAATTTGCCAAAAAAGCCAAATGGCCGCTTCCCACAGCCTTTCCTCTCCGAAGAACAGAAAGCCGCACCAGTGAAATCCATCGCTGCTGCGGCTGTTCCTATTCCTGTTTTATACTTGCGTTTTACTTGGTACGATCCTTTCTCTCTCTCTTTCTGCGCCTTTGGATCAGGCATACGATCAGCGTTCCGCTGACCGCCAGGATCAAAAGCAGCGATCCATAAGAGATGGAGCCGTCACCTGTTCTTGGTAGAACACCAAGAGGTGTCAGCATATCCTCAATCTGATCCAGCATCCGCTCCAGGCCGGACCGCGGAATCAGGGAATCTACCAGTTCATGCAGCTCTTCCGGGGTGCCCGGCGTGTTTCTGCCGCCGCCTGGTGTGGGCTGCTCCGGCGCCGGATCGGTAGGATTCGGTCCGGTGGGTGTGGGCTTATCCGGTGTAGGACGATCCGGTTTATCCGGCTTATCAGAACCTGGATGATCCGGGCTGGTAGGATTCGGCTTGGTCGGCTCATCCGGATTCGTCGGCTTGGTGGGATCCGGCTTGGTCGGCTCATCAGGATCAGTTGGGTCCGGCTTAGTTGGCTCGTCAGGATCAGTTGGATCCGGCTGATCCGGCTCATGCTTAGTAAACGCCTTCACATCATAATCCCAGGTGTGCGTCACCTCATCCAGAACCGGAAGTGTGGTCAAAAACGGCGTGATCGTCACATTATCCGTCCTTCCCCGCACCTGACAAATCAGGTACAGGCCATGGGACAATTCTGTGAATCTGGCAATGCCGCCTGTGGTCGCCTGAGCCCCCACAGCCGTCCTTTCATATTCCCGCGCATACTTCTCCAGTATCTGAGAAGCCTTCTGCATACCCGCTGCCGTCCGATCTGTCAGATCCGCCCCGGAGCCGGCAAATTCATTTGTCAGGACATAGGCTCCGGCACTGCCGTCCCACTCTCCCACTCTGTAAAGGAAAATGGTAGCACGATGATCCTGTGCTTCCAGGTCAATGGTCAGCGTAACCAGCCTGGCAGGATCCAGACCTGCGCCAGCTTCTCCCTCCGTATCCTCTGCGGCAAATGCAGCCTGGCAGAAACAAAGGATTGTCAGTATCATTGCCGCCAGAAAAGCTGACATCCGATTTCTTCTATTCTTTCTTTTCATGGCTTCCTTCTTTCTTCTCCGTTTCACTGCTGTCAGAAAAATCACTGTTTTTTCGGCCGGCAGATTTCTTTCCTGGAAGCAGGAGCCCTGCCAATATTGCTGCCGCAAATGCCGCCGCGCCAAATAGTATCCATTGTTTCGTTGTAAACGCTCTTCCCTGCTCCTCCTGGGGCACATCCGAATGCACCGGCGCCGGCTTCATGGCCACCTTCTCCTCATAATTTCCATCATAAGGAACCCGTGTGCCGCGAATCAGCATCCGATGACTGTTAATGCCATAAGGGGTGCAGGTGACCAGGGTCACGTAATCCTGCCCCTCCACGATGGACAAGCTGTCCAGCTCCTGAGGGAGGACCACCTGAATCTGGTCAATCTGATATTCCAGGATCTCTCCCAGAACCTTTAAATAAAAAATATCGCCCTCCTCCAGCCGGTCCAGGTCTGTGAACAGCTTGGCAGAAGGAAGTCCTCTGTGCCCCGTCAGGATCGCATGCGTCCCCGGCCCTCCCACAGGAAGAGAAGAACCGATATAATGGCCTGCTGCAATCTGCAGAACACTCTCGCTGGTTCCATGATAAATGGGGAGATTCACCTGGATCGATGGGATCTTAATGATTCCCATAATGCCATTGCCCCCTACATTCAGCAGGGATTCATAAGGGCCATCCTCCCGCTTCTGCTCGGTAAACGCCGACTCCAGCAGGCTTGGAAACTCCGCCAGGTAGGCATTGTACTCCTGGGCCGCCGCAAGCTCGGCAGAATAATCCGTCTCCTCCAGCTTTTCTACGGAATGCTCATAATCAACAATAGCCCTGGAGGAATTCTTCTCATTGACGTAGTTGCTGACGGATGGGTACAGCAGGATGGAAAGGCCCATGAGGAAGATTATGAGAATCAGGAGATTGATTACTATTCGTTTCATGAAGCCTTTCGATCCTTTCTCATGCATGGGAATGCATGGTATTTTTCATTGCCTGCAGCCATTTTGTGCTTTCACGGCTGCGATTTGTTTTGCTTGGATTCTGCAATCATGCTGTCTGCTTCATTGGCTGACAGCTAATGATTGTATACCGTATGTAACGGATTAGTTTGCTCTTCTTCTAACTACGAAGAATACAGCGCCTGCCATCAGGATGATGCCTGCTGCGTAGAAGATCGTGGTACCGATGCCACCGGTGGATGGAAGCATAGAACCAGTGTTGTTAACAATATCAGCCTTCACGGCACCCGTAGTCACTTCTCCAGTGAAACTATTGCCGCCAGACAGACTGGTCAATGCAGGATTATCAGACTCTACATCATGCTCAGCAGTGATAGTGAATTCAATATCCTTAATCGTATTGTAACCAGCAGGAGTCGTGGTCTCAGACAGCTTGTAGTCGCCGTCATCCAGACCTTTCCACTCGAATGTGGTCATGTTATCACCTTTCAGTTCCTCACTAACGGGATCATACTCACCCTCAGCGTTCTTTTTAAACAGGGTGAATCCTGCGCCCTCCAGAGGGATATATTCCTGGGAACCTTCCACACTAGGATCATAATTTGGATTTTTTGTAACCTTGTTTACAATTGTCTTGTAAGTAAAGACAATAACGGTATCATCAGGAGTCTCACCATTTTCGCCCGCCTGCTCGTCATTAGGGTTATTGGTGTAAGTAACATGCATGGTATTTTTGTTGCCCACAGAGCCGATAACTGCGTTCTCGTTCAGCTTAGAATTGTATTCCACAGTAATAACAGAACCAGCATGAACGGACTCAATTTTCTTCAGGTTTGCAAAACGAACCTCAAAGGTGCAGCCATCGTTCAAGTGCTCAGTTACAACTTCATAACCAGAAGTGATTTCTTCGCCATCCACATAGACTTTAACAGAAGAAGCGACAAAGCTCAGACCATCCGCTTCTGTATCATGGAAAGTCAGTTTGTAACCGTTGGTGTAGTTTTCATAGTCTCCGGCGATTGTAGCCTTCAACTGGAAAGGAACAAAATCATTGATGTCGTAATCAGCGGAGTCCTGCCAACCGGTAGTAGAATTTGTGCTATCGTTAGTATCCTTAACCTTCTTTTCTGAAGTGGTGGTACCAGTCTTGGGCTTAATTGTGGTAGGGCCAACAACCTTCACAACATACAGGCTATAGCTTCCACCTTCGCCAACAGGGCCATTGTCTTTGATCAGGTAGTAGCCGGTGGGTACGCTTTCTGTCGTGTTATCTTTATCTAGTGTCTTAAATGCTGTGCTGTTCAGATTAACATAGTCCTTAATTACCTCCAGCTTGTCGGTATCAGATGCGCTGTTGACTGCAGCCAAAGCATCCAGAATAGTCTGGTCAACTAACTCTCCAGTCGTGCCGGTACCGTTGTTTCCCATCTTACGTCAGACAGAATATTCCCTGCGAGACTGCCGGTAAAAATTTGATAAACATCATAGGTACGGTCACTATTCTCAGGAGCAGTAATAGTGGGGTTTTCTGCAAACGCAGTAACCGTCATGCTTAAAACCATGACCAGCGCCAGCAGTAAGCTGGCAAGTTTTTTAATCTTCTTCATAATCCTTTTCCTTTCTGAATTTCATATTTGTTGTTTATTTTCTGCCCGGCATCTGCCGGGCAAGGATTCATTTTTTCTCTATTTCCCTCCTAACCTCGTCTTTTTCTTTTCTGCTTTTCTAGTGTATATCCTGCAAGCATGATTAATGCTGACAGCATCATAGTTAGGCCGGCGCGGTGATGCCAGTCTGTGCCGGGGCCTCCAGTCTGCGGCAGAATGACATTTGCCGTATTTTCGATTACAAATTCACTTTCATCCTGTTGTACAGACTCCATCAGCTTTCCATCCTCGCTCCATCTTACTGTGATCGTTTTACCGGATTTATCTACCATCACCGTATAAACAGAATCCTCAAGATGGTATCCGTCAGGCGCCTTGGTCTCCTTTAAATAGTAGGTTTTGCCCGCTATCAGGTTTTCAAAGGTACAAATTCCATTTTCCGTCTTTGAATTCTGAAGCTGAGATTCAGGTCTGCAGCTTATTTCCGAATACAAGGCAAATTCTGCGCCGGATAAGGAATCCTTGGTCTTAGAATCGATCTTGTGCAGTTTCAGAGAAGCAAGCTTGTAATTCGAAATCTGATGAACGGTTATTTCGTCTGCATACTCCGTTGAAACAATGGTATAGTCTGTAATCTCCTTTGGTTTTTCCTCGGGAACTCCCATTGGCCCGATATAAAAGTAGGTAGTGCTTCCCTTATATCCATCCGGCGGGTCAACCTCCTCCAGCTTATACCAGGTTTCTTTCGCCAAGCCCAGCCCAGGGAAATCCCTATTGTTAAGCTCTAAGGTGCCATCCTCACCCGTCTGGAATTTCTCAAATGTCTTTCCATCCTTTTCATATGTCCTGGGTTCCCAATCTCCATCCTTGTAGGAATATAGCTTAAATCCTGCTGACAGCCTTATTGACGTATTAGAACCGTCATACTTCAAAAGCTTCACCTTATAATCTGTAGTGACAACACTTCCTGTCTGTTTCTGGATAAAAACGTTGCGGCTTACAGTCTCACTCTTAATGTCAGTACCCTCTATTGCTGCTACATTGTCAAAATCCACGCTTTGATTCACTTGCCCCAGAAGCTTCGCATCGTATTCAATCGAGTACTTTCCATATTTTTCCTCATTCTGAATGATAACAGACAGGAAATTCTTGCTATCACTGCTTAAGATATCGTAGGCGGCTGTCCATTGGTCTTTGGAAAGCAGCTCCCTATTTTCCTTGCCGTCACTGCCCGCAGAAATTCCGTACACCTTAATACTGTCGATATCTAACGCCAGAGATTTACTCATTTCATCCGAAACGGTAAAGCTTCCATTTGCAGTCGTACTTCCCCAGTCCTTGGCTTTTTTATCTACATCAATGATAAAGGATGCGCAATAGCCGTTATCGATATCCGGTAATCCCGCGAGCGATTTATGAAGCGCCGAGGTGTACTCAAATTCACTGGTGACCCCTTCCACATGTACAGGATCATTATTGCCCGTTTGTTTCCATAAATCAGCCGTATTAACGATTGATTCCTTCTGAACCTCACGGTTTGGAAGCTTTACCTGATAGGTCAGAATCATGGGAGCAAGCTTGCCCTCCTGGGGGGAACCAGAAGCTAAAACAAACGCATAATCTCGATTTGATATGCTGAAAGTAAAGCTGCTGCTGTCATCAGCAGATTTATTATCAATCACACATTTTACACGCTCATTTACCGCTGCAGCCAACCAATCCACTAAATCGGTCTTGTTAGTTAGCGGATACTTTGAATAATCCGAATCCGCTGTCCAGATAATGGTCCTCCGGCTGTCATCCCATAAAAACTTAGGCTCATCGGTAAGCTCTCCTTTAAAATCTAATCGGAAGGAATCCGGCAGGTACTGGGCTCCCGGCAGATTCAATTGATCCTTAAGCGAATAAACTGTATCCCATTCTGCTGTTAAAGCAGCTTCCGGGTTAATCTCCACCTGATAGGTTATGATATTATGCTCCGAATCGAAATTAACCACGCTTTTTTCCAGCACCTTTTTATTTTGTGTATTGATAATCCAATACCACGCACCGTTTCCTGCCAGATATACATCCTGATCATTCTTTCTCTGAAACAAGCCCGCATAATTGTAGCCGGTTTCTTGATCCTCCAATGTTTCCACCAGCTTAGGATCCACCTGGGTGGTATATTTTATTGTGATGACATAGCCTTCTTTCCCTACTGTATCTGGCAGATCACCCAGCCAGATGCTGAAGCTGGAAGGACTCAGGCGCATTCCATTAAACGATGCTTCCCCTCCGACTGCATTCGTAATTTCCAACTGGCCCAGGTTCGTTTCCGACTGCCCATACACAAGAAAGTCTGCTCCATCTGTTAATCCGGTAACCGGATGGCCCAGGCTGGTTCTTGCCTGCTGAACCAGCGCTGTAACCGCTGGATCCGATGAAGTTGTTTCAATTTCAAATACATTTTTTGTTAACTCCTTAAAATAATCACTTCTTTCATCCTTATTTAAGTCCTTTTTGCGGTCATATTGATCAGATGTCAGCCCATCCAGCCAGTCACAACCTCCGGTATTCTCGTGGAACGGAAGCGCATCATATATAAATGCGTTTTCAATTGCATTCCGGTCACCCGGCACCTCCAGCGTAATGACCCAATCAACCTTCCATTTACCGTCATCCTGATAAACCCCGTTGTTTTCCTTCTTGATCCCTACCTCCTGAAGGAAACTTCCGTTTACAACACCGGTAACATACCTCTTCCATCCTGCTTCTGCACTGTTAACCAGAGTGCTTTCCTTTGCATTCGTTACATCTGTTATATAGGAAAGCTTGTAGCCCGTAGGCTTATCGGCAGGCGGCGTAAACCATATGAATTGTGTCTTGCTCGTATTTACAAAAACATAGTCAGATAATGCTTCTTTATTGCTTTCTGTAATATCCGGATCAACCTTTTCGTTGATTTTACTTAATACCGTTTTTCCCTCGCTCGTAGTAAAGAACAAATCAACCACATTATACTGGCGGGCCTCCCAAATTTTGTTGATTGTATCATCATCCAGTTCAATCCATTCTACCGGTTCAGGACCTGATTCAGCATCATCCGAAACACTGGTAACTTCAAACGGCGCATCTGTCTTATATACTACTCCGTCTGTACGGATCGAATCCCCGATCACTGCGCCGCTCATGATATAATTTCGATCTGGATTAACCTGCACTGTCCACGGAACATCCTTCTCTTGCGTCACATCGTCTTCACTCAGTTTACCCCGCTCCTTAACAACCCATTTGTTATCAGCATGATAGGAATCCGTTATCGTGCTTGTGGAGGAAACATCTTCCGATCCATAGCGTCCGGCTGCTGTTACCGAATTCTCAAGTCCGGCCGTTGCCTGATACTGATCCAGTTCAAACCGTTTGTCTGCGTCTAATTGAACCGCATATTCGATCCGGCAGCTTTTGTCCTTCGACAGTTCACGGAAAGCTTCATTTGAGAAAACAACGGTTTCTTGGTTCTTCTCTGGACCTGCCTCAACCGTAAAGTTACCATATCGATACTCGCTTGTGCCTTCGTTGGTAGTTATCTGATAACGGTAATCATAGGTATCACCGCCCACTTTATAATACCCCTTCACGAAATGGAATTTTTCAGAGGTCAGGGTATCCGTCAGTGTAACCTCTTTGACAGTTCCTCTTGCTTTTACGTCTGCCGCATATTCCTTTATCAATGTGCCGTCCGGAATATTCACTGTGTTCCCCGGCTGTTTTGTGACGGTAATCCCGGCCTTGTCAAATTTCACTTTCGTGCTCAGTTCCCCGTTCCACTGAATTTCTGTTTGCTGATCAATCTTTTCCTGGTTCCAGGAGGCCTGCAGACTGAATTCTGTTGCAATTTCATCTGAAACCTGATCGTATGTTACAGTCAGTACTCCTCCTGAGATCTGGTAAACACCCTTGCGGTTGTTGTTTTTATCATAGAGTACCATTTCCTCCGTATCCTGGATCGTAATCGCCTCCGGGAACGTATATTGATAGGTAAGGGTTCCTTCCAGGTCCTTCCTCACCAGATTCCAATTCAGGCTAATCATAAAGGTTTGGGATGGATCCAGCGTGGAAACTCCATCATATGGGTTACCATCAATCATAATCGCAGCGTTGGTAAGATGATCCGCAATGGAACCAGGTTGTTCCTCCGCCGTCCTGGCGCGGCTCAGTCTCCGAACTGCTCCTGACCGGACAGGAGTACTTTCCGTCTCTTCGCCAGATATTTTCACCAAAATATCATGTTCTTCTGCGTCCCGGACCGGTATGGCCGCTTCCCCTTCGGAGCGGCTGGTCTCCTCCTGTCCCGAAACTGCCGCAAGAACCGCATGATTGGCCAGTCCCGCGTCTTTTGCCGCATCCGCGGTCAGAATATCTCGCATACGAAGCTGGTAATAATTCACCTGAAGGGTAAGCATGATTTGGCGGTTCTCGGTTTTTTCTGTAATGCCCCCAGTACAGCAGATTCGGATCCCGGTTACCTTGTTTCCAGTATAAACCGGTTCTGCCTGAAGCACTTCCATCGGGGCATTGACTTTCAGCAGCAAATACCTGCTTCCCTTGTGTTCCGCTGTAATCAAGCTTTCTTCGGAGCTCTCCCCGGCTTCCACCTGAAGACTGCCCTCATCCAGCTTTAAATGAAAGCCATTAAAAGACAGGGTATCCGTCCAGGTAATCTGCTCAGCAGATGTTCCAGAAATGGCTGCTCCTTCTGCGGACATCTGATAGGAAATCCACTCTCTGTCCTCCCAGCTGTCCGGATGGGCTCCAATCCGCTCCAGTACAGTATGGGAAGGGATGACCACAACATCACCCCAGCCCGCGGAAGCCACATTCCGGATGGAGGCTTCTTCTTCCTCAATATAGCCTGCAGCACCTGGCGATATCTTTATCCATTCGTCCGCATTCAGGTATTCTGCATAGGCTGTCAATGTGGCTCCATCCGGTGTTCCGGAAGCCGGGTAGGCAAAGCGAATTCCGAATTCCACCGAATTTCCGCTTTCGATGGGGAAGACCGCCAACCTGTTTTCCGGTGAATAGTAGTAATATGCCTCTTCATTTCCGTCATCCTCAAAAAGGCGGTACCATTCCTGATTCTCCCAAGTTTCTCCCTTCTTCAGGGGATACATTTCCTGGTTCTCAGAAAGATATCCGGAAATCTTCTTGATTTCTTCTTCGGTCTTTTCTGATTCCTCTTCCGCTCTCACCGCATCTGACCGCGAGGCTTTCTCCGGTCCTTTCATCTGCTCCACATATTCTTCCCCTTCTGCCTCCTCATCCGGCTCAAACCGAAGGGTAAAATATGCTTTTCCGCTGATTTTCCCGGCGGCTTCAACCGGATCTGCGGAACCGATGGCCCGGAATTCCATCCACTCCCCGGCCTGTACCTGATCGCTTGCGGCGGTGATGGAGAAATAGGCGAAATTATCTTCGGACCGTGCTTCTTCCATAACCACGTTTACTGCGGTGATATCGCCGCTCCGGCTTAATGCTGTAGGCGGTTCGGCGGACTGATGTTCCTCCTGCACTTTCCCGACAAGCTTGGCAATGGACGCAAGGATTCCTTCCTTTTCCGTCACCAGACCGGCAAGCTGTGCTTTCTTCCATTCTCTGGTGTAATATTCCTCAAATGGCTCACCGACTGCTGTGTCGTCCTCCTCTGCTTCTGCTGTGCTTCCAGCATTGCTGGAGGATGCGGTTGTGATTCGAGTGGCATTGGACGGGGTGGCCTGCTTTTCGGCATCCGATGGGCTGGCCTTCTGGTCTGCGTCGGAGTCGGAAGCCTTTTCTTCTTCAAAATCCTCTGCCCGGTATCCGGTCACGGTGGCTGCGCCTGCTGTGATCCCGCCTTCGCTGACAATCTCCAGTGTGAATTCGCAGTCCCGGTCGGCATTGCCGTTCAGACCGATCAGCATTACTTCATCAATAGACGCCCCGTCCCCGTACTCGTCATTGGATCTGGCCGCCACGATTGCAGTACAGTTATCTCCCAGACGGCTCTGGGATACGATCACCATTCCAAACAGGATGGACTCCAGCGTTTCTTTGGCCTGTTCCTTTTGGGGGCCTTTAAATGGAATCACGCTGTTTTTGATTTCGATCTCTTCTCCGTCGTACCGTTCGAAGGCTTTATTGATCTTCTTTTCTGTAACACTTATGGTCTTATGTAAAGGGATATCCGTCTGATTTCCTGCGTAAGCATATAGATTTCCATGATCCATAATTGTATTTACGACCAGGCAAAGCAGAAGGATCTTTCCCAAGATCCGATTCCACCTTTTATTTTTTAATAATGTACGCATAGGTCATATCCTTTCTCAGCTCAATCCCCTTGCCTGAGCCGCTTCACCGGACTCAAGCAGAGCTGCATCCATCAGCTTTACCAGCTCTAACATACTCCGAAAATGAATGGTTTCCTTTTCTCCCAGCCAGGTAACCTGCCCCTGCCAGGTTGAATTTTCCTGACTAATGATATGGATAACAAACGTTTCTGCTCTTCCCATTTTCACACACCTCAAATTGTGATTCTTCTGTTTCATACATTTCAAAATGGAGCGCAACCCCTAGATCATGGGGAATCTCCTGCCACTTCTGCTCCAGACGTGACACGATGGCGCTTCCATCGGCTGCTGTTGCTCCCACTAACAATACTAAAAATTGATTTTGACTATATCTGGTGTAAACATCCCCCGTCCGAAGCTGCTCTGTGATCACCTGACTGAGCTGCTCCATGATGGGCTCGATCTGACCGGAGGTCATCTGGCTGTCTTCGGATACTTCTTCCAGGCTGCATATCAGAACCAGGCTTTTTATATGGAAGCGTTCCCCCATCCGCGTGATCACATGGTACACATCAAGGAAGTTGGGATAGCCGCAGCAGTAAGCGCCTTTGACTTCCCCCTTTTCCATCAGTTCATCCTTCAATCCGGCCAAGATTCTGGAGGTATTGTGGAGCTGGTAACCTGCACTCTGATACTTTTCCATCACCTGTCCAAAAGAACCTACTCCCAGATCCTGATAAAACAATTCATTCGCCTGTTCATACAGCTGCATTGCTTCCTTATATCGATTGAGTGCCATCAGGCATTCGATCTGGACCGCCTGCCATTCATCATAAGGATGAATCTGGCTTGCTGCAGTGCAAAACTCCAGCAGCTTTTCGTAATGTCCTTGCTGCCTCAGGATTTCACACAAGCCATTCAAACAATAAGAAAACCAATTCTGATAATATGCACTTTCTGTGGTCACCCACTCCTCGCCCTGAAGCATTGGAAGAAATTCGCCTGTGTAAAGCCTGCAATAGCTTTCGTACAATTCCTGAACAGCGGCTTCGTCCAGATGACCGGCCCGCACCTGGTCGATCAGTTGATCCAACTGACCAGTATCCGTCATTACCTGATAATCTCTGGTGAAATAGTATTTGGATTCCTTTGATACGATATAGTTTCCTTCTGGGAATTTCGATCGCCCCAGCTCCTTCCGCAGCAGATGAATCTGCTGGTGGAAGTTATTCAGTCTCTTTTTCCAGTCCTGCTCGTCGGGACGTATCAAATTCAGCAAATCCTTCCGGTGGATTCCCTGATCTCCAGCTTTCAGGAGAATCAGCAGGATCTGCATCCGAGTAATCCGAGGGCTTACGTTGACGTAAAGCTTCTGCTCACCGAAGGTCAATGAAAAGCCGCCTAAAAATCTGGCATAAAATTCCGTATATGGACGTTCCTTCACCCTGACTTCTCCTTTCCTCCGCGAATCTTATGCGGTTTCTGACTGTTTCTGGATTGTAGCCGTCAACTAAAGTACACTTTGGTTGAC
>JAUNGG010000056.1:0-23598 GCA_030524635.1 Lachnospiraceae bacterium
TAATATGGCAAGAATTGGATTTTCGCCGAATAGCCGAAAGAATAATTATCGAAATGATGATGCTGTAGAAAAAGTAATACGTTATGTATTTGATTGCAAAAAGACCCCTAATGCGATTATTGGGGCATTAGGGGCGACAATTACGGATACAGATTTAATGATAAATCAATTTTTGAAGGTTCAAGAATACTATCATAAGCGCAAAGGAAAAAGAATTATCCACTTCTATATTTCTTTCTCAAATGAAGAAATGGAACGATTTATATTGGAAGATTATCGCCAAATTGGTTATTATATTGCTGATTATTTTAGTGACGAATATCAGGTTGCATTTGCCTTACATGAAAATACAACGCATTATCATATTCATTTTGTAGTAAATCCTGTAAATTGCAAAACCGGAAAAAAGTATCATTGGCAGTGGTCAGACACATATAAAATCAAACAAATTTTAAAATGCTTTATTTAGGAATTTTCCTTCAAAATATCTTCTATAAGATCACTTTGAATACCAGTGAATGTATCAAATTTCTTTTTGCGTATAATTAAAAGAGAGTATTTCCTAGGTTGCTCTTCCCCTTCAATCCGATGCCAGCGTTCACAGCTATATTGAGATTTATTCTTACGCATAATCAATAATTCATTGTCTTTAAGTGTGCGCTTCAATTCTCGCTCTGACATCGGAATAATTGATTTTTGATTGGCCCAGTTAAAAAAATCATTATAATACTTTTTGAATTCAAGATAATAACAGATTTCCTGATTGTCGCTTTTATCCTCATCAACATAGCTGATATAGGGTCTATTATTTTCTGGCTGTTTAAATAGTTGATCAATATAATTTCCGAAGTCAGACAAAGGATTTCTCTTATCACAGTTGGTATTCTCTGAGTTATTGTTTAAATAGGAAAGATACGCTTTCAAAAAAAGGCTATGTGCTGATTGCTCAATTCTCTTTGACTGTTCTGACAGATTTAATTTCGTTTCTAAAAAGCGGCAAAAACCTTGTATGGCGGAATAAAGCAATAACGGATATAATTGTTCTACATAGTCAGATGAAGAGCAATGTAGATATTGGTCGATGATTTTAGCATAATTGTACTTTATATATCGATAATCCTCAAAATAGGAATCTGTTGCTTTGCTTTTTGAAATATCTGCTAAGTAGTGGATAAAGATAAGCAACAGATAACTGATTTCATCTTTTAATAAAGGCAATTCTGTTTTGGATGGGAGCATCTGCATTGCATTGTCGATATTAAAATCGATGATTTCATCTGCGTTGATTGGATTGTTATTAAGGTAAACCGGAAAAATACTCAAGATGCCATTCTGCCTGTAACGATGTGTTTTCTTAACAATATGGCTGTTCCTGTTTAAATGATATCCTTTTGCTGTTATACAGACAGGTATGCTCTGCAATCGTGTCAGCTTAAGGAAATTTGTGTTTAAAGACGTTGCCGAAACATAATAACGCCCACGTCCATTTGGATTATGTAACATATCTATGTAAAAAATATGTGAAAAAAGATTGGCAATACATTTAACATTATTGATATTACTGCCTGATATGCAGATTGAAAAAACGGTTTGTTCAAAAAGAACTTTGTTGCCAAATAGTATCTTCCCAATTTGGTTACCATTTCCGCTATAAAACCATAGCAACGAATGGATTGTATATGCAAAAATGCCCATTAGTTCATCACTTCCAAGTATACAGTTAAAAAAACTCTGAAACAAATTTGTTTTTTTAACTATACTATGAACATCTAGTCCAGATAAAGCAGAATGTCGATTAAAATAATGGGCTTCCAATTGGCCATTATATCCGATAGAAAAATAATTAAAAATACTCTTATCTAGGCTATTCTCATCCCAGCAGCCATTATCTGTGACAGAAATGTAATTTTGGGAAAAATTGTTTGCTATCCATCCAGTCAGATAGGCACCATCAATAAAATTCGATGCTTCATTCCGTAAAACATACCGAACATAACGTTTACATACTGCGTGAAAAGGCTTTTGATAATAGATAGTGCCCCCGTTATTTTCAATATGATCCCAGTATTGATTGTCAATAAATTTAAGGCTCTGACTTTTGGCAGCCAGTACTATATCGCAGTTATAGGTATTTGATTTAGTATTAGAAAGGGTAAATTCTACATTGAACCAATAATTTTTTAATGTACGCTCATATATTTCCAGTTGTATTATTTTTGGAAAAAAATCTGAAATTTTAATAAGTTCATTATTCTTTATAGAATAAAGTGACTTTTTACGCATTGTAAAGGATTCCTCAAATTCTTCAACGTAATCCTTAAACGAATAATCAACATCTTTCAGCATATTGTTTACCTCCGGGGCTTTGTCTTAGAAATGGCATACTAATCGTATCACAAAAAGAGTCCGTTTCCAACAAAAAAATGGCAGGAGTTACCTCATAAGATATTACTGCCATTTTAAGGGAAAACTTAGCTTTCCTTTGTCAACTTGTAAAAACTGGTTTTCTTAATATCAAGGATTTCCATTACTCTTTTTGCGGTGATATCACCTTTCTTCCACATCTCATAATATTTATCCCATTCAGCAGGCTTTTCCAGCTTGGGCCTCCCCATGTGTTTTCCCTTGGCTTTGGCAACATCAATGCCTTCCCTCTGCCGTTGCCGGATGGTAATTCGTTCCTGCTCTGCTATACTGGACATAACTTCAATGATGATATTATTAATCATGTCCCGTATCCATTCTTGCCCTTTGGGTAATTGAATCATGGTAGTGGGAAGGTCAAGAATTTGCAAGTTTATGTGATGATCCTTGAACCACTCCAATTCGCCTTTTATATCGCTTTTATTCCGGCTTAAGCGGTCAAGCGATTTAATTATCAGGGTATCGCCTTCTCGCAGTCCTAAAGGGCCTTTTAGGGCCTGAAAGCCGCATCTGTTTAAGTCCTTGCCGCTGGCTTTATCAATAACAATATCAGACTTGCTTACATATTTTTCTAGTTCTGCAATCTGCCGATCTAAGTTCTGACTGGTCGAACTGACACGGGCATAGCCCATAATTTTTCCACTCATTGCGATTTCTCCTTTCACAAAAGAATACGTTCATAAAGGTCGGTCTCTTTACAGCTATATCCGTAAAGATCAATATCAACCTTTATGAACGCATTTTTAACCTGTTTTCTCACCGTTTGTAAAGGTGTACCTTTATAAACCATTTGAGTGACATATATGAATCATGCATTATCCTGATCATTTTCTGCTAACCATTTTTTATAATCTTCTAAATCCGTATAGGCAAATCTAAGTGCGATACCGAGAACCATAAAGTCATCAAGATAACCAATTCCTGGAATAAAGTCAGGGATGATATCCACGGGACTGACAAAATAAATTAGTGCACTTACTAAAGCTATTAATGTTCCTAATGGGAATTCTCTGTATTCTCCTTTTATATGGGCGCGAATTAAAGAAACAATGATTGGGATTTCTGCAAATTTTTCTTTTAATCCAGCTACTGCATTAAGTTTGCTATCCAACTGAGATAAAAAGTCATTCATCTTCTTCTCGTTTCGGAGAAGTTCTTTAGCTTGCTCTTTGTTTGAGGCAAGAGCTTTTTCCGCATCCTTTTCAGTAAATTTGATTTCTTTCGATTTCTTTGCGGTTGGTGTTTCTTGTGTGTTTTTTTCCTTTTTTAATCGCATTTTTCTTTCTCCTTATATGTTTTGGTTTTGCTGTCTTTAAGAATTTGCCGTAATCGGCGTTCTGTATATCCGTATTTTTGGGCAATTTTTCTTAAGTTTTCTTTGCCAGGATTGTTTTTCACCTGACTGATGATGAAATCCCTTGTGTATAATTTCTTTGGAAGCGTTATTTGCTGCCCTTGGAAATTATTATGCAGTAGAGTAGTAGCTTCAATTCCGATCACTTCTGCTATGTCTTTATAAATACCCGCTAAATCATTGGCGGTTATCTGTCCGTGTGTCCTCACTATCCTCCCCTCTTTCGTTAATCATTCTATCTACTAATACTATACCTTCTTTGAAATGAAAATGTATTCTTGAAATTTCCTTGAAATTTTCCTTATAAATTTCCATCTTATGGCAAATAAAAAGACGAGTTACTACTTAAATTGAATAGTCACTCGTCAACATATCAAGATTTGGAAAACATATTTCTCTGACACAAAATCTGACACAACTTACATAAACCGCTATAACGCTGGATAAACTTAAAATATGGGAAAGCAGTCGTTTACCGTGCTGTATAAACGCAGGTAAACAATTGTAAATCAATTCCAGATAATCCTCCCCTTTTTATTACCCTGTTCGTTACAATGGCGTGGCGGACGGGGTAATTTTTTGATTTTTCCTTATTTTATCAGGGTTTGCGGGCTTGTATCGGATGGATTGTGATTACGCACCTAATTGTTAACTATTTTTAAAATATTAGTTGACAATTGTTTTTTCTCATGATATAACCTATCTCAAAGCAATTATGAATAAGCATTCTATGAATACAAAGCATGAAAAGGAGATATGATCATGAGTACGCAACCTACCATTTCCGCACCTACATCTTCTGCCACAAAGCACGCTTTTACAACCAAAGAGCTGGTTTTAGGCGGAATGTTTGCTGCTGTTTTAGCAGTTATTTCCCAGTTATCAATCCCCATGCCAACCGGCGTTCCCATCACCATCCAGGTGTTTGGTGTTGCACTGGTGGGTGTAGTGTTAGGCTGGCGGCTGGGACTTCTGGCAACCCTCACCTATATTCTTTTAGGTGCTGTGGGCCTTCCTGTTTTCGCCAACTTTACCGGCGGCTTCCATCGCCTGGTGGGTGTAACCGGCGGGTATATCTGGGCATGGCCGTTTATGACTGCTTTGAGCGGCATTAAGCCGAAAACTGGCAGCAAATATGTCAACATGGCGCTGATCATTGTATCCTCCCTGCTGGGACTTGCCATCGTTGAGATCATCGGCGGCCTTCAGTGGGCCATGCTGGCTGGTGATCAGACGGTAGCGGCTGTATTTGCATATTCTATGGTGGCATTTGTTCCCAAGGATATTGTGATCACGATCCTGGCTGTTGTAATTGGAATTCCAATGCGGAACGTAATCTTCCGCCAGCGGTAACAGCCACTTGACCGAAAGCAGCCGCTTACCGGAAACAGCCGTTTGACTCAACATCCTACCATTCATCTGGCAGAAGCTGATGCAAAGCGTCATCCCTGACAATCGCCTGGGATGACGCTTTTTATTTTGATTTATTTTAAGTTTATTCTGCTATGCTGGTCACATAACCGCTCCATCCCGGATTTCCGCTCCTTCATAAAAGAAATTCAGAATATCCTGATAGCTTTTTCCTTCCTTTGCCATCCCCTGGGCTCCGTTCTGGCTCATGCCGGCACCGTGGCCGAAGCCGCCGCCCCAGATCTGGAACAGCTTGCTTCCATCTCTGGCGGTCCCCACTTCCTGAATGGCAATAAAGGCGCTTGGCAGCAGGCTCATGCCGCTGATGGTTTTTCCATCCTTCCGCTCGATCTCCAGATCAGCGCTTCCCAATGCCCTGCGGATCTCCATCTGGCTGGAACAGGTCTTGGTGTTCCCATTTACGTCCGTTACCACCATCTTTTTTGCCACACCTCCGGCTCCCCGTTCTGTTATGGTTACAGAGTCTACCTGACCCAAACCAAGCTGATTTCCCAGAGTGGTTCCTTTGTATAATGCCTTCCAGCGGTACATGGGATAGGAAGCATCGTAGGCCGGGATATCATAATTTTTAATAAATTCTGCAAATGCGCTGTTGGAGGTCAGATCCAGGCACTGACGGCGGTCCCGCAGCTCCACTGCCTTTAAGTAAGGAGTGGTTTCCCCGGTTCCGCCCCATACGTTGCCGTCAGTTCCGTGACCGCAGGAGGTGGAATAATAATAAGCATCCACAGGGGCTTCTCCGTAAAACAGCAGTTTTCCACAGGTTTCGTCCACTGCCTGGCTGGTGGAGGAGGAAACTGCCACATTGTTGTACACCTGGTAGTTGGTGCTGTCGTCCACATGAGCGCCGTACTGGCTGTAGCTGTTCCCCATGATCTGCCGGTAAGCGTAAGTTCTGGCGCAGACTGCCTGGGCTTTGAGCGCTTCCATCTCATAGCTGGCCGGCATCTCACTTGGCACCACCTTCTTCAGATAGTCCTCCAATAGCAGATCATTGACCAGAACCAGCCCGTCCTCCTCCTGTCGGATCTCCAAAATCCCATCGTAAACCGGCACGCCCTGGCTTCTGGTAAGGCTGTCGATGCGGATCCCCTCATTTCCGGCGCTTGGGTTCAGTACTGCTCTTCCCTCCTGGAGGCATTCATCTCCCGGTGCTATGGTAAGTGATTCTCCTGCCTTTACTTTAACCTGCTTTTCTGTTTCCTCCCCATAGCTTAATACACCATCGCAGAGAAGCGTTACCGTCACCTGAGAATGGAATACAGACTGGAAACCGTCGTTCATCAGCAGCACCCGGATCCGTTCTGCACTGAAAGGGCGCACCGTCAATGCAGCACACAGCTTTCCGTCCGCCGCCACAAACTCCTGGAGATCATAGCCCACCAGAATATCGGTCCGTTTCTGCTCCTGGTAATCCCCATACACCTTATAGACCCGGAATCCAGGAGCAGTGGCTACTTTGCCGTAGCCTTCGATCTCAATAAAGTCCTCCCCCACTGCCAGAACCGTTCCGCGAATCCGTTCCTTCTTAATGGTAATCTTTTTCAGCTTTCCTCTTTCCAGATGCAGATCCACAATGTTATGTACCAGTTCCTCTGCCTCCGGCCCCTTTTTGGGAATCTCAAACTGCCGGGTTATGGTTCCTGCATGGATAAAAAGCTGGTCTTCCTCCATACTGTCTACCCAGACATTTTCATAGACCACATCCTCCGACATCAGCCGCCCGACTCCGGCTACCTCGCCGTCCCGGACAAATATGCGGATCTTTTTATCCATGTAAGTGTCCAGGGCAAGGCCCTCGAACCGAAAATCTCCCCCACTGGTATAGCAGGTCCAGCTGGAGGAATTTTCCACATTTGCCGGGGTTCCGTATAAGATCACATCCAGCATCTGGAGCTTGGAGGTTTCAGCGCTTTCCCCTGTTCCATTTTTCTGATCTGCTGCCGCTTCCTCGTAGATCCGCCACCACATTTCCGCCGGATAGGGCTTGTCCTGGTTGCTCTTGTTGGCATTGACCTGATCTGCGTACCGTTTTCCCAAAAAGCTGGTCAGCACGTAGGCCTCCCGATAGGTCAGTTCCTGCTGCGCCTCCTTTGCTGAGGCCGGAGTGTCCTCCTCCCGTAACCCGCCGTGGTCATAAAGGTAATCCATATAGATCACATACCAATTATTCTGTTCCTTTTCCGGGAAATGGGAGACCCCCCTTTCTTCCTTATACTGAATGCATTCTTCTCTGGAAACAACAAAGAGCGCAGCAGCTTTCGCGGCCTGCGCCCTGGTGATCCCCGGCTTATCCGGTTCCAGATACACGATCACGCCAATCAATATAAGAATGAGAGCAAGGATCCCCATAATCCGCACAATGAATGATTTCCTGCTCATAATTTCCTTTCATTTTATTTTTTCTTCTCTGCCGTCTCCTGCCCTTCTGCTCCCGACTTCGCTTCAGAACACTCCTTCCGGCAGATCTTAAGCTTCTTCTCGTCTACATAGCCTGCACCATCGTACTCGCAGGTTTCCACCGGCAGACGTTTTCTCTTAAGGGACATCTTCACCCCATCAGACAGCAGCCGGTAAATCACGGCAAAGGTGGGCACACCGATGATCATTCCCACGAACCCAAACAGGCCGCCGAACAGAAGGATGGAAAACAGCACCCAGAAGCTGGACACGCCGGTGGATTCTCCCAAGATCTTCGGTCCCAGGATATTGCCGTCAAACTGCTGAAGCAGCAGGATAAAAATCAGGAAATACACACACTGCAGCGGATTCACCAAAAGAACCAGAACTGCCGCAGGAGCAGCTCCGATAAAGGGTCCGAAAAACGGGATCACATTCGTCACACCGATGATCACGCTGATCAGCAGCACATATGGCATTTTCATCAGACTCATGCAGAAAAAGCAGATGATTCCAATGATCAGGGAATCCACAAGCTTTCCGATGATAAAGCCTCCGAACACCTGATGGATAAATCTTGCCTCATCGATCAGCCGGTTCGCCCACCGAACCGGGAAAATGCCGTATATGGACTTTTTCGCTATGGTAGACAGTTCATCCTTCATATTCAGCAGGTAGATCATGACGATCAATCCGATGAGAATGTTCTTCAGCCAGATCAGCAGGCTGAATATGCTGCTGGACAGGCTGCCGATGATCTTGTCCAGATTGGGGGCCAGAACCGTTCTGCCCCAGCTTTTCGCCCAATCCAGAGCCTGATCCATATAGGACACAACCTGATTCATGACCTCCGGGTTATTTTCCAGCACCTGCTGCACCCAGATAATAAAATTATTCACATTGCTCGGAAGGGCATCCACCACACTCTGAATGCTTCTTACCAGCTGCGGGATCAACATGGAAATCAGTCCTGCCACCACTACGATCAGGACGATCAGGCTGGTTATAGTTCCAATGCACCTGCCGATCCCTCTGCGCCGTTTATCGCTGCTTACCCACTTGGCAAGGCCCTGATCCGTTTTCCGGACGCACCAATTGTAGACCGGCGCCAGCAGATACGCCATCACAGCTCCGTATATCACCGGCATCAGGATCGTCAGCAGCATCGAAGCCAATGCCTTCACCCGCTCAAACTGCAGGAGCAGATATCCAAAAGCAATGCTGGCTGCAATCACGCAAAAAGCCGTCACTCCCCAGTAAATATAATCCTTAAACTTATGATCGTTATCCATCTCGTTTCCTTTTTCATCTCCTGTTTGGAATCTGGTCATTCATTTTTCTATGTAAAAGATAAAGCAGCGAATCATCGCTGCTTTTTATCCTTGGTAAACCCCGGAGATGCCGGTTCTTACTAATTGACGCCTAGCCAAGCTAGGTGGGTGACCTCACTTAGACTTCTGCCTTCCACTCGTAATGGAGGCCTGACATCCGCCTAAAAATATTGGAATCCCGTATGTCAAACTGTAGGTTCAAATAAGGTAAGAGTATCGAACATTCCAGGAATTTTACGCTTCAACATAGCTTCATTTCATGGTTAGATTATACAACAGCACTATCTCTTTTTCAAGGACTTTTTTCAGGGAATCTAACCCAAAAATTCTAGCATTTTTTAGCGGTCCAGCCCTCTTCCTGTTTCGCCAGCTTTACGATCCGGCTGGTACCCAGACGGGAGGCTCCAAGCTCCAGAAACTGCTGTGCATCCTCAAAGGAACGGATGCCTCCGGCCGCCTTGATCTGCACCTTTTCTCCCACATGCCCGGCAAACAGCTTCACATCTGCAAAGGTTGCGCCTGCTGTAGAAAAACCGGTGGAAGTTTTGATAAAGTCGGCCCCTGCATCCGTTACCACCTGGCACATCCGAATCTTCTCTTCTTCTGTCAGAAGGCAGGTTTCGATGATGACCTTTAAGATCCTTGTCCCGCAGGCCTCCTTCAAAAGCCGGATCTCCTGCTCCACCAGGTCGAAGCGCCCGTCCTTCACATCGCCTAAGTTGATTACCATATCGATCTCATCTGCTCCGTTGGCGATAGCATCCTTCGTCTCAAACACCTTAACTGCCGTGGTCTGGTATCCGTTGGGAAATCCGATCACGGTGCACACCTGCATCTTCTCCCCCACAAACTCCTTTGCCCGCTTTACATAGGAGGGCGGAATGCATACAGAGGCTGTTCCATACCGGATCCCATCCTCACAAATCTGACGGATCTCCTTCCAGGTGGCTGTCTGCGCCAGCAGCGTGTGGTCAACCGCCTGGAAGATCCGTTTTCTGTCCATATCCATATCGGTATCCAAAATATCTGCCAACACACTGGTTCCTGCCATCTCCTGCTCCGGCTCAATCTCCAGATAATCCAGGATCGTGGCTGCAATATCGGCAAAGGAGGCTCTGGTACCTAAGTTAACGCCCTTCTTCACCTTCGGCCCTGCAATCACCCATGGCGTGTACTCTCTGGAATGGTCGGTAGAGGGCGTGATGGGATCGCATCCGTGGTCCGCCGTGATCATCAGAAGGTCATCCTCACGAAGCATAGCCAAAAGCTCCGGCAGCCGCTGATCAAATGCTGTCAGTGCCTTTGCATAGCCTTCCACATCATTCCGGTGGCCGTAAAGCATATCGTAATCCACCAGATTGGTAAAGCAGAGCCCTTCAAACTCTCCAGCCCCATACTCCAGGGTTCTCTGGATTCCCTCCTCATTTCCAGCCGTTCTCACCATCTGGGTAATCCCCTGTCCGGCGAAGATATCATAGATCTTTCCCACTGCCAGTACATCCTTTCCAGCCTTGCAGATGGCATCCAGCATAGTCTCCTTCGGCGGCACCAGGGAATAATCATGGCGGCGGCTGGTCCGTTTAAAAGGATATTCCCCCTCGAACGGCCGTGCGATCACCCGTCCTACACCGTAAGGACCGGAACAGAGCCTTCTTGCGATCTCACAGTACCGGTACAGCTCATCAATGGGAACCACCGACTCATGGGCTGCAATCTGGAATACACTGTCTGCTGATGTGTAGACGATCAGCTTCCCGGTCCGCATATGCTCTTCCCCATAATCCTTGATCACCTCAGTTCCGGAATAAGGCTTGTTGCACAGAACGCCCCGCCCTGTCTCTTTCTCAAACGCCTCCAAAAGCTCCTTTGGGAATCCCTCCGGAAAGGTAGGCAGCGGCTGGGGCGAGATCACTCCTGCGATCTCCCAGTGGCCAATGGTCGTATCCTTGCCCTTTGACACTTCCGTCATCCTGGCAACTGCGCCCTGAGGCTCTGCCTCCTGGGGACCCCATCCAACCCCATCGATCTGGAACAGCCCCAGTTTCCCCATATTAGGCATAGAAAAATAGGGGCTGGTGGAGGCTGCCTGTAAGGTATTGCTTCCCTCATCTCCAAAATCTGCTGCGTCCGGCATCTCTCCGATCCCGACGCTATCTAATACGATCAAAAATACACGCTTCATGAATCCTTTCCTTTCATCTGTTTTCCCGCTTTTCCGGGCATATCAGGATACCCGGAGGCATTTCTGCTAATTCTGCTGCAGCCTATATTTTACCATAAACCATAAAATTTTTCATCTCTTTGAAGACTTTTCTTCTTCCCCGGCGTTATAATAAATAACAGAACTGGTAACGGTTCAGCATTACCAGAACTCTTACCAGAACAGAATGAATGGAGGCGCAGCCCTTTGAACCCGCAGCAGCAGTTGGAACGCTGGATGAGCGAATATCAAAACTTAATATATTCCATCTGCTACCGCCTGACTGGTGATTACTTCGATGCAGAGGACCTGACCCAGGACGCTTTCTTTTCTGCCTACCGGCATCTGAAGGAATTTGATGGTCAGAACGAAAAAGCCTGGCTGTGCCGGATCGCGACCAATAAATGCATCGATTACCTGAAACGGGCCGGACGGCGCTCTGTCCCCACGGAGGAGCTGTTCTTTTCTTCCCTGCCGGATGGCCGCTCCTCCCCGGAAAAGGAGGCTTTGGAGACGGAAGTCCGGCAGCGGCTTTATGACAGCTGCTGCAAGCTGTCGCCGCCTTACCGCCAGGCTGCCCTGGATTACTACTATTATGAACTGGATATCAGCGAGATCGCTGCCAAAACCGGAAAAAATAAAAAAACATTGCAGACACAGATCTACCGTGCCAAAGGAATGTTAAAAAAATTGATGAGAAAGGAAGATTTGCGCTATGATTAAAGAAGTGAATAAAATTTCCTCTCTGACCGAACGAAATGCTGCTGATCCGGCAGAAGGGAATCTCCCCTCCAATCTGCAGGAATTCTCCCTTCTGTGTCAGGATGACCATTGGCTTTCCGATTTCATCCAGGATACGGAGGAGCACCAGATGCTGACAGCACCTTCCCGTCTGATGCCGGATACGCTGACAAAGCTGCAGAAAATCCAGCTTTCCAAGCGGATCCAGCTGATTACCTACAGCCTGAGAGTCAGTCTGGCTGCTGCCGGAGCGATTCTGATTCTCTTTACGACTCCGGTCCTTCTGGAACGTTCCCCCTTCGGCATGGATGCCATGGGACAGACAGCTGCAGCAGCAGGGTGGGAAGGAACTCCCATTCACCAGTACCAGCCCAAAACTGCCGAGGCTGCCCGCCGGCTAAGATCCAGGATTTACGATTTTTCTGATTCGATCTATGAATTTTCAAATGAACTTTTTACAGGGAGGTATCAACATGACTAGAAAAAAAGGAAAATTTATAACCTTCTGCTGCTCCCTCTTTCCAGGGGCGGGAGAAATGTATTTAGGATTTTTAAAGCAGGGAATCAGCATCATGGGACTGTTCTTCCTGCTGTTCTCGGTAGGAGGCATTATTTTTCCGCCTTCTGTCACATTCTGCGCGGTTATCTGGTTCTACAGCTTTTTTCATACCCATAATTTAAACAGCCTGCCGGACGATGAATTTTATGCCATTGAGGATGATTTTCTCATTCATCTCCATCAGCTTGGCACCTGGCGGGAAATCCTGTTTTACCGGTATCGAAGAGTCACCGCAGTTGTGCTGATCCTCCTGGGATTTTCTATCGTCTGGAGCAATGTAAATAACTTTTTTATGTATTTTGTCTCAGATGTGCTTCATGTATCCGGAGAAATCCTGGAAATGTTTTCCTGGTTTTCCCGTATGCTGCCCCAGACCATTGCAGCTATCCTGATCATGGCCGCCGGCATCTATCTGATCCGCAGCAAAAAGCAGGATCTGGAAGAATCATAATACAGCCGTATTCCTCATCTCCGACTGACGTTTTTGCACCTGAAATGCAGACAAATTGCTTATTCTATGTGAAAACCCCCGGCAGCCTGCCGGGGGTTCCTTGTTGCATATTGATCATGGAAACTGCTTATTCATTAATCACCAGCGCAATCATTTCCATGTCCTCTTCGCTGTTATTTTCCATGCTGTGCCACTCTCCGCATGCAATGGTGCAGATGTCGCCCGCATGAACGGTGGTTCTGGACTTGTCATGATCAACAAAGGTGCCTTCACCTTTGATAATGTAGTAAGGCTCTGTGTTGCCCACATGCTGATGCCAGCCAATGCTGCAGTGCGGCGGGATTACCACCCTTGCATACATAGTGCCGTGACCCATCAGCTCCTCTGCAGTTAAGATGGGATAAAGAACAACATGTCCCTGACCACCTCTTAAATTTTCTTTTACCACGGGTTCGTTATGTTTTACCATATGTATGACCTCCTGTTTCCTTGCAGATATTTCGTAACGGTTCCGTACCTTCACAGTTACGATATTTCTTTGTAATGGTTCTGTACGCTTACCGTTACTTCCTTTTACAGGATAAGTATACAGCGAAATTCCAGGAGACTCAATCGTAAATTGCAGTTTTGTTATCTGAAAAATTCATGTCCTCCATGGCTGAACAGGAAGGTCAGTCTTCCGTCAAACCATCTGACATTTCCGGAATAAGACGCTTTCCGGTTCATAAAATACAGCGCTCCCTGGGAATAATCCTCCCCATCCAGCGCCCGGTTTACACAGTCAATGGTATCCTGAGTCACCTTTACCCGGTTGATGGAGCCGTTGCTCACCGGTGAAAATTGGGACCGTTCATACACAACACTGGTAATATTGTCGGGGAACTGTTTGCTGCGGACGCGGTTCATGATCACGTTTGCCACCAGGATCTTTCCGGTGCTGTCACAGCCGCCGGCTTCCGCCTGTACGATCTTCAGCATAACCTGATAATCCTGTTCACTGTACGGGATCCGCAAAGCCGCCTTTCTGGCTTCCTCTTCCTTCTTCCGCACTTCCTCAGCCGCTTTCTCGGCAGCATCCGCCACCTGCTTCATCCGGATTTCCTTCTGAGCCTGCCCGACCCGCTCTCTCACGGTCCGTTCTGACTCCAGTTTCATCTTCGTATCCTGCTCCAGCACATCACCAATCAGCGCCTGACCAATATCCGAAGAAGCCTCCACGTCCTGAGTTTTCACTTCTGCTAACAATCCACTTTCCTCAAACCCGGTCTGACCGGAGTCCCCAAAACCTGCAGCTTCAATCGAATTCATTCCATCAGAAGCCGGCAGCGCCGCATCAGCAAATGCCTCTGCATCTACCTCCTGCACCAAAAGGCCTTCTCCCAGGCCTTCCCCAAACGAAAGGGATTCCAGTTCCTGTTCCAGTTCATCCTCATCTCCAGGATGGACCTGGGTATAGGCAGCCAGTGCATTTCTGCCGCTGCCTCCAAAGCCTGTGGATGAAAACGCCACAACCGATACCACCATACAGCCGGCCGTCAGGACCGCCGCATTTCGATGCATCTGCTTTGACACATTCACCACCAGCGCTCGAACGAACTGGAAAAGGGTTTGAAGAAATGAGTGTAATGGTAACATACATTCTCCTCTTTTCTTCTCTGTCCGTAGCCGCGCATTACCTTCACAGCTACTTCAACTCTCATGCTGCAAAAAGCAGGTATCCCCCACTTTCTGCATGATTTAAGGGTTAACAAGGCACATTATATGGGACAGCATGTAAAATTGTCAATGGAGCTTCTGAAATTTTGGCACTTTTTTGGTTTGGAAATAATTGACTTTCTTTTTTTTGTAATAACTTCACAGAATAAAACGATTTTTTTGTACATAAACTATAATTTTTTCACGGAAGTTTTTTACAAATATGTTACATTTCCGTTACTTTTTATATTCACTTTTTGTGTCGAAATGTAACATTAAAATTTTATGTAAATTATAAAGTATATTTTGTCACCCAAAATAATTCCTTTCCCCCGCTTTTTCCCGGTTCAGGAAATGCACAAAAAAATCCGCAGACCATAACCGGATCTGCGGAAATGAATACAATTCGATTTACTTTCTTTTTACTTGGCATTAATGTAATTCACCAGTCCGCCTGCAGTGATGATCTTCTGCATAAACGGCGGGAACGCCTGGCCGGTGAAGGACTGACCGGTGGTCTTGTCTGTAATCACGCCGCTGTCAAAATCCACTTCGATCTCATCTCCCGCCTGGATGGCCTTGGCTGCCTCCGGGCATTCGATGATAGGAAGGCCGATATTGATGGCATTCCGGTAAAAGATCCGGGCAAAGGTCTCTGCAATCACACAGCTGACCCCTGCACACTTGATGGCTAACGGCGCATGCTCTCTGGAAGAGCCGCAGCCGAAGTTCTTATTTGCCACGATGATATCGCCCTGCTGTACCTTGTTTATAAATTCCTTATCAATATCTTCCATACAGTGCTTGGCAAGCTCCTCGCCCTTGGTGGCATTTAAATATCTTGCCGGGATGATAACATCGGTATCTACATTATCTCCATATTTAAAAACGTGTCCGTTTGCTTTCATGATCTTCCTCCTATTACTCCGTTGTTCCCCACACTAAAATGATCGACCGGGGTATGAAACGTAACCCATCAGCCCATCAGTTCACATGGGCAGGAAATTTTTCCAGTTACTGCACTGGCAGCAGCAACCGCCGGGCTTGCCAGATATACCTCGGAATCCACATGGCCCATACGTCCTACGAAATTGCGGTTTGTGGTGGAAATACATCTCTCACCGGCTGCCAGGATGCCCATATAGCCTCCCAGACAGGGACCGCAGGTTGGAGTGCTGACAATGGCTCCTGCCTCGATAAAGATCTCCAGAAGCCCTTCCTTCATGGACTGTAAATAGATGGCCTGGGTAGCCGGAATCACGATACAGCGCACATGCTTTGCCACCTTGCGTCCCTTTAAGATCTGGGCAGCCGCACGCATGTCATCCATCCGTCCATTGGTACAGGAGCCGATCACCACCTGGTCGATCTTGATATCGCCTACCTGGTCGATGGTCTTTGTGTTCTCCGGAAGGTGCGGGAAGGCAACCGTTGGCTTTAACTGGGACAGATCAATGGTGTAGGTAGCCTCATACTCAGCGTCAGCATCTGCCTCATAAACGGTAAAGTTCTGCTTGGAATGCTCCATCATATAACGAATCGCCAGATCATCCACCGGGAAGATACCGTTCTTTCCGCCTGCCTCAATCGCCATGTTGCAGATGGTAAAGCGGTCATCCATGGTCAGGTACTGGATTCCCTCGCCGGTAAACTCCATGGATTTGTAGAGTGCTCCGTCCACACCGATCATGCCGATGATATGCAGGATCACATCCTTGCCGCTTACCCACTTTCCTGGCTTTCCCACCAGCTCAAAGCGGATGGCAGAAGGCACCTTAAACCATGCCTTGCCGGTCACCATTCCGGCTGCCATATCGGTACTTCCCACACCGGTGGAAAAGGCCCCCAGAGCGCCGTAGGTGCAGGTATGGGAATCTGCGCCGATCACCGCATCACCAGCCACTACCAGACCTTTTTCCGGAAGCAGCGCATGCTCGATCCCCATCTCACCTACATCAAAGTAATTGGAGATCTCATGCTTACAGGCAAAATCACGGCAGCACTTGCAGTTCTCTGCAGACTTAATATCCTTATTTGGAATAAAATGATCCATGACCAAAGCAATCTTGTCCTTGTCAAACACGCTCTGGTTATCCATCTTTTTCATCTCATTAATTGCAACCGGGGACGTAATGTCGTTGCCCAGCACCAGGTCTAAATCAGCTTCGATCAGCTGTCCGGCCTTTACCTCCGGAAGCCCTGCATGGGCAGCTAAAATCTTCTGAGTCATTGTCATTCCCATGTCAAATATCCTCCTTCTATCATTTACAATCTTGTTTCTGAATCGTCAATCTTTTTATTTCCTGTACTTAACGCTTTACATTTTATCATAAGTATTGTTATAATAAAAATACATAATAAGAATGGAATCCATAAAATATAGTTATATGGCAACAACTCCGCCCGTCTGTAATGGGCGGAACTGTCACATTTATGGATGAGGAGGTCCTATGGAGCAGAACCTAGCCCAATATAAAATTTTTTATGAGGTGGCAAAAGCCGGAAACATCTCAAAGGCTGCCAAGGAGCTTTATATCAGCCAGCCAGCCATCAGCAAGGCCATCAGCAAGCTGGAGGACAGCTTAAATGTCACCTTATTTACCAGAAGCTCTCGCGGCGTCCAGCTGACCTCGGAGGGTGAGCTGCTGTTTCAGCATACCCAGGCGGCCTTCCAGGCTCTGGACCAGGGAGAGCAGGAGTTAAAGCGTATCAAGGAATTCAATATCGGCCATCTGCGGATCGGTGTCAGCAATACCCTGTGCAAATACATCCTTCTGCCCTACTTAAAAAACTTTATCGAGCAGTATCCCCATATTAAGATCACCATTGAAAGCCAGGCCACCGCCAAGACCATCTCCATGCTGGAGCAGCACACCCTGGATGTGGGACTGGTGGCTGAGCCGTCGGTCCATTCCGGTCTGTCCTTTATCCCGGTGATGGATATCCAGGACATCTTTGTCAGCACCCGCCACTACCTGAACAACCTGTATCTGCGGGAAGGCTCCGGTGCAGATCTGTTTACCTGCGGCAACATCATGCTGCTGGATCAAAACAACATGACCCGCCATCATGTGGACGAGTACATGAAGAGCAATCACATCGAGCCAAAGCAGATCCTGGAGGTGACCACCATGGACCTGCTGATCGAGTTTGCCAAGATCGGCCTGGGAGTCGCCTGTGTTATCAAGGAGCTGGTGCAGAAGGAGCTGGATACCGGACGTCTGGTTGAGATCCCCCTGGAGATCCCGATCCATAAACGCACCATCGGCTTTGCATTCCAGGCCAGTGCCCAGTCCAATGCCCTGAAAACCTTCCTGGAATTTTTGTATTAAAAGCAAGATCACTCAGGGAACAAGGACACATTCCCATCCGGCCCTAACAGACTCACAGCGCAGAAGAAAAGCCGCCGCAGCCTAATATGTTAACTGCAGCGGCTCTCTTTATGCCACTATCCAATCAATCTTGATTAGTTGTTGATCAGCTTGTCCTCGCCATTCCAGCTGTAGAGCTTACGTACTTCCTCGCCGATCTTCTCAGCCGGATGCTCTGCTGCCAGCTTTCTCATTGCCTTGAAATGTACCTGACGGCCGGCAGGGCTCATATCAAGCAGGAATTCCTTTGCAAAGGTACCATCCTGAATATCGGAAAGGATCTTCTTCATCGCCTTCTTGGTATCCTCGGTGATGATCTTTGGTCCGGTAACGTAATCGCCGTATTCAGCGGTATTGGAAATGGAATATCTCATGCCGGCAAAACCAGACTGATAGATCAGATCTACAATCAGCTTCATCTCATGGATACACTCAAAGTATGCATTTCTCGGATCATAGCCAGCCTCCACAAGAGTCTCAAAGCCAGCCTGCATTAATGCGCACACACCGCCGCAGAGAACTGCCTGCTCACCAAATAAGTCGGTCTCAGTCTCAGTACGGAAGGTAGTCTCCAGAACACCTGCTCTTGCTCCGCCGATTGCCAGCGCATAAGCCAGAGCCATATCAAGTGCCTTACCAGTAGCATCCTGCTCAACAGCAACCAGACAAGGTACACCCTTGCCAGCCTGGTACTCAGAACGAACGGTATGGCCAGGTCCCTTAGGAGCAACCATGGTAACATCTACATCAGCCGGTGGCTTGATGCAGCCGAAATGAATGTTGAAGCCGTGTGCAAACATCAGCATATTGCCTGGTTCCAGGTTTGGCTCAATATCCTTCTTGTACATATCAGCCTGCAGCTCATCGTTGATCAGGATCATGATGATATCTGCCTTCTTAGCAGCCTCTGCTGCTGTGTATACCTGAAAGCCCTGTGCCTCAGCCTTAGCCCAGGATTTGGAGCCTTCATACAGACCGATGATCACATTGCATCCGGATTCTTTTGCATTCAGTGCATGTGCATGTCCCTGGCTGCCATAGCCGATTACTGCAATGGTCTTACCCTCCAGAAGGGACAGGTTGCAATCTTCCTGATAATAAATCTTAGCCATTTTCTTTTTCCTCCATCTTTAACCGCTTTCCTGTGCAGAAAGCTTGTTTAAAAAATAGTATAAAAATAATTATGTTAAAGGCAGCTCGCCGACGACTCTCAGTCCGCCTCTGGCAAAACCTCTAGCTAACAGTATATAGATCTGCCTGCTATGGCAGATAACGGATATCTTCTGCGCCGCGCTCCAGACCGGTAAGGCCAGTCCGGGCCAGTTCCAGGATCTCATAATCCTCAAGCAGATTGATCAGTGCATCCAGCTTCGACTGATCGCCAGTCAGCATAACGGTAAGAGAATCCTTTCCCACATCCACAATCGTGGCACGGAAAATGTCTGCAATGGCGCTGACCGCCTGACGCTGGTTGGCATCTGCACGCACCTTCACCATGATCAGCTCACGGTATACGGATCTGCCTGCCGGAAGCTCCTTGATATCGCGGACATCCTCCAGCTTTCTCAGCTGATTCTCAATCTGGACCAGGACCTCCTGATCTCCCAGGGAAACTACTGTCATACGGGAATACCGCGGGTCTGCGGTAACACCAACTGTCAGACTTTCAATATTGTATCCCCGGCGGCTGAACAGCCCCGCTACACGGGCCAGCACACCGGCTGTGTTATCTACTAATAACGATAAAACAATTCTGTTATTACTCATATTATCACTCGCCTTTATGTTATTATTACGAATTATTATATATGATAGCAATGGAAAAGCTATTTGTCAAATGAATAAATCGAATAGTTATAATATCTTATAGTTATAGCAAATGAACTTTCTTCTCATTTTTGTGTGAATTTGGAAATTTTCGCAGTTTTTTTGATAGAATTTTCTATATTTTTCCTATTTTAATGTTAGGTCTATTAATAGACCTAACTTCCTACTTCCAATCTTCCAGCAGGATCTCTGTCAATTCCTCTGCATTGGATGCGATCCGGTCTGCGCCGGCCAGCTCCAGTTCTTCCCGGCTTCCATAGCCCATCAGGACACCAACACTCTGGAGTCCATTTATCTTTGCACCGATTATATCATGCTCCCGGTCTCCCACCATAACAGCCTCTGCCTTCCATGCCATAACCGCCTGGGAATCTGCCTTCTGCTGGTCCGTCTCCAAACAGACGCAAGAGGAGGCCCATTCATGCTCCATCACATATCGGATCACATCCTCCTTTTTCACCCGTGTTTCCCCCATATCAGCGCCGCCGATAAAGGTAAAGTAGGAATCCAGCTGAAAATACTCCAAGATCTGTCTGGCAAACTTCTCCGGCTTTGAGGTCGCCACAAGAAGCACCTTCCCAGCCTTCTTTAGGCGCTCCAGCATGGAACGAATCCCTGGCAGCTCCTCATTTTCAAAAATCCCCTTCTCTGCAAAATACTCCCGGTAAACCCAGACCGCCTCATCTGCCTGCTCTTTCGAAAACTGGTAATACTTCATAAAGCTGTCCCGCAGCGGCGGACCGATAAAAGGCGTCAGCTTCGTAAGCTCCGGTTCCTCGATGCCATAGCGGCGAAGGGCATATTGAACGGATTTTGTGATTCCCACCATAGGGTCCGTCAAGGTTCCGTCAAGGTCAAATAACAGATATTTCTTTTCCATGCCAGTTCTCCTCATTCTTTTCTTTCCGATTATACAGAGGATTCAATCGGAAATCAAGTGCAAATTGGCAATGGCAGTCCGCATGCTCCCGCGCTGAAATATTATTCTTCCGCAGGATTTCTGCATACCCCCAAGAACAGCCAGGCACCGCTGGAGGAATCCCGGATTCCGAAGAGGAAGGGGCGGTCTAAAATCATCTCGGCCTCCAGCTCCGGCTGGTACATTGCACAGCCAGCCATGGCCATCATGGTATAGGCGGCGCCTTCCACGCCCTGCTCATCAATGGCAATGTGAGTTTCCTGAATCACCTCGGATACCCAAAGAGGCTGATCGGAGATGCCGTTAAATTCCGCCTTATCAGTAAACATCCGCTCCATCCCCATGGCTTTTAAGGAATCCGGCAGCTCCTTCATGCTGCTTCCAAAAGAAAACTTCGGAATCTTCCAGGTAACCTTTCCGGAAATCCAGTTTTTGCTGTCCATATCCAAGGCACGATCCAGGTCTTCCGGCGTATTGAAAAACTCACTTACCTTTTTGCCTTCATCCGGCAGAAGGAATACCATTTTGCACCAGTTATTGGTATCCAGGTAGGACAGCGTATATCCATCTCCCCTTTGAAAGCTTCCCTGGCCATCGGTTTGATTTAAATAGGGGCAGCTTACCTTGCTGCCGTCTTCAAGAGTAAATTCATCCTCCTGTGTCAGAGACTCCTGGAATGGCTGCTGCCAGCTTCCGTAGAAATAAAGGGTATTTAAAATACTCATCATGGTCTGCGGATCTGTCTGAATCTTGGGAGATAATACGCCCTTCGTCTGCTTTGCAATCCATTCGCCCATCTGTTTCCCGGTCTCTTCTTTTGTGAAATCTGCAAGATAAGAAGAAGCAAAAAACTGCTGTGCTGCCATCTGCTGATATTCCTTCTTCACGCCAAGCTGGGGTGCGATCCACAGGGAATTGGCTAACTGAATGGTGCTTTTGTATTCTCCTTCTCCGTACTCCTCATATTCCTTCTTTATTCGCTGCTCATCGTAATAAAACCGCTGGTACAGCTTTCCGCACTGACTGGCCAACTCCTCCTGGCTCTGGATTCCCAGGCAGTTCTGAATCTCCGCTGCCGTTTCTCCCTTTGCCCCGCAGCCTGCCAGAGCCAGTGCATAATAAAGGCTCAGAGGGCTGTAATTGGCATTTTCTCTTTCCTGCTTTAAGATCTGGCTTCCGCTCCGAAAAGCAAACTGCTTCAGCGCCTCCCGAAATTCTTCTGAAATTTCATTTTCATCCCGCAGCTTGTTCCAGCTCTCATAATCATCAACAGAAAAGTCCACCGGCTTCGGCATTGCTGCTTCCATATTCTGTCCGGCCTGCTGTACTGCGTTCGTGTTATGCTCGCTCATCTGAATCGGCTCCTTTTTCTCGCTTATCTGATTGGCATCATCCATTCCGGCGGACTGGCATCCGGTCAGCTGAATGCATAGGATCCCAGCCATAATCGCTGCTGTCATTCTTCTGAAATATGCGCTTCTCTTGTTTTTCTTCATTATGATCCTCCTCTTCTCCTTTTCTTGTCCTGATACTATGTATTTTTCTGTTTCCATTGTACCATTTCGAACCTGGATAATCCTTACTAAAAGCTTAAACTTCCTTTACAGAGTGAGAAGCCGGATCACCGCCTGCACAATCAGCTCTGCAATTCCGCAGGATACCATAACCTTGATCGGCTCCGCCTTCCACACCCGAAGTGCTGCCATTGCCGCAGCAAAATAAAGAACCGGACGGATCTGAAGATTCCCATTGGAAACATGTATGCTGCCCTCCGCAAAAAAGGCCGGAATCAGAATGGCCAGTCCGGCGGTAAAAATCATGGCAACCACAGCCGGACGGAGCAGCTTAAGCACATTCTGAAGAATGCTTAAGTTCCGGTATTTTGTATAAATCCATGCCAGAGTCGTGACAAAGATGCAGGACGGCAGAATACAGCCCAGCGTGGCCGCCAATGCTCCCGGCACTCCTGCCACCTGGTTCCCTACAAAAGTTGCGGCATTCACTGCAATGGGTCCCGGCGTCATCTCAGCAATGGTGACCAGATCGGTAAAATCCGACACGGTAAGCCACCCGTACCGCTCAATCACCTGGGCCTGAATCAAGGGCATGGCCGCATAGCCGCCGCCAAAGCTGAATGCACCAATCTGAAGAAATGCCAAAAATAAATTCAGATAAATCATGCTGCTTCCCTCCTGTTCCGATGGAACAACAATGTCCGAAAGATTCCAAACCCGATCACCCACAAGATAATGTAAATCACATTGATATGCAGAAAGTAATTTGCTCCGAAGGCCAGAAGCATAATCCCGATCCTTACTGGATCCTTCGTCTTCACCACGCTGCTTCCCATATCATATACCACCGAAATAATCACAGCGCCTACCCCTGACTTCATACCGGACAGCAGAGCCTGAACTGCAAAGCTGTCCCGAAACGCCTGATAACACAGGGAAACCAGCGTCAGGATCACAAAGGGCGGGATCACCGCTCCCAGCACAGAACAGATGATACCTGCAAACCCGGCCAGCTTATAACCGATCACGATCGCTCCGTTGACGGCAATGGCTCCCGGCGAGGACTGAGCGATGGCAACCAGATCCAGCATTTCCTCCTCGTCAATCCAGTGAAGCTCATCCACAAATTTCTTTTTCAGAAGCGTTACAATCACGTAGCCGCCTCCGAAGGTAAAGGTACTTAAAAATAATGTTGATAGAAATAATTGTCTTAATTTTCCGTTTTTCATCCGAATCCCCTGTTCTTTTATCCTTTCTGTTCCATCCTTATCCAGCTTCTGGAAGGCATCCCGAAACCCTGGGTTTCATTTCCATGACTTATTATAGCACTTGACGAATAATATAAAAAATTATATAGTTTTATTATAATTATATGTTTTTT
>JAUNGG010000056.1:23608-26278 GCA_030524635.1 Lachnospiraceae bacterium
TAATATTACATCACGACCCGCATGATCACGTTACAAGAGGAGCTGCCATGACACGAAAGCATATCCATATTTTTTTAACCGTCTGTGAATGCAAAAACAACATTTCCCGGGCTGCCCAGAAGCTTTATATGACTCAGCCGGCCGTCAGCGTCAGCATCCAGGAGCTGGAGCGATATTACGGCATTACACTGTTTGACCGCATCTCCAGAAGACTTTACCTGACCGAAGCGGGAAAGGAATTTCAAAGCTACGCCCTGCGGATCTCCGCCCTGTTTGACGACATGGAACGAGGGTTAAAAAACTGGGATTCCTTCGGCGTGCTGCGGGCAGGAGCCAGTATGACCATCGGTTCCCAGTTCATGCCCGGCTATGTAGAAGCCTTCTCCAACGTTCATCCCAACGTAACCACTCAGGTTTTCATCGCCCCTTCCAGACAGCTGGAGCAAAAGTTGATTACCAATGAGCTGGATCTGGCACTGGTGGAAATCCCGGTTCACGAAAATCATCTAATAGCGGATCCCTACATGGAGGATTACCTGGAAATCATCGGGCCTGCCAAACCTCCTTTTCAGAACCATCCAATAATGCCGCTGGATGAATTTCAGAAGCAGAAATTTCTGCTCCGCGAGCCTGGAAGCGGTACACGGGATATTTTTGAACAGGTTGCCCAAAATGCCGGCCTGCACATTCATCCCATCTGGGAAAGCTTCAGCACCACTGCGCTTTTGAACGCGGTGATTCACGGAGCCGGCATTACCGTTCTTCCCCGTCACCTGGTATCGGTTCCTTTCAAGCAGGGGCTGATCTGCCGCATTCAGGTGCCGGAGCTTACCTTCCGCCAGCAGTTCTACATTGTCCATCATCAGGATAAGTTTTTATCCCATCTGATTCAGGATTTTATTCGGATATGCAAAAACTACGAAGCGGAACATCCCCAGCCGGAGGATACCGGAATTTTTTAACCTTTATGATAAAAAACGACTCCAAGTGCGTATCTCAACACTCAGAGTCGTTATTTTACTTTGTTCCTGCCTTTTTATAATGTTGCCTGTTCAAAAAAACTTTCCTTTAACCGCCTGTCATCGGTCATTCTCATTCCGATCCATAACGCTCTACTTCACCAGCAAGCTCTTTCCGGTCATTTCCTTAGGCTGCTCCATGCCCATCAGTTCAATCAGAGTCGGTGCAATATCTGCCAGGCAGCCGCCTTCTCTTAACTTGTAAGAAGGATCTGCATTCACCAGGATAAACGGAACCGGATTGGTGGTATGTGCGGTCCACGGATCACCAGTGGTGTAATCTACCAACTGCTCTGCATTGCCGTGGTCAGCGCAGATAAACAGAACGCCGTCTACTTCCTTGATAGCATCTACTGTCTTGCCCACACACTCATCTACCGTCTCGATTGCCTTGATGGCAGCTGCTTCTACGCCGGTATGACCTACCATATCCGGGTTTGCAAAGTTAATGATGATCACATCGTACTGATCAGACTTGATGGCCTCGATCAGTTTCTGGCATACCATGGGTGCGCTCATCTCCGGCTTTAAGTCGTAGGTAGCAACCTCCTTGGGAGATGGAACCAGGATGCGGTCCTCACCCTCGTTAGGCTCCTCAACACCGCCGTTGAAGAAGAAGGTAACGTGGGCGTATTTCTCAGTCTCCGCGATTCTTGCCTGCTTCTTGCCGTTCGCTGCCAGGAACTCACCGAAGGTATTGGTGATGGTCTCCTTGTGGAAAGCTACCAGCTTATTTCCGATGGTTTCATCATAATCGGTAAAGCATACATATACCAGATCCATTCTCTTGCCCCGCTCAAATCCGGCGAACTCATCATCGCAGAATGCGCGGGTGATCTCGCGTGCACGGTCCGGACGGAAATTGAAGAAGATAATGGAGTCATGCTCCTTGATCAGACCGATTGGCTTGCCATCTTCAACAACAACAGTGGGCATTACAAACTCATCGAATTTCTCCTCATCGTAGGATGCCTGAATTCCTGCCGGGCCGCTGGCTGCAGTCTTGCCCTCGCCCTTGGTCAGAGCATCATAAGCCAGCTTCACACGATCCCAGTTCTTATCACGGTCCATAGCATAGTAACGTCCCATAACGGAAGCAACCTTGCCTACGCCGATCTCCTTCATCTTTGCTTCCAGCGTCTCTACAAACTCCTTGCCGGATGCAGGCGGGGTGTCACGGCCATCTAAGAAGCAGTGAACGAATACCTTCTCCAGGCCGTTTCTCTTAGCCAGCTCTAACAGTCCGAAAATATGGGTCAGATGGCTGTGTACACCGCCGTCTGATACCAGACCGTATAAATGAAGGGCAGAATCATGCTTCTTGCAGTTTTCCACTGCCTTTAAAAACTCTGGAATCTGGAAGAAATCGCCGTCCTGAATGGACTTGGTAATTCTGGTCAGTTCCTGATATACGATCCGTCCTGCACCCATATTCAGATGGCCTACCTCAGAGTTGCCCATCTGCCCATCCGGCAGACCAACTGCCATACCGCTGGCATAGCCCTTAACAAACGGGCACTGGCTCATCAGCTGATCCATGATGGGAGTCTTGCCCTCACACACTGCATTATGCTCACAGTTATCATTTAAACCATAACCGTCAAGAATCATTAAAACTACTGGTTTCTTGCTCATTTCCTTTCTATCTCCT
>JAUNGG010000057.1 GCA_030524635.1 Lachnospiraceae bacterium
TTTGAATAAAAATAATACTAAAAACTTGTATATATTATATAAAAATAAAAAGGAGTATTGACGGTTGATCAAAATTGTTCTACAATCTAGTTAATCAATAAAGAGAAGCAAAAAGGAGAAAATGATATGGATTGCAAAGAAATGATTAAAGGAGCTTATGACCTGCATGTGCATTCTGCACCAGATGTTCTGCCGCGTAAGATGAATGATATCGAGATGGCGGAACGTATTAAAAACAGCGGTATGGCTGGATACGCAATTAAAAGCCACTTCTTCTGTACCAGTGAACGTGCAGAGCTGATGCATGAACTGTATCCGGAGGTAGATTATGTAGGAACGATTACATTGAATCGTGCAGTGGGCGGCATCAATCCGTCTGCTATGGAAATGGCCTGCCGCAGCGGCATTAAGTTGGTGTGGTTCCCCACCTGTGATAATGAGCACGAGCGTGCACACACTTTTAATGGTGATCCGAATAAGAAGCTGCCGTTCTGGGCACGTATTATCATCGAGATGAAAGAAGCGGGAATCGAAGCTCCAACGATTAACATTTTGAACCAGAATGGAGAACTGAAGCAGGAAGTTTTAGATGTTCTGGATATTATTGCAAAATATAATATTATTCTGACTACTGGGCACATTTCTCATGAAGAAGCATACAAATTGGTACCAGAAGCAGCAAAACGCGGGGTTAAAAAGATTATCATTACTCATGTAGATTTTCCGACCACTTTTTATAGCATTGAGGATCAGAAGATGTTTGCAGGCTATGGTGCAAAAATGGAACATTGTTATACAACATGGGCTACCGGCAAGTGTTCATGGGAAACCACAGTAATGCAGATCCGTGAACTGGGAGCTGATAACGTAATCCTTGGTACGGACCTGGGGCAAAAGACATCTATTTATCCAGATGAGGGAATGCTTGCATGGGCAGAGCGTTTGACGGAGGAAGGATTTACCGCCGAAGAGATTCGCACTATGATGGTATATAACCCACGTAAGCTGCTGGGAAAAGAAGATTAATGAAAAAATAGAAAAATAAGCAGGAGGAAAAGGAAATGATTCAGGGAAAGAAAGTATTGGTTGTTAGTGCACACGCAGCAGATTATGTATGGAGAAGCGGCGGCACAATCGCAAAATATATTAAGAATGGAGCAGATGTTCATGTTGTAGTTCTCAGCTTTGGTATCAGAGGAGAATCGAATGACCTTTGGAAGAAAAAGGGAGCAACTTATGACAGCGTAAGAGAGGAACGTCTTGGTGAAACTACGAAAGCGGCAGAGATTCTTGGCATAAAGAATATTGAATTCTGGGATTTGCCGGATTATCCGATGGAACCAGCGTTAACAGATGAAGTGCGTGAACGCATGATCAGAAAGATTCGTGAGGTAAGACCTGACATCATTTTGACTCATGATAAAAATGGAGAGGATATTCTGAATCCAGATCACAATGCAGTAGCTGCATTTGTATTTGCCTGCAGCATTCAGTCCAATTCCAGAGGATATGTACTTGAGGATAGTCAATGCACGAAGCAGATGAGACTTTTTGGATTTGAGCCGCATCAGACTGAGTTAAGCAGGTTTGTTCCAGGATCATTCATTGATATTTCTGAGGTATATGAGCAGAAGGTGGCAGCTATGCAGTGCTTTAAGGCACAAAGCCATCTGATTCAGTACTACACAGAGCGTGCTCATTTGAGAGGAAATCATCTGCGAAGAATTTCCGGCAATCAGACCTATCAGTATGGCGAGAGCTTCAGCAACTTTTTCCCAGTAGCCGGTGATGAATTAGTATAACAGCAGCAGAAAGTATTTGTTTCGAAACAACCTTTAAAAGGAGCAGAAGATGAAAAAAATAATTCCATTAATTTTGACTGGGATTGTAACATGCATGGCATTGACTGGCTGTGAGGTAAATGAACCATTTGTTGTCGGAACTGCATCTTCCACAGGTACCTTTTATTATGTAGGAGCTGCTATCGGAAATGCCGTTTCTGACAACTGCGATCTAAATGTTATGGTACAGGCAACAGCAGGCTCGAATGAAAATGTAGCGTTGTTGCTTTCAAAGGATATTGATGTTGGCATGGCAAATTCTGATGCAATCTATGGAGCATACCATGGGGAGATGAGTTACGCTGATGCAGGTGAATTGGATGTAATGGAAGTAGCAGCATTATACGAAAGCCAGCTGCATGTATTTGTTACGGAAAAGAGTGGCATTACGGATATTTCTCAGCTGAAAGGAAAGCGTGTTTGTGTAGGCAGTCAGGGAACCAGTTATTTATTTATCAATGAGGCTATTTTGAATGCTTATGGAATTACTATAGATGATATTACGCCGTACTATATGAATTATGCAGAATCGGCGCAGGCATTGGCAGACGGTGATATTGATGCAGCATTTCAGACTGGTGGATATCCGATTGCAGGCATTCAGCAGTATGCAGCTACAACCAGCTTCCGTATGCTGCCGGTGAGTGATGTGGTGGTTGAAGAAATTCTGGAAGCTTATCCCTTTGCACGTCCGAGCATGATCCCACCAGATGTGTATGAGAATCAGACAAATGAAGAAGAAGTGTCTACAATTGCTTATCACACCTGTCTGTTCACATCCAGCTGGGTAGATGAGGACAGAATCTATGAGTTTACCAAAACCATGATGGAGACGCTGGATTCCTACAAGGATACCAACGATGCGACTCGCCAGATCAGTCCCGATACGATTGCTACCGAATATATTCCATTCCATCCAGGTGCTGCCCGATATTACCGCGAAGCAGGACTTTTGGATTAGTACAGAAAGGGAGGATATTACAAATGAGTGATACCAATACCGTCAGGAAAACCGGTATTTTTGAAGTACTTGCTCTAATTATGGCCGTTGTGCTGACCTTGTTTCATCTGTTGGCAGCATCTCCTTTCCTGACCTTGAATAATACAACACAAGCGGTGATCCATGGTGGCTTGGTTGTGACCTTTTTCCTTCTGGTTCGTCCAATGAAGAATGAAAAGCTGTCAAGGCCAATTGATATTTTGCTGATAATCATCACGATGCTGGCTGCATACCAGGTTATCGTGATGCGTAATTCTAATACAGCATCTGGTGTGCTGTATAGTTCATACCAGCAGATGATTTCCATTATTTTTGTAGTAGCTGCATTGATGATTGCGTATCGTGCACTGGGAAAGGTTCTGCCTACCCTGGCATTGGTGTTTTTGATTTATTCTTTAATTGGACGATATTTACCAGGTGTCTTTGCTACTGCACGTGTAACCATTTATCGTATGGGTACCTATTTGATGGTAGGAGATGAGGGACTATTTGGAAATGCACTTTCCACTTCAGCTAACTTTATTTTTCTGTTTGTTATTTTTGGTTCTGTACTTGCATTTATTGGAGCCGGCGAATTTTTTGTAGATATTTCTTTCGCTGTATTTGGCAAATTCTGCGGTGGGCCTGCCCAGGCAGCAGTATATTCCAGTATGCTGATGGGTATGGTCAATGGATCAGGCGCAGCCAATGTAGTTACTACCGGCACTTTTACCATTCCTTTAATGAAAAAGACCGGATTTGATAAAGATACTGCTGGAGCAGTTGAGGCATGTGCCTCCAATGGAGGTCAGATCATGCCGCCGGTTATGGGCGCTGTTGCTTTCTTAATGGCAGATGCCACAGGATTATCATATACCACGATTTGTTTGGCAGCCCTGTTTCCAGCAATTTTGTACTATTTGACCTTGTCAGTATCAATATATTCCTATTCACATAAGTACAGCATACCAGTCAAAAAGCCGGATCCTAATGACCCCACGATCAGTCAGATTTTGAAAGGTGGCTGGTATTACTTCAGTCCGATCGCAGCTCTGATTGTCATGCTGATGATGGGCATGAGCACCCAGCGCAGTGCGCTGATTACCATTATTCTCTGCCTGATAATCGGTCTTATCACCAACCATAAGAAGTTTACTCCTAAAAATTTGATTGCTCTTTGCAGAGACAGCGCAAATTCTATCATGACTGTGTCTATTGCGTGTATGATTGCAGGAATCATTGTGGCAGCAATTAACATTACTGGTCTTGGACTGCGTATTAGTGGCCTGATTACCGCTCTTTCCGGCGGCAGTATCCTGATCATGGCTATTTTAACAGCAGTTGTCTGCATTATGCTGGGTATGGGGCTTCCAACCTCTGCCTGCTATATTGTCCTGAGCGTGCTGGTGGCGCCTGCCATGATCAGCTTAGGTGTTGCTACGATTAGCGCTCATATGTTTATTCTCTACTATGGCGTTGTAGCAGCCATTACCCCGCCGGTTGCACTGGCAGTATTTGCTGCTATTGGCATTTCCGGAGGAGATATGTGGAAGACAGGCCTACAGGCAATAAAAATGGCTGCTGCCGGATTCATTATTCCCTTTGTATTCCTCTATAATACAGAATTGCTTTGCTTTAATGCAGAAATGGGAACGTTTGGAGTTACTGCAGCTGTTGTGCTGTGTGTTGTTACCGCAATGATTGGCTGTGCATATATGGCGTTGGCATTATTCGGCTGGAGTGGACGTGAGCTGAAGTTAACGGAGAGAGTCCTTCTTTTTGCATGTGCCATCTGTCTCATGATAAAAGAACCATTACTTTTGAATGCAGTTGGCTTCGTGCTTGGAGGTGTGATCCTTATACTTGCAAATACAGCTGCTAAAAAGAAAAATTGAAAGGACGATATATATGATTAATAAATGTGCGCCGCTTCTTCCAAAAGAAGTGATTGAGAGGGCAAAAAAATTAAATGTTGCATTGATCCTGGATGGGGTAAAGGCTGCAAAGCTTGACATACCGAATGGTGGATGTATGGATGCCCAGGTCATGCCAGTGGAGCGGGGAATGACTGTTGTGGGAACGGCACTTACGGTTGAGACTTCTGATGGTGACAATTTCCCAATTCATGTAGCCAGCTACAGCTTTCAAGCAGACGGATATGTTATGGTTATTGATGGCAAGGGCTATATGGGAAGAGCTTATTTCGGAGATTTGATCATGGGGGCCTGCCAGGCTGTAGGATTTGAAGGTATGGTCATTGATGGCTGTACCAGAGATGTTGACGGAAATGTCGAGTTGGGTTTTCCTGTTTATTCCAAGGGAATTATGCCGAGAGGACCAATCAAAAAGAATGAAGGCAATATCAATACTGTGATTACCTGTGCTGGTGTAAGGGTTGCTCCCGGTGACCTGGTTGTAGGAGATTCGAATGGTGTCTGCGTCATCCCTGCAGAGTACATTGAAACTGTGCTTGCTGAAGCAGAAAAGAAGCAAAGCTATGAAGCCAACAGGGACAAGACAATTGCAGCCTATCGAGAAGCACGAAAAAAAGGAACCAAGCTTCCGCAGCTAGCTCCACAATGGGTTCTTGATATGATGAAAAACTGAAAATATATAAGATCTGATTCTAAATAATTAACGAAAATTTAACACAAAATCGGCGAAAAAGCGTGTGACATTTCCAGAATCCTGCTGTATAATACTAACAGTAGTAAAAGGGAGTAGCTTCCACCGCAAAATCATGCAGCAAGTGGATTCTTAAGCGTCAGAACGATTGAAGGGCAGGCCGTTCGCCTGTGTCAGTCCGCTGGGAATTGAAATAGCAAGACTTTTATTACAGGGCTTTTGTTCTGTAATAAAGGTCTTTTTCTTTTTCAGACGAAAGCATGCAGCAAAGCAGATATCGTGTTTGGAAGGAACTGTGAATATCTGCCTGGATTCAGACGAGAAGGAGGAAAATGTATGGAGTATTTATTGGAAGGGATCATGAATGTAACGTGGCAGCAGCTTGTAATGTACGGAGTGGGAATCTTGCTGATCTGGCTGGCGGTAAAGAAGGAGTATGAGCCGTCCCTGCTTCTTCCCATGGGCTTTGGAGCGATTCTGGTGAATCTGCCTGCCAGCGGTGTTATTAATCAGGTAATGTCCGGCGTAGGTGAGGTGAATGGTGTGATCCAGTGGCTCTTTGAGGTGGGGATCGAGGCATCGGAGGTGATGCCGGTGCTTCTCTTTATCGGCATTGGAGCCATGATCGACTTTGGTCCGCTGCTATCCCAGCCGGTTATGTTCCTTTTTGGAGCGGCGGCACAGTTCGGTATTTTCTTTGCAATCTGTGCGGCAACACTGATGGGATTTGATTTGAAGGATGCAGCGTCCATCGGCATTATCGGTGCAGCAGACGGCCCAACCTCCATTCTGGTATCCCAGATCCTTCACTCAAAATATGTGGGAGCGATCGCTGTGGCAGCTTACTCCTACATGGCGCTGGTGCCTATCGTCCAGCCATTTGCCATTAAGCTGGTGACCACGAAGAAGGAGAGGACGATCCACATGGAGTATCAGCCGGGAAGCGTGTCGAAGACCATGCGGATCGCGTTTCCCATCGTAACCACCATCATCGTAGGCTTTATTGCCCCAGCCTCTGTGGCGCTGGTTGGTTTCCTGATGTTCGGCAATCTGCTGCGGGAATGCGATGTGTTAAAGACCTTATCCGATACAGCGCAGAATGAGCTGGCCAATTTGATTACCCTGCTTTTAGGTATCACCATCTCCTTCAGCATGCGGGCGGAGGCATTTGTCAATGTGGATACCATTATGATCATGGCCATCGGCCTTCTGGCCTTCGTCTTTGATACCATCGGCGGTGTGGTATTTGCCAAGTTCATTAATCTGTTCCGGAAAAAGAAGATCAATCCGATGATCGGTGCGGCTGGAATCTCTGCCTTTCCCATGTCATCACGAGTGGTTCAGAAGCTGGCAGCTCAGGAGGAGCCGGGTAATATCATCCTGATGCATGCAGCCGGGGCCAATGTGTCTGGGCAGATTGCATCGGTGATCGCAGGCGGCATTGTGATCAACCTGGTGACCAGATTCCTGTAAGGGAGCCATGGATATTTGGAGAAATGGATGAAGCAGAGAAAGGAAGGGGTTTATTATGATGGAAAATTTCATGATATCACTGGAAATCATGGCAAAGGGAATGGGCGGAATCTTTGCAGCCTGCCTGATCATTATGGGAGCTGTCTGGATTATGAGCCGGATGAGCGGGAAAAAATAGTCTTATATGAGCGGAAGAAGTAGTGCAGGATAATCGAAAAGGAAATTGTAAGGTGTTGCTTTCGGGCAGCACCTTTTGTTTACCATGTTATTTAATAGGGTATTTTGCATGATGCTATGGTTATTTGTAGGTGTTTGGGTGGATTGTGGGATGGGATCAGAATTATCCCTTGCGGTGTTTTACCTATAGGTGGATAATTTGTAATCCTCCATTTTGATATGATGTAATTGTATCAAATAGAAAACAGGATGACCAGTATTCATAGGAAAAGGTTACTGTATGAATATGACAAACTTACAAACCTATCACATCTGCAAGGCAGCAGTCTGTGACAGGTTTGTAAATTTAAATTGCTTCTGTAAGATAAGGTTTCAATTTTTCTACAAGAACATGTAATTTTGTGCCCGGGGCAGCAGCAGAAGGGAGTTTTCCTTCGTTGATTTTTTCAAGCTTTTCAGCGTTGGCAATAGCGGTTTCTATATATGGAAAGAGAATCTGGTACATATCTACACGATTTTTCTCATATTTTCCCAGACTCTGGGCTGTCAGTATTTCTGTAAGCTTTGGCCAATAAGAACTTCGGTGAAGATCCGACTGCATGAAACTGAAATGAAGAAGAAACCATAATTCTATGCACTGGTTTGACCAGATGGCGTGGTAGGTGGTTTCTTCGGTTGATTCTTCGTCACAAAGCTGTGCGGTTTTGTTGATATGCTCAGCAGGGAAATCATCGGTATCATAGACTACCCATACGTGTTTATAGCCATTTGCTGATGCGGAAGCTAATTGTTTTGCTTTTTGAAATAGGCTCAAAGTATTGTCACCGGCACCATGAACATTTAGCTGAATTCTGTCAGGGTATGCACGATTGATGACATCCTTCATGGATCCGAAATAGGCTGGTTCTGTATCTGTTCCTTCAGTGACAATCAAATGATATTCCGGCTGAATTTTCTTAGGTTTATCGCGTCTTGCTTTCATCCAGCTTTTATTAAAATCACTTTTCTTAAGTGGTTTCAGACTCATTCAAATCCACCTCCCAGCATATTTGAGAGATAAGGATCAGCACCGTAGCGTCCTTCCAGATACTGCTTATCATAGGCAGCGGTATTCTTTACTCTGTCGTTATCTTCACCACGGATTTCATGGAGAGAGTAGATTTCGCTTTCATGTGCTTTATTTTCTGCCGCAAACCAGATTTCATCACGACGGAATACGGTATTTTTTAACGTGTACATATCATGAGAGGTAAAAAGAAGCTGAGCACCATATTTGTTGATTTCCTTATTTTTGAATAAAGAAATCACATAACGGAGAAGCTTTGGATGAAGCTTTGCATCCAGCTCATCTATAATGACCATTCGACCTTCGTGGAGTGCAAGAAGGATTACTGGAAGCGCAGCAATCAACTTTTTGGTACCATCGGACTCATCAGAAAAGGATAGTTCGTATTCGTGAGAGTCAATTGTTCTCTTCATAAAGAGCTGATGGTTTTCTTCGTCATAGCGATAATCGATGATATCAATATCCATGTCATTTAAGGCACGGATGAACTGATTCTTATATGGGGCATCCTTTGCCAGCATAATCTGATGTTCAATCATAGGATTGGCGTAGCTTCTGATAATGCAGCTTTCGAACCAGGTCATGACTTCACTGATGACAGAAAGGTTATAGTTGATTGCCAGGAATGAAAGGTATGGCATCTTAGGATTTACGCTGGTATTGATGCTTTTTTTATTGATTGTATAGCCAAGAGTGATGGTGTCTGTTTCGCGCTCGAAGATCATAGCCGATTTCTTGCCAGTAATAGCCTTGCGGTAAAGTGATTCAGAAATAATCTCATCATTCTTTAAAGAGATGTAGTAGCAATATTCGTTCTTATCAATACGAAAGAACATACGAAACTCTGTAGGTTCATTTGCAGAGGCTTCATCAAATAAAAATGGAACAGCATCTACCTTTTGCTGAAGAATAAGATTCTGTCGGTTTTTTTCTAATTCATGTACTGGTTTTACAATGGTGGAGATTACACATGAAAGAGCCTGGAGCAGATTAGTCTTGCCACCTCCGTTTGGCCCATATATCACACTGACTGGCAGCAGATCAGAGGCCGTTTCCTCTGTAATTAACGTATCCTTGAATTCAGGAAGCGTGGCTGCCTGAAAATCCAATGTAGTTTCTCCCTTGTAGGACTTAAAATTCTGAAATGAAAACTGACATAACATAGAATGGTACCTCCTTTCCAAAGACTATTATATGTTAATAAAACTCAAAAATCAAGTTTTATAACGATAATAAGAAAAAATATTCCTGAAATATAAATATAAAACAGAAAAACAGCAGCTTATATGTATTTTTTAAATCGCATATAAGCCGCCGAAAGAAAACAGTCTAATCGTGCCGCTGCTCCATATTGTCGTAGGTTTCGCAGAACCTGGCGGCAAAGGATGGCTGTCTGCCTGCTGCATACAAATGGCAGGTATCTCCAAAGGAAAGCATGCGGAAGGCTGCGATCCCCTTCCTTCGTTCTTCTGTTGCCACCGTAGTGACGGAGGAAGGAGCGGCACAGAAGCCGTGCCAGAGGATCATCGGTGAGATGCCCAGCAGATGGCTCAACAGCACGCATTCCACGCCGAAGTGGCAGAACAGAACGATGGTATCTTCATTGGGATGGGATGCGTGGTAGTATGCTCCCTCCCGGTCATAGCCATGGGAGGCAAGGAGCCGGTCGAAGGCCTTCGTTACCTTATGGTAGGCCTCCTCCACCTGTGCCTCTTTCATGATATCTGTGGTGTACCATAAGGAGGGATCAAAATAGCGAGGCTCCTTCGTCCAGTCAGCAGGAAGCCAGTCCCAGACGATGCTGTTTCCTGCCCGATCCGGGCGCTGGATCCTGGGAGGGAATTCCTGAAGCCAGGAGCAGATCCTGGCTTTCCGATGCATTTTTTTCAGTGTCAGGGAAGCGGTGTCCTTGGCGCGTCCCAGCGGTGAGACATAAAAGGCCTGCACGTCCAGCTTGGAAAGGCGGCGGGAAAGCAGCTTTGCCTCCTTCCATCCGGTGGGAGTCAGGGAATCGATGGTATAGTCCGGGTCAGCGTGTCTTACAATTAAAATTTTCATATGAAAGCTCCAATCTTAAGTTGTGATATTTGAATCATAACAGTTCAGTATCTTTACAGTTATGTACAGAAATCTATGAATGCTGCTTTTTGGCAAATCACGTTATAGTCATTATAAGCAGAAAGCAGGTTATGTGCAAGGGGAAGCTGTCACAGAAAAAAGTACAAAAAACAATGGTCAGCCTGATTGCATTCACCGAAATATAAACGTATAATTTATCTTGAAGCCGAATGGTTCGGTATTTTCACAGTTGGAAGCAAACATTCATGAGAATTCTGCAGGCCGGAAGTCTGTGGATGCAGCAGCATAATGAGAAAAAGAGAGGAAGCTATGGAGCAGGAGAAAGCAAAACGAGTAAAGGAATCGCTGACGGAGCAGGCCTATGAGGTGAGAGCCAGATATACCAATGCGGCCGGGCGCTTATTCGGAGGGAACCTGATGTCCTGGATCAACGAAACCGCATCGATCGTTGCCAGACGTCATGCCAATACCACTGTGGTGACGGTGGTGGTGGACAGCCTTCAGTTTACCAAGCCGGTGCTGCCGGGGCAGACGGCGGTTTTAGTGGGACGGGTGACACATGTAGGAAACAGTTCCATGGAGGTGCGGGTGGATACCTTTGTGGAGGATTTAAATGGGTGCCGTCAGCAGGTAAACCGGGCTTATATGGTGCTGGTATCCATGAAGGATGGAATGACATGCCATGTTCCGCGTCTGATCCTGGAAACGGAAGAGGAAAAGCTGGAATGGGAAGCCGGAGAGAAGCGGGATGAGCTGCGCCGGCAGAGAAGAAAAGAAGGGTTTTAGTGATTGGGAAGATAGCGGAGCGGTTATGGATTTTAGCTGGAGGAAAGCAATGGGGAAAAATATGGAGCAGAATGCAGAACGATACACACAGCAAGGTGCAGAAGCAGGCCCAGGGGCAGAGCAAAGGATGGATGGAAGTCAGAGCAGTGAGAATGGGAGAGGACCGGCAGAGGATCTGCAGCCCAATGTAAAGCGTGTCTCAGATTCTCTGACAGAGCAGGCTTATATGATACGGGCACGACACACCAATTCCGCCGGACGTCTTTTCGGCGGCAATTTGATGGCATGGATCGATGAGATCGGCGGAATGGCGGCCAGGCGTCATGCAGGTTCTCCGGTGACTACTGCTGCGGTAGACAGCCTGCAGTTTACGAAACCGGTGCTGCCGGGGCAGACGGCAGTTTTGGTGGCAAGGGTGACTCATGTGGGAAGGACCTCCATGGAGGTGCGGGTAGATACCTATGTGGAGTATTTAGATGGAAGACGGGAGCAGGTAAACCGGGCCTATCTGGTGTTTGTCGCAGTGAAGGGAGATAAGCCCTGTCCGGTTCCTGGTCTGCTTCTGGAAACAGAAGAGGAAAGACTGGAGTGGGAAGCCGGAGTCAGGCGGGATGAGCTGCGCAAGCAGAGACGCAAGGAAGGCTTCTGATTACACTGATATGGAAACGTTAGCGTCCAAGGACAGATAAGATCTGACGGACAGCATCCTCCGGGGTGCTGTCATTTTTTATGGTAAATGCAGCGCATTTCTGATAAATTTCTGAGCGCATCTGATAGATTTCCTCCAGCTCTTCTTTTGTGTGATTTTTAAATAAGGGGCGGTCAGGCTTCTGAGAGATGCTTGTATAGCATTGGTCAAAGGGCCGTATGATAGCAATGATGATGCCTTGTCTGGATAAAACTGCGGCATTTCTTTCTGCGATCAGCATGCCGCCGCCGGTAGAGACCACAGAGGGCGGCATCGTGCAGATCTGCTTTGCGATCTCATGCTCCAGATCCCGGAACAGAGTTTCTCCGCCTTTGGCAAATATTTCCGGAATCGTCATCTGATTCTGCTGGATCAGCATCTGATCGGTGTCATAAAAGGGAATTCCTAATTGTCTGGCCAGCAGACTCCCGATGGTAGTCTTGCCGCAGCTGGTAAAGCCGCATAAAATAATAGGCTGACGAATGATTGGCTGGCTGATATTCATAGTTCAATGCTCCTTGTAATTGTTTAAAAGGCCTGGTTATGATAGATACAACGGCAGACCTTGAGCATTACCATACCATATTTCTATAGAAATGACAAGAATCCATCGATAATTTCTCACATAAAAGCTTTAAAGTGGTAAAGAAAATTGTTGAATATTTATTTGTACTATGCTATACTTATTTTCGGCAAAAATCAATGTAACGGTTTCGCATCGTTGCAGTTGCAAATTATTACAAAATGAAAGAGGGAAACGTACCATGAGAAAGCTTTTTGCATTAGGCATGGCTGCTGTGATGTGTCTGTCTATGACAGCATGCAGCGTGTCAACATCTTCCAAGACCACTACCACTGCCGCAGCCACCACTTCTGCCGAGACACAGGCAGAGACGGAAGCATCGGAGGCGGAAGCCGCTGAGACCGAAGCAGCTTCTGAGGCTGAGAAAGACACCGATTTAGTGGCCACTGCTGATTATCCAACCAAACCATTAACCATGATCATTCCTTACGGCGCAGGTGGAACCACCGATACCTGGGGAAGAAAGCTTGCCGTATTGCTGGAAAAATATTTAGGCCAGTCCATCACCGTTACCAATCAGGGCGGTGCATCCGGCTCCATCGGAAGCCAGTTTGTGAAGGATCAGCCGTCTGACGGCTACACTCTGTTAGTATGTGCAGAGACCATGGGAACTTACCGTACCATGAACATCTGTGATTTAGGTTATGATGACTTTACCGTTATTTCCCCATTAGTAGGTGACCCGAAGGTTCTGGTGGTAGGCAAGGACTCCAAGTATAATACCTTGGAGGAGCTCCTGGATGACATCAAGGCAAATCCTGGAAAGATCACCATGTCTCATTCCGGCCCTGGAGGAAGCGGCCACAATCAGGGACTGGTATTAAAGGAACTGGGCTATGAAGTTGCCATGACCAGCTTTGATTCCGGCAATGATGCGCTGCTGGGCGTAATCGGCGGACAGGTGGATTTCACCAACCCGAATATCTCCACTCTGGGCGGTTATATTGAGAGCGGCGATGTGAAGCCTCTGGCAGTATTCTCCAGCGAGAGAATGGAAGCTTACCCGGACATCCCTGCATTTACCGAGACGGTACCGGAGTCTGAGAAGTACTTAAATATTCCATATACTCTGTTAAGCTTTGTTGTCAATAATGACACGCCTCAGGAAGTGGTTGACGTATTAAAGGCTGCTTCGGAGAAGGTATTTGCAGATCCGGAGTGGACCGAGTTCGTTAAGGCCAACGCAGCAGATCCGGTGTTTGAGAAGTACACCGATGATGCATCCATCCAGGAATTTTATGATAACTGGAAATCTGTAATCTGCTGGCTGCAGTATGAGAACGGCGTGGCAGAGAAGAACCCGGAGGAGTTCGGAATTAAGAAAATTGGAGAATAAACGATGAAAAATAAGATTCATTCGCTTATCATCGAAGGAATACTATTCTGCGGGAGCGGCATTGCGCTGCTCTCGTATTCTCTTGTATCCTACGGAAAAGCGTTTAATAAGGACTGGGGACAATCCCCCTATCTGTTTCTCATGCTGGTGGGCCTTGCGCTGATCGGCCTTTCCATCTGGTTGATGGGGGAGGGCGTTTTGGAGATGAAGCGGGCTGATGGGCCCTGTGCTGACGGAAAGTCAGGCAGGACAGGGGCAAAACAGACAGCTGCCGGTGATTATGCTGCAAAGAAACAGTCTGCTGAGAAGATCCGCTGGGTAGTCATTGCCCTGATCCTCTGCGGAATTTATTACATGGCATTGGCCTGGCTTAAGATTCCATATATCACCATTGGGATCTTTACCTTTCTGTATACCTTTTCCACCTTTGAGGTGGTCACGGTGGTGTTTCTGGCAGCTATGATGGCGTTTATGGGTGTGAGAAAGCCGACGGTGCTGGTATTTGTTCCCCTTGGAACAACATTGTTTTTAAGCATTGCATTCCGCACCATGCTTCATGTGCTGCTGCCGTAGAAAGGAGGAGGAAACATGCTTGAAATGTTATCGATTATTGATGGGCGGTTTATGGCAATGGTCCTTCTCGGCTCTGTGGCAGGCTTGTTTGTAGGAGCCATTCCCGGTCTGTCAGTGTCCATGGCTACTGCGCTGCTGGTATCCATCACCTATACCTGGGAGCATTCGGATGCTTTGGCGATGATTATGGGGGTTTACGTGGTAGGCGTATTCTCCGGCGCAGTTTCTGCGATCCTGATCAATATTCCTGGTGCCCCCTCCTCTGTGGTAACTACTTTGGATGGTTATCCCATGTCGAAGAAAGGACAGTCCTACAAGGCACTTTACACGGCTACCATCTATTCCTTTACCGGAAGCCTGTTCGGTCTGGTTGCACTGGGACTTCTGGCTACTCCGGTATCAAGGCTGGCGTTAAAGTTTACCAAGATGGATTATTTTCTGCTGGCGCTGTTTGGACTGGCTACGGTTGGCTCTGTCAGCACAAAGAATTACGCTAAGGGCCTGATCAGCGTTATGATCGGCCTGATCATCAGCATGATCGGCCTGGATCCCTTAATGGGAACGAAGCGTCTCACCTTCGGCCTTCAGAATCTGACCGGAGGGATCAGCACCGTTCCAGCTCTGGTGGGATTTTTTGGATTTGCTGAGGTTTTGTCCGTTGTCTATAATATGAAGCAGGAGCAGAATGTTCTGGCCATGGAAAAGTCGAAGATCAGCCTGGAGGAGGTGCTGAAGCACTGGAAGCTGTCCTTATATACCTCCACCATCGGCATGCTGGTAGGCGCTCTGCCGGGAGCCGGCGGTCCGGTGGCATCCTTTATCGCTTACAATGAGGCCAAGCGGATCGTAAAGGATCCGGAGGTTCCATTTGGCGAGGGAGCGGTAGAAGGCATTATGGCCAGCGAATCCTCCAATAACGCCTGTATCGGCGGTGCACTGATCCCTATGCTGACTCTGGCGGTTCCAGGTGACGCGGTAACAGCCATCATCCTGTCCGTATTCTATGTCCATGGACTGCAGCCAGGCCCGCTGTTTATCCGGCAGAACCCGGAGGCCTTCCACGCGATCCTGGTTGCCGGGATCATCGCCTGCTTTGCCCTGCTGATTCTGGGACTTTTAGTGGCGCCCAGAATCTGTCGCATCATAACCATACCGAAGAATATCATGATTCCGGTGGTCACCAGCCTCTGTGTGATCGGCTCCTTTGCCTGCAACAACCGTCTGTTTGATGTGGGACTGATGTTTTTCTTCGGTCTGATGGGATTTTTAATGCGCCGGTTTGATTACCCGGTAGCTCCCCTGATCTTGGCAATGGTTCTGGGAAAGATGATGGATTCCAATTTCCGTCAGGCGGTTTCTCTGGCATCCTCTGCAGAGAATCCCTTTATGGCAATGTTCGGACATCCTATCACCATCATCCTGACCATCTGCACCCTGGGTGTGCTTCTGGGGAATATTCCATGGACCAAGAAATATATGGATAAGCTGACAGGGATGGTGAAAAGGAAATAAATGCAGTATCATACTAAGAAGGGATTATTGCTATGTTAGATATTTTATTTGTCACAGATTTTGTCTGCCCCTACTGCCTGGTGGCAAAGGAGGCTCTGGGGCAGGCGCTGGAGGAAACGGGAATCCAGGCAGATATCCGGATCCAGCCCATGGAGCTGACAGAAGAGCCCCAGGAGCGGGTAGATACGTATCATGATGAGAAGAGAAAAGCCGGATATCAGGTTTTGGTGGAGCCGGCCAGACAGCTTGGCCTGGATATGAAGCTTCCGCCGGCTGTGTCACCCCGCCCTTATACCAGGCTTGCCTTTGAAGGCTGGCATTTCGCAGAGGAGAAAGGCTGCGGCAGGGCCTACAGTGATCGGATGTATCGGGCCTACTTTATCGAGGAAAAGGATATTGGTGACCTGGAGGTTTTAGTACAGCTTGCTGAAAGCGTTGGCTTGGAAAAGGATTCCTTCCGCCAGGCGCTGCTTGCCGGCGCTTACTCAGAGAAGCAGCGGGAGGCCTGCACATATTCCAGAAAGGTTCTTCAGGTAACGGGAGTTCCAACCATCTATGTAAATGGGCAGAAGGTAATGCTCCGCGATTACACCAAAGAAGAGATGATGCAGATCCTGAGGGAAAAGACGCAGGAGAAGGGAACAACGGAGAAGTAAAAAAGCGTTCCATAAAAGATAGGAGATAAGAGGATAAGATTCCTGGAAACAGGAGTCTTATTTTTTGTATTAAAGGAAAGTTCCCATAATCATCCTATATGGATAAAAAAGGAAAAAAACACCCCGTATATTCAACTTGTAATTCAATGACTTTTTCTGCTTCTTGTAGTAAAATAAAGGTGATGATTTAAAAGCAGGATTTGGACGAAGGAAGGATGGGATCAATGAAGCGGACAGAGAAAAGTACATTGGAGGATACCTTATTGCAGCTGGCGGCAAGATTTCGCGAGCAGGCATTCTGCCGTTATGTAAAGGATTGCCCGGAATATAAACGGCTTTTGGAGATTGCCTGTGAAGCGGATAAGGCTTATTACGAGATGGAACTGACAGACCAGCAGCGGGAGCTGATCGATGGACTTTTAAGCAGCCGGTCGGATGCATCGGAATGTGAGCTGACGCTTACCTATGTGGCGGGGGTGTTAGATGGAATTATTTTCCTGAGGGATTTTGGGTTTCTTGATATGTATATGATGGAGAAGAGTGCTTGAGGTGCCAGAATTGCTATAATAATCAGAATGGTGATTATTTTTTGGAAGGAGTGTGTATGGGGATTTATTTAAACAGTACATCGGCCTGTACGTTGTACCAAAACGAAAGTATAAAGCCTTACTTTGTTGATAAAACACAGATACTGGAGGAAATTTTTCCGCTTATAGAGGAAGGCAGTAATTACATCTGCATTACCAGACCCAGGCGTTTTGGAAAGACTGTGATGGCGAATATGATTGCATCATTTCTGGTAAAAGGAGAGGACAGCCATCGTATTTTCTGTGATCTGGATATTGCAAGGTCAGAAAAGTATGCGAAGCATATGAATCAGCATAATGTAATATACATCTCTTTTAATGAGATTCCATATGGGTGCAAAAGTTATCTTCAGTATATAGAGCGCATTCAAAAAGGGATCATTAAGGATTTAAAACGGGCGTATTCCAATCTTGAACTGGAGATTTCTGATTCTGTGTGGGATATTCTGAGGGAGATTCATGAGTACGGCGGAAAAGAAAAATTTGTTTTTGTACTGGATGAATGGGATTTTATTTTTCATCAGGATTTTGTCACAGAACAGGATAAAAAGGAATACATTTTGTTTTTGAGCAATCTTTTAAAAGATAAACCATATGTATCTCTGGCATATATGACAGGAATTCTGCCAATCGCCAAGTACTCCAGTGGTTCCGAGTTAAACATGTTTCTTGAGTATACGATGGCATCTGAGGAGAAATACAGTAATTATTTCGGCTTTGTTGAGTCTGAAGTAGATGAGTTATATATTCGGTATTTATCTTTAAACCAGGAACCAAAGGTGACCAGGGAAGGGCTTCGCACCTGGTATGACGGCTACCACACCATGGGAGGGGAGCGGGTCTACAACCCCCGCTCGGTTGTAGCCTCTCTGCTGAATAACAATTTAGGAAATTACTGGACCAGTTCTGGGCCATATGATGAAATTTTTTACTATATCAGAAATAATGTGGATGCAGTTCGCGATGACATAGCACGGATGGTGTCTGGTACGCCTGTGACGGCAGAAGTTCGGGAGTATGCGGCCACATCTATGAATTTATCTACAAAGGATGAGATTTTTTCGGCTATGGTGGTGTATGGTTTTCTAAGCTATGAGAGCGGCTGTGTATCAATTCCGAATAAGGAACTGATGGACAAGTTTGCAGACATGCTGAAAAAGGAACCATCCCTGGACTATGTTTATCGTCTGGCCAGAGAATCAGAACGTATGCTGAAGGCAACGCTTGCGGAAGATACGAAAACTATGCTCTCCATTCTGGAATATGCCCATGATACGGAGGTGCCGCTTTTAAGCTACAATAACGAGGCAGATTTAACAGCGGTTGTAAATCTCGTCTATTTGTCAGCAAGAAATTATTACCGGATCGAACGGGAGGATAAGGCTGGCAGAGGGTATGTGGATTTTATCTTTTATCCGGAAATGGACAGAAATGCAGACTGCCTTATTTTAGAATTGAAGGTAGATGACACCCCGGAAGCTGCCATTCAGCAGATAAAGGACCGCAGCTATGCGCTGCGGTTTCAGGGAAAGTTAGGGGAGGCGCTAAAGTATACAGGAAGAATTCTTGCCGTGGGGATTGCTTATGATAAGGCTTCGAAGAAGCATAACTGTAAAATAGAAGTTTTAAAAAACTTCAGGTAAGATGGAATTGACATTTCTCCAAAATCCATGTATGATAATCGTACAAACCTGTTGCCTGATTAACAGGAGTGGATTTTTAGTAAGCTTTTACTGTTTCGCCACACAATGATCGAATGTGATGATTGTGTGGCTTTTTTGTATTTTAAAGAAATATACAGAAAAGAGAAAAGGAGCAAGAGAAAATGGAACAAACATTTATGAAGGAAAAGCCAGTTCTGCCGTTAGTATTATCCATGTCGCTGCCTATGGTGCTTTCCATGATGGTCACATCTCTCTATAACATTGTTGACAGCTTTTTCGTGGCGAAGATCAGTGAAAATGCCATGACAGCCCTGTCCCTGGTGTATCCGGTTCAAAATTTTATTAACGCGGTCACCATCGGCTTTTCCATCGGAATCAATTCGGTTATTTCCTATTACCTGGGAGCGCAGAAGGAGGAGGATGCCAGCCGGACAGCTTCCTTAGGGCTGCTGCTTGGCACGGTACATGGAATTTTGCTAATGGCAGTCTGTATTGCAGTGATGCCGGTCTTTCTGAAGCTGTTTACCTCAGATGAAGCTGTCATGGAGCTGGGGCTTCGCTACTCCAGAATAGCCTTCGGATTTGCTGTGATCATTGCCTGGGGAATGGTGTTTGAGAAGATTTATCAGTCCATCGGAAAGATGTTTATGACCATGGTCTGCATGATGGGCGGCTGTATTTCCAATATTATCCTGGATCCCATTCTGATCTTTGGATGGGGCCCGTTTCCGCAGATGGGAATGGAGGGAGCAGCCCTGGCAACGGGAATTGGGCAATCTGTCAGCCTTGCCATGTATCTGGTCAGCTGCGTTGTGCGGCCGATCCATGTGCGGCTTGGCCTGAAATATCTGAGAGGGCAGAAGGGGCTTCTAAAGGAACTGGGGAAAAAGCTGTATTCCATCGGGATTCCGGCTGCGCTGAATCTGGCGCTGCCTTCCCTGCTGATTTCCTCCTTAAATGTGCTTCTGGCCGGGTATTCCCAGGCGTATGTGGTGGTTCTGGGCGTGTACTATAAGCTGCAGACCTTTCTTTACCTGCCGGCCAATGGAATCGTTCAGGGCATGCGGCCTCTGATCGGCTATAATTACGGAGCAGGCGAACAGAAACGGGTGAGGACCATCTACCGGGTTACTCTTTTGCTGGCAGCTGGGATTATGGCAGCGGGAACAGTTCTGTGCTGGGCGCTGCCTTCCTGGCTGATCGGCTTGTTTACCACAAACAGTGAAACCATTCTGGCGGGAACAGCGGCACTGCGCATTATCAGCATCGGCTTCCTGGCCTCCACGGTCTCTGTCATTTCCTCAGGAGCGCTGGAGGGGCTTGGCATGGGAGGCCCTTCTCTGCTGATCTCCCTGTTTCGGTATGTGATCATCATTATTCCGGCGGCTATTATCCTCAGCCATAGTTTGGGCGCTGTAGGGGTATGGCATGCATTTTGGCTGTCAGAGATACTGACCGGGCTGATTGCATATGGAATCTATCAGAAACGGACGATGCACCGCTGAGAAAAAGAAGGCTTTCTCATAGGTTCTGCTCCATGATTTAACCGGAATATTTTTGCCGGGAGGGATTGACAAGCTGTTAAAAAACGAATATCATTCCTATACAACCTATCGAAATGATGGGATAGTGTGGATGAGTACAGGAAGGATTTTTTGGATGAACGAGCATGGTTTAGAACTTACATGGAAGGATATCGAATCAATGGAGGATGGAACCTACCAGCTGGTAGACATCCGAAATGAGGCATCTGCGGCATACGGAATGCTTCCAGGTGCGATCAATATTCCGGAGGACAAGCTGGAGGAAGGGCTGGAGGGAGAACTTCCGGCACTGCCATCAGATAAGAAGGTGATTCTTTACTGCACAAAAGGCATTTTCAGCCGGGATATGGCAGAGCAGCTGCGGGAACTGGGAGTGGACGCATACAGTCTGACCGGCGGATATATGGGCTGGCTTTTAGAGGATATGAAGCGGGAGCAGGAGAAGGACGCGGGAGCGCGGGAGCTGAGGCAGAGGGCTGCCGGACAGGAAGAAGGGGACCAGGCAGAGCAGAAGCAGGATCAGGAAGGCGGGAACACCCTGACGAAGGCGGAGGAAGTGGAAAAAAGCATCCGGAAGCGTTTTCACAAGGAGTTATTTTCCAGATTTGCCCGGGGAATCAATGACTATGAGCTGGTTCAGGAGAATGACCGGATTGCAGTCTGCATCTCCGGCGGCAAGGATTCTATGCTGATGGCCAAGCTGTTCCAGGAGCTGAAGCGGCATAATAAATTTCACTTTGAACTGGTATTTCTGGTGATGGACCCAGGCTACAGTGCGGTCAACCGCCAGGTGATCGAGAATAATGCCAGGCTGCTGAATATTCCCATCACCATCTTTGAGTCTGATATTTTTGAGGCGGTTTATGATGTGGAGAAATCTCCCTGCTACTTATGCGCCCGGATGCGGCGAGGCTATCTGTACAGCAAGGCTAAAGAGCTGGGGTGCAATAAGATCGCCCTGGGTCATCACTATGACGATGTGATCGAAACGATTCTGATGGGAATGCTGTACGGCGGCCAGGTGCAGACCATGATGCCCAAGCTGCACAGCACCAATTTTGAGGGAATGGAGCTGATCCGCCCTATGTATCTGATCCGGGAGGAGGACATTAAGCGCTGGCGGGATTACAATCACCTGCATTTTATCCAGTGTGCCTGCCGCTTTACGGAAAACTGCGCCACCTGCAGCCCGGACGGCATCCAGGTGTCCAAGCGGATGGAGGTAAAGCATCTGATCGCAGAGATGAAAAGGGTAAATCCATTTGTGGAAAGCAACATTTTCAAAAGCGTGGAGAATGTAAATTTAAGCACGATTATTGCCTACAAGGACCAGGGAAAACGGCATCATTTCCTGGAGCGGTACGGGGGTGGAGGAGCGGAACATGAAGCTTTCGTATAAGCACACAGTATATGCCTGTTTTATCGGGTACATTGTGCAGGCCATCATTAACAACTTTGTTCCGCTGCTGTTTTTAACCTTCCAGTTAGAATTTGGAATCTCCCTGGATAAGATTGCTATGCTGACGGGAATGAATTTTGGGATTCAGCTTCTGGTGGATCTGCTGGCAGCGAAATTTGTGGACCGGATCGGCTATCGCCCCTGCATCCTGTTTGCCCATGTGTTTTCAGCAGCAGGGCTTTTGGGACTGACGGTACTGCCCTCTGTGATATCCAGCCCATATGTGGGAATCTGCATTTCCATCGTGATCTATGCCATAGGCGGCGGTCTGCTGGAGGTACTGGTAAGTCCCATCGTAGAAGCATGCCCGGGAGAGGAGAAGGAAAAGGCAATGAGCCTGCTCCATTCCTTTTACTGCTGGGGCCATGTAGGCGTTGTTCTCCTTTCCACTCTGTTCTTCCGGCTCGCTGGAATTGCAAACTGGCGGTATATGGCTGTGATCTGGGCATTGATTCCCCTTGCCAATATTGCCCTGTTTGCAGTGGTTCCCATTGCTTCGCTGATTGAAGATGGGGAGGAGGGCTGCAGCATCCGGCAGCTGTTTCAGAAAAGGACATTTTGGGTTTTTATGCTGGTGATGGCATGTGCCGGTGCCTGTGAGCAGGCGGTGAGCCAGTGGGCCAGCGCCTATGCGGAAAGCGGCCTTCAGGTTTCCAAAACCACAGGCGACCTGGCAGGGCCGCTGCTGTTTGCAGTTACCATGGGAGGCGCCAGGCTGTTCTATGGAAAGCATGGAGAACGGATCGAGCTGAAAAAATTTATGAAGTTCAGCGGAGGCCTGTGTCTGTGCAGCTATCTGATTATTGGATTAACTAAAATTCCATTGGTTGGGTTTCTGGGCTGCGCCCTCTGCGGTATGTCGGTAGGAATCCTGTGGCCTGGAACCTTCAGCCTGGCGGCCAAGGCAATGCCCAAGGGTGGCACGGCGATGTTTGCCTTTTTTGCCCTGGCAGGAGACTTAGGCTGTGCCGGCGGGCCTACCTACGTGGGAATGATGGCGGAACGGCTGGGAGGAAGCTTGAATCTGGGAATTCTGGCAGCTGTGGTATTTCCTGTAGTTTTGCTGGCGGGGCTGCGGTTGACGGACTGGCAGAATAAGAAGAAGGCTGGAGAAAGCTTGCAACTGTGAGTCGCTGAACCGTTACGAAAAATGAAGGAATAACCGTGTGTTTTACAAAAAGGACAGGGAGACGAGATGATGACAAAAGAAATGATGTTTGGAATTTTAATTCCGTTTGTGGGAACGACCTTAGGTGCCGCCTGCGTATTTTTCATGAGAGGGGCCATGAATCAGCTGGTGCAGCGGGCATTGACCGGTTTTGCTGCCGGAGTTATGGTGGCAGCGTCCGTCTGGAGTCTGCTGATCCCGGCTATGGAACAGGCAGAGGGGATGGGAACCTGGTCTTTCCTGCCGGCGGTTATGGGATTCTGGCTGGGAATTCTGTTCCTGCTGCTTTTGGACCGTGCAATCCCTCATCTTCACATGAACAGCAAGGAAGCAGAGGGACCGAAGAGCAGCCTTCAGCGAACCACCATGCTGGTACTGGCGGTTACGCTTCATAATCTGCCGGAAGGCATGGCAGTCGGTGTGGTCTACGCAGGCTTTCAGGCAGGAAATGCCGGGATTACCGCGCTGGGAGCGCTGGCGCTTTCCCTGGGTATTGCAATCCAGAACTTCCCGGAGGGAGCAATCATCTCCATGCCTCTGCGGGCAGAAGGGGCCAGCAAGGCGCAGTCATTCTTCTATGGGGTGTTGTCCGGTGCTGTTGAGCCGGTGGGAGCGCTGCTGACGATTCTGGCTGCTCATTATGTGATCCCATTCCTGCCTTATCTCCTCAGCTTTGCTGCCGGCGCTATGCTGTATGTGGTGGTGGAGGAGCTGATTCCGGAAATGTCGGAAGGGCAGCATTCCAATATTGGAACGATTCTGTTTGCGGCTGGCTTTACCGTGATGATGGCACTGGATGTGGCCCTGGGGTAAGATGCGATCGTTTTGAAGCGGAAAGAAATACAGTTGTAAAGCAGCAGCTCCTTTCATATGTTTTAGTAAAAGTACATGGAAACAGCATGGAGCAGAATGAAGCAATGCAACGGAGTATTTGAAGGCGGCGGAGTCCGGGGGATCGGCCATGTGGGAGCCGCCTGGGAGATGGAGCGGGCAGGCTTCCGGTTTGTAGATCTGGCAGGCTCCTCTGCAGGGGCCATCGTGGCAGCCCTGCTGGCTGCCGGCTACAGCAGCAAGGAATTGAAAACAGAGATGGAATCTCTGGATTATCTGAAACTGAAGGGGAAGGATCTGATCGATTACTTTGGAACAGCAGGGAAGGTGCTTTCCATCCTTCTGCATTTCGGCATCTACCATACCGACTACCTGGAGCAGTGGATAGAGGAACTGCTGTTTCGGAAGGGCATCCATACCTTTCAAGATGTAGAAAAAACAGGAAGACGCTTAAAGATCACAGCCAGCGACTTGACAGCCAGGAAGCTTCTGATCCTTCCTGATGATTTAAAGGAGCTGGGAATCATTCCAGGCTCCTTTTCCATTGCCTCTGCAGTCCGGATGAGCGTCAGTATTCCCATCTTTTTCGAGCCGGTGCGGCTGAGGGATCAGAGAGGGAAGGTACATCTCATCGTGGACGGCGGCCTGCTCAGCAATTTCCCCATCTGGACATTGGATGACGGCAGCGCCGGTCAGAACCGGCCGACTCTTGGATTTCGGTTTTCTGACGGAAAGCAGGGAAGCTGCGCCTGCAGTCAGACTTGCAGGGCAGAAGGAAATCTTGTGGATTATTTAAAGTCGATCGTGGCCACTTGCATGGATGCCATCGATCACAGCCGTATTATGGACGGAGATCGGGAGAGGACCATACAGATTCCAACTCAGGTAGAAATCGGAGGATCGGTGAAAAAGATCGGTGCAGTTGATTTCAACATCAGCCCGGAGGAGTGCGAGGCATTGTTTGAAAACGGAAAGCGGGCAGCAGCCAGGTTTTTGAAAGCCTGGGATTTTGCAGACTGGAAACGGCAGTATCGGTGAAGGGAGGATGGATTTCCTCCTCCCCCATAATGATTACCAGGCAGCTTCCATTTCGGTGATTTTTGTATAAAGCCAGTCATTGACGGGCACGGCCAGTTTGTGTTTAGCAGCCAGTTTCCGTACAGTTCCGGCAAACATTTCTATCTCAGAATGCCGATGGGCGATGCCGTCCTGGCGCATGGAAGGCATGCCGGAGGGAGAAAGAGTGCAAAGCAGCGACTCATATGCCGCGACATCCACCTCAGAAAGAGGAATCCCTTCTAAATTTGCCAGGGAGACCACTTCCCGCATGGCAGCAAGGAAGGTTTCATGGGCTTCCCCGGGAACCTTCTTTCAACAAGCCGATCCGCAGTTTTCCTGGTTTCGTGTAGGTTAAATCTCCGCTGAATTTTACAGCATCCATTCCCTGGGCTACGCAGCCTATCACCTTTTCTGCGCCAAAACGTTCTCCCACAGCCTGTCCGCTTGTGATGCCGTTCATAACGGAGATAATGGTAGTATTCGGACCCACAAAAGGCGCCGTCCTGGATATCGATGATGGGGAATATGGTTTCTGCTCCGTTGATCGTAAATTTCATTTTTTTATATTGATTGACCCGGTTGGAATCGGCGGCAAAACAAACAGCCTGGGAGCCAAGGGTATATCAGCAATTATATTTTCGCAAGTGCAACTTGTGCAGAGGTTATGGAAAAAATAGTTCTTTTTCTGCAGAATTTAAGGTGTGAGAATGTACAGCGGGAGACTCTGATACATCTTGCCGGCTGCAAACGGGAAAAGGAAAGATTAAGAGATCTTTGATGGATTGAAACCGTGTGAGCTGATTGTAAAGGGACTTTTTCTGTGGTATGATATGAATAACAGAGAAGATCTTTCTGTTATTTGAGTTTAGACAAAAGGAAGGCCGGTGAGACTTGTGGCAGAACTGGATTTTGAAAGAAAACATGCAGAAGATTTGCAGAGACTGCGGGGATTCCGCCTTCTGGATGATGATTTTATGAGCAAAGTCTTTGAAGATAAAGCGTGTTCGCAGTTTTTACTGCAGATCATTTTGGAGAAAAAAGATTTGATTGTCCAAAAAGTACACGCACAGCATGAAGTAAAGAATTTGCAGGGACGTTCCATCCGTTTGGACATCATAGCGATTGACGAGGGGGCGTGTCTATAATATTGAAATCCAAAGAAGTGATAAGGGAGCCAGCATTAAGCGGGCAAGATATAACAGCAGTCTGCTGGATGCAAATGTAACGGAGCCGGGGGATGATTATGAAAATCTCGCAGAGACGTATGTTATTTTTATTACAGAGAATGATGTACTGAAAGCGGGACTGCCTATTTATCACATAGACCGGACAATTAAAGAAACTGGTGTGGTATTTGGGGATGAAGCGCATATCGTATATGTAAATTCCCAGATAAAAGATGAAACGGAACTTGGTAAACTGATGCATGATTTTTCCTGCACGGATGCGAAAGATATGCATTAT
>JAUNGG010000058.1 GCA_030524635.1 Lachnospiraceae bacterium
AGCTTGCAGACGGAACGTCTATCGGAACGGTGTATCTGCACAAGGAGAGCGAGGCTGGAACTACAGTAGACTTCGTATTAGGCGAGGGCGACTTTATTATTCCAACGGTAAATGACGTAGCGTATGAGGTAGTGGAAGGCCAGACCACAACTATCGAGATGCCGGCAGGAGCAACCAGCAGTCATACCCTGGTAGTAAAACCGGTAGAAACTCCGGTGGAGCTGGTGGAAACTTCTTTAACGGTTAATTACCAGCTTGCAGACGGAACGTCTATCGGAACGGTGTATCTGCACAAGGAGAGCGAGGCCGGAACTACAGTAGACTTCGTATTAGGCGAGGACAATTTTGTTCTTCCCAAAGTAAACGGTGTAGCGTATGAACTTGCGGAAGGCGAAAGCGACACAATTACAGTGGAAGCCGGAACGGAAGAAGAGTTTGTGATAATCGTAGAGCCGGCAGAGGCAGATGACCCGGACGATGATGAAGAAGCAGAAGCTTTCGTCAACGAGGAAAAGACCAAGCTGGTGGATCTGGGCTGGATTCAATATGCAGTAATTACCCTTGCACAAGGTTCTGCAGAGGATTATACCATCACAGTAGACGGAACCGATATCACTGGCAGCCTGACGAAGGTTGACGATGCCGGAACGATTGTAAAGTGGGAAAGCACGGTTTTAAAGCCGGGGGCAGTAACCGTTACAAGAAACAGCGACCAGAAGGAGCAGACCGTAATTCTCAGCAGCTCCCAGGGGGCAGAGGCTCCAGATGCAGGCAGCGCAGATTCTGCACCGGAAATGATCCTGACCAATGGATCAGTTTCTGTATTTGACTATTATCTGGATGTATATGATAAGGACGGAAATGTACGGGTTGCACCGGAGCGGACAACCTTTGATCTGAGCGGTATCCGGGACGAGGCAGAAGAGGAAGTTCCAACGGAATATTATGCTCCTGATGTTATGATTGACCAGCAGACCGGAAGCGGAGAGATCGTAGTTAAGTTCTCCTTAAAGACAGATGCGCAGGAATCCTGGTTTGAAGGCTTAACCACAATCAAGGCGCTGAATGAAGATAATAATATTCTCAACCGGCAGCTTCCGTTTAAGAAATCCATAGAAAATACATACGGCAGAACGGGAGTAATTACCATTCAGCTTCCGCAGACAAATCTGGCTTCCAGAGGCTGGTATCGGTTAAATCTGGCATCGTCTTACAGCAAGGCGACGATGACTGTTCCGATCCAACTGGTAGATGATCAGGAATACACATTACAGCTTAACACTCTGAATTTGAATCCAAAACCAGGCGAGTGCTTTGCGTTTGAAATCGTAGGAAAGAATGGAAGCAGCTTTGGCAATGAGATTCTGTCGCCTATTTATCGGGTTGATTTAACCATGCCGTCTGGAACTACCAGAACCTTAACGGAAGTGACGGACTGGTATGAGATCGGCAGCCTGCTTCATATCTGCGGCACGAATACAGACGGAGAAGTCATTACAGAAGAAAGCGGTGTTTATACCGTTACCGTATATGCAAACGGCTATCAGACCATGTCCAAGATGGTGGAGATCAAGGACGGAAAGACCATGGCTGCAAATGATATGGAAGAAATGGACGAGGGAATTGATGCAATGTCCAGCGCTTCCCTTGGCGGTTCTGGTTCCTCCGGCGGCTCTGGATCTTCCGGCGGCGGCGGAAGCGTTAATGCGTACCTGATTTTTGACCATGACCTGATTGCTAACGCTTTGATTCTGGAAGAAATCGGACTGACAAATGCAGACGCAGATGCTGTACTGGAGCGCTGGTATGACCAGAAGCCGGTTTCTGTTGCAGACGAAACTGCAGAGGTTATGTATGACTTTGTAACGTATCTGAATACGGTGAAGGATGCAAGATTGGAATCCGGAACATACCTTTCCTTCCAGCAGTACAAAGGGCTGGGAGTAGGTCAGACTGCCAGCCGGCCGTATCAGGTAAAACGGGTGCTTGAGGATGGATTGTTAGGAACATTCTTCCAGTTCTCCGACGCCATTGGAAAGAAAGCGCCGCAGCTTGAGGGTACAGATGCAGCGTATGGAGAGGACATTGTTCTCAGCTGTAGCACAGATCCTCTTTATCTGAATGCAGATGTCAAGCTGTATCTGGATGGTGTACTGACTCCCCTGCGGAATGATGATTACTTAAGCCAGTACAGCTACAACAGTGAAAACAATATTATTACGATTTATTCCAGAACAAAGGGAACGGCAGGCGGAGATGTTCTGCTGACTTCTGGTACGCACAAACTTCAGATCGAGTCAGAAGGCTATCAGGTAGCAACCATAACCCTTAATGTAACTCGTTCTCTGGAAGTCTTTGACTTAAGCTTGGAAGACCCGAATCCAGCGGCAGGAGAGACGGCGGAAGATCCTTCCATATATTATACCGGCCAGGATGTGTATGTGAATGCAGCGTGCAGTGCAGATGATGAGGAGCAGGCAGCTCTGCGCGGCGATTTCATGAAGCACTTAACGGGAATCGAAATGAAGTATCCGGACGGAACGACTCACAAGATTAACTCCACAACAGAAGGAAGTATTTTCGGAGATGATAATTATATTGCAAATGAGTTTGGCTTTGTACTTCAGAAAGGACTCTTTAAGGAAGCAGGCAATTACATCGTAACTGTGTGGGCAGACGAATATACTCCTAAGATTCTGGAATTTACTATTGAGGAAGGCAAGGAAAAACCAGATGACGGCGAAGAGGAAACAGAAACCCTGGCAGCGCCTCAGGCATCCGGAGTGGAATACCAGGCTCCGATTCTCGGCGATAAGTATTATCAGGTATCCTTTGACGGCGATGAGGAAGCAGTAGCAGCGTACCTTGCAGTGCTGGCAGACAGTGAAAAGGAAGTAAGCGTACAGGTAAACGGAACGGAGTACACCTACATCAGTTCCTTCTGGCAGGATGAGAACAAGTACACCACAGCCAACGATCCATCCTTTGGAGGACCGGATAAGTTCCTGAACTTTACCTCCAATCAGTTTGCGGAAGGCGAGAACACTATCGTCATCCAAGCGGAAGGCTATGAGGAGCAGACCATCATCATCAAGGTAACGGGAACGGATGCAAGCCTTGGCGACGGTTCCGATGACGGCGGAGATGAAGTGGAAACTCTGGCAGCGCCTCAGGCATCCGGAGTGGAATACCAGGCTCCGATTCTCGGCGATAAGTATTATCAGGTATCCTTTGACGGCGATGAGGAAGCAGTAGCAGCGTACCTTGCAGTGCTGGCAGACAGTGAAAAGGAAGTAAGCGTACAGGTAAACGGAACGGAGTACACCTACATCAGTTCCTTCTGGCAGGATGAGAACAAGTACACCACAGCCAACGATCCATCCTTTGGAGGACCGGATAAGTTCCTGAACTTTACCTCCAATCAGTTTGCGGAAGGCGAGAACACTATCGTCATCCAAGCGGAAGGCTATGAGGAGCAGACCATCATCATCAAGGTAACGGGAACGGATGCAAGCCTTGGCGACGGTTCCGATGACGGCGGAGATGAAGTGGAAACTCTGGCAGCGCCTCAGGCATCAGAAGCCGAGTATCAGGCGCCGATATTGGGCGACAAGATTTACCGGGTATCCTTTGATGGCGATGAGGAAGCAGTAGCAGCCTATCTTGCTGTACTGGCAGATGATGAAAAGGATGTTACTGTTCAGGTAAATGGAACGGAGTATGAATATAAGTACTCCTTCTGGAACGATACTTCCAAGTATACTGTAAGCAAAGATTCTGCTTATGGCGGAAAAGATCGGTATCTTGATTTCACGGAAGACGCGTTTGAGGAAGGTGTGAACATCATTGCCATCCAGGCAGAAGGCTATGAAGATCTGACGATTGCCATTAAGGTAGAAGGACGGATTGCGTCGATTGTTGATCCGGATGACGGGGCAGAGCAGCTTCTGAAGGCGCCGGAGGTAGACGAAACCAGCTATACCTACAATGTTTTATTTGGTTCCTACTACCGTGTAACCTTTACCGGCATCAGCACGGAAGAGTTAGAAACTTATTTGAAGAAGCTAAAGAATACGGAGCTTGCCGCTGTTACCGTAAACGGACAGGCTTATGAACCGGCTGGTACCTTATTCGGAAGCGAAATGGCCTATGTGATTTCGTCAAATCCATATGGAGAGTCTGTATACCTTGATCTTACAGAGGACGGATTTACCGCAGATGTAAATGAGATTGTAATCCAGGTGGAAGGGTATGAAGATCTGACGTTTGAAGTAGCAAAGGAAAGCGATGATGAGGAGGAAACATTGCTTACATCTGCTTCCTATGGTCAGGAAGAGGATGACACCACGGATGAAACGGATCATGCCGGAAAACCGGAAGCTGGCGAAGGCGAGAAGCCAGACGAAGGCGCAGAAACTGAGGAAGGGGAGAAGTCTGGCGAAGACCAGGAAGCTGGTGATGGCGAGGAATCCGATGAGGATAAAGAGCCGGAAAACAGCGACCAGAATTCTCAGGATCAGGAGGATGCAGACCAGGATTCTCAGAAGCCGGAAACCGATGACAGCAGCTTAGAGGAGAAGGATGATCTGGAAGATGATACCCAAAATCCGGAGGACGGAGCCGATGAAGATGGTGACGGCCAGGAGCCGGAAGTAGGGGAAGGAGAGGAAGAATCTGATGGGGAAGAAGAAGCAGAAGATGATTCCAAGACCCCGGAAGAGGAAACTGATGCAGATGAGGATGCAGATCAGCAGTAATTAAAACAGCCATATGTTAAGGAAAGTGAACCGATGCAGAGGGATTTATTCCCTGCTGCATCGGTTCTTTTTGGCCGCAAAAGGATTTGCTGTTTTTTTAAAGGAGGCTGTAAATTTTTCTGTGTCTTTAGAAATGAAATACTGCCCTATCTGGTAAAGGATAAGACGGTACTGATCATCGCCCATCGGAACAAAAAAGGTAATCATATAGAATATGGGCAAAGAAAGTGATATAATGATAAAAGTCGGAACTGCCAGGCGCGTTTAGGCGGTTCTGGTTTTTGTCATATTTGGAAGAAAAAAGAATCATAAAAGGCGAAAACAGCGTGGAGGCAGGACAAGATGAAAAAACCATTGCCTATTGGCATCGATAATTTTGAAAAGCTGATTACAGATGGCTACTATTATGTTGATAAAACGCTTTATATTAAGGATCTTTTGGATTTCCTGGGGGAGGTAAATCTGTTTATCCGTCCCAGGCGTTTCGGAAAAACCTTGAACTTAAGTATGCTTCGCTGCTTTTTCGAGGACACGGGAGATTCCGTAAAAAATGAATCAAATCGGGCACTTTTCAACGGCTTAAGGATCATGGATGAGGGCGAAGCTTATACCAGCTATATGGGGCAGTTTCCGATTATCAACCTGACGCTGAAATCTGCAAGACAAAGAGATTTTGATACGGCATCTTATATGATTCAGGGGGCTATTTCCTCAGAATATCAGAGGCATAAGAATCAAATTGCCCAAGGAAAACAAACTCTTTCAGAAAGCGATTGGGATAAATTTACAAGAATAGCGGAACGGAAAGCTGGCTATAAGGAATATGCTGATTCCTTGCAGTTTTTAAGCCAATGCATCTACAAAGCAACGGGAAAAAAGTCAATCATTTTGATTGATGAGTATGATGTACCTCTGGAAAATGCTTATTTCGCCGGATTTTATGAGGAGATGATCGAGTTTATCCGATCTCTGTTTGAATCTGCCTTAAAGACGAATGAAGCATTGCAGTTTGGGGTGATCACCGGATGCTTGAGAATTTCAAAGGAAAGTATCTTTACTGGTCTGAACCACTTGAATATCATATCCGTTTTGGATAAGAAGTACAGTGAACATTTTGGATTTACAGAAAGGGAAGTCCGTAGGATGATGGCTTTTTACCAGCGTGAAGAGAGATTTGCAGATATGAAAACATGGTATGACGGCTATACCTTTGGAAATACCGATATTTATAATCCTTGGAGTGTGATCAAATTTATGGATGATCTGAACACAGATCCGGATGCATTTCCACGCCCATACTGGATCAATACCAGCTCCAATGCAATTATCAAGAATATGATCGGCAGAGCCGACCGGGAAATGAAGGGGAAGATCGAATCGCTTCTTAAGGGAGAGACTATGGATATCCAGATACATGAGGAGATCACCTATGGGGATTTGGATGAAAACGGAGAGAATCTTTGGAATTTCCTTTATTTTACCGGGTATCTGACAAAGGAACGGGAGTATTTCAGGGAGTCATCCATTTATCTGAAGGTGCGGATTCCGAATACAGAGGTAAAAAGCGTATATCAGAACACGATTTTGAACTGGTTTCGGGAGTCCATAAAGAAAAGAAATTTTCATGAGCTTTATCAAGCCATGGAGGATGGAAATGCGGTGAAAATGGGAGAGATACTGGGAGAACAGCTTTTGTCTACCATCAGCTTCTATGATAGTGCAGAAAATTTTTATCATGGTTTTCTGGCAGGGATTTTAAGTCAAAGTGAGAATTATCTGGTAAAGTCAAATCGGGAATCTGGAAATGGCCGGTCGGATATCATGGTGAAGAGTCCGTCTCTGCGGGGAAGAGCCTTTCTTCTGGAGGTGAAGGTGTCTGAAACGATTGATCAGTTGGAGAAAGATGCAGAGCGTGCAGTAGAGCAGATCTATGAGAATGATTATATGGCGGAGCTGCGCACCGAAGGTTATCGGAATATCACTTGCTATGGGATTTCTTTTTACCGGAAGGACTGTGAGGTACGATTTGGAGGAAGCAGGAGAGAGGAAGCAGAATTCTAGCTGCTATTACCACTACATTTGTTTGTAACATGCAGAAAAACTCTCTTCCTGCCTGAGAGTTTTGGAGGCGCTTGAATGGATAAAATGAAGATGAAAATTGGCGAAATGGCCCGGATGAGCAAGGTTTCCATCCCCACCTTGCGGCTTTATGATGAGATGGGACTTCTAAAGCCCTGCTATACCGACCCGGTGACCAATTACCGGTATTACAGCATTTACCAGACAGCCAGACTGGACATGATCCAGTATATGAAGGAGCTGGGCATGAGCCTGACAGAGATTCGGCAGATCCTGGAAACCGGTGATATCCAGCTGATTGAATCCACTTTGATCAGCAAGAAACGGCAGGTGAAGGAGCAGATCAGTCATCTGGAAATGCGGCTGAATGCTCTGACCAGGACCATCGAGAGCGTGGAGCGGTTCCGCAAGGCGCCGGACTGCGGTATGATCACCATTGAATACATTCCTCACCGGAAAATCTTTGCCATGCATACGGATATCAACTTTTATGAACACGATATTTCCGTATATGAGCAGATCCTTGCCGATCTGAAGGGAACCATCGTGGATCAGGCGCTGCCGCAGATTTATTACTGCAATGCGGGAACCATCCTGCCTATGGAAAATTTCCGGAATAAGCGGTTTGTTTCCAATGAAATTTTCGTTTTTGTAGATGACCAGTTTCCGGAAAATTCATCGGTGCGGCGTATTGACAGCGGCATGTATGCCTGTATTTACCTGGACAGCTTTGATGACGAGCTGGAATATGCCGGCCGTCTGCTGGACTACTGCAATTCCCATAATTACACCATCTGCGGCGACTACATCTGCGAGGTGCTGACCGAGTTTAATGTGTTCGACAGTGAAAAGCGGTCTATGTTCCTGCGGCTTCAGGTGCCGCTGAAGTTCCGGTGAAAGCTTGTTAAAAAAATCTCAAAAATCTCTTGACTCTCATCCGCGCTGAGACTGTACAATAAAATCAGCAAAAGCGAACTGGAAATAAGCATTGCTGTTAAGCATAAAGCTGGATAGCAGCAATCACAATGAGAAGGAGGATTTTATTTATGAGAAAGATTAAGGTAGTACAGTATGGATGCGGTAAGATGAGTAAATATACCCTGCGTTATCTGTATGAGCACGGCGCACAGATCGTAGGCGCTATCGATGTGAACCCGGCAGTAGTCGGCATGGATATCGGTGATTATGCAGGCTTAGGCGTAAAGACCGGTGTATTGATCAGCGACAATGCAGATGAAGTTCTGGATTCCACCGACCCGGATATTGCAGTTGTAACCCTGTTCAGTCTGGTAAGCGACTGCTACGAACACTATGTAAAATGCTTAAGCCGCGGCATCAGCGTGATCACCACCTGTGAGGAAGCGACCTACTGCTGGACCACCGATCCGGTACGCGCAAATAAGCTGGATGTAATCGCAAAGGAAAACAACTGTACCTTCGTGGGAAGCGGTATGGAGGACACCTTCTGGGTAAATATGGTTGGCATGGTAGCAGGAAGCTGCAATACCATTACCAAGATCGAGGGAGCAGTGAGCTACAATGTAGAGGATTACGGCCTGGCACTGGCAAAGGCTCACGGCGTTGGCCTGACACCGGAGGAGTTTGAGAAGCAGATCGCTCATCCGGAGGTTCTGGAGCCGGCATATGTATGGAATTCCAATGAAGCTCTGGCAGCAAAGATGGGATGGACCATCAAGAGCCAGACTCAGAAATGCGTTCCTTATTTCCATGATTCCACCCTTTACTCCTCCACTCTTGGAGAGGATATCCCTCAGGGCAACTGCATCGGCATGGCAGCCGTGGTAACCACAGAAACCTTCCAGGGCCCGATCATTGAGACCCAGTGTATCGGAAAGGTTTACGGACCAGATGACGGAGATATGTGTGACTGGAAGATCATCGGCGAGCCGGATACAGAGTTCCATGTGGTGAAGCCGGCCACCGTGGAGCATACTTGTGCAACCATTGTAAACCGGATTCCAAGTGTACTGCGGGCACCGGCTGGCCTGGTTACGATGGATGAACTGGATGAGATCGAGCATCTGACTTATCCCATGGAGTTTTATTGCTGATAGAGATGTGGAATTGATCTGCACATTGAAGACTGATTGTGCAGTGCAAAACCACTGAAACGAAATCAAAATCTGAAAATTTGCAGATAAGGAAGTTCCCGGCATCTGTTTTCTGACAGAGCCGGGGACTTTTTTGTCGTTCTTTTTGATGGCTGCAATGGCAGGAAGTCTTATGGCGGCAGTTTTCCTGGAGAAATGTTACATTTGAACCGGGATGCCGCAATAACTGGCACATCCACCACAAAGGCGGACAGATATTACTTTGCACTGCCGGACGGGGTTATTATCAAGAATGGGGCAAACCTGCACAGGAACTAAAGCCGGGAGATGTTGTCAACATTCCGCCGGAAGTGAAACACTGGCACGGAGCAGCACCGGACAGTTGGTTTTCCCACCTGGCTGTTGAGGTTCCGGCAGAGGGGCTTCTAATGAGTGGCTGGAAGTAGTTGAGGAACAGGAATATAGCAGGTTGAAATAAAGGAACGTATCCAAGGTCATTTGCAGCTTAGATGACAGCTTCAAAATTGACGGATATTCGGCGTCATGATAAAATGAGAACGAATGGATCATTCACGAAAAAACAACAGCAAATTCATTCCTAAGGAGGCAAAATGCAGGAGCAGGAATATTTCAATCAGGCGTTGTCAAATTTCACCTTTGAGGTAGCCAGCGGCGGAGCCATCCGCCATCTGGCAGATCACGGTTATACAGTGGAGGAGATTGCAAAAAAGCTGGCTTTCCCTACGCCCCATGAGCGGATTCAGGACACCATCTGGAAGCACTTTTTGGATAAGGGAGTTCTGCTTTTTGATGAACCGGGAGCAGGGAAAAAGAGGGAAACGTATGACTTCGTAACAGAATACGATGAGTATGGCAGAAAAAGCTTCCGCAGGGTGGCGGTTCAGGATTGTAATGATGAACCGATCATATGGAAGGAATCTGTTTTTCGTGAAGAAAGGGATGGAGCACTGTTTGCTTTTTTGACAGAACACTGTGCAGCAAACGGAGAAGCTGCTGCGTATATTTCCTGCGATTTTGGACTGCGGAGCAAGCGGGAGCCGGACCGGTTTCTGGAGGCGCTGCAGGTGCTGGAGAAGCCGGAACGGGACTATATTCTTGGACTTCCCTGGGAGAGAAGGCTGGTGTATCACAGGCTTGACCAGCGGATGCGCCGCATTGTGGCGGAACTGTATCAGAATGGTGAGTATCATGGATGCTGTTATTTTATGGAGAAAAAGGAAAAGGTGCGGCTTTGAACACATTGTTCAGTATAAAAGGCAGATTCCTACACCACGAGGAATCTGCCTTTTCTTATAAAATCGCCGGATTTTCCATTTCCTTGCGAAGCTTCTCCAGGGCCTTCTTTTCAATCCGGCTTACGTAAGACCGTGAAATTCCCAGCATCTGGGCAATCTCCCTCTGGGTATGCTCCTTCTTCCCATAAAGCCCATACCGCATCCCCACCACCGTCTTTTCCGTGTCCTTCAGGCACCGCTCATAGCACTGGTACAGATGCTTCACATCCTGTTCCAGGATCAGGTCTTCTATGGTCTCCCGGTTATCCATCTCAATCACATCTACCAGGCTGACGGTTTCACCGTCCTTATCCACCCCAATGGGTTCAAATAAGGACACCTCCCTGCTGTATTTTTTTCCGGCACGGAGCAGCATAAGGATCTCATTTTCCACACATTTTGCCGCATACGTTGCCAATCTGGAGCCTTTATCCATTTTAAAGGTATTGATTGCCTTAATCAGCCCGATGGTTCCTACACTGATCAGGTCCTCCATATCGTAGTCTGTTCCCTGGTATTTCTTCACCACATGGGCAACCAGCCGCATATTCCTGAGAATCAGTACGCTCTTTGCCTCCTGGTCACCCTCTTTGCAGCGTTCCAGATATTCCTTCTCTTCACTTGCGGATAATGGTTTTGGAAAAGTCTTCAAAGAAAGCCACCTGATTGCATATACTTAATATCAGTCTATGCAATGGCGGCTTTTGCTGTGCTTTTACACTTTTTCTTTTGTGGATTGATTCTGCCTGGGTTTATGCCTCACGGTATCCGTTGGGGTTTGCAGACTGCCATCTCCAGGAATCGGCGCACATCTCATCGATGCCCTTCTCAGCTACCCATCCAAGCTCATTTTTGGCCTTGGAAGCGTCGCAGTAGCAGGTTGCGATATCACCGGCTCTTCTTGGCTTGATCTCGTAAGGCAGGGTCTTGCCGCAGGCCTTTTCGTATGCGTGAAGCACATCCAGCACACTATAGCCGTTTCCGGTTCCCAGGTTATAGATGCTGACGCCGGAGCCTGGAGCCAGCTTCTTTAATGCCTTTACATGGCCCTTTGCCAGGTCAACCACATGGATGTAATCCCGGACACCGGTGCCGTCATGAGTGGGGTAATCGTTGCCGAATACACCTAAGCTTGCCAGCTTGCCTACTGCCACCTGGGCAATGTAGGGAACCAGATTGTTGGGGATACCCTTTGGATCCTCTCCGATCAGGCCGCTTTCGTGAGCGCCGATTGGGTTGAAGTAGCGCAGCAGTACTACGTTCCACTCTGGATCTGCCACATGGAGATCGCTTAAGATCTGCTCTAACATGCCCTTTGTCTGGCCATATGGATTGGTGATCTGTCCCTTCGGGCATTCCTCGGTAATCGGAATAAATGCCGGATCGCCGTAAACCGTAGCGGAAGAGCTGAAGATAATGTTCTTAACGCCGTGGTTGCGCATCACATCACACAGGTTTAAGGTGCCGGTGATGTTGTTATGATAATATTCTAAAGGCTTGCGGACGGACTCACCTACGGCCTTTAAACCTGCGAAGTTGATAACGGACTCGATCTGCTCTTTCTCAAACACATCGTTTAATGCTTCCTTGTCCAGCAGGTCTACCTCATAGAAGGTAACTGCTTTCCCGGTGATCTTCTCCACTCTCTTTAATGCTTCCTCACTGGAATTGTACAGGTTATCCACAACTACTACATCATAGCCTGCATTTAAAAGCTCCACACAGGTGTGGCTGCCGATATATCCGGCACCGCCAGCTACTAAAATAGACATATGCATCTCCTCCTTGTAATCGTTAAAATTTCCCTATCATCTTTATCATACAAGAATAAAATCTGGAATTCAATATAATTTCTTATGATTTATTAGTCAAATTGTTATGTGTTTGTTACGGTTCAGGCAGGTCTGCGCAGGGTCTGCCCCAGCGAAGCGAGGGTACTTGCTGCGTTGACCGTATGATAAACCAGGCCGGAAAGCAAAATATTAAGAACAAATGTTCGAAAAAGTATTGAAAGACAGCGGAAGATGTGATAGTATAATCAAAAGAACAAATGTTCGAAATGCTCTGCTGCTATAAAACCGGTATGGAGCTGCACAGACGGGACAAATCTTCACACGGAATCTGCGCATAGCTGCGCTGCTTCTGAACGGCGGAACCTAAGATGGAGAATATGCAGCAGATGGATGAGAAGGAATGAAAGGATATGCTGGTTCAGGAAAACTTACAATTACAGGATAAATTAAAGATTTTAACCGATGCTGCCAAGTACGATGTGGCATGTACCTCCAGCGGGGTGAACCGGAAGGGAAGGTCCGGGAGCCTGGGAAATGCGGTGGAGGCAGGCATCTGCCATAGCTTTGCGGCAGACGGCAGGTGTATTTCTCTTTTGAAGATTTTATTTACCAATCAGTGCATTTATGACTGCAAGTACTGCATTAACCGGCGCTCTAATGATACGCTGCGGACTTCTTTTACACCGGATGAGGTGTGCAGATTGACCATGGAGTTTTATCAGAGAAATTATATAGAAGGGTTGTTTTTAAGCTCCGGGATCCTGCATAGTGCGGATTACACCATGGATCTGATCTATCAGACCTTGTGGAAGCTTCGAAAGGAGCTTCATTTTAATGGATATATTCATGTAAAAGCAATCCCAGGAGCGGATCCGGCGCTGATCGAACTGGTGGGGTTTCTGGCCGACCGTATGAGTGTGAACCTGGAGCTTCCTACTGCAGAGGGGCTGCGGAATCTGGCGCCGGGAAAGACCAGGGACAAGATCTTAAAGCCGATGCGGATGATCCAGAAGGGGATCCTTCGGCAGATGGACCAGGAGGGACTTCTGCGCTCAGACAGCGGGATTTATCTGCCGGGAGCCTCTGCTCCTGCCAGTGGACAGGAGCTGGATTCCATGCAAGAACCTGCATCGGATTTCACATTTCCTTCCGATGTGAAGACGAATCAGAAGCAGAAGGAGGCCGCCAAGGATATTCTGGATGTTGAGCAGCATAGTCCAAGGCCGTATGACCCAAAGCCCAATCATCCCAGGCAGCGTCTGGGACGTTCTCGATACGGCAATTATGGCGTCCGGCAGGTTTCCGGGAAAAAGGATTATTTCGTTCCGGCAGGCCAGTCTACCCAGATGATCGTGGGAGCTACGCCGGAAAATGATTTCCAGATGCTGACTGTGGCAGAGGCACTCTATCAGAATTTTGGAATGAAGCGGGTTTTTTACTCCGCATACGTGTCAGTGAATGAGGACAGTGCGCTTCCGGTCCTTCCCGGCGGACCGCCCCTTCTCCGGGAGCACCGTCTGTATCAGGCAGACTGGCTGATGCGGTATTACGGCTTCGATGCCGGGGAACTGCTGTCAGAAAGCCAGCCTAATTTTAATGTATTTCTGGATCCTAAGTGTGACTGGGCGCTGCGCCATCTGGAGCGTTTCCCGGTGGAGGTGAATCAGGCTGATTTTGAGACGCTGCTCCGGGTGCCGGGGATGGGGATCAAGTCAGTGGGACGGATCGTGGCGGCCAGGAAGACGGCATCCCTGACCTTTGACGACTTGAAGAAAATGGGTGTGGTGTTGAAGCGTGCCCAATATTTCATTACCTGTTCCGGAAAGCTGCTCCATCCCATAAAGATCGACCAGGATTTTATCACCAGCAGCCTTTTGGGGGAGGAGCGGAGAAATGTCTGGGAGATCGAGCATAAGGACAGCTACCGGCAGCTGTCTCTATTTGACGACATGCACCTGGAGGCGCTTCCGGGGAAGGTGAAATGGATGGGCGATTGAGTGCTGTCAGGACAGTGCTGCATTTCGGTTATTGACAGCAGAAAGGAGCGGGAAATGACAGTTTATGTTTGTGAGGATTCCTTTGATGGGATCTTATGCGGAATATATGATGCGTGGATGAGCAGGAAGGGCCATGAGAATGTGCGCCTGGAGATTGAAGGAACTGGTAATGTGGAACTGTTCTGCCAGTATGAGCCTGTACCGGTCATCCGGGAAAAAATAGAAAAAGTGTCTGCTGCCGTTAGGAAGAAGATATCGGAGGCTGCCTATCAGAAGATCTATACGGCTTCCTTAAGCCTGGAGGATGGCCGTGCAGATGTGATCTACCGATTTTTAATTGATGGATTTCGGTATGGAGCAGCTGTTTTGGAGATGCTTCATCTGCCTTCTGTGTTTGAGCTGTTCCGGCTGTGCAGATTTGTGATGAATGAGAGTCACCTGTTAAAGGAATTTACCCGGTTTTCACGGACTGAGGAAGGGCTGCTGATCAGCCGGATCGGGCCGAAGAACGATGTTCTTCCTATGCTGGCAGTTCATTTTGCTGACCGGCTTCCGTCGGAGCATTGGCTGATTTATGATGAGAAGCGGAAGCGGGCTGTGGTACATCCTGCCGATGAGGACTGGTTTATCCTCCGCGCCGATGAGAGCGGATGGCAGGATCGGCTGAGCTGGAAAACAGATGAGGAGGAATATCAGTCCTTGTGGACGATGTTTTGTGATACGATCGCTATTCCGGAGAGGAAGAATTATGTGTGTCAGCGAAATCATCTGCCACTCCGATACCGTCCTTATATGACAGAGTTTCAGCACCGGGGAATCCAGCAGCCTGGCAGCCGGTGATGCAGATTTGAGCAACATCATAAGTAATACGGTATCTGGGAAGGTTAATGCTGTAAATTTCTTGCAGATTCTTGTGATTTATGCTTAAATAGTCATATCAAGCAACATACTATTCGTGAGAATACGGATGTTATTGCATGATTTCATATAACAATATTTGTAACGGTGAAGGTACGGAACCATTACCGATATTCCAAATAAGACAGGAGGACAGGCAGATATGGCGATAAGAGAAACCTTTAGCGTGCCGTCCAGCAATGGGCAATCATGCCTTCATGGTGTGATCTGGAAGCCGGAAGGGGAAGTAAAGATGGTTCTTCAGGTAGCCCATGGGATGCTTGAGCATATTGAATATTATGGGGATTTTGCATGTTGGCTGGCAGACCACAAAATCGCAGTGGCTGGTCATGATCATCTGGGACATGGCAGGACGGCAGCCGGCCCGGAGGAGTTTGGTTTTTTTGCAGAAAAGGATGGATATGTATATCTGGTAAAGGATTTAAACCGGGTCCGCAGGTATCTTACGGCACAATTCCCGAATCTCCCTTATTTTCTGATGGGGCACAGCATGGGTTCGTTTATGGTGAGACGGTATCTGACTGTCTTCGGTGAAGGTCTGTCCGGGGCGATCCTGATGGGAACGGGGCATCAGCCGCTGGCTCAGGTGCAGCTGGGACTGGCTTTAGCGGGAATGGCTTCTGCATTTTTTGGAGCAGACTATCGAAGCGGGCTGGTACAGAAGCTGTTTCAGGGGGCTATGAATCAGAGGCTGCGTCCCACCCGGACTGCTATGGACTGGCTGTCCACGGATGAGGAACAGGTAGACCGGTTTGTTTCGGATTATTATTGTGATTATCTGTTTACCTGTTCCGCGTACCGGGATCTGCTTCGGATGGTTTCTGATGCAGAGGATCCCAAGCTGCTGCAGCGGGTTCCTAAAAAGCTGCCGCTGCTTTTGATCTCCGGCAGTGAGGATCCGGTCGGAGAATATGGAAAAGGGGTAGAGCGGGCATGTAAGGCGTACCGGAGGGCTGGCGTTCAGAATGTGGAGCTTTTGCTGTATCCAGAATGTCGGCATGAGTTAGTGATCGAAAAGAACCGGCTGCAGGCAGCGGCAGATACGCTGCATTGGATGGAAAAGCAGCTGAAACAGGAGGATTGAGCATGGGGAAAGTAACAGAGCAGCAGATCCTTTCCATGGCACCTAACAGCTCGGCAGCAGCGAATGCCAGAAAGATATCTGCCGGGGGAGGTTTTATCTCCTTGTCAAGAACAGAGGATGACACCTTTTATATGGGAGAGTGCAAGGGAAGCGGAAAGAGCAATTATACGGTATCTGCCGATTTTATTGAGGATGGAGATCCGGTGTGCCGGTGTAGCTGTCCCAGCAGACAGTTTCCCTGCAAGCACAGCCTTGCCCTTTTATTTGAGATAGAAAAGGGAAAAACATTTACCATCTGTGAGCTTCCGGAATCCATTAAGGAGAAGCGGGAGAAGAAGGAGAAGCGGGCAGCGAAAAGTGCCCAGAAGGCTGCAGAGAGCGGCGATGGAGCAGAGGGCAGCCAGCAGGGCCAGGGAAAAGCGCCTGCCAAGAGGAAAAAGACAGGAAGTGCGGCCCGGATCAAAAAGATGAAGAAGCAGCTGGAGGGAATCGATGTTTTAAAAAAGCTGATAGACAGCCTGCTCCAGTCCGGGCTGGGCACATTAAATGGTATTTCGCTAAAGTCATACCGGGAGCTGGCGAAGCAGCTGGGAGATTATTATCTTCCCGGACCGCAGATTTTTCTGAATCGTTTGATCCTGGAAGCAGAGGCTTATCAGGAGGACGGAGAACAGCGCCATCAGGATCAGATCCTGCAGATTCTGATCCGATTGAATGCGTTGGTGAAGAAGGCAGAGAGTTATCTCCTGGAGAAAATTGAAAAAGGTGACGGGGAGGATGATGACAGCATTCTGTATGAGGAGCTGGGCGGAATCTGGAATCTGGAGCGGTTAAATCATCTGGGACGGAGCCGGGAAGATGTGGAGCTGCTGCAGCTCTCCTTCGAGGTTTATTTTGACAGCGGGAGGAAGGAATGGATCGACCGTGGCTATTATGTGGACAGCAGCACCGGTGAGATCGTAACTACCTTGAATTATCGGCCATTAAAGGCATTAAAATATGTAAAGCAGGAGGATTCTTCCTTTGCTGTGCTTCGGATTCCGGTTCTCACCTATTATCCTGGTAACTGTAATCCACGGGTGCGCTGGGAGAAAGCTGAGTTCGGAGAGGCAACGCCAAAGCTTCGGAGGAGAATCCGGGAATTGGCAGAGCCAGAGCTGGCACCTGTGGTAAAGAAGATCAAAAATCTGATCAAAAACCCGCTGGATGCAGAGGAGGCGGCTGTTTTGTTGGCATATCAGCGGATCGGCGTATTGGAAACGAAAGAATCTGGAAAGATATGGGTTCTGGAAGACCAAGCAGAGAATCGGATCGTGCTGCGTGACAGCCGGACAGGAGAACAGACGGTAGAGGAGCTGGCTCTGCTTCCGGATGCAGGTCTGCTGGAAGGACAGGTGCTGTTTGGAAAGCTTTTCTATGACCCGTCAGACCACAGGGTCTGCATGCAGCCACTTAGTATTGTGACCGAGCAGGCGGTTGTCCGCCTGGCTTACTAATGCCGGATGGGAGGGATCGTATGAATTTACAGCCATTTTATGATGTGAGAGAACGTCTGGCATTGACTGCCGCTGCAGGAACCCAGCTGATCCAGGAGGATTTCCGTCTTCGGGAGGCCGTGGAAAAGCTGGATGTGTATGCCAAGGCGTCGCCTGTTTTTGCAAGGATGAGCCAGATGGCAGGAGAGCTGCTGAATGGACCGGAGGAGGGACGTACCAGAACGCTGCTGGATCTTCTTGGACTGGTGGATGCATTCCTGATTACTCAGGGAACCACTCAGATCGATGGAGAGCTGCAGTGTGCAGATGAGAGCAGCAGCTTTTTTAAAGAGGAAGGGGATCAGCCGGAGTGGAATTACCGTGAGATCCCATACAGTAGGCTTCAGCCATTGCGGATGGCATTGTCCTCTACAGGAGGAGGCCGTCAGGCCATTCTGACGGAGATTCATGACCAGGAACCGGAATTGTTTCAGGATTACCGGATCCGCCCGCTTCTGGTCCGTGCACTGGGAGACAGCTACAGCGAGCTTGCAGATATGGTCTGCCGGTGGATCATTGAGATCGGAAGCCCGATGCTGCCCCTCTTGATGAAGGATTTCTGCCCGGATGGGAAGCGGGATATGGTGCGCCGGGTAAAGGCAATCAGTGCAATTGCAGGAGGTGCTGCTAATGGATTTTACCGGCAGCATCTGGAGGAGAGTAAGAAGGATGTCCGGGAGGCGCTGATTGCTGCCCTGCATGATAACCAAGATAATACCCAGCTTCTGCTGGATCTTCTGAAAACAGAAAAGGGAAAGCCAAAGAAAGCAGCTTTGTGGTCATTAAGCTTTATGGAGGATGAGCAGGCGGAAGCCTTCTGGAAGGAGTATGCCTTTTCCAGCACCGGGGAGGCGGCGGAGATCCTGAAAAATTCGGATGTGCCCTTCCTGTCTGGTTTGCTGGCGTCTGCATTTCGGAAGGCAGCAGATGAGCTGGAGAGCCATCTGATTGCAGATGCAGAGGAGATCAGGCAAATAAAGAAGGGAATGGAGAAGCAGGGAGCTGCAGAGCGCCAGAAAGCGCTGGAAAAGCAGAAAGCACAGGCCCGACAGAAAAAGGAGCGGCTTAGCCGTACCTATCTGGATCTGATGGATTCGTTAAAAGGAAAAACATCGAAGGAGATTCGGGATGCGATCCAGTGGGCCGCATCAAAGGAGTCCCTGTCTGCAGAACGGAAGTATCTGTCTGCTGCTGTGATGGAGACGATTTTTGCTACATATCAGAAGGGAGACTCAGATGCAGAGGCGTATTGTCAGATGGCCAGCCGTCTGTTTGACCAGCATGGGATTGCCTTCTTTGAACCGGTATTTGCGGCGGCAATTATGTCCTGGCCGGCTGAGCAGGTTTATGACACCTTCCAGGATTGCTTTCAGGATCAAAGCATATTGAAAAAACTGTTTTCCAGAAGGGATACCGTGGATTGGAGCCGCTGTGGTGTGGGATTATTCCGGGTAATACAGAAGATTTATTATAAACCGGAGATGGGCTACGGCTTCCGCCTGTCGAGAGTTAATGATTACAGCGGCGAAGTCTATCAGGATACCCGATTCCGCTGCCTGCCTTATGGACTGGATTTAAGATGGTATTCCCTTCTGATGAAAAATCATGGAAGGTGCCCCGATGATTTTGCAGAGGTTTATACACCTTACAGCGGTTGTGATGCGGTTTTATATCGTCTGATGCGGACCGATAAGCCGGAGATCTGCCAGCTGTACTGCTGGTATTATCGGAAACGGGCATTGCAGAGAGGCCCTTCTTCTAAGGATGTTGAGGTGCTGAAGGCATGTGGCTTTACGGAATTCAACGGATTCGTAGTGGAGGCCTGCAGGAAAATGAAGCAGTATGCCTGGATCTACCAGGTCAGTGAGCTGATCAAGGCTCTGCCGATTACCACGGAGCAGCTGAAGGAAGAGCTGGAGACCGTACAGAAGGAATGGCAGGGGAAAAAGGTAAATGGAAGCAGCGCCATTGACCACTGGCTGGAGCAGATCAATAATGGTGCTTCGAAGGATGGATTATTTTAGAAGCGAGAGAAACTGTGAAGGTACGGAACCGTTATGTTATGAAAAATAATGCAAGCAAGAGGAAGAATGATCATGGGACAGGAACAAAGTGTACTGCGGCTTCCGGCGGAGCTGCTGTATCAGAAAGAAATTGATGCATTGATCGAGGCGGAAAAGGACCCGGTGCCGGAGGGATGGAAGATGTCGCCGCGTTCGGTGTTAACGTATATTATTGGAGGAAAAGCAGGAAAGACGCAGATCACGCCAAAGTATATCGGTCATCAGCGTTTGGTGGAGATCGCCATTGCAACGCTGGTGACAGACCGCGCCCTGCTTTTGATTGGGGAACCAGGCACTGCCAAATCCTGGCTTTCCGAGCATTTGACGGCAGCGATCAATGGGGATTCCACCAAGGTGATCCAGGGCACGGCTGGAACCACGGAGGAGCAGATCCGGTATTCCTGGAATTATGCGATGCTGATTGCAGAGGGGCCTTCCCAGAAGGCCATGATTAAAAGTCCCATTTACCGCGCCATGGAAACGGGCACAGTGGCTCGTGTGGAGGAGATCTCCAGATGCGCCTCTGAGGTTCAGGACGCCATGATTTCCATTTTGTCAGAGAAGCGGATCTCGGTGCCTGAGCTGGGGATCGAGGTGCCGGCGAAAAAGGGATTTTCTGTGATTGCTACCGCCAATACCAGGGACAAAGGGGTCAATGAAATGTCTGCGGCCCTGAAGCGGCGTTTTAATATTGTGGTGCTTCCGGCGCCGGAAAGTCTGGAGTCGGAGATGGAGATCGTAAGATCCAGAGTGGAGCAGCTTTCCAGGAGCCTGGATCTGAATGCACAGCTTCCGGAGCAGGCTGTGATCGAGAAGGTCTGCACCATCTTCCGGGAGCTTCGGATGGGTGTTACTTTGGATGGAAAGCAGAAGCTGAAGGCTCCGGGCGGAGTGTTATCAACAGCAGAAGCTATTTCTCTTCTGGCAAACAGCATGGCTCTGGCAGGCAGCTTCGGAGATGGCAGGATCACCGATTATGACCTGGCGGCCGGCCTGCAGGGTGCAGTGGTAAAGGAAGAAGGAAAGGACAGCAAGGTCTGGGAAGAATATTTGGAAAACATTATGAGGAAACGGGGCTCAAAGTGGCTTGGACTGTATAAGGAGTGCAAAGAATTAAATGGCTGATGAGGAGAGAAAAGCAAAGATTTTCGGTATCCGTCATTTATCGCCGGCAGGAGCCTGCTACGTCAGAGACTTTTTAGAGCGGATTCAGCCGCAGCTTGTCTTGATCGAGGGACCATCTGATTTCAATGAACTGATCCCCTCGCTTACGGACCCGCGGGTAAAACCTCCGGTTGCAATCATGGCTTACACAAAGGAAGCGCCGATTCGGACTGTATTGTATCCGTTTGCCGAGTATTCCCCGGAATATCAGGCGATCTGCTGGGCCAGGAAACGGGGATGCGAATGCCGTTTTATGGATCTGCCTTCCAGTGTGGTGCTGGCTCTTGAGGAAGACGATCATGGTGATGACCAGAAAGGAGCGGTGCCGGATCTTTATGAGCGTCTGGATCAGGCTTGCGGGGAGGATTCCCATGAAACCTTCTGGGAGCATGTGCTGGAGCAGGCATCCGATGAGGAAGCTTACCGGAAGGGAGCAGCTTTATTTGGAGAGAATATCCGTCTGCTGTCCCAGGGAGTGCTGCCCCAGGGAACACTGTCTGACGGCGATGAACCGGAACGGCCGGAACAGGCAGATTCCCCAACGGATCGAAATTACCTGCGCGAGGCATATATGTGCCGGACTATTGAGGAGGCTGCTGCACAGGGGATCCCTATGGAAAAGATCGCTGTGGTCACAGGTGCGTATCATGTGAGAGGTCTGCTGAATGGGAAGGCCATGGGTGATCAGGAGGTAAAGAAGCTTCCCAGAGTGGAGTCCATGATAACCATGATGCCCTACTCCTATTACCGGCTATCCATGCGGGCCGGATATGGGGCGGGAAATCAGGCGCCGGCTTATTATGAGCTGCTTTGGAACGGATTCTGCCAGGGGCGGCCGGAGGCAGCCGTGTATGAGTATCTTACAAGGGTGGCTGCCTATCTCCGAAAGGAGGGAAATCCAGTATCCTCGGCATCGGTGATCGAGGCAGTGCGGCTGGCGGCAGCGCTTGCAGAGCTTCATGGCTACCGGATTCCTGCGCTGCGGGATCTGCGGGATGGGGCGGTGACCTGCATAGGACACGGCCATTTTTCTGAGGTAGCTCTGGGGCTGGCGGATACGGAAACTGGAACGAAGATCGGTTCACTGCCGGATGGAATGAGTCAGACCTCCATCCAAAACGATTTTTATCAGAGATTAGCAGAACTGCGTCTGACTAAATATAAGTCCGTGGTGATCCAGGATCTGATGCTGGATCTGCGGGAAAAGCTGAATGTAAAGTCTAAGAAGGCGGCATTCATTGATCTGGAGCGGTCCTTCTTTCTCCATCAGCTTCGGATCCTGGACATCAGCTTTGCCAAGTGGGAGCATACCAAACAGGAAAAGGCAACCTGGGCAGAGCATTGGCATCTGCAGTGGACACCGGAGGCGGAGATCCAGATCGTAGAGTCCGTTTTGAAAGGGGATACCATCCGTCAGGCGGCAGCCTTTGTCCTAAAGGAGCAGGCAGAGCATGGAGAAAAGATCGGAGAGGTAGCCCGGATCATCCAGGAGGCTTATTGCTGCGGGATGCCGGAAGCGGCAGAATACGGGCGCAGGACTCTTCAGGGACTGGCGGTAGATGCAGCCTCGGTTTCTGAGATCGGGGCAGCGGCAGAAAGCCTTTCTCTTTCGGTCAGCTATGGGGATATCCGTCATCTGGATGCATCGCCGCTGGTTCCCATCCTGGAGCAACTGTATCTGCGTGCCTGCCTGATCCTGCCGGAAAGCTGTGCCTGTGATGATCTGGGAGCCAAGGATGTGATCATGGGGATGGAGGCATTGAACCGTCTGGTGCGGGATCAGGATTTTATCTCAGAGGATCGCTGGATCCAGGTTCTCCTTGAGATTGCAGAGCGAGATGACTTAAATACCAGGTTGTCCGGCCTGGCGGCGGCTATGCTGCTGGAGCGGGGAAAGATGAGTTCAGAAACATTAAGCCGGGAGGTGGAGCGCCGTCTTTCGAAGGGAATGCCGGCCGACCTTGGCGCCGGCTGGTTCGAGGGGCTTGCCATGAAGAATCACTATGCTTTGATTGCCAGGATGTCTTTGTGGGAAAGTCTCAGCAGCTATCTGGATACGCTGGATGAGGAGGAATTTAAGCGTGCTCTCGTATTCCTGCGCCGGGCATTTGCAGACTTTTCTTCCTCCGAGAAAAGCAGTATTGCAGAAAATCTGGGAGAACTGTGGCAGATCAATCCGCAGCAGGTCAGTGAAGTTTTAAATGAAGAGTTGTCCGATGCCGAGGCGGAGCTTTTGGAGGATCTGGCAGATTTTGACTTTGATTTCTAATCGTTACTGAGCAGACACAGATACAAAAACAGACATAGAACCGTTACCTTAATGGAATCTATGATGGATTTTTAGATTGGAGAATACAGGCCATGGAACATGCAGAGCGAATCAAACGCTGGCGTCTGATTCTGGGAGCAGAAAGTGAACAGCGGTTTTCTAAGATGGGCGGCGGAGCTTCTCAGGCACTTACCCTTTCCAGGGAAGAACTTTTGATGGATCAGGCGCTGGCGGCGATTTACAATAAGGCCACAGAGGGCGGATTTGGCCAGAACGGAGGCGGCCGCGGAGCAGGGCGGGGACCTTCCAATCCGCAGATCACCAGATGGATGGGAGATGTGCGCAGCCTGTTTGACCAGGAGATTGTTAAGATCATTCAGACCGATGCCGTGGAGCGGTGCGGCTTAACACAGCTTCTTTTGGAGCCGGAATTGCTGGAGCAGATGGAGCCGGATGTGGGGATGGCAAGCACCATCCTGATGCTGAAGGACCAGATTCCAAAGGCGTCGAAGGAAAGTGTCCGGGAGTTTATCCGAAAGATCGTGGAGGAGATCAACCGGCTCCTGGCAAATGATATCAAACGTGCCGTTACGGCTGCATTAAACCGGCACATCCATTCCCCCATCCCTTCCGCGGCGGCTTTGGATTTTCACACTACGATCAAGCGGGGACTGAAGAATTATAACCCGCAGCTGAAGAAGGTAATACCGGAGCATTACTATTTTTTTGACCGGACCACATCCTCGGCAGCTAACAAATATACCATTATCCTGGATATCGACCAGAGCGGCTCCATGGGGGAATCAGTGATCTATTCTTCTGTGATGAGCTGTATTCTGGCCAGCATGGCTTCTGTGACTACAAAAGTAGTTGCCTTTGACACCCAGGTGATGGATCTGACAGAACTGTGTCAGGACCCGGTGGATCTGCTCTTTGGATTTCAGCTGGGAGGCGGAACCAATATTAATCAGTCTGTAGCCTATTGCCAGCAGCTCATCGAGAACCCGGGAAAAACCTTGTTTTTCCTGATCAGTGATCTGGAGGAGGGCGGCAACCGTGCAGCTCTTCTGCGCCGTCTGGGAGAGATGAAGGAGTCTGGCGTGACCGTAGTAAGCCTGCTTGCCATTGCAGACGGCGGAAAGCCTTATTATGACGCGCAGATGGCAGGAAAGCTGGCTGCTATGGGAATCCCATGTTTTGCCTGCAATCCCCAGATGCTCCCTGAGCTTTTAAAGCGAATGCTGAAAGGAGAAGATCTGGGGCAATTCCAGAAGCAGCTAGTGTAAGTTCATTGTAATGACATAGATAGAAAAATCCCGCAAACCTATTGCAGTTTGCGGGATTTTTTTATATAATAAAATAAAAATGTAAATATCTGGTAATTTGGAAATAAAATGGAAGGAGAAGTATGTTTCAAAAGGTAATAAGTGCAGGGCTTTGGGGGATCGATGGTTTTTTGGTGGCAGTGGAGGCTGATATCCATGACGGGCTGCCCGGCTTTCTTTTGACTGGCAATCTGGCGCAGGAAACGAGAGAAGCCCAGGAGCGTGTCCGGATCGCTTTGAAGAATGCAGATATTCGCCTGCCGCCCAAAAAGATCACGGTGAACCTGTCGCCGGCTGATATCCGAAAGGACGGTACAGCCTATGATCTGGCGATTGCAGCGGCAGTGCTGGGGGCTTTTGGCATTTTTCCGGATTCCCTTCTTCGGGATGCCCTGGTAGCTGGTGAATTAGGGCTGAATGGTGAGGTGAAGCCGGTAAGGGGCGTGCTGTCCCTGGTTTCGGCAGCTAGGGACGGCGGGTTAAAGCGGTGCTTTCTCCCGAAAGAAAATGCGCTGGAAGGCAGTATTGTGACCGGCATCGAGATCATTCCGGTGGCCAGCATCCAGGAGCTGACTGAGATGCTGCAGGATCCGGAACGGATCTCGGTTTTGAATGGCGATGCCTGGAGAACCATGGAAGAGAATATGGATGATACTTATCCGATCGATTTTTCGGAGCTGAATGGCCAGCCCTTGGTGCGCCGTGCCACAGAGGTGGCTGTTGCCGGGCGCCACAATATTCTTTACATCGGCTCCGCCGGAACCGGGAAGACCATGGCAGCGAAGCGGATTCCCACCATTATGCCGCCCTTAAGCCGGGAAGAAAGCATTCAGATCTCCAAGATCTACAGCATCAGCGGTCTGCTTCCTCCTGAAACCCCGCTGATGACCAGGAGGCCCTTTCGAAGTCCTCACCACACGATCACGTCAACAGCTCTAGCAGGAGGCGGCGTAATTCCTAAGCCAGGGGAGATCTCTCTGGCTTCCAGCGGTGTGCTGTTTCTCGATGAGCTTCCTGAATTTTCCGGAAAAGTGATTGAGATCCTGCGGCAGCCGCTGGAGGACCGGGTAGTTACCGTATCCAGATTATACGGCTCTTACATATTTCCGGCGAATACCATGCTCGCGGCCGCAGCGAATCCTTGTCCCTGCGGCTTCTATCCAGATCGAACAAGATGTCATTGCAGTCCTGGACAGGTCAAGCGATATATCGGCAAAATCTCAAAACCCATCTTAGACCGGATCGACATTACCGTGGAGGCAGCGCCGATCACATACGAAGAATTCCGCAGGACCCACCGAAATGAAAGCTCAGCTCAGATCCGACAGCGGGTGGTCCGTGCACACCAGATCCAAAGAAGCCGGCAGGGTTTCTTTAATGGCGAGATGGGAGTCAGGGAAATTCAGCAGTATTGTGTACTGGACGCATCGGAGGAGGAGTATCTGCGCGGGGTTTATCAAAATATGAAGCTGAGCGCCAGAGCGTGTCATAAGATTTTAAAGGTTGCCAGAACCATTGCAGATCTGGACGGCAAGGAGCAGATCGAGAAGGTACATCTGTGTGAAGCGATTGGCTACCGGTCGCTGGAGGAGAAGTACTGGTCTTGATCTGAAAGAGAGATAAACAGCATATTTGACTGGAAAGGAGAGCACATTATCAATTATAATCAGGAAAATCAGGATCAAAGGGCACAGGACCCAAAAACACAG
>JAUNGG010000059.1 GCA_030524635.1 Lachnospiraceae bacterium
CGACTTGATAAGCCAGTAATATTTAACTATTTATCAATGATACGGCACACTAGTAGGATCTCATTCTGATAACGGGAACGAAGGCAGTGTTCTACCTCATCGGCCCGATAGCCCAGGACGATCACCACCTGATGGACACCGGATTCCAGCATACTGTTAATCGCATTTTCAATCACAGTTTTTCCCTGCAATGGCATCAGCGGCTTAAACTGGCCCATGCGTTTGGATAGGCCGGCAGCCACAATCAGTCCATTGATCAGAATGCGGTTTTTCTGTACCATAAAAATCACCTTTTTCATTTTATAATAGCCGTTTGTCTGTTAGGACTATTATAAGAGAAAAAGGGGATGAATTACAAATTCTTCTTCAAAAGTATACGGGCGATGAAATGTCTGCCAGTATTTTGGGAATGGATGACAGAAGCGGCAGTAGAGAAGTGTGTGCTCTTGTCCACTGACGACAAAGGTAACGGATAATTATTAAAAAAGTAAAGAAAAAGAAAGGAAAAAACAGGAAAGGCATGATATACTATATGAGGATTATCATGTACAAAAAACAGATGTGATATTGGAGGATAAAGGAAGATGAAAAGAATAAAGAAATGGATTACAGGACTGCTGTCTGCCGCGCTGGCACTGCAGCTGACGGTGATTCCTGCCTATGCCAGGCTTCCGGAGAAGCTGACGGTGCAGGACGGACAGTTTATCCGGGCGAACGGTACGGCAATTTCCGGGGCTCTGGCAAAGGGAATCACCGTGTCTAAATATCAGAATCGGGCAGGAGCCATCGACTGGAGCCGGGCAGCAGCAGACGGCGTCAGCTTTGCCATGATCCGGCTTGGCTATCTCAATGACCTGGATCCTTATTTTGATGAAAATATGCAGGGGGCTGTGCAGCATGGCATCCGCACTGGTGTATTTTTCTACACCCAGGCGCTGGATGTGGAGACCGCCAGACAGGAGGCCAGATTTGTGCTGGATCAGGTAAAGGATTATCCGGTGTCTTATCCCATTGCCTATGATGTGGAATCCCAGTATCTGCTGGATATGGGAAAAACACCCCAGGAGATTGCAGATCAGGCCAATGCTTTCTGCCAGGTGATCGCGGAGGCAGGGTACCGGCCCATTGTCTATGGAAATAATCTTTGGTTGACCCAATATGTGGACAGCGCCCGGATCTCCTATGATATCTGGTATGCACGATATGAAACCTCGGTGAATGAGTTCCCCAACCGGACGATCTGGCAGTATACGGATGCAGGAACGGTGGACGGAATCACCGGCGATGTGTGCATCGAGATTGCATTTGCAGATTATAACCAGTTATTCCCTGGAACTGGATGGCGCAACATCAATGGGAACTGGTATTATTATAGCAATTACCAGAGGCAGACCGGCTGGCTCCAGGCAGGAGATGTGTGGTATTACCTGAATCCAGATGGAACCATGGCGGCTGACAAAAACCTTGTGATCGATGGTGTGAGCTATACCTTTGGAAGTGACGGAGTGATGGTGCAATAGATGGGAAAAGGCTGACCAGGGCTGCAGAAAGAGCAGCCGGTCAGCCTTTTTTGTATCATAAGAAACTCCTCTGGAGCATCTTATGATACAAAAAGCCCTCCGGGCAGGATGCACATGCCGCGCCAGAGGTAGTTTGGCTGCAAAAGCAGCCGCGCGGCAGCGCGAGAAGTCCGCAAGCGGACTTCTTTTAGCAAGTAAATACGCATGATTACAGGCAGGCCTGTAAGATAACGGGAAAGCGCCGGATCGTTATGATTCAGCAGATCCGTCGCCGCAGAATACAACGATCTTTTCCGGAGTGGTCTGGGCCGGGATGCTGCGGGTGGTGGCGCTGTAGATTACTAGGAGAAGCTTGCCGGAGAGGGTGCCGCCGAAGGGCTGGCCATTGGCAAGCATCATGGCGGTGTTGTTGGATAGATTGAGCCGCAGGGTGTCGTCGGAATTGGTCAGCTGGCCATTGTAGGAGCTTTGGGTGAAAACATCCAAAGCAGCGTAGGTGCCGGATGGGGTGTGCACGGCAGCTGCAGCCTGGTACTGAGGGGGATAGATCAGCGGAACTGGTGCATCGGTAAGGTAAAAGAAGGTGACCTGGTCACCTGCACGGAGGGGGCAGCTGTTCATTACATAAGTAGTGCCGTCCACGATCATATGGATCAGACCCTGATCCATGCTCTGGAAGGTTACATTCAAGGCACAGCCCATCTGGTCTGGGTCTGCGCTCTGCCACTCGATCTGCAGGATCGTGCCGGATGTAGGGGTATATTGGGACATAAAAAGCCTCCAAAGAGTTGTTATAGTATTATATGCTTCCCCTATAAAAAAGGGAAGGCTTTTTTGATTTGTTTGATTTCTTCTTTTGAAGGTTCTGGCTTTGTCCGGCCGTACAGATACTGGTCGGCGTAGCCGGACAGCAGTCTGGACGGGGCACCGATCTGGTGGAGGGAATCCAATCGTTTCAGATATTCCTGAATGGTTTCGCTTTTTCCTCTGGGGTGCAGGCGCCGTCTGCCGTACCAGTGGGCGCGCATAAGGAGCGCGGGGATGCTGCTTGGATAGAACAGAAGGGTAAAGAGGCTTTGGCCGATTTGTGCCAGCTTTTGAAGAAGGAGGCGGAAATAGGCGGCCAGGTGGGATGCACGATGCTCATTTTTAGTTGTGGAAGCTCCGGCTGTTTTTATTCCCAGCATATGCCGGCTGATTTTGTACAGGAAGAAGAAAACAGCAGCCGCAGCGCACACAGCAAGAAAGATCAGGAAAGGTGCGGCATTCATGGTCTCTTCGCCCCGCTCCATGATAGCTTCCACAGAAGGCGGCATTTCATAGGCTTCATATTCACCGGGCGGTGCATCTGGCAGCATGCGGCACAGCCAGCTCCAGACAGCAGAGAGGAGGGAGCACAGCAGCCTCCATGCGGCCAGGAGCAGATGAAGAATCCTCATCACCGCGGTGACCAGGAGGGAGGAGGCAGTTTCTCCCATCAAAAGCGCTGTGCCTCCCAGGGCAGCCAGAAGCAGCACAAGTCCCAGAACCAGAGCCGCCGGACCAGGCTGACTGCTGTTTTGGGATATATTCTTAAGAGCTGGCAGGGAAAGGCGGCAGACCGTCAGATAGAGAAGACCGGCAAGGAATGCGGCTGCTGTCACTGTACAGAGGGGCGCCAGCTGATCCATGGGATCGAAGTGCTGCCAGATCTTCAGGATCAGGAACAGCACCATCAGGCCGTCCACGGTCAGCACAGAGGAGCTTTGAGGGGCAGGCCGGCAGGCACGGCAGATCCGGTAGATCAGCAGGAGACTGAAAAGGAGCAGAAAGAAAAGACAGGGCATAGGCTCTGACGATGAAAGGATCGGGATCCGGCAGCCTGCCAGAAGCAGGAGTCCTGCAGGAATCAAATTATAAGCGATATAATGTCCTACAGACACCGGATGCTTCAGAATGAGGGTATCGATCAGCTGGAGAATCAGCAGGCACAGCGCCAGAAGTCCCCAGTTTAAGCCGGAGATCTGGGAACCCAGGAGGTAGGTAACAGCAAAGCCAAAGACTGCCATGTCTGCCAGGATGGAGGATATGGCGTATAAAAGAGGGTGTTTCTGAGGCATGGCGTATTACTTCCTTTCATCGTTCTGATTGGTAAAACTGCTTGCGTCCCGGCCGGTATCATGTTCCGAAATCCTTTCCTGGATGGTCAGCTCCTCCTTATGGATCAGCCGCCAGGGGCAGAAGGAATCCTGCTTTGTCTCTTCTTCTGTGATCACCATGACGCGGCTCATCAGGGCCAGCACTTCATTGGAAATGGACATAGAATCCCAGGAGCAGGTGATCACGCAGAAGGTGCCGAAGCTGGAAGGATTGTGGATCAGCTCTGCATCCGGGAAAACACCCTCCTCTGCCTGGTAGGAGATGGCAGCCAGGGAATAGAACAGCTCCTCTGCTTCCGAGCCGTGTCTTCCAGGATAATGAATCACACTGGGAGATGAAGCGTAGCCTGGGATCACCAGCCCGCAGCAGATGCCGCTGTCAGCCAGCTTCAGGATACAGGAGGCGGTGATACTGATCATCGTCTCCCGCTTGTCTGCCAGCGGGTGCCAGTGGATCGCATCCTGGCCGTTTAAATCGTTTTTCTCCGTGGTCTTGGTGCGGAAGGACGGCAGATCCAGGTAAAAGGTCATCATTTTTGGGAAAATGGTTTCGTAAACATTGGTCATCAGCGTATTCTGCCGCGCCAGCTGCCGCCAGCCGATTCGCTTCACCGAGTCGCCGGGCTGGTAGGCCCGGTTCATCTTCAGCAGAGTGACATCCTCCAGAAATCCGCCCCGCCCGGCTTCCAGGTCGGAAATGTTCTGAACCAGTCCGCTGATCTGAATGGGAAGAATGGCGGGATAGACAACGAGCTGGGAAATGCTTTCCAGAGGAAGGCAGGTTTCCTTGACACCCAGGCCGAAGCCGTCGCCAGAGGCTGCGTAGACTTCAGAAAAGGAGCAGACGCCCCGGTGGATGGCTTTCATTGGGATTTCCAGAGAAGATTCCTGGTGCCATAACAGCCACGTCAGGCGGGCGCAGGCTCCGGGAACCTCCTTGTCCAGCTGTTTATCCCAGACTGGCTTTTCATTTTCCGGGGCGGCAGGCAGGACACAGCCGTTTTCCCGGAGAGAGAACAGGACCTCCATCCACATAAGGGGAAGAAATTTCCGGTTGAATACCTGGCAGGGAAGATTCAGCGTGCTTCCGGGAAAGGCGCACAGCCGGTCTGCCGGAACCTGAATCTCCAGATGGGACAGAGCGAACCGGTTCCACAGCCATGCCAACAGGAATAAAAGAGCAAACAAAAGAGCTGGACCTGCAGCGTCCGGCAGCCCAAAATGATAAAATAGGACTGCCAGAAGAAATAAGGCCCCGATTCCGAAAGGATTCACAAAATTGCTGGTTAATTTGCGGTTGCTTTCCATAGGCTTGAATGACTCCGTGGGATTTCCATAAGTTTGCAGGATCGTATTGTCTGGTCTTAAGAGATCAGGAAACCGGAACCGTGTCCAGGATCTGGGCGATGATGGTTTCGGCCGACACACCGGAAAACCGTGCCTGGGAGTTTAAGGTGACGCGGTGGCCCAGCACGGGGATGGCGATGGCCTTAATATCGTCTGGCGTTACGAAATCACGGCCTTCCATGGCTGCCCAGGCACGGCCGCCCTGGAACAGCGCCTTCGATGCCCTGGGACTTGCTCCGGTTTCCAGCCTGGGATGGTTTCGGGTAGCGTGAACCAGATGGACGATGTATTGGCGAACAGCAGGGCTTACATGGACTTGTTCGATCTCCTGAAAGACTGCAGTCAGTTCATCTGGAGAGAGCACAGGATGAATGCTGGCAAAGGGAATGGAATTTCCCAGCTGTTCCAGCATCTGCTCCTCTTCCTCCTGGCTTGGATAACCCAGAGACATGCGGATAAAAAACCGGTCCATCTGTGCAGCCGGAAGGGGAAAGGTGCTTTCCCGCTCCACCGGATTTTGGGTCGCCATCACGAAAAATGGGGAAGGAAGAGGTAAGGATTCTCCGTCGATGGTAGCCTGATGTTCCTCCATGGCCTCCAAAAGGGCAGACTGGGTCCTGGGGATGGCGCGGTTGATCTCATCTGCCAGCAGGATATTGGTAAAGACAGGGCCCTTGCGAAGGAAGAAATCGCCGCTTTTCTGGTTAAACACGGTCATGCCTAAAATGTCTGAGGGGAGAAGGTCAGGAGTGAACTGGATCCTTCGAAACTGGCAGCTTAATGCCAGAGATAAGGCCTTGATCAGGGTCGTCTTTCCGCTTCCTGGAAGGTCATCTAAGAGAACATGGCCGCCGGAAAAGACAGCCATAATCAGAAGGGAGATCGGTTCCTCCTTTCCGATTATGATCTGTTGGATTTCTTTTAAGAGAAGTTCTTTATAATGGCGGGCGCGTTTGGCAGGTTCATTCATGGCTTTTGTCTCCTTGCAGTAGAAATGGCGTAACTATAATAAGAGTACTGCAAAAATGTGAAAATTGTGTGTCCCGGATTTTTAGAATTATGCTATACTATATGGGGCTCGCAATCCTGGAGGTGCGAACCATTACATTTTTTATTCAAGGAGATGGATGTGATATGTCCCCAATGGTTAGTATCATAGTTCCTGTCTATAATGCAGAAAAAGGAATCGGGCGCTGCATTGAGAGTGTTCTGAAACAGGAATATGTTGAGTTTGAATTGATCCTGGTGGATGATGGAAGCAAGGATTCCTCCGGTAGGATCTGTGACGAATATGCCGGAAAGGATGGACGGATCCGGGTGATCCATCAGGAGAATGCCGGTGTGTCGGCAGCCAGAAATCTGGCGATCTGTCAGGCACGGGGCAAGTATCTGCAGTTTCTTGACAGTGATGACTGGCTGACTCCGGATGCTACCGGGCTTTTCGTCCGGGCGGCGGAGGAGAATAACTGTGACCTGGTGATCTCGGATTTTTACCGTGTGGTGGGGGAGCGGGTCTCCCATAAAGGCGATATTGAGGAGGACGGCGTGTTTGGCCGTGGGGAGTTTGCTGCCCATATGATGGAAAATCCGGCTGATTTTTATTATGGTGTGCTCTGGAATAAGCTGTACCGGCGCCAGTTGGTGGAGCGGTACCACCTTCGGATGGACGCAGCGATCAGCTGGTGCGAGGATTTTATGTTCAATCTGGAATACATCCGCCATGCAGAACGGTTTTATGCCCTTCAGGTTCCGATTTATTATTATGTAAAGACGAAAGGCTCTTTGGCCAGCCAGGGAATGAGTATATCGAAAACCATTAAAATGAAAAGCATGGTATTTGAGTATTACAATGATTTTTATAAGGATGTGCTCCAGGAGGAGGATTATGAGAAAAGCCGCCTGCAGGTTTACAAGTTTCTGGTAGATGGGGCAGGAGATGGGGCAGTTCTGATGCCGGGACTTTTAGGAGCCAAAAGGCTGGGGCAGGAGCGGAGCAGCGTGAACCAGGATGCAGTGGAGGGCGCCGGGATTCTGATGGATTTTTACCGGAACCGGAAGCTTCTGGAACATTATCTGGATGCGGCTGCATTGAAAAATGACCTGACATTATATGAGGCCAAGCTTCTGCTTTATTTAAGCGGAAATCCGGGCGTTGGCAGCGCCAAGGATCTTGCCGATGCGATTAATATTTCCCGGGGGCGGCTTACCATGGCCATTCAGAAGCTGACCGGGCGGGAGCTGATCGCGGCAGAGGATACGAAAGGGCGGGGTTTAAGCATTACCCTGCTTCCGGCAGCACAGAAGATTTTGGAGGATCTGGCGGTAGCCCAGAATGATTATGAGCAGGCACAGCTTGCCGGATTTGAGGAAAAGGAAAAGGAGCAGTACCGCATATTGTCTGACCGGATCCGGGAGAATACCCGGCATGTATTGAGGAAGAAATAGAGAAATCAGAATACGTGCTGCAAAAACACAGAAAGAAAACTGGAATAGTAGAGGAATTACATCATGATAGGACTTGGAACGATTATAAATGTAGCAGGAATCCTGGCTGGAGGACTGGGAGGGATGTTGTTTGGAAATCGCCTGGAAAAGCGTTACCAGGATACGCTGACCAGTGCAGTGGGAATCAGTGTTATGTTTCTGGGAATCGGCGGTTGCATGGAGAAGATGCTGGCGGTCACTCAGGAGGGACTGACCAGCGGCGGAACCATGATGATGATCGGAAGCTTTTCTATTGGAGCCATTCTTGGAGAATGGCTGAATCTGGATTATCACATGGAACAGTTTGGAGAATGGCTGAAGAAAAAAACGAAAAGTGACGGGGATGCCGGGTTTGTGGATGGCTTTGTGACCGCCTCCCTTACGGTATGCATCGGCGCCATGGCTGTGGTAGGTGCTATCCAGGATGGCATTCTGGGAGATTATTCCATTTTGGCTGCAAAGGCAATCCTGGACCTGATCATCATTGTGATCATGACAGCATCTATGGGAAAGGGCTGTATCTTTTCCGCCATCCCGGTTGCCATCTTCCAGGGCTCCATCACCCTGCTGTCCCGGCTGGTCGAGCCGCTTATGACAGAAGAAGCTTTGGCAAACCTGTCCCTGACCGGCTCCATGCTGATTTTCTGCGTGGGCCTGAATCTGATCTGGGGGAAGAAGGTGAAGGTGGCAAATCTTCTTCCAGCGATCGTGGTAGCAGTTGTGTGGGCGTTACTGTTCAGGTAGGTCTGCGCAGGGGCTGCCCCAGCGAAGCGAGGGCACTTGCTGCGCTGACCGTATGATAAACTAGGCCGGAAAGCAAAAATCCCATCGCCGCAGGCGATTTTCATGGATTTTTGCCGGTTGCTGTGAACGCACGTGAACAGTAACGTGTGGGCGTTACTGTAAGGGTTCTGACAAAAAATCCTCTTGATTTTTCACCAAACCTCCAATATAATGGATTTGTATTAAGCAAAAGCTTCGATCCACGTTTGTCAGGGAAAATCCTTGGCATACGTGGATTTTTTGTTACAGAGGAAGCTTCGTCTCCTATGGAATAAAAACGCTCCGCGGGATCGCACAGCGGCGGAGCGGAATTATGTGGGACAATTTTCAAATCTTGTTTGGAGGGAATGAATGATGTCGAAAAACCATAACGTGTTCCAATCCCTGCTGTCGATTCTTCTGGTGATTGCCGGAAATGCATTGTATGCCCTGGCGGTCAAGCTGTTTCTGCTCCCGGCAGGGCTGGTGACAGGAGGGACCACCGGGATCGCTCTTGCGATCCACCATGCAGCCGGAGTTCCCATCTCCCTGTTTGTGCTGCTGTTTAATATCGCCATGCTGCTGCTGGGATATGTGCTGCTGGGACGGCAGTTTGCAGTGACTACAGTTGTCAGCACCTTTACCTATCCCGTTGCCCTCGAACTGTTTAACCGGCTGCTGGGGGATGTGGTGATTACCCAGGATATCCTGCTGTGTACGCTGTTTTCCGGCCTTGGAATTGGATTTTCCTTAGGAGTCGTGATTCGGGCAGGGGCATCTACAGGAGGAATGGATATCCCGCCGCTGGTGCTGAACAAATATTTTAAGATCCCGGTTTCGGTCAGCCTGTATGTGTTTGACTTATGTATCCTTCTGGGTCAGGCAGTTTTGAATCCGCCGGAGAAGGTACTGTACGGGATCCTGCTGGTTATGATCTACACCATTGTGCTGGACAAGCTGATGCTGATGGGATCGGTCCGGACGGAGGTGAAGATCATCAGCCGGCGTTCCGAGGCCATCCGGGAGGCGATCCTGCATCAGCTTGACCGGGGCGTCACTGTTCTGAATGGAGAGACCGGCTATCTGCATCAGGAGGCACAGGTGCTGTTAAGCGTGATCTCCAACCGTGAGCTTCCCAGAGTGGAGAAGATCATTCGGAAGATTGACCCGGAGTGCTTTATGGTGGTCAGCCGGGTCAGTGAGGTAAGAGGACGTGGATTTTCCATGAATAAAGAATACCGGTAAGGAGAATATATTATGAAGATTTACTTTGCACCGATGGAAGGAATTACCACCTGGAGCTATCGGAGGATCTATGAGAAGCATTTTGGACAGATCGATAAATACGTTACCCCGTTTCTTTCTCCATGCCAGGACCGGTGTTTTACCCACCGGGAGCTGCAGGAGATCCTGCCGGAGCACAATGAAGGAATGCAGGTCGTGCCCCAGCTTCTCACCTGCCGGAGTGAGGATTTTATCTGGGCTGCCAGGGAGCTGAAGCAGATGGGGTATGAGGAGGTTAATTTGAACCTGGGCTGTCCTTCCGGCACGGTAGTATCCAAACGGAAGGGGTCCGGCTTTCTGGCGTATCCGAAAGAGCTGGATGAATTTCTGGCGCGGATCTTTGATGAGCTGGACATGAAGATCTCCATTAAGACAAGGATCGGAAAGGAGCGTCCGGAGGAATTTTCAGAACTGCTTTCCATCTATAATCGGTATCCCATTTCTGAATTGATCATACATCCAAGAGTCCAGAAGGAATTTTATAAAGGGACGCCTCACATGGATGTGTTTGCAGCTGCGCTGAGAGACAGCCGGAATCCGGTCTGCTATAATGGAGATCTGTTTACAGGTTCTGATGTACAAAAGCTTCAGGAAAGCTTTCCGCAGGTGCAGACGATTATGCTGGGGCGAGGTCTGATTGCCAATCCGGCGCTGGTGTCGATGCTTGCGGGAATGGCAGGCGCAGAGCCGGGAGGTCAAGCTGCCAGGTTGGAAGCCAGAGCAGCAGGGCAGGAGAAGAACGCAGCATGCAGTGAGGCAGATAGAAAGCGCCGGCTCCGCCAGTTCCATGATGAGCTGTATCACCAGTATCAGGAGACTATGCCTGGGGAGCGGCCGGTATTATTTAAGATGAAGGAGCTTTGGTTTTATATGATCTGCCTGTTTGAGGACAGCGAGCGGCTGGGAAAAAAGCTTCGGAAATCCCAGCATCTGCGGGAATATGAAGAGGCGGTGGAAGGGTTGTTTGCAGAAAAAACATTGCTTGTGGATACCAGATTCCGGGGATAACAGCAGGGGAGCGGGGACAGCCGCTGATGAAAATTCACGCTTGATTTCTGAAAAAGACAAGAGTATAATCCGAAAAGTGAATAGACTGTTCGCAAGCGCTGGCTGAAGGACGGAAGGAAATTGGAGGAATATACAGATGATAAAAGATTTAACGTTGGGCCCGCCAAGGAAGGTTCTGTGGCAGTTTTCTATCCCCATGTTTATCAGCGTGATCTTCCAGCAGCTTTATAATATTGCAGACAGTGTGATCGCAGGAAGGTTTGCGGGGGAGAATGCGCTGGCAGCAGTAGGAGCTTCCTATCCCATCACCATGATCTTTATGGCCATTGCAGTGGGAAGCAATATCGGCTGTTCTGTGGTGATTTCTCAGCTATTTGGAGCGAAGGCATACGGCAGGATGAAGACAGCGATCCTGACGACCCTGCTGTCATCTGCAGTGCTTTCTCTGGTTCTGACGGGGGCGGGGTTGGCTGGAAGTGCAGGATTGATGCGGATGATCAACACGCCGGAAAATATTTTTGCAGACGGAGCCTTGTACCTGCGGATCTATATCGGAGGATTTCTGTTTTTATTTCTTTACAATATTGCCACCGGCATTTTTACCTCTCTTGGTGATTCCAGGACGCCGCTGTATTTTCTCATTGGATCTTCCCTTGGAAATATTGTTCTGGACTATATCTTTGTGGCAGATTTTCAATGGGGCGTGGCTGGTGTGGCCTGGGCTACCTTTCTGGCACAGGGAGTGGCCTGTGTGCTGGCGCTGATTACCCTGGTATTCCGAATGCGGACGATCCAGACAGCGGATAAGGTGGCTGCCTTTGATATGGACATGCTGAAACGGATCAGCAGCGTTGCAGTGCCCAGTATTCTGCAGCAGAGTTTTATTTCGGTGGGAAATATCTTTGTTCAAAGCCTGGTCAACTCCTTTGGTTCTTCAGTGATCGCCGGATATTCGGCTGCGATTAAGCTGAATACCTTTGCCATCACCAGCTTTACCACGCTGGGAAACGGTGTGTCCAGCTTTACCGCCCAGAACCTTGGAGCAGGAAAGCAGGAACGGGTGCGGGAAGGCTTCCGGGCTGGAATTATGATGGCAGTCACCATTGGAGTTCCATTTGTCATTGCCTATTTCGTATTTGGAAGATCCATGATCCTGCTGTTTATGAGCCAGGAGAGCAGTCAGGCCCTGGAAACAGGTGTTCAGTTCCTGAAAGTGGTTTCTCCCTTTTACTTTGTTGTCATGATCAAGCTGATTGCAGACGGTGTTCTGCGTGGCGCTGCTTCCATGAAATTTTTTATGATTTCTACCTTCAGCGATCTGATCCTGCGGGTGGTGCTGGCTTATATCTTGTCTGTCCCATTCCAGGTGCTTGGAGTGTGGATGTCCTGGCCTGTGGGCTGGTCCGTGGGAACCCTGTTGGCTTACTATTTTTACCATTCGGGAAAGTGGATGTGGAAGAAGGAAGTTTAATCAAAATAGTGGAAGCTGCGTGACCAGGATGGGCAGAACGATTATCCAAATGGTTTCCTGTAAAAAACAGGCAGCCTGACCTCGAATCTTGTCGAGGTCAGGCTGCCTGAAATTGTTTCGCTTCTGGTATCATACTGAATTTCTCCACAGGATGGAGAACTGCTGCGCCCAATCGGTCTGTCAGCGCGTCTGATCGGCCTCTGCGTGGCGCTTGATAGCTTCAAAGCTTTCAGCACTGATCACGTGCTCCATCCGGCAGGCATCATCCACGGCAGTCTGCTCATCAACTCCAAGCTTCATCAGCCATTTGGAAAGGAGTTTATGGCGTTCATACATGGTTTCTGCAATTTTTCTGCCAGAATCTGTCAGTGTGATGTAGCCGTCTTTATCCATTAAAATGTAGCCGTTCTGGCGTAAATTTTTCATTGCAACACTGACACTGGGCTTGGAGAATTCCAGTTCATTTACAATATCAATAGAACGGACCTGCGGCTTCCGTTCACTGATCATCAGGATGGTTTCCAGGTAATTTTCTGCAGACTCATGAATCTTCAATCTTCTCTCTCCTAACACAAAAAAATCACTTATATTTACTATTTAGAATAACACAAAATTCAGAAAATGACAAATGCTATTTGGAATGGAAAAACATTGCCACAGCCGTTGCGATGATGATAAAATATCCCAAAATACTGAGGGTGTCCGGTATCTGTGCGAAGAACAGGAAGCCCAGCAGGGCGGAGAAGGGAATCTGGGAATAATCGTACACCGAAATCTCCTTTGCTGGTGCATAGCAGTAGGCGGCGGTGATGCCGAACTGTCCTCCGGCAGCCCCCAGTCCTGCGCCAAGAAGCATCAGAAGCTGCTTCAGCGTCATGGGCTGGAAAGACAGGAGCATCAGCGGCAGCAGCACCAGGCAGGAAAAGCCGGAGAAGAAGAGGACGATAAACGGTCCCTTCTCGCCCCGCAGTCCCAGCTGACGGACCAGCGTGTAAGCCAGCCCCGCACTCATGCCGCCGCACAGTCCGGCCATGGCAGGGATCAGGTTCATATTGGCACCGGTAGGCTTTACCACCAGAAGGGTGCCCACAAAGGCAGAAATCAGTGCCAGGATCTGGTAAAGCTTCAGCTTTTCCTTCAGGATCAGATAGCTGAACAGGATGGCAAAGAAGGGCGACAGTTTATTCAGCATGGAAGCATCTGCCAGGACCAGATGATCCACTGCATAGAAATTGCAGAGGATACCGATGGTGCCGAAGGTGGAGCGGAGGATCAGCAGCAGCAGATTTTCCTTTTTATAGGATATTTTGGCGTGATACTTTTTGATGATCAGATAGGCGAAGATCAGTGCCACCAGATTGCGGAAAAAGCTTTTCTGGAAGGAAGGCAGATCGCCGGATAGCCGGACGAACAGATTCATCACGGCGAAGCTTAAGGATGATAGGATAATGCAGAAGATTCCCTTATATTTTGCTGGAAGTGTGTTCATAATTTATGTCCTTTCTGTTTGTATTAATGGGGCCAAAGCCGCCCCTGCCAGGTATCCCGCTCCCGGAAGCGGCGTGTCAGGGTATTCAGCACCAGACGCTTGTTGCCGCTCCAGGCCGGCTGGATCAAAAGAGATTTCGGCCCATCGCCGGTCAGGCGGTGGATGACCATGGAGGGAGGCAGATGTTCGATGCAGGTGATCACAAAATCCACATATTCCTCCAGAGAGAACAGTGGAAATGGATGCTGTTCGTATTCAGCCGCCAGGTCAGTTCCTTTCAATACGTGGAGAAGCTGCAGCTTAATGCCGTCGATTGCCGGAGTCGGAAGGTCTTTGCCGGAGGAAGGGCAGCCCTTCCGGCCTGTGGGAAAGCTGCCGATATAGTCCACCGATTCCAGCATCTGTTCCCGGCTCTCACCGGGGAGGCCCAGGATCAGATGGACGATAACGGTCAGACCGGCTTCCTTCAGCCGTCCTACGGCATCTTCGAAGCAGTCCAGGTCATACCCCCGGCGGATGAAGGCAGCGGTTTTGGGGTGAATGGTCTGCAGGCCCAGCTCCACCCACACCGGCTTACATTGATTTAATTCCTTTAAAAGCTGGATTGTTTCCGGCTCCAGGCAGTCCGGGCGGGTCCCGATGGAAAGGGCTGTGATGTCCGGGTGCAGGATCGCTTCCCGAAACATAGGCTCCAGCCGGGAACGGGGAGCATAGGTATTGGTAAAGGACTGAAAATAAGCGATGTAAGGCCCGGAGCTTGTCTTTTTTGCCACCTGCTTCTTCGCTGCTTCGATCTGGGCGGAGATGGAAGGAAAATCAGCCTGCCTGGCGGCAAATTCGCCGGAGCCGCCTTCGCTGCAGAAGATACAGCCACGGGTACCCAGGGTTCCGTCCCGGTTGGGACAGGTCATCCGGCCGTCCAGGGAAAGCTTATAAACCTTGGTGCCGAACTGCTCCTTCAGCCAGCTGTCCAGGGAATGGTAAGGCCTGCCGTTCCAGTCTGGTCTTATGCTTAAACTGGAATGCAAGGTGATGGTATCATTGGTCATAATATGGTTTGTCCGAATCCTTTCTCTGTAAAAATATCCGCTCCCTTTACTATAAACCAAATCTAACAAAATTAATAGTTTTTCATACAATTATCTATTGTTGGGGAATGGGAATTTTGCTATACTTAACCTTGATATAGGGTAATCGGCAGGCTGCAGTCAGGGTATGAAGCTGCAGCAAAAGCAGAACAAATTGGGGGAGAGCCATTTATTTTTTATGGGAAAAGGAGATAGGACTTATGAAAGTTCAGGAAACATTACAGCTTTTAGAGAGCAGCAACAGCAGACAGCTGATGACTCAGCTTTACGGTGCAGATCAGGCAGAGAAGAATGTAGCACGGTATCAGGAGCTGGTAAAAGGCTTTGAGAAGGTTTATGGTGACCAGGACCTGTTACTGTTCACATCCGCAGGACGTACTGAGATCAGCGGAAATCATACGGATCATAACCATGGAAAGGTGCTGGCAGGCAGCATTAATCTGGACTGCGTGGGTGTTGCGGCAAAGAATAACAGCCAGAAGGTGCGCATTATCAGCGAAACCTATCACCAGGATTTTACCATCGACTTAAACGACCTGTCACCAAGCTCCAAAATGGCGGGGACCATCGATCTGACCAAGGGTCTGTTAAAGGGCTGTCTGGAAATGGGCTATAAGATCGGAGGCTTTAATGCATATATCACCAGCAATGTGATCAGCGCAGCAGGCGTCAGCTCCTCTGCTTCCTATCAGATGCTGCTGTGTGCTATGATCAATACCTTCTTCAATGAAGGAAAGATGGATAAGGTGGCGTATGCCCATATCGGAAAATATTCAGAAAATAAGTACTGGAATAAGGCATCCGGACTGCTGGATCAGATGGCCTGTGCAGTGGGCGGCCTGATCACCATTGACTTTAAGAACCCGGAGGCTCCGAAGGTTGAGCAGATCGATTTTGATTTCGCTTCTGCCGGACACAGCCTGATCATCGTTCAGACCGGAAAGGGCCATGCTGATTTAAGCGAGGATTATTCCTCGGTTCCCAACGAGATGAAGAAGGTGGCGCAGTACTTCGGAAAGGAAGTGCTGGCTGATGTGGAGGAGCAGGCTGTGATTGATAACCTGCAGGCAGTGCGGGAATATGCAGGAGACCGTTCTGTGATGAGAGCCTTCCATTTCTTTGAGGAGAATAAGAGGGTGGAAGCAGAGGTTGCCGCACTGAAGGAAGGACGCTTCCAGGATTTCCTGTCCAATATCACCGCTTCCGGCAATTCCTCCTGGAAGTGGCTGCAGAACTGCTTTACCAACTCCAATTATCAGGAGCAGGGCATTACCGTCACCCTGGCTCTCACGGAGATGTTTATTGCAGAGAAGAAGAAAGGCGCATGCCGGGTACATGGCGGCGGATTTGCCGGCGTAATCATGGCAATGCTGCCCAATGAGCTGGTGGATGAGTACGTTGCATACATCGAGAAGGCTATGGGCGAGGGCTGTGCATATAAGATGAGCATCCGGCCATATGGCGCAGAGTGCTGGAATGAACTGGTGTAATCAGACGCGTTTCTCCCATACATAACTTCGTAATGATTCTAAGAAAAGTTGACGAAAAAACGTCAGCTTTTCTTAATAAACAAAAAGAAAAACTGTGGTATGATAGTCACATGAAGCGAAGGGGACAGGCCTTAGCGGTTCAAATTTTTTGAGAGAGGTGATGACTATGATGAACCAGTTAAAGAAAAGTTGTTATGAGGTGATCTTATCCATCGGAGGATACCGCTTTCAGGAGTGGACGCTGGAAAATCAGCGGAAGCGGGAAGTTCGTCGTCTGATCCGGGAAAGCCAGGAGGCGGCTTAAAGGTCAGAGGATTCGCTTTTCTGACGTATGAACAGCAGAGTTTATAATTGATTCTTATAACCGATTTTTATAACAGAAAGGCTCGTGAAGAGCCGGATCCGATTGCGAGGCGGCAGTTTTCCTGACGGAAGGGAAACTGCCGCTGCTTTTTTTGAAATCTTATCCGTTTAATTCCGCGATCCGCGTCACACTGACATAAATATGAGAGATCCGGTACCAGGTACGGAAATCTACCACGCCGGTCTGAGGCAGCCCGAAGATGGATTGAAAGGCTGCTACCGCCTGCTGGGTGGCAGGCCCGAAGATGCCGTCGGGAGATACCCGTGGAATGGCGGTGTATACGGTGGCGATGGCATCTAACTGCTCCTGCATCTGCTGAACCTTGGGGCCGGAGGAGCCGATGGAAAGCTCACTGCCCGGCCAGGAGGCAGGAATGCCGGAGATCTGCTCGGCGGTGTTGATATAGATGGAGTCGCCGTAGAAATAGCGGAGGATCTGGATAGCGCTGTAGCCCTGCTCGCCAAGATCACAGGATCCCCATTGTGTCATCCAGTTTGGACATTGGACACGCTTCCCGTCGCAGTACTGGGTCAGGATGGGCTGGCGAACCTCCGGGCGGGATAGGTAATTGTCAAAAACCTCATCTACGATCAGGCTGATGCTCTGGAAGATATTCCGCCCATAGATCCACTTGTGGTCGAAGGCAGTGGAGGAGGTGATGGTAAAGTCGTATCCCTGATTCCGGTAAAATTCGGTGTAGACCCGGTTCATGGTGAAGGACATGATCGCCAGTACATTGGCCAGAATAGTGGATTCCGGCCAGGTGGAGTAGATCTCGCTGGATGCCACATTTTTGATATAATCCCGGTAGGGCACGTAGTAATTTGGGGCGGAGCGGTCGCCTGGAACGCCGTCGTGGACGATCACAGTCTCCGGCACCACCACCCGGCTTAAGACGATCTCACCGCTTTCAGCCACCGGCTTGATCTCCGGCTCTGCGATCTTGGGAGGGAAGGTGCCGTAAAGGGTGTGGTCCGGGATATTGATGGTCTCCTCCGGAGGAGCGCCGGCGCCGATGGGAGTTAAGGCGGCGGACTGGAGGGCGGTGGAGCCGGAGAGGATCTCCGTGCCGTTGATGGTCAGAGGCTGGAAGCCGGGGGCCTCGATCTGCAGGTCGTATTCGGCATAAGGGCGCTCTGAGGTGGCTGCGGCAGCATCTAAGCTGATGCTTTCCGGCGGGGCAGCTAAGGAGACCTCCTCCGTCTGGCCGGAGCTGTTGGTATTTAAGCGTTCCAGAATCCGTCCGTCACCTCCTGACTCTGAGATGGTGACCACAGCGTTCTGGATGGGGAAATTGTTCTGAATGGAGATCACATGGACCTGGAGAAGGCCGCGGTTTACATTCGACGGGCTTGCCGGGGCAGCCAGATTGGTTGGGTCAGATGAGGCCGGGGGCGGTGTTTCCATTACATGAAAAAAAGGTTTCATAATTTGCTCCTGTTTTGGCGATGATGATAGTATTGCTATAGTATAATGGGAAGGGCTCCCTTCTCATGCCTGATTTTTGCAAACAAAAAAAATTAGAATGCCTAAATAATATTTATGCTCGAAAGATGTTGAAAAATAGAATGAAATAATATATAATCTTTTCAATTTGGGCAAAAGTAAAGACAGAGGTAACAGTGACTGCCCAAACCAACGATCAAAGGAAAGGATAGGTACCCCCACATGAAAGCATACCTTATACTGGAAGACGGAACCGTGTTTACAGGCATCAGTATCGGTTCTGCCAGAGAAGTCATCAGTGAAATCGTCTTTAATACCTCGATGACCGGTTATCTGGAAGTCTTGACTGACCCCTCTTATGCAGGACAGGCTGTCGTGATGACTTACCCGTTAATAGGAAATTACGGCATCTGCCATGAAGATATGGAATCATTAAAGCCCTGGCCGGACGGCTATATTGTCCGCGAATTATCTCGAATCCCCAGCAATTTCAGAAGCGAGGACACTATCCAGCATTTCTTAGAGAAGCATGATATTCCCGGTATCTGCGGTATCGATACAAGAGCCCTGACAAAGATCTTAAGAGAAAAAGGAACCATGAACGGCATGATCACTACAAAGGAGTATGCCGACCTTTCCCAGCCTATTTCCCGCATGAAGGCTTACCGTGTCAAGGGCGTGGTGATGGCGACCACCACAAAGGAAAAGTACGTGCTGCCTGGTGTCGGCAAAAGGGTGGCGCTTTTAGATCTGGGTGCAAAGAAGAATATTGCCCGCTCCTTACATGAGAGAGGCTGCCAGGTGACGGTTTACCCCGCTGACACCACAGCAGAAGAGATTTTAGCAGCAGATCCGGACGGAATCATGCTGAGCAACGGCCCTGGCGATCCGTCGGAGAATGTGGAAATTATTAAGGAGATCCGGAAGCTTTATGAGTCTGATGTGCCGATCTTTGCCATCTGCCTGGGGCATCAGCTGATGGCTCTGGCTACCGGCGCTTCTACCTATAAATTAAAGTACGGCCACCGGGGAGGAAACCATCCGGTGAAGGATCTGGAGACGGGACGGGTGTACATCTCTTCCCAGAACCACGGCTATGCCGTAGACGCCGCCACCTTGGATCCGAAGGTGGCAGAGGCCGCCTTTGTCAATGTAAATGACGGCACCAACGAGGGTCTGAAGTACATCGGAAAGAATATTTTTACCGTACAGTACCATCCGGAGGCCTGCCCCGGGCCGCTGGATTCCGGATACCTGTTTGACCGGTTCTTAAAGATGATGGAGGTGAACGAATAATGCCGAAGAATCCTGATATCAAGAAAGTACTTGTGATCGGCTCCGGCCCGATCATCATCGGCCAGGCTGCCGAGTTTGACTATGCCGGAACCCAGGCCTGCCGTTCTCTGAAAGAGGAGGGCATTGAGGTGGTTCTGTTAAATTCCAACCCGGCTACCATTATGACCGATAAGGATATTGCAGACCGGGTATACATCGAGCCCCTGACCACAGAGGTGGTGGAGCAGCTGATCTTAAAGGAGCGGCCGGACAGCGTGCTGCCTACCCTGGGCGGCCAGGCCGGACTAAATCTGGCCATGGAGCTGGAGGAAGCCGGATTTTTAAAGGAGCACAATGTGCGCCTGATCGGCACCACCGCCCAGACCATCAAGAAGGCGGAGGACCGTCTGGAATTTAAGGAGACCATGGAGAAGATCGGAGAGCCGGTAGCGCCTTCCATGGTAGTGGAGAACATCCAGGACGGTATTGCCTTTACCAATACCATCGGGTATCCGGTAGTGCTGCGTCCTGCCTATACCTTAGGCGGCAGCGGCGGCGGTATTGCACACAATGAGGAGGAGCTGATCGAGGTCCTGGGCAATGGTCTCCGTCTGTCCCGTGTGGGCCAGGTGTTAGTGGAGCGCTGCATCGCAGGCTGGAAGGAGATCGAGTACGAGGTAATGCGTGACTCTGCAGGAAATGTGATCACCGTCTGCAACATGGAGAACATTGACCCGGTAGGCGTTCACACCGGCGATTCCATCGTAGTGGCTCCTTCTCAGACTCTGGGGGATAAGGAGTATCAGATGCTGCGTACCTCCGCATTGAACATCATCACTGAGCTTGGCATCACCGGCGGCTGTAATGTTCAGTACGCCCTTCATCCAACCAGTTTTGAATACTGCGTTATCGAGGTAAACCCGCGAGTAAGCCGTTCCTCCGCCCTGGCCTCAAAGGCAACAGGCTATCCGATTGCAAAGGTGGCAGCCAAGATCGCCCTGGGCTACACTTTGGACGAGATCAAGAACGCAGTTACGAAGAAGACCTACGCAAGCTTCGAGCCGATGCTGGACTACTGTGTGGTGAAGATGCCCCGTCTTCCATTTGATAAATTTATCAGCGCCAAGAGAACTCTGGGAACCCAGATGAAGGCAACTGGTGAGGTTATGAGCATCTGCACCAATTTTGAGGGTGCCCTGATGAAGGCCATCCGTTCTCTGGAGCAGCATGTGGATTGTCTGATGAGCTATGATTTCACCGGCCTTTCCGACTATGAGCTGGATAAGATGCTGCACAAGGTAGATGACCGGCGGATCTGGGTGATCGCAGAGGCGCTGCGCCGCGGCATGTCCTACGAGAAGATCCATGAGATTACCAAGATCGACATCTGGTTTATTGACAAGCTGGCTATCATCGTGGAGATGGAAAATGCTTTAAAGACGGCAGGAGAGGCGGTAAAGGCCGGAGCTGCGGCTTCCCAGGCGCTGCCGGCTGAGCTTCTGCGTGAAGCAAAGCGCATCGAATTCCCGGACAATGTGATCAGCCGTCTCACCGGCATCCCGCAGGCGGAGGTGAAGGCACTTCGCTATGAAAATGGAATCCGTGCGGCCTACAAGATGGTAGATACCTGTGCAGCCGAGTTTGCGGCAGAGACTCCTTACTATTACTCCATCTTTGACGGGGAAAATGAGGCGGTTGCGACTCATGACCGGAAGAAGGTCCTGGTACTTGGCTCCGGCCCGATCCGAATCGGACAGGGTATTGAGTTTGACTTCTGCTCTGTGCACAGCACCTGGGCATTCAGCCGGGAAGGCTATGAGACTATCATTGTAAATAATAACCCGGAGACCGTTAGTACAGACTTTGATATTGCGGACAAGCTGTATTTCGAACCGCTGACTCCTGAGGATGTGGAGAGCATCGTGGATATTGAGAAGCCGGATGGGGCCGTGGTGCAGTTCGGCGGACAGACTGCCATCAAGCTGACCGAGGCGCTGATGAAGATGGGCGTGCCCATCTTAGGTACGGCGGCGGAGGATGTGGATGCTGCAGAGGACCGTGAGCTGTTTGATGAGATCCTGGAGAAGTGTCAGATCCCCAGACCGGCAGGCGTTACCGTATTTACTGCAGAGGAGGCCAAGGAGGCAGCTCATAAGCTGGGTTATCCGGTGCTGGTTCGTCCTTCCTACGTGTTAGGCGGACAGGGAATGCAGATCGCCATCAATGACCAGGATATTGATGAGTTTATCGGAATCATCAACCAGATCGCCCAGGAGCATCCGATTCTGGTGGATAAGTATATTATGGGCAAGGAACTGGAGGTTGACGCCATCTGCGACGGCACCGACATTCTGATCCCCGGTATTATGGAGCATATTGAGCGTACCGGCGTTCACTCCGGCGACTCTATCTCCGTGTACCCGGCCTACAATATTACAGAAAGCAATGTAAGGACCATTGTGGACTACACCGAGAAGCTGGCCCGTGCCCTGCATGTGAAGGGCATGATCAACATCCAGTTTATCGTGGACGGCGAGGATGTGTATATTATCGAGGTAAATCCACGTTCCTCCCGTACCGTTCCCTATATCAGCAAGGTAACCGGAATCCCCATCGTGCCTCTGGCCACCCAGATCATCTGCGGGCGAACCATCCGGGAATTAGGCTATGAGCCGGGGCTGCAGCCGAAGGCGGATTACTATGCCATCAAGATGCCGGTATTCTCCTTTGAGAAGATCCGCGGCGCTGATATCAACCTGGGGCCGGAGATGAAGTCTACCGGTGAGTGCCTGGGTATTGCCAAGACCTTTAACGAGGCCCTTTACAAGGCATTCCAGGGCGCAGGCATCAAGCTGCCGAAGTACAAGAATATGATCATCACCGTCCGTGACCAGGATAAGGAGGAAGTGATCCCGATTGCAAAGCGGTTTGCAGATGTGGGATACAAGATCTTTGCCACCAAGGGAACGGCCAAGGCGTTGAATGGGGCAGGAGTGAAGGCCATCGCTGTCCGCAAGCTGGAGCAGGAGTCGCCCAACATCCTGGATCTGGTGCTGGGACATGAGATCGATCTGGTAATCGATATCCCGCAGCAGGGCGCAGAGCGGAGCCATGACGGATTTGTAATCCGGCGAAATGCTATTGAGACCGGCGTGAATGTGCTGACCTCCCTGGATACGGCAGCCGCACTGGTGACCAGTATGGAGAATAAGGCGAATGAGCTGACGCTGATTGATATTGCCACTGTGTAAGGGACAAAGAGAGATAAAATAAGACATAAGAGAAAAATCCCTCCCCGGCAGATCCGATGCGGATGCTCCGGGAAGGGATTTTGCAGTCAGCCTGAATGAATCAGTTAAAGCCGTAGAATTTTCTGGTGATCTTATAGCACACGCTGAAGATCTTGCGCCCGCCCTTGCCGGGCAGGTTGACGCCCTGTCCCAGGAAGCCCCAGCGCAGCCGGAGGAAGAGCGGGAGATTATGCTTCTTTAAGTACTGCCATAATTCCTTTTTCTTCTGGAAGTTGACCGGGTCATCGGACTGGATGGCAAGCATGGAGGAGATAGTCATCATGATCTCCAGGTAGGATATCATGTAATTGCGCAGCTTCCTGGGCGTGATCTTGGTCACATCGTAGTAGTCCAGCATCAGCCTGGTTACCAAAAGCTGCTGGTCGATCCGTCCGATCATCACCTTTTCATTGACAGACTGGTCCTCACGGCCGATGAAGTAGCGGTAGAAATTCACATCCAGGTAGTACATTTTGCGGACATGAGGCAGCGGGTGATAGACGAAGATATTATCCACATAAAAGGTGTGCTTAGGAAGTTCCAGGCCGCATTCGCGGAGCATGCTGGTGCGGTAGATGACAGAGTGCATCAGGATGTACTGGCCTTTCATAAAGAAACGAACATCCTCCCAGCCAAACAATTCATTTTTGGGGAAGGCGGTGCGGTAATTCATCACCTTTTTCCGTTTGGCACCCTGCTTCTCGTAGACAAAGTTGCTGACCAGCATGTCAAGGGCATTTTCTTCCGATTCCGGCTCCTGATACTGACGCAGTACGGAAAGGATCTGCTGGTAGGCTTCTTCGTTGACCCAGTCATCGCTGTCCACAACCTTAAAGAAGGTTCCTGTGGCATTGCGAAGACCGGCATTCACCGCTTCTCCGTGGCCGCCGTTTTCCTGATGGATGGCGCGGCATATACCGGGATATTTTTCGGCATAGGCATCTGCGATCTCAGAGGTGCGGTCCTTTGTGGAGCCGTCATCCACGATCAGGATCTCCACCTCCTCGCCGCCGGTAAGCAGGGTCTGGATACAGTGCTCCATATAGTTTTCTGAATTGTAGCAGGGAATTGCTACGGATAATAGTTTCACAAGATTGCTCTCCTTTCTCGGTAAGTTGGCGTTTTGCAACGCAAAAGGATTATGCGGCCTGCGCCGCAAATAAGTGCGGATCTTGTCCGCCGGTTTTATGTTATCATAACATGGAACGGTATTTTTTTCCAGGGTCTTTTTGATTTAATGGTTGATCGAACAGGAAATCCTAAGAGGAATTATATGGGCATGTGGTTGCATTTTTAGCATCTCATCGTTATAATTATTTTATGCATTTATGTTTTGTAGCTGTGAGGATAGGCAGTTACAATATTTTTGGAAGGGACGGAATATTTATGGCAAAAAAAAGAATTGTAATGGCCTTGGGCCATAATGCATTAGGAACCAATCTTCCGGAGCAGAAGGCGGCCGTAGCCGGGACTGCAAAGGTGATCGCAGATTTTATTCAGGAGGGCTGGCAGGTGGCCATCGTCCACAGCAACGCGCCTCAGGTGGGCATGATCCACACAGCAATGAACGAATTCGGCAAGCAGCATGACGGCTACAGCAAGGCTCCCATGTCGGTCTGCTCTGCCATGAGCCAGGGCTATATCGGCTATGATCTGCAGAACGGAATCCGTTCCGAGCTGGTGCGCAGAGGCATCTATAAGCCCATTTCCACGGTACTGACCCAGGTGACGGTGGATACCTATGACGAGGCATTCTATACGCCGGCGAAGAAGATCGGGCGCTATATGACAGCCGAGGAGGCAGCCGAGGAGGAGGCGAAGGGAAATTATGTGGCAGAGGAGCCAGGCAAGGGTTTTCGCCGTATTGTAGCTTCCCCGAAGCCAGTAGCGATTGTAGAGATCGATGCCATCAAGGCGCTGCTGGATGCAGACCAGATGGTGGTTGCCTGCGGCGGCGGCGGTATCCCGGTGATGAAGCAGGGATATAATTTAAAGGGCGCCAGCGCCATTATTGAGAAGGATCTTGCCAGCGGTCTTCTGGCGAAGGAAGTGGACGCAGATGTGCTGATGATCGTTACCAGTGTGGACAATGTTACGTTAAATTACGGAACCCCCCAGCAGCAGCCCATCAGCCACATGACGGTGGAGGAGGCAAAGGAGTTTGCGGCAGGCGGCCATTTTGAATTTGCATCCATGCTGCCTAAGATCACTGCCTCTGTGGATTTCATCGAGAACGGCAAGGGACGGAAGGCAATCATCACCTCTCTCGGCAAGGCATGGGACAGCATTTCCGGCAAAGCAGGAACTACTATCGAGTAATACAAGCAAAAACTGAACAAGGAAAAGAAAGAAAAAAGAATATTTTTGAACGGTTTGTTATTTTTTATTAACAATTTCTTAACGGCCTTGTAACTGGACTTAGACTGTGCTATAATGCCTTCTTGATAATGAAAGGCGAATAAAGCTGCAAGGCCGCAGCTTTATAAGGTTCCCGGAATGGGAGGCGATTTTATGAAGCAGTTTTTAAAGAAGTACAGGCATGCCTGGATGATGGGCTTCGGGGTGATCTATCTGATCTGGTTTTCCTATCTGGAGCGTACTGTGACAGACCGTTATCATGTGATGCATGTAGAGCTGGATGACTATATTCCATTTAATGAATATTTTATTATCCCGTATCTGCTGTGGTTCGGGTATGTGGCTGTGACGGTGCTCTACTTTTTCTTTACCAGCAGAGAAGAGTACTATCGTCTGTGCATTTACCTGTTTTCCGGTATGATCATCAGCTTGATTGTCTGTACATTCTTCCACAACGGGACGAATTTCAGGCCGTTAGTTGACCCGGATAAGAATATCTGTTCCTATTTGGTATCCATACTGTATCGGGCCGATACCTGTACCAATGTTTTTCCAAGCATTCATGTATATAATTCCATCTGTACCCATGTGGCGATCCGCAGAAGTGAGAAGCTGAGAGCACACCGCTGGCTCCAGATCGGTTCCTTCGCACTGATGATTTCCATCTGTCTCGCGACGGTGTTTTTAAAGCAGCATTCCGTGATCGACGGGGTGGGGGCAGGAATTATGGCATATGCTTTGTATTATGCTGTTTATGGTTCCAGCGAGCTGTTGGAAGAGAAGAAGGCGGTGAGGAAGGCATTAAGCTAGTAACAAACATAATAAACTCCGGTTTCTGCGAGAGGATTGCAGAAACCGGAGTTTTGTTTCTCCATTGGAAGGCGGAAAACGCTGTCTTAGATGAATTGGGAGAAAAAAGGCAATAAAAAACCTCACCGGAAAACCAGTGAGGTTAGTAGCGGAAATTGGACTTGAACCAACGACACCGCGGGTATGAACCGCGTGCTCTAGCCAGCTGAGCTATTCCGCCAGATATATGGGGCCTACAGGGCTCGAACCTGTGACCCTCTGCTTGTAAGGCAGATGCTC
>JAUNGG010000007.1 GCA_030524635.1 Lachnospiraceae bacterium
CAGGCTTTATGCGGCCTGCGGATGTTTTTTCTTCTATTCAACTGTCAAACTTCCGTGATTAGGAGTTCTATAGACAGAACTGTGGAAACTCAAGTAATAGCATATTGCAATTAAAATTTGCATATGCTATAATACCGATAGGCAGAAAAGAGAAGATCAGTCCATATTGGACGAAAACGAAAAACCCTCGACCGCGAATCGAGGGTTTTTCTATTCCTAATTTTGGTAATGGGAAGGCTTAAGCCCATAGGCTAGTTACCGATTATAAATCTCCATCTAACCATTTGCCTATATAGCATAATTTGTTGAAATATGGAAGAAAAAATAGAATATTTTGGAATTTATTGTCGAAAAGCTAGTGTACTGGCATCCAAGTGCTGAAATGTAGTCAAAAGGACGTTAAGCAGGTCTGCGGCCTAACGCCTTCTTAACCACATTTTAGCACTCTTTTCTTATGGTTTTTCGTAAATTCCATCGAATTTTGTAAGCTTTTTTTCCTTGTACTCCCATCTAATGTTTGATAGGATAACATAATAAAAGATAGATCAGAGGTGACAAAATTTTGGGCAGCAGATTAAAAAAGAACAGACAGAACAGACATCGGAAAAAACAGAGGATACGAACCTCGTATATATGGGCTGGAATTATGGCAGTATGTGCGTTGGCGGCATTGTTTGCAGCGATATGGGTTGTGATTACCGTTTATGAGAAGATTGCCGGAGATTCTTCTGAATGGGCCCTGGAAGCATCTACAGAGGGATCATCGGAAATTGAGATTGAAACAGATGAGGTGTATGGATGGATCACAGATGAGGATGGAACCCGGTATCGGGAAGCTGATGGAAGCTTTGCAGCCAATGCCTGGAAGGTATGGGAGGACAAGCTGTACTATCTGAAGGAAGATGGATATATGGCTGTTGAGGATATCAGTATGGATGGCCAGATCTTTTTCTTCTCATCGGGTGGTGCTTTAACAGATATTCAGCTGGATGCAGGATGGAGGGGCTTAACTGGCGAGGATAATCCACAGAACCTGGACAGCCTGGTGAAAGGGCATGAGTTTTGGTGTTATTTATCTTCTGATATCAGTGATACTGGTATTTTTAAACCGATTTATTACCGAAAGACCACAGAGGCAGAGGGAAGGATCTTGGGAGGGGAGAGCAATCCAGAGCGCTCCACGAGGAATTCGATGCAGATCCATGATGGATATCTGTATTATCTTCCCCAGGTTACGTCCCAGACCTTGAGCGGTCTCAGCCAGGAGGAGCAGAATCTTTGCAATAAATTGTTTCGGATCAAGCCAGGAGAGACTCAGAAAGAGCTTCTGGCGGAAAATGCTACCGGATATCTGGTAATGGAGGACGGAACGGTTTATTACGCCTCTGAAGGGCAGGTAAAAAAGGCAGGAACAGGGACCATCTATTCTGTAGGTGAGGGGCAGTATCGGGTTGAGGTAAGAAATGATGCTTGCTATTTGGTGGATTCTATGGGAAATGTGGTCACTGGTGATGAAGATGGGATTCAGATGATCGGAAGCCGGGAGTACCATTTGGATCAGGGCAAGATCGTAAATGTATATCCAGGTAAACAGCAGTACGGAAATCTGATCTTTACACTGGAATCGGATCCTCAGAATCCAGAAAGAAAGGTGATCTATAAGCAGGAGCAGGGCGGACAGAAGATTTTGGCAGTCCGTGGGCCATATGGAATTAACAGCTTTTGCATTGCAGAGGGGATGCTGTACTACAGTGCTTACGTGGAACGGGGAAGCGATGGCACCAGATATAGTGAACTTTACCGTATGAGCCCGGATGGAATCGAGGCGGAGCAGATCGGCCCCAGGTTCCAGGGAAATATTCTGAATCTGTATTATTATGAAGGGAAGAAGAAAATTTATGGCGAGTATACGCCTGTCAGCTGGAAGAGCTGTTATGGCCAGATTGCTGTAATCGATCCAGAAAGCGGAAAGGTGACAGTGATCGATGACTCTGCATCGAGGGGAAGTTCGGATCAGAGCCGTAATGAACTGCTATCGCTGCTTATGGTAGATGGCAGTACCATTACTGCATATCTGAGGACTTGTGAATACAGCAGCAGCCTGGGAAACTGGAAGGTTTTATCAGAAAAAACATATCAGTTTACGGATTCCCTGCAATATGATATTTCAAGGGATGGATCTGGAAGTGAGGATCCAGAAGAAGATCAGGACGAGGAGAAGGAATCGGATCAGGATCCAGAGGAGGCCTCCGAAGCATCCAGAAATGCTGAAGGGGAGAAGGGGCAAGGCAGTGAAGGACCGAAGCATTCAGAGCCAGCGGTAATCCCCCCTATGAATTCAAATTCTGGTGTGTCATCACAGGGAAGCAATGGCTCCTCATCGCCGGTACAGGGAAATTCAGGGACGGCAGCGCCAGCTCCCTCGCAGCCTTCCAGTCCCACAGAGAGTGTCAGGCCGCTGGAACCAGGGTATGAGCCAACAGCAGCGCCTGTACAGCCTACTGAGGCACCAGGACCGGGAAATACAGAAATGATTCCAACCATAGAGGCGAATCCAGAATCCGGAAATAGTTCTGCACCGGGAGATTCTTCTGATCCTGTCCGGTTTATTGGGCCAGGCGGAGTTTCTCCATAAAATGTTATGTGCTGCAGTCGAGTACTGCCATGGAGGAAATGATTACAGAGGAACAGGAACATGCAGAGAAGCTTGTATGGAGAAAGAAGGAAGAAAGTTTAAAGGAATGGGGCTGCTGCACTAAGGAATTAGTGTACGCCCCTTTTTCAGAGGAAATTGACTGAGTGCAGCAGTATATTTACTCATCAAATTCTACGATTACATAGAAGCCGCGGGAATTTTCCTGAACTTCCTTTACAGTGCCGTACTCGGACAGGATGCGCTCTCTGGCTTTGTAGCAGCCGGACATGGCTACAGCCGGGTCAATAATATAGCTATAGCTGCTGGTTCCGGGGCGTTCGATGATCTTAACTGTGTCGCCGGCTTTTACCAGATTTGGGCGCTCCATTTTAAAGGTTTCTGTGCGCATACTAGCCTCCTTGAAAATCAGACGATAATACCGAGTGTTTCCTTGTTCACTGACGGTATGATTCTAAAAAGAAATAAAATTTGTTGGGCTGCATTACATGGCTTATTATAAGCCTGGTCAGGAAAAAAATCCAGATGCTGCTGAATTGATCATTAGAAAATAGCTGAGGTCGTGACGAATATGGAAAATATAAGGAATATGGAGAACATTGAAAATATGGATCATATCAATAATATTTCAAACAGCTTGAAGCAGAAAAAAAGCAAAGAGTTCTCACAGGAATCTCTGTTAGAACGTTTAATCGAATACTCGGCTTCTGACTATTATCCCTTTCATATGCCGGGGCATAAAAGAAAGGCGATCCAGGAAGGAATGGGGTTTCCAAATCCATATACCATCGATATTACAGAGATCCATGGATTTGACAATCTGCATCACGCAGAAGGAATCTTAAAGGATTCTATGACACAGGCAGCTGCGTGTTATGGAGCTGATGAGAGCTGGTATCTGGTAAATGGGAGCAGCGGCGGTATTTTAAGTGCCATCAGCGGATGTACCTGGAGAGGCGGAACCATCTTAGTCAGCCGAAACTGCCATAAGTCTGTGTATCATGGGATACTAATAAATGGATTGCAGGCAGAGTATGTTTATCCACAAATTCTGACCGGATTGGGGATACAGGGCGGGATTCGGCCGGAGGATGTGGAAAAAAAGCTGGAGGAGAATCCGGAAATTCAGGCAGTTATGATCGTTTCCCCCACCTATGATGGAATGGTTTCGGATATAAAGCGGATTGCAGAGGCAGCGCACCGACATGGAGTGCCCCTTTTGGTGGATGAAGCACACGGCGCTCATTTTCCCTTTGGGAGAAATGGAGAATTTCCCGTATCGGCTCTGGAGCTGGGGGCAGATGTGGTGATACAAAGCCTTCACAAGACCCTTCCTTCGCTGACACAGACGGCCATTCTTCATATGAAGCAGGAATATCTGGGGCAGGAGCGGATGGAACGGATCCGAAGATACCTTTCCATCTATCAGAGCAGCAGCCCTTCCTATGTGTTGATGGCGGCCATTGAAAACTGCATTGGGTATATGGATCAGGAAGGAAGGGAGAGGCTGTCTCAGCTTGCAGAGGAGTTGAAGGAGTTTCGGGAGCAGTGCAGAAGCCTTCGTCATATTGTGATCCCAGGAAAGGAATGGATCGGACAGGCCGGAATTTATGATATGGATTGCTCCAAGATCCTGATGGTTACCGGATGTGGAAGGAAAAGCGGCGTGTGGCTGGAGAATTTTCTTCGGGAGCGTCATCATCTGGAACTGGAAATGTGCGCTCCGCAGTATGGTCTTGCACTCACCAGCCTGTGGGATGGACGGGAAGGGTTAAAACGTCTGCTGGAAGGATTGAAGGATGCAGATCAGGCGATGGACGATGAATTTCAAAATGGGACATGGACAGGAGAAGAGCCAAGTGCCGTCATTCCGGAAGCAGTATGCAGGATCAGTACAGCAATGGAACATCCATACGAAACCCGAAAGCTGGAGGAATGTGAAGGGAGAATATCAGCAGAATTTGTATACCTTTATCCACCGGGAATTCCTTATCTGGTTCCAGGGGAAGTGATTTCAAATGAAATGATTTTAAAGCTGATCCATTATCGGAAATTAGGGTTTGAGATCCAGGGAATCCAGGATTTTCAAGGAATTTTCTTGAGAACATTAAAGAAAAAGTAAAATTCAGGGAGAATATCAGAAAGCATGTTGAAAATTGAAATGAAATGTTTTATAATCATGTAAGAGAAAGAAGAAAGATTCTGTACGATATTGATGGGTGAGTTTATGGAAGAGAATAAATCAGTGTTTTCAGTGAACATGCTTGGGGGCCTTTCGTTTTTTTATGGCGATGAAGCCTTTTCGATAAAATGCAATAATACCAGCAAGGTTATGCAGCTGTTTCTGATGCTGCTGGAGGCTGGAAAGGACGGGATTCCGAAGGTTCAGCTTTTGGAGGCTTTGTATGGCAGGGATGATACCCAGGACACGAAGAATGCATTCCGTATTCTGGTGTTCCGCCTGCGTCGTCTGCTGGAGGATACTGTTCTTCCAAAGGATGATTATATAAAAATGGGGAAGGGGATCTACCGGTTTGAAGGCAGTCTGGAGATCCGCCTGGATACCAAGATATTTGAGGCAGGAGCCAAGGCAGCTCTGGAGCTTGAGGATGAGGAGGAACGGCTGGAGGCGCTAAAGAAGGTATGCAGCAGTTATACCGGCGAGTTTCTTCCTCTTATGGCAGAGGAGGAGTGGGTAGCTGCGGAAAGCCTCTACTATAAGAATATTTATTTTGACGCTCTTCGGGAATGCTGCAGGCTGCTGCAGGAGCGGCGCCAGTATGAAGACCTGTTGGAGATCTGCAGGAGAGCGATTACCATCTATCCATTTGAGGAATGGCAGTTGGTTCAGATCGATTGCCTTCTGGCGATGAATCGGTATAAGGATGCGCTGAAGGTGTATGAGAATGCCACATCCATGTTTTTCGAGGAACTGGGATTGTCGCCTTCAGAGAAGATGCTGGCCAGATTCCGGGCGATGAGCGGGCAGATTCATTATGCCATGGGGACTCTGACGGATATCAAGGACAGCCTGCGGGAAAAGGAGTTTACACCAGGAGCTTATTACTGCAGCTATCCAAGCTTTATTGACAGCTACCGGATCATCACACGTATGATCGAGAGAAGCGGCCAGTCTGTCTTTTTAATGCTCTGTACCCTTACCGACAGTAAGGGAAATCCACTGGAGAAGGAGTCCCTTCTGGCGGAGCAGTCGGCAAATTTAAGCCAGGCCATCTGCCATTCCTTAAGACGCGGGGACTTATATACCCGGTACAGCCCGAATCAGTTCCTGGTGCTTTTGATTGGGATCAAGCAGGAGGATTGTGAGATCACTTATGCCCGGATTAATTCCAGATTTCGGGAAAAGTATCCCAGCCAAAAGGTGCAGATTCGATACTATGTATCTTCGATCGCAGAGATCAAGGGAGAAAAATCCAAGTTAAGCTTTGGATTGTCTAAAAATTGCTGGAAAAAGAACGAATAAGCGAGAAGGAGATGTTTTGTTAATATGGGACAATACCGGATTAATACTGCTGCTCCCAATCTGGTAACTATCTGTATTGATCAGATATCGGACGGAGAATACAGCGGAAGGCTTTATCATAAATACAAGAATGAGGCGGTTCCCTTTCGGGAAAGCGGCCAGATGATCTCCATATTAGATCGATTTTATGATGAGATCAATTATCCCCAGGCATCTACCAGGTACCGGAGTTTTCAGAAAAAGAAACGAAATGGCACAGAGGATGCTCTATCTAAGGACAGGCAGGAGCCGATTCAGGTGATGTCAGCAGAGGAGGTCCTGAAGCCTCAGGGTGCAGAAGCAACCTTTGTGCTTCACGTTCAATTCCGCCAAAATTCCACCTGGCAGGGAAAGCTGGTATGGGTGGAGGAGGAGGCAGAGGAAGCCTTCTGCAGTGTTCTGGAATTGCTGAAGCTGCTGGATGGAGCCCTGATGCGGGACTAATAAAAACAATGGATCATAGATTTGGAGGGAATATGTCTGATAGGAGGGCGTATTCCCTCCTTTTTTCCCAATATCTTTTTCTATACACCAGATTGAAATTATGCTATACTAATTCCTAGGATTTGCACTGATTTGGCCGTGCAGCAAGGAGGTTTTCAAATGCTGGGATTTTCAGATATTTTGGGTCATGAAACCATAAAAGCAAACTTAAAGAAGGCGATTACATCACATAAGGTTTCTCATGCCTATATTATGACTGGGGAGGCTGGCATGGGGCGGAAGTCTCTGGCTAATGCCTTTGCGCTGAGTCTGCTCTGTGAAAAAGGAGGAGCGGACCCCTGCATGAAGTGCCATGCCTGCAAGCAGGTGCTGAGCGGCAATCATCCGGATCTGATCTATGTAACCCATGAGAAGCCGGGAAGCATCGGCGTTGACGATATCAGACGCCAGATCAATGATACCATAGCGATCCGGCCTTACAGCAGCTATTTTAAGGTATATATTGTGGATGAGGCGGAGAAGATGACTGTTCAGGCGCAGAATGCCCTGTTAAAAACCATTGAGGAGCCGCCGTCCTACGCAGTGATCATATTGCTGACGACGAATCAGGAGGCATTTTTGCCCACCATTTTGTCCCGATGCGTGCAGCTCAAGCTGAAGCCGCTGAAGGATTCGGTGGTGAAGGAGTATCTGACGGAAAGCCTGGGAGTGAAGGAGCAGGATGCAGATGTGTATGCAGCCTTTGCCAGAGGAAACCTGGGGAAGGCGATTCACCTGGCATCCTCAGAGGATTTCCAGCTTCTTCACAGCGAGATGCTGTATCTTCTTAAAAATGTAAAGAAGATGGATATCTCAGAGCTTTTGAATTATATTAAAAAATTAAAGGAAGAGAACATCGATCTCTATGAATGTCTGGAATTTATGCAGTTCTGGTATCGGGATGTGCTGATGTTCAAGGTGACCAAGGATGTGAATCTGCTGATCTTTAAGGATGAATACACCATGATCAATGAGATCAGCAAGAACAGCGGCTATGATGGGCTGGAAAGCATCCTGGCAGCGATCGATAAGGCCAGAGTAAGGCTGGATGCCAACGTGAATACCGAGCTTGTTCTGGAGCTTATGTTATTAGTTATGAAGGAGAATTAAAGAATGACAAAGGTAATTGGAGTCCGCTTTCGAACGGCCGGAAAAATCTACTATTTTGATCCGGCCGGCTTGGAGATCAAAACGGGCGATAATGTAATTGTGGAAACAGCCAGAGGCATTGAGTACGGCTATGTGGTCCTGGGCAACCGGGAGGTGGCAGATGACAAGGTGATTCAGCCATTAAAGCAGGTAATCCGCATGGCTACCGATGAGGATCGGGCAGTGGAAGCAAGGAATAAGGTAAAGGAGAAGGAAGCTTTTCAGATCTGCCTGGAGAAGATCCGCAAGCGCGGCCTGGAGATGAAGCTGATCGATGCAGAGTATACCTTTGATAATAATAAAGTGCTGTTTTACTTTACAGCAGACGGCAGGATCGATTTCAGAGAGCTGGTAAAGGATCTGGCAGCTGTATTTAAGACTCGGATTGAGCTTCGCCAGGTGGGTGTCCGGGATGAAACGAAGATCCTGGGCGGCATCGGTATCTGCGGCCGCTCGCTGTGCTGCCACTCCTATCTGTCAGAATTTATTCCGGTTTCCATTAAGATGGCGAAGGAGCAGAACCTGTCTCTGAATCCTACCAAGATTTCCGGTGTGTGCGGCCGTCTGATGTGCTGCTTAAAGAATGAAGAGGAAACCTATCAGGTGCTGAACAGCAAGCTTCCCAATCAGGGCGATTTTGTTACCACAGATGACGGATTAAAGGGCGAGGTTCACAGTGTTAATGTGCTCCGCCAGCTGGTCAAGGTCCTGGTTACCATCAATAATGATGAGAAGGAGATCCGGGAATACCGGGTGGAGCAGCTTCGGTTTAAGCCGAGACGGAAGAAAGAGAAGCAGAAGGATAACCAGAAAGAGAATCAGAGAGATGGTTCGGATAAGAATGGGCAGGATGCCGAATTAAAGGCACTGGAGGCCCTGGAAAAGCGGGAAGGAAAGTCGAAGCTGTCATGAGAAAGGAGCCTTGGAATCCGAATGGCCGGATGGAACAGAGCCTGGAAAACCAGGACATGCCGGAACTTCTTGAAAATGAGCGCATCGATGATCTGGAGCGGAACGGATACCGCATTATTCAGCGGACGGACGGATTTTGCTTTGGGATGGATGCGGTGCTGCTGTCCGGCTTTGCCCGGGTCGGCCCGGGAGAACAGGTTTTAGATCTGGGAACCGGGACAGGGATCATTCCGATCCTTCTGGAGGCAAAGACAGAGGGGCGTCAATTTACCGGTCTGGAGATCCAGGAGCAGGTGGCGGATATGGCGCGGCGAAGCGTATCCTTGAACCAGCTGGAGAATAAGATCAAGATCGTGACAGGAGATATCAAGGAAGCCGAGCGGATATTCCAGTTGGCTTCCTTTGACGTGGTAACATCGAATCCGCCTTATATGAATGATGCTCATGGATTGAAAAATCCAGGGGAGATGAAGGCCATTTCCCGCCATGAAGTGCTGTGTACGCTGGAGGATGTGGTTCGGTCCGCAGCCCGTCTGGTGAAGCCGGGAGGGCGGTTTTATCTGGTTCACCGGCCCCACCGCCTGATCGAGATTATCACTATGCTGACGAAATATAGGCTGGAGCCGAAGCGGATCAAGTTTGTCCATCCGTTTATTGAACGGGAGGCCAATATGGTACTGATCGAGGCAGTGCGGGGAGGAAAATCTATGGTGAAGATTGAAAAGCCGGTGATCGTATTTAAGGAACCTGGAGTTTATTCGGATGAGATTCGGGATGTGTATGGATATTAGACTTTTTTTTGGAAGGAATGAAGATGTCAGGTAAATTATATTTGTGTGCAACGCCCATTGGAAATCTGGAGGATATCACGCTGCGGGTGCTGAACACATTAAAGGAAGTGGATCTGATTGCGGCGGAGGATACGCGGCACAGTATTAAGCTTCTGAATCATTTTGAAATCAAGACCCCTATGACCAGCTATCATGAATATAATAAGGTAGATAAGGCAAGATATCTGGTAGAGCAGATGAAAAAAGGCCTGAAGCTGGCACTGGTGACAGATGCCGGGACGCCTGGAATTTCCGATCCGGGCGAGGAGCTGGTGCGGCAGTGCTATGAAGCCGGAATTCCGGTAACCTCCCTTCCTGGCCCGGCAGCCTGCATTACCGCCCTTACGATGTCAGGTCTGGGAACCCGGCGGTTTTGCTTTGAAGCCTTTCTGCCTTCTGATAAAAAGGAACGGCAGTGGGTGCTGGAGGAATTAAAGGGGGAGACCAGAACGATCATCGTCTATGAAGCCCCCCATCATCTGGTCAGGACGCTGACAGAGCTTTTGGATGCTTTGGGGGATAGAAGGATCACCATCTGTCGGGAGCTGACGAAGCGGTATGAGGAGGCGTATCAGGCTACCTTTTCGGAGGCGCTGAAGCGGTTTGAGGCAGAGGAGCCAAAGGGCGAATGTGTGATCGTCATAGAAGGAAAGGCTGTAAAAGAGATGATAAAGGAACAGCAGCAGTCCTGGGAGGAGATTTCCATAGAAGAGCACATGGAACGGTATCTGAGTGAAGGGCTGGACCGGAAAAGTGCCATGAAGGCAGTGGCAAAGGACCGGGGGATCAGCAAGCGGGAGGTATATCAATACCTGTTGATGAAAGGAGATATAGTATGAAAACAGTAGGGTATGAAACATGGAAGGAAAGTTTGGGGGCTTTCCGGGAAAAGACAGAGGCTTTTTACGCAGGAGAAGTAGATAAGAATGCTTATAAGGGCTTTTCTGGAAAATACGGAAGCTATGCACAGAGAGGCGGAAAGGCAAGTATGCTGCGTCTTCGTCTGACCGGAGGCATTATCGATAAGGACAAGCTGAAATTTATAGCAGATGCAGTTGAGAAGCATCAGGTTGATCTGATCCATTTGACTACCTGCCAGACGGTACAGCTTCATAATCTGCATCCGGCTGAAGTCTATGATATTATGGAGCATGCGCTGGATCACGGAATTGTGACCATGGGCGGCGGCGGAGATTATCCGAGAAATATTACCATGTCTCCTCTGGCAGGCGTGGAGGAGGAGTATTTTGATGTGACTCCTTACGCAAAGGCTGCAGGGGAGTATCTGATGAATTTTATTGAGGCGGAGAAGATGCCGAGAAAGCTGAAGGTGGGATTTTCCAATAATCCGGAAAATGTTCCGCATGCTACCTTCCGTGACTTAGGCTTTGCAGCCCGTCCGGATGGAACCTTTGATGTGTACAGCGCAGGCGGTCTGGGAGCCAATCCAAGATTCGGTGTTTTAGTAGGAGAGGCTGTAAAGCCGGAGAAGATCCTCTATTATATCCGGGCTATGTGGGAGACCTTCCGTGCTTACGGAAACTACGAGAACCGGGCGAAGGCAAGGACCCGCTATATGCAGCAGACTCTGGGAGAAGAGGGTTATGTAAAGGCATTCCAGGAAAAGCTGGAAGGTGTATTTGCTTCCGGCGAGGATCTGGATCTTCATGTGGAAGCAGTTTCGGTGGCCAAGACCGGGGACGGCACCACAGCCGAGGGAAGATGGGTGATTCCTCAGAAGCAGGAGGGGCTGTATGCCATCCATTATCATCCAATCGGCGGAGCAATCAAGCCCTCCAAGTTCCGTGAGCTTTATGATGTGATCCAGGATATGGATCAGGTGGAGCTTCGCCTGTCGCCGGATGAGTCCTTATATATCATCAATCTGACCGGAGCAGAGGCAGGAAGGGTGATGGAAGTGGTAAAGGACGGCGCTCAGACCTTGTTTGAGACGTCTGTGGCCTGCATAGGAGCAAGTATCTGCCAGGTAGGCGTAAGAGACTCCCAGAGCCTTCTGAGGGCTGTTGTAGAGGCTGAGAGAGAGGCACAGCTTCCTGACGGTGTGCTTCCACAGATCCATATCTCCGGATGCCCGTCCTCCTGCGGTACCCATCAGATCGGAGCCATCGGCTTCCGCGGCGGTGTGAAGATGATCGATAAGGTTCCGAACAATGCCTTCAACCTGTTTGTCAACGGCTGTGATCTTCAGGGCAGTGAGCGCATGGGACGGGATATGGGAACTATGCTGGAGAAGGATATTCCGGCATTTCTGGTGGAATTAGGACAGACCGTTCAGGCATCTGGAACGTGCTTTGAGGACTGGATAAAGGAAAACGAAGAGGAACTTGAGGCGATTGCCAAAAAGTATCTGGTATAATATCAAATAAAGAGATAAATGAAAAAGAAGCCCTTAGCTGGCTTCTTTTTCATTTGTTATCCAATTTTGTTTTGGTACGGTTCGGATATAGTCTCATGCCGGTCAGGCTGGGCTTCGGCAAGGAGGAGATGGATTACTCCACGATCGTCATGCCGGCGATCTTTGCCAGTCTGCGGATGGATTCCTTGGAAACCTTGCGGCCTTCATACTCTACCAGGTCCTCGGTGCTTCCATTGAAGATATCTGCGGTTTCAGCCTTGCGCAGGATAATGCAGTTATCCTGAACCGAGATCTCAAGTCCATCTTTCACGTCTAAGTCGAGGCTTCTCCGAAGCTCGATTGGAAGGGTAATTCTTCCAAGTTCATCAAGTTTACGAACGACTCCTGTAGTCTTCATAGTAAAACCCCCTTTTTTAAATGAATTAATGTGCACCCCCTGCATCTATACAATACCATAAATTGTAAGTAAAAGTCAATGATTAACATATAGTCAGAATATTGTCTTAATCTAAAATTATTTTAACACATATCAAAAAACTATTGACAAATGGAAGGTTATCCACTACTATTATTTTGAAACTCAAAATATTTGAAATTATAAATTTTAACGTTTGTCACTTGAATGGATGGATTATGATGACAAGAATCATAGGAACCGGGTCCTGTGCTGGTGAGAGTATTGTCACCAATGAGGACCTGGCACAGATTGTGGAGACCAGCGATGAGTGGATCCGCACCCGGACCGGGATCCGGGAAAGGCGGCTGACTACGGAGCTGGGAACCTCCGGCATGGCGGCAGAGGCATCGATGCGGGCTTGTGAAAATGCAGGGATTCGGCCGGAAGAGCTGGACCTGATCCTGCTTGCCACCTCCACACCGGAGTATTGCTTTCCCAACGGTGCCTGCCAGATCCAGGCAAAGATCGGAGCGGTAAATGCGGCTGCATTCGATATCAGCGCAGCCTGTACCGGCTTTGTATTTGCCCTGCAGACGGCCCACAGCTTTCTGGTTTCCGGCGCCTTCCGGACGATCCTAGTGGTGGGAGCTGATGATTTAAGCAAGACTGTTGACTGGAAGGACCGAAGCACCTGCGTACTGTTCGGAGACGGGGCCGGAGCCGTGGTGGTGAAGGGCGATGAGAAAGGCAGCTTCCACGGAATCATGAAGGCAGATGGAAGCCGCAGCCAGGTCCTGACCTGCAGGGCCAGAACGGAAGGAAATTTCCGGAACGGAAAGACGCCGGAGCTTGGCTATCTTCATATGGATGGCCAGGAGGTATTTAAATTTGCAGTGAAAAAGGTGCCGGAGTGCATCAGCCAGCTTTTGGAGGAGCAGCAGGTGGAGAAGGAGGAGATCCGTTACTATATCCTTCACCAGGCCAATGAGCGGATCATTGAGTCCGTTGCCAAGCGTCTGAAGGAGCCCCTGGAAAAGTTCCCGATGAATATCCAACAGTATGGAAATACCTCAGCGGCAACCATTCCCATCCTTCTGGATGAGATGAACCGGGCAGGTAAGCTGAACCGGGGAGATCAGATCGTATTATCCGGATTCGGAGGCGGTCTTACCTGGGGAGCCATTCTGATGGAGTGGTAAAGCAAGCCGGCAGAAATGATAAGAAAAAGCGCTGGCTGCCGAAATGAAATAAAAAAATAAAAGGAAAAAGGAAAGAAAAGGAGAGTAAAACCATGTTAGAGAAGATGAAGGAATTAATTGCAGATCAGTTAAGTGTAGATGAGGAGACAATCACAGAGGCTTCTTCCTTTAAGGATGATTTAGGAGCAGATTCTCTGGATTTATTTGAACTGGTAATGGCATTAGAGGATGAGTACAGTGTGGAGATCCCGGCTGAGGATTTAGAGAAGCTGTCCACCGTAGGCGATGTAATGAATTATTTAAAGGATAAGGGTGTTGAGGCATAGTATGAAAACAAGAGTAACAGAAATGCTGGGGATCCAATGTCCCATCATCCAGGGCGGTATGGCCTGGGTGGCAGAGCATAACCTGGCAGCGGCGGTATCTGAGGCAGGCGGCCTGGGACTGATCGGCGGGGCGAATGCACCTGGAGAGGCAGTCCGGGAGGAGATCCGGAAGGCAAAGCAGCTGACAGATAAACCATTCGGTGTCAATGTGATGCTGTTAAGCCCTTACGCAGACGATGTGGCAAAGGTAGTGGTGGAGGAAGGCATTAAGGTGGTAACCACCGGTGCCGGAAATCCGGAGAAATATATGGAAATGTGGAAGGCAGCCGGAATCAAGGTGATTCCTGTGGTAGCTTCCGTTGCACTGGCAAAGCGGATGGAGAAGTACGGTGCTGATGCTGTGGTTGCAGAGGGAACTGAGTCCGGCGGACACATCGGTGAAGCTACCACCATGACGCTGGTGCCTCAGATCGCAGATGCAGTATCCATCCCGGTTATCGCGGCAGGCGGGATCGGAGATGGCAGAGGAATTGCTGCAGCCTTTATGCTGGGAGCCGAGGCAGTCCAGATGGGAACCAGGTTTGTGGTGGCAAAGGAATCCATCGTACATGAGGATTACAAGCAGCGGATCATCAAGGCAAAGGATATTGATTCTGCTGTAACTGGACGGAGCCACGGACATCCCATCCGCTGCCTGCGGAACAAGATGACCAGAGAATATCTGAAGCTGGAGCAGGAAGGAAAGTCCTTTGAGGAGCTGGAATACCTGACCTTAGGATCCCTTCGGAAGGCAGTCCAGGAGGGCGATGTGAATAACGGAACTGTGATGGCAGGACAGATCGCCGGCATGGTGACCAGGGAACAGACCTGTAAGGAAATGATCGATGAGATGATGGCACAGGCTGAGAAGCTTTTAGGCTGCTGTGAGCAGTAACAGTTTGAAATGGATAAGGAGCTGCATATGAGCAAGATTGCATTTATATTCCCAGGCCAGGGTGCCCAGTACATCGGCATGGGCCAGGATTTTTATGAGCATACAGAAACTGGAAGGAAGACCTTTGATGAGGCGTCACAGCTTCTTGGATTTTCCATGCCAGAGCTGTGTTTTCAGGAAAATAATCAGTTAAATATCACCGAATACACCCAGGCTGCTATGGTGACCACCAGTATTGCCATGATGAAGGTGCTGGAGGAACATGGGGTACAGCCGGAGGCAGCAGCAGGCTTAAGCCTGGGAGAATATGCGGCTTTAGTTGCAGCAGGCGTGATGAGTGAGCAGGATGCCATCACCACTGTGCGTCAGCGAGGAATCCTGATGCAGGAAGCTGTTCCGGCAGGAATCGGGTCCATGGCAGCAGTGCTTGCGCTGAGCGGGGAAAAAATAGAAGAAGTAATCAGGGAGATCCCGGATGTGTGGATCGCCAATTACAATTGTCCGGGACAGATCGTGATTTCCGGAAAAAAGGAAGCGGTGGAAGCCGCCTGCGAAAAGTTAAAAGAAGCTGGTGCAAAGAGAACCGTACCATTAAATGTAAGCGGGCCCTTCCACTCTGGAATGCTCTGTGAGGCTGGAAAAAAGCTGGGAGAGGTTCTGGAAGCGGTAACGGTACATACACCAAAGATCCCCTACGTGGCAAATGTGACAGCTCAGTTTGTAACAGACGCTTCCCAGGTAAAGCCGCTGCTTGAGCAGCAGGTATCCTCCTCTGTTCGTTGGCAGCAGAGTGTGGAAGTGATGATCCAGGCTGGAATCGACACCTTTATTGAGATCGGGCCGGGAAAGACACTGGCCGGATTTATGAGAAAGATCAATCGGAACGTAACCGTTCTTAATATAGAAAAATTAGAAGATATTGAAAAAGTTCTGCAGGCACTGCAGAAATGAGAAATGGAGCAGGTCATGGAGCAGATAGAAAATAAAAACAAGATGCTTGAAAATCAGGTAGCTCTGGTAACAGGAGCCAGCCGCGGGATCGGACAGGCCATTGCTGTGGCGCTGGCCTCCCAGGGAGCAACTGTGATCGTTAATTATAATGGTTCTGAGGAACGGGCGAAGGCAACCGTTGCCCAGATCGAAGCAGAAGGCGGAAAGGCAGAGGCAGTCCGGTGCAACGTAGCCGACTTTACCGCCTGCGGCCAGATGATGGCAGATGTGATCAAGCATTATGGCCGTCTGGATATTCTGGTAAATAATGCCGGAATCACCAGGGATAACCTGCTGATGAAAATGAGTGAAGAGGATTTTGATGCCGTGCTGGATACCAATCTGAAGGGGGCATTTAACTGTATCAAGCATGTGTCCCGTCAGATGTTAAAGCAGAGATCTGGCCGGATTATCAGCATCTCTTCCGTGTCCGGCGTGATGGGCAATGCGGGACAGGCCAACTACAGCGCATCCAAGGCCGGCATAATCGGTCTGACCAAGGCAGCGGCCAGAGAACTGGCAAGCAGAGGAATCACAGTCAATGCCATCGCACCAGGATTTATCCAGACAGAGATGACCCAGGTGCTTTCCGATGCAGTGAAGGCGGCAGCCACAGAGCAGATCCCCATGAAGCATTTCGGTGAGACGGAGGATATCGCCCAGACTGCACTGTTCCTGGCATCTGGAAATGCAAAGTACATTACCGGCCAGGTGATCTGTGTGGACGGCGGTATGGCGATGTAATAAGGAGAATTAAGATATGAGCAGACGAGTTGTAGTAACTGGTATGGGAGCGATTACCCCGATTGGAAATGATGTAGACAGCTTTTGGAACGGCTTAAAGGAAAAAAAGGTGGGAATCGGACCCATCACCTATTTTGACACCACAGAATATAAGGCAAAGCTGGCAGCCCAGGTAAAGGATTTCAATGCCAAGGATTACATGGATGCCAAGGCAGCCAGAAGAATGGAACTGTTTTCCCAGTATGCGGTGGCAGCAGCCAGACAGGCGCTGGAAGATGCCAGGATCGATATGACAAAGGAAGATCCTTATATGGTGGGCGTAGCCGTAGGCTCCGGCATTGGTTCTCTTCAGGCCTTTGAGAGGGATCATAAGAAGCTTCTGGAGAAAGGACCAGGCCGTGTCAATCCCTTGTTAGTTCCCATGATGATCAGCAACATGGCAGCCGGAAATGTGGGGATTCAGTTTGGATTAAAGGGAAAGAACATTAACGTGGTAACAGCATGTGCTACCGGAACCAACTGCATTGGTGAGGCGTTCCGTTCCATCCAGTACGGGGAAGCAGATGTGATGCTGGCAGGCGGTACGGAGGCAAGCATCTGTCCTATGGGAGTGGCAGGCTTTACGGCACTGACAGCTCTTTCTACTTCCGACGACCCGCTGCATGCGTCCCGTCCATTTGATGAAAACCGGGACGGCTTCGTTATGGGAGAAGGCTCCGGCGTGGTAGTTCTGGAAGCCCTGGACCATGCACTGGCAAGAGGGGCACATATTTATGCGGAGGTAGCCGGTTACGGCGCAACCTGCGATGCTTATCATATCACCTCCCCGGCAGAGGATGGAAGCGGCGCGGCCAGAGCCATGGTCAATGCCATCCAGGATGCAGGAATGAAGCCGGAGGATATTGATTATGTAAATGCCCACGGCACCAGCACCCATCACAATGATCTGTTTGAGACGAAGGCAATCAAGCTGGCTTTAGGTGACCATGCTTATCAGGTAAAGATCAATTCCACCAAGTCTATGATCGGCCACCTGTTAGGTGCAGCAGGCGGCGTGGAGTTTATTACCTGCGTCAAGTCCATTCAGGAAGGCTTTATTCACGCTACAGCAGGTCTGGAAACAGAAGGTGAGGGCTGTGATCTGGATTACACCAAGGGCGAAGGCGTTGCTATGGAGGTAAACTGCGCCATTAGCAATTCCCTGGGATTTGGCGGACACAATGCAAGCATCCTGTTGAAGAAGTATGTAGGGGAATAGGAGGAAGCATGGATATTAAGGAAATCATGAAGCTGATCCAGGGCGTAAGCGATTACGGCCTGACCAGTTTTGAATTAGAGGAAGGAAACATGAAGATTTCTCTGAAGCGGGAGAAGGAGACAATCCAGGTACAGACTCCTGTTCTGGCAGCCGCCATCCCGGCTTATGGTTCCGGGACCGACGAAACTGGTGCAGCAGCAGACCAGGCAGGCGGCATTGCTTCTGATCAGGTGGTAACATCCCCATTGGTAGGTGTTTTTTATTCCGCCTCCTCCCCGGATGCAGATGCATTTGTGAAGGTAGGAGACCATGTGAAAAAGGGTCAGGTGCTGGGAATCATTGAGGCTATGAAGCTGATGAATGAAATTGAAAGCGAGTACGACGGCGTGGTAGAGGCCATTCTGGTAAAAAATGAAGATGTGGTGGAATACGGACAGCCATTGTTCCGGATCCGTTAGCGTGCTGGTATCACAGCGCCTCAGTGCTCTTGCTTGCAGAGAGTATCCTGTCAAGATACCAGTCAAAAAGGAAAGAGGTTAAGCATATGTTAGGAATTAAAGAAATTCAGGAGATTATCCCCCACCGTCATCCGTTTCTCCTGATCGATTGTATCGAGGAGATGGAACCAGGGGTCAGTGCAGTAGGATATAAGTCAGTTTCCTACAATGAGCCGTTTTTTGCAGGTCATTTTCCACAGGAGCCGGTGATGCCTGGTGTATTAATCGTGGAAGCCCTGGCGCAGACAGGCGCCGTGGCGATTCTTTCCAAGGAAGAAAATAAGGGAAAGGTGGCTTACTTCGGTGCCATCAACAACGCAAAATTCAAGAAAAAGGTAATTCCCGGCGACAAGCTGCGTCTGGAATGTAAGATCATCAAGCAGAAGGGGCCGGTAGGAGTTGGACAGGCTACCGCAACAGTAGACGGAAAGGTAGCAGTTTCAGCAGAGCTGACCTTTATGATTGGTTAACGATAACAGATCAGGAGATTGTCATGTTTCATAAAATTTTGATCGCCAATCGGGGCGAGATCGCAGTCCGGATTATCCGGGCATGCAGAGAAATGGGAATTAAGACGGTAGCGGTGTATTCGGAGGCGGACCGGGATTCTCTTCACACCATGCTGGCAGATGAAGCCATCTGCATTGGACCGGCTGCATCCTCCCAGAGCTATCTGAATATGGAGCGGATCATCAGCGCCTGCGTAGTGATGAAGGCAGATGCTATTCATCCAGGCTTTGGATTTTTATCAGAAAATGCCCGTTTTGCAGAGCTGTGTGAGAAATGCCGGATCACATTTATCGGGCCTTCTGCTGATATTATCAATAAGATGGGAAATAAGTCAGAGGCCAGAAGGACCATGCTGGAGGCCCGCGTCCCTGTAGTTCCGGGAACGAAAGAGCCGGTATATACGGCGGAGGACGGATTAAGGCTGGCGGAGTCCATCGGATTCCCGGTTATGATCAAGGCTTCCTCCGGCGGAGGCGGAAAGGGAATGCGGGTGTCCAGAAGCAGAGAGGATTTTACCGAAAACTTCCGCAGCGCCCAGCTGGAATCAGTGAAGGGATTCTCTGATGATACCATGTATATTGAAAAATATATTGAAGATCCCAGACATATTGAATTTCAGATCATGGCGGACAAATATGGAAATGTGGTGCACTTGGGAGAGCGGGACTGTTCGATCCAGAGGCGCCATCAAAAGGTATTGGAGGAATCACCATGTCAGGTGATTTCGGATGAGCTGCGCCGCCAGATGGGCGAGACAGCAGTCCGGGCAGCCAAGGCCGTTCACTATGAAAATGCAGGAACCATCGAGTTCCTTTTAGATAAAGAGAAAAACTTTTATTTTATGGAAATGAATACCAGGATCCAGGTGGAGCATCCGGTAACCGAGCTGGTAACCGGAATGGACCTGATCAAGGAGCAGATCCGGGTGGCAGCAGGTGAGAAATTAAGCGTATCCCAGCAGGACATCCGGATATCCGGTCACGCTATCGAATGCCGGATCAATGCGGAGAATCCTTCCCGGAACTTTATGCCCTGTCCCGGACGGATCACCAATGTTCATATTCCAGGAGGCAACGGAGTGCGGATCGATACCCATATCTATCCGGATTATCAGGTGCCGCCGAATTATGATTCCATGCTGTTAAAGCTGATCGTCCATGGAAGGGACAGGGAGGAAGCGATCCAGAAGATGAGAAGCGCCTTAGGAGAGCTGATTATTGAAGGAATCGAGACGAATGTGGATTTCCAGTATGAGATCCTCAGCCATCCGGCTTTCCAGGAGGGAAGAACCAATACTGGATTTATACCGGAGTATTTTCCTCAGTATTGTAAGTAAAAAGGCAGCTGTGATAAATGGAACTGTTAAATGTAAAATGTTATCGTTCAGACTGTTTCACTGCTGAAAAATGAGATAGAAACGAGGTGCCGTATGCTCAGGGATATGTTTAAGAAAACCTACACATTGATTGACACGAAGTACAGTGCGCCGCGGGAGGAACGAGAGGCGGACAGGGAAAAGGAGCCAAGTATCCCGGAGGGACTTTGGAGGAAGTGCAACAAGTGCGGACAGCCCATCTATGTGGAGGATGTAACCAATAATTACTATGTCTGCCCTAAATGCGGCGGATATTTCCGGGTGCATGCGTATCGCCGGATCCAGATGCTGGTGGATGAAGGAACCTTCCAGGAGTGGAATCAGGAGATGAAATTTTCCAATCCCCTGGATTTTCCAGGATATGAGAAGAAGATTCTGGCGGCGAAGGAGAAGACAAGGTTAAATGAAGCCATTGTAACAGGCAAGGGACTGATTGACGGCCATCCTGCAGTCGTTGGTGTCTGCGATGCCAGGTTTCTGATGAGCAGCATGGGGCACATCGTTGGCGAAAAGATCACCGATGCAGTGGAGCGGGCTACCAGAGAGCAGCTTCCGGTGATTATCTTTGCAGCTTCCGGCGGCGCCAGGATGCAGGAGGGCATTGTATCTCTGATGCAGATGGCCAAAACCTCGGCAGCTTTAAAGCGCCACCATGAAGCGGGGCAGCTTTTCATCAGTGTTTTGACAGATCCTACCACAGGAGGAGTGACAGCCAGCTTTGCCATGCTGGGAGATATTATTATCGCAGAGCCCAAGGCTTTGATCGGATTTGCCGGCCCCAGAGTGATCGAGCAGACCATCGGACAGAAACTGCCGGAGGGCTTCCAAAGAGCGGAGTTTCTTCTGGAGCATGGGTTTGTAGACATGGTGGTGGAGAGAAAAGATCAGAAGCAGGTGATCAGCAAGATCCTGGGGATGCATGAAAGAAAAAACGGATTTTTCCAGGACGGCGTAAAGCTGGTAAAGGCAGCGCAGGCACAGGCGATGTCCAATGAATTTATGGCAGAGGAGGCCGGGGCCTGGCAGGAGGATATCCATGCCCATCAAGAGGAAAACTGGAAGAAAATAGAAAAAAGAAAACGAGAAAATAGAAATGATGCAAGATCTCCATGGGATACGGTTCTGCTTTCCAGAAAGGCAGATCGTCCCAATGCCATGGATTATATCAATGCTTTGTTTGACGATTTTATCGAGCTTCACGGCGACCGTTACTTTAAGGACGACGGTGCGGTAGCAGGCGGTATTGCCACATTCCACGGAATGCCGGTAACGGTGATCGGCCAGGTGAAGGGAAAAAATACAAAGGAAAATATTAAGCGGAATTTCGGCATGCCGTCCCCGGAGGGCTACCGGAAGGCGCTGCGGCTGATGAAGCAGGCAGAAGCCTTTGGAAGGCCGGTCATCTGCTTTGTAGATACCCCCGGCGCATTCTGCGGTCTGGAGGCAGAGGAGAGAGGACAGGGAGAGGCCATCGCCAGAAATCTGTTTGAGATGTCTTCCTTAAAGATCCCGGTGCTTTCACTGGTGATCGGAGAAGGCGGCAGCGGAGGCGCCCTGGCAATGGCAGTAGCCAATGAGGTGTGGATGATGGAGCATGCCATCTATTCCATTTTGTCCCCGGAGGGCTTTGCCTCGATCCTGTGGAAGGACAGCAAAAAGGCGCCGGAGGCGGCCAAGGTAATGAAGATCACAGCAGCAGACCTGTACCAGATGGGATTGATCGAGCAGGTCATCCCGGAGGAGGAGGAACTGAATTCAGAAACCCTGCCCTCTGTGATCGCTTATCTGGATGAGGCGCTGGGAGAATTTTTCAGCGGCCTGGAAGGCGTGGACGGCAGCCAGCTGGCAGAACGCCGGTATCAGCGGTTCCGCAGGATGTAAGAGATATATTTTAGTAATCAGATATTCAGTGCAGGAGAAGGAGAGCCATGGGAAAATATGAACCATTGGTAATAGGGGAGTTAAATGTGAAATACCCGGTGATTCAGGGCGGAATGGGAATCGGGATCAGCCTGTCATCTCTGGCAGGAGCGGTGGCAAAGGCCGGAGGGATCGGATTGATCTCTACCGCTCAGATCGGATTTCGTGAGCCGGATTTTAACCGGAATCCAAAGGCGGCAAACTTAAGGGCCATGGAATCAGAACTAGCCAGGGCAAGAGAGCTTGCTCCTGACGGAGTAATCGGCTTTAACATCATGGTAGCCACAAAGGATTACCCGGAATATGTGAGAAAAGCAGCAGAGATCGGAGCCGATGTGATCGTGTCCGGCGCCGGGCTGCCGGTCAGCCTTCCGGAATATGTGGAAGATGTGGAAAGACAGGATGGAAAGCAGAGAAAGGTTAAGATCGCTCCTATTGTATCATCACCGAAATCCGCTTCTGTAATCTGCAAAATGTGGGACCGGAAATATCACCGCGCCCCGGATTTCGTGGTGATCGAAGGGCCGCTGGCAGGCGGTCACCTGGGATTTTCCAGGGAGGATTTAACAAAATTCCGGTCAGACCGGGAGGATACGGATCAGGTTTATGACCAGGAGGCATATGACAATGAAATTCTGGGGATTCTGGCTGTGGTGGAGAACTACCGCAAGAAATTTGGATGTTCCATTCCGGTGATCAGCGCAGGCGGCGTATTCTCCAGGGAGGATATGGCGCACCATATGGCATTAGGCGTGGACGGCGTCCAGGTAGGAACCCGGTTTGTGACCACCGAGGAGTGTGATGCACCTCAGAGCTATAAGGACGCATACTTAAAAGCACAAAAGAAGGACATCGTCATCGTAAAAAGTCCGGTGGGGATGCCTGGAAGGGCCATCTGGAATCCATTTTTAGAAAAGATATCAAAGGAACCAGAGAGGATCACACATTGTTTCCGGTGCCTAGAGCACTGTGATCCGGTGAAGGCACCTTACTGCATCACCATGGCGCTGATCCGGGCTGCTTTGGGGCAGGTAGATGAGGGACTGCTGTTCTGCGGATATAATGCCCACCGCTGCAGTAAGATGGAGCGGGTGGAGGATGTGATGGCGGATCTGTGCGGATGATGGATTCTGCAATCTGGCGGGCCATTTACCAAGTTCCTGTGGAGATTTCTGAAATGGACTGCCAGGCACAACGGACGGGCAGAACCCTGTCAGGCTTTGCCGCCTAAAGAATCGTCAGCATATTATATAATTTCATAACTCGGATATCATCTTTTGAAATGCGCAGCTTTTGAATCAGCTGTGCATTTTCTTTTTGTATTTTCTTGGAAACCAGAACCTTTGTGGCTACAGGCATAATAGGACGGGAAGAAATTCCGAAAAACAGTCCCCATTTTTCAGGTGCATTCAGGTAGGAAGCCAGAATACTGATGGTAATCTGCTCCATGGGGGTATCCTGATTCTGGAGGGTCAGGTTGGTTACGGCATCATAATGATGCAGGTGTCCAATGTAGGTATTTTCACAGTTTTGGTAATGCTCGTAGGTATCAATGTTCATGTACATCATGATTTTATAAGTATCCGGCTGTTCCTGAGACAGAACATCTACCACACAGCGGTTTAATGAGCTGTTTCTCCCGTCAAAATAGTAAATATAAAATTGAGGCAAATCTTTGAAAAACGATGGCACATGATCAGAAATATTCTGAGCGGCGGAGGATGGCTCCAGATAAAGAAGCTGCTCTACATGTACCTGAAGGATTCTGGCGATATCATAAAGGGTAACGATATCAATGGAAATCAGGCCGCTTTCGTATTTTGACACAGTTGCCTTGCTTTTGCATATGGCATCTGCCAATTCCTGGATTGTCATTTGATTCTTCTTACGGAAAAATTTGATTTTTGCACCGATCTCTTCTGGTAGGTTCGTCATTTTTTACAATCCCCTGTTTCTTAAAAATATAGTTTTCAGCGATTTTTTCTGAGAATCCTGTTTTGCTTTTTATTATACGAAAAAAACGGCGGGAAATCTACTGAAAGGAAAGAAAACTCTAAAAATGTTTCTTTTAGAGAAACTTTGCCTGCTTTGAAATATAAAAAATATTATGCTATTTTTATTAACAAGAAACGAACAGACAAATATACATCATTTGAAGGAGGAAAATGTGATGAAGTATGATTTTGATGAAGTAATCGACAGAAGAAATACCAATGCACTGAATACGGACGGCTTTCGTAGCTATATTTTCCACGCAGGTCCGGAAAAGGTGTTTCCTTATAAGGACGAGGAATTTGTCCGCATGTGGGTAGCAGATATGGAATTTGCCACACCTTCGGAAATCTGTGATGCGGTAAAGGCGCGGGTGGATAAGAGAATTTTCGGTTACACCAAGGTATTTGACACGGAATATTATGATGCCTTCCTGAACTGGTGCCAAAGCCATTATGATTGGAGTTTTCCGAAGGAGGAGCTGGTTTTTTCTACCGGAATTATTCCAGCATTGTATGAGCTTGCTGAGGAACTGATTGCAAAAGATGAGAAAATGCTGATTGTAACGCCGGCTTATGGATTTTTTCAGCATACGGCTGAGTACAATCAGATCCAGCTGGTTTGCTCGGAGTTAAAGAGTGATCAAGGATATTTTACCATTGATTTTGAGGACCTTGAGAAAAAGGCTTCGGATCCGAAGATGAAGCTGGTTTTGTGGTGCAACCCTCATAACCCAACCGGGCGTATGTGGACGGAGGAGGAGCTTAGAAGAGTTGCTGATATTGTGGAGCGGAATGATCTGTGGATCATCTCAGATGAAATTCACTGCGATCTGATCCGGCAGGGAAGAAAGCATATTCCCATGGGCAAGATCATGCCGGATTATCAAAAGCTGATTACCTGTATGTCTGCCAGCAAGACCTTCAATATGGCGGGCCTGATGTTTTCCAATATTATCATCCGAGATGAGAAGGTAAGAGAGTGTTTTTGCGGGCGGGACAAGAATGTAGGATTTGTCAACCCCTTATCTATCGAAGCTCACAAGGCTGCATATGAGAAGGGCGGAGAATGGCTGGAGCAATTAAAGGACTATCTGGATGGAAATTTCCGGTTCTTAAAAGAGTATCTGGAGAAGTATCTTCCGGAGGCTGTGTACTGTGTGCCCGAAGCAACCTATCTGGCCTGGGTAGATGTGAGAAAATGCCTGCCTGGTGTGGAGGATTTACCTGGATTTTTCGCGAATGAGGCAGGTGTGCTGCTGGAGGGCGGAGACAGCTTATTTGTAGGAAATGCAAACGGATATATCCGTCTGAACCTGGCAATGCCCCAGTCCATTATTCGAACGGGCATGGAGCGGATTCGTGCATCGATTGAAACTTATAGAAGAAATCTGCCGTCTCAAAAGAAAATAAGCTGAATACAGAGCAGGCTGTAAAACGGCCGGCATTTATGAGAAAGGAGAAAAATCATGACTTTAGTTGAGGAAATCCGTGAGTTGGAGCAGCAGATGACAGAAGACAGACGGTATCTTCACCGATATCCGGAATTAAGCGAAAAGGAATTTCAGACAACGGAATTCATTAAAAAACGATTAGATAAATTCGGCGTTGAAATCGAACCCCTTGATATTCCTACAGGAGTCAGCGCCATCATCCGCGGCAATAAGCCGGGAAAGACGATCTGTATTCGACATGACATTGATGCACTTCCGATTCAGGAATGTACCGGTCTGGATTTTTCATCGGCCTATGATGGGGTCAGCCATTCCTGCGGCCATGATATTCATACGGTAGTTGCACTGTACTGTGCAAAGGTGTTGAATGAAAGAAAAGGAACGCTTGCAGGAAATGTGAGGATCGTATTTCAGCCGGCAGAGGAGACTGTTACAGGTGCAAAGCAGATGGTGAAGGCCGGCATTATGGAATTACAGCCATTAAATGATATTGTGGTAGGATTACATACCCATCCACTGACTCCGGTTGGAAGCATTTGCCTGAAGAAAGGCCCGATGGAGGCAGGATCCGATTATATTAAGATCACGATAAAAGGAAAATGCGGCCACGGAGCCTATCCCCATGACTGCGTGGATCCCATCGTGGTAAGCGCCTATTTGATCGCACAGCTGCAGACCGTGATGTCCAGAGAAAATCAAGCTGTAAAGCCTGCTGTATTTACAATCGGAAGCATTCACGGCGGACAGACTCCAAATTCCATTCCAGGAGAGGTGGAAATGCTGGGAATCCTGCGCAGTCTGTATCCGGAATGCCGGGAAAAAAATCTGGATGCAATCCGGCGTATCACAAAGGGAGTTTGTGAAGGCATGCGGGCAGAAGGCACTGTGGAGGTAAGTGATGCTTACCTGCCGCCGGTCTTTAATGATGATGAAGTGGTGGATGGAATTGTGAATGCGGCCAATCAGGTATTAGGAGAAGGCCATGTGGTGGATTTTAAATTTCCCAGCATGGGTTCCGATGACTTTGCCGTATTTATGGATTACTGCAGGGGAGCCCAGTTCTTCCTGGGAACGGGAAATGAGAATGTAAACAGCAGGCTGGGGCTGCACAACGGAAAAAATCAGTTTGATGAAAAATGTCTGGCAGTAGGCGTTGCAGTACTGTCTCAGTATGTATTAAATCATTTGCAGGAGGATACCAATGAGTGAGAAAAAGTGGAGTTTAAAAACCATCGTATTGTATGGAATTAACTGTGTCATCGGAAGCGGCATATTCTTACTGCCAGGGGCGGCATACAAGCTGCTGGGGCCAGGAAGCTTGCTGGCGTATCTGTTTGTTTTTGTTCTGGTCATGTCGGTTGCTCTCTGCTTTGCAGAATGCGGAAGTATGTTTGAGGAATCCGGCGGCCCGTATCTGTATGCCAGAAAGGCATTTGGTGATTTCTTTGGATATGAAGTCGGCGTCATGAAGTGGATCGTCAGCATCATTGCATGGGCAACCATGGCAGTTGCTTTTGCAACAGCGCTCAGCGCACTGGTTCCTCAGCTTTCAGATCCCACCATGCAGAAAATGGTTGCAATCGGAATCATTGTTGTGCTTAGTGCAGTGAACTTGTTTGGTGTGAATGTTATGGCTTATTTAAATAACATATCAACCATCGGAAAGCTGGTTCCCATGGCAGTCTTTGTGATTGGAGGGTTATTCTTCATTAAGCTGGAAAACTTTACTCCTTTTATTGCGGAAGGCGCTACCTCTGCTTCTGTTTCTGCAGCAATTATTACCGTGTTCTATGCCTTCACCGGATTTAAAAATGTAGGCGTAGCAGCAGGAGATATGGAAAATCCTACGAAAAATGTCCCGAAGGCCCTGATCTTATCCATGTCCATCGTGTCCATCATTTATTTCCTGATTCAGTTCCATTGTATCGGAACACTGGGAAGCGCTTTAGGCGATACCAGTACACCTGTGGCAGATGCCATGGGAACCTTTCTTGGATCCAAGGGAGCGCTGCTGGTTACTCTGGGGACTCTGGTGTCAGTTGGCGGATTAAATATTGCTGGTTCCTTTAATACACCCCGGTGCGCACAGGCATTGGCAGAAGGAGCCCTTCTTCCGGAAAGCTTTAAAAAGTGCAATAAGTACAATGTACCTTATATTTCTGTTATCATTACCGGTGTTCTGGCATTGCTTTTAACTTTAACCGGAAGCTTCTCGGAATTGGCTGCAATCAGTGTAATCAGCCGGTTCAGCCAGTATATCCCTACCTGCATTGCAGTTCCCGTCCTTCGGAAGAAGCACCCGGAAATGAAGGCCGGATATCAGGTTCCTCTTGGTTATCTGTTTCCGGTGATTGCAGTGGCAGCAAGCTGCTGGCTGCTGATCAACACTGAGAGCTACAAGCTGATTGCCGGATTGGGCGCCATGGTAGTGGTTGCTCCGCTGTATTTTGTGATGAAGCGCAGGGGAGAGAAGAAATCCATATAGGAAAGTCCATATAAAAAGGAATTGATATAGGACATACAGGAAGAAAGATAAAAACCGAATAAAACCTGCTTTTCGGCGATAGGATATAGAAAGCCGAAGGGCAGGTTTTTGTTATGTTAAGTTATCTTTGGTCAGGAATGATTTTGATTGGAATTGTGTGGGCGGCTTTTCACGGCCGGCTGGACGCTGTGACTATGGGGGTGTTAGATGGGGCAGCGGATGCGGTTTCTCTGGGGATTACCATGCTGGGAGTGCTGTCCTTTTGGAGCGGAATTATGGAAATTGGTCAGAAATCCGGGCTGGTGGACTGGCTGGCGGAGAAGATGGGGCCGGTGCTTCATTTTCTGTTTCCCCGGCTGGAGCCGGAGCACCCGGCCATGAGATATATGGCGGTGAATATGATTGCCAATATGCTGGGGCTGGGGGCGGCGGCCACACCGGCGGGGTTAAAGGCCATGGAGGAGCTGGCAAAAAGGGAGGCAGTTAATTGTAAAGGATGGCAGCGAATTGCCAGCAATGAAATGTGTACCTTTTTGATCATTAACATTTCTTCCCTGCAGCTGGTTCCAGTCAATATCATTGCTTTCCGCAGCCAGTATGGAAGCAGTGATCCGGCGGCGATTGTGGGGCCGGCGTTAGCGGCGACGGTGATCAGTACGGTGGTGGGAGTGGTGTTTTGTAAGGGGATGGATCGAAGAAGGCGGAGAGTGTAGGCTCTTCGCTTTTGCATTATTTTCAGTAAAAACAAAATCAATTAGAATGTAACAGGTATACAAATAGATCCTGAAAGATTATAATATAATTAACAATTGAATGTTGAAAAACAATACAAGATATGCCTGTGCCGGAGATAACTTTGAATGAAACGGATCAGAAAATTTATAATTATGTTAAGGCAAATGGCATGATTACTTCACAACAATTGGTTGACATAACTTTAATTTCGACGCTGCAGGGAGCATCTGTTGCGTTAAATAGAATGATCAAAAGAGGCTTGCTTACAAAGCAGAGAAAAGGACGACATATTTATTATATACTTGTAGGATAATTACCCAAATTGAAATATTAATTGTGCAAGTTGAAATATTGATTATTCAAGTTGAAGTATTAATTGATTATTTTTTTCCCTGGCTTGATGCCAGCCTATCGCAGCCAGTATGGAAGCAGTGATCCGGCGGCGATTGTGGGGCCGGCGCTGGCGGCGACGGTGATCAGTACGGTGGTGGGAGTGGTGTTTTGTAAGGGGATGGATCGAAGAAGGCGGAGAGTGTAGGCTCTTCGCTTTCATTTTAAATAGAGAAAGAAATAAATCGGATTAAAATGAATAAAAATGGTTTAATTCTATTAAAAATATGTTATAATGTATAAAATGAGATAGGAGGAAGAGATTATGAAGTTGCGTGCAGAAGATGTGTTTCGGCCGGGAGCATTTCCGGAATATACTTATATATCGCGGAAATCAGCAGTCTCTGATTTATCATATGAATTTCGCTTGATGCAGGCAATTAAAGTTTCAGGGTTTTTAACTTCGTTAGTTGGACCTTCTAAAATGGGGAAAACAATCCTTTGCGAGAAGGTAATTGGTTTTGAAAATATAGTAGAAATTTCAGGGGCGGATTTTGAGGAGAATACTGACTTTTGGAAGTTGGTTGCAGCAAAGGCTGGACTTGCTTATGAGGGTCAGTTTGCATCAGAAAAGAAAATTGCAGAAACCAGTGATAGGTATACGAAGAAAGAAACGTTTTCTTTGACGAAAGATAAAATTATTGAATATTATAAAAAGGAAAATCTTGTGTTAGTGATAGATGATTTTCATTATGCCCCGGAAGGAAAGCGGATGCAGGTTGCACAGCAGTTAAAGGATGCAATACGCAGAGGCTTTAAGGCGATTGTTGTATCGCTTCCGCACCGGGCAGATGAAGCGATACGTCAGAATGCAGATTTGTCCGGCAGGTTAAGCCTGATTAACATGGAGCCATGGGAAGTGGCAGACTTAAAGGAAATTGCAAAACTGGGATTCTCTAAATTGGACATTGAAATTGAAGATGCGATTGCAGAACAAATTGCAGTAGAAAGTTTGTCATCGCCTCAGTTAATGCAATATATTTGTCTCAACATCTGTACAATACTGGAAATGTCAGGCGATCTGCAGCCCCGGATTGGGCAGGAGATTTTAGAGACGGCATATCGTTATACAACAGCAAATTTTGAATATGGGGATGTTGTGTCGTTGATGAAGAAAGGACCAAATACACGAGGAAAAGGCAGAAATACCTTCCAGGTAAAAGACGGACATCTCTGTGATTTGTATGAATTGATTGTAAAATCGATTGCGGAAAATCCACCAATTATGAAATTGGAGTTTGAGGATGTGAAAAATCGAATATACAGTATGATTTCAGATGATTGTAAAAAACCAACCCCGCAGGCGATTAAGGAAAGTCTGACCAAAATGCAGGAACTGTTACATGGAAGAGAAGATATTTTTAAGGTCCTTGACTGGAAGGATGGTGTTTTATATGTTTTAGATCCGTTGTTTTTGTTTTATCTGCGGTGGGGAGGTAATAGTAAATAATATGTTTAATGGCATAAGAAATATGGGAGATGCTATAGAGTGTGTTCGGAATGCCAGGGATTGTCAGATGTTTCAAAGTGCCGTAGCGTCTTTGCGGGAATATATGAAAGGGCTCGGGATGGGGGCGCAAGAACTTCTTGGATTGGAAAGAATTGCGTATTATCCTCAAAATGAATATTCTGATAAAAAGACAAAAGAAAATATGGAAGCCGCAAAGTATAGTCAAGAAAAACTATGAGGAAAAAATAAAAGGAAAGAAAGTATATATTATTATTCATCAGCCTAAAATTCTGTAATCTGCAATATGCAAAAAGGAAGTTTTTTCGGTCAATAAAGAAATAAGTGCTATTATGAAAGAACCAAATAAAATAAAGGAAAAGATTCCGGGAACTTTTGCAAAAATATTGTCTTTTATCCCGGTGCTTAATTGATTTTATCAAGAAACAATCCTCATATCCTTATATGCAGCGAGTGCGGCAGAAAAAAAGCGGTAGCTATCTGTACTGAGTGTGCCTGGGAGGGTGAGGGGCTTTTATGTGAGGATTGCATCAAAACTCATAAATGCGATGAGAATATGTTGTTGAATGTATGCAATTCTCCCCGGATGGGTGTGTGCGGATATATGGGAAGCGATCTTTATCCGGATCAGTTTGTTTCAGATGTGGAAAAAGATAGTAAATCGGGAATATAGGCAAGTAGCATTATAAAAGGAAATTGCCTGTAAGGAGCGTAGAAAAACAACAGTTTATACGGAAGTTTTGTTTAAAAGTGTTGCATAAAATTAAGAAAGAAACCTATAATATCGTCCATTGTTTTTAGAATTTATTACTCATATCAGGGATAAAGGGTATCTGACCAATACAAGCTCGCAGAAGGTTTTGGATTCTGCATTTGCATCATGGGAATCCTTTTTGTATCATGAGGACAGGCAGATCGGTTCCTTGATGGAAGCATATCTGGCTGCCAGCTATGAAAGAAAATATTTGAAAGAAGATGCGTCTACAGAAGAGGAAAGAGACCAGATTGAAGTGACAGCATTGAGCTATGACTGGTATATGTGCCAGTATATACCGGAGCATCCTGTAGAACTCGATTATATTAAGGAAAATTATCCATATACATACGCAGATAATAAAGATTTTTTTGAAAAAATAAAAGGCGATTCGGAGAATATTGCGGAGAAGGTGATCGATGAGCTGTATCCATATACGCAAAAGGTATCCAGAGAGGAATTTGTCCAATCCATGCATCAAACTTATAAACAGGCCTGCGAAAATAAGAAAGAGTCGATATATGTATATGATGGGGAAGAAACTTACAGGAGAATTCAGCCAAAGGTTGGAAGGAATGATCCATGCCCCTGCGGAAGCGGGAAAAAATATAAAAAGTGCTGTGGAAAAGGTGTATTATGACCAATGGAGGGAAATTTTTATGCTCTATATAGGTATAGGGGGGAACAAAAACAGAATAAAATCTGCCTTACGGCAATAGGATATAGAAACAACGGATCATGTTTCGGGGTGTATAGATCATGATCTGGCAAATTTAATAGGTCTTTCATGTGCCAGATTTGAAAGAACGCTGGCCAAGAATCTGGAAATAGGTTCCCGGCTTTATTCTACAGAATGCATTATGAAAAAACATTATTGACATTAGTATGAAATCGTACTATAATGTGTTGGGTACGATTTCATGCTTTTGGAGGTGCAATATGGCAAATGAAATTAAAATTCAGCTGGAGCGTTTTAATCTGCTGACATCAGAGATTGATGCGGCTTATCACGATGCGGCTTTGAAGATGGGATTATCGGACAGTGCCATGCTGGTCCTCTATACGGTCTGCAGCCGGGATGGGGCCTGCCTTCTCAGCGATATTACAGGTATGTCAGGAGTCAGCAAACAGACGATCAATTCTGCTCTTCGAAAATTGGAGGCGGAAGGGATCATTTACCTGGAGACAATCGGTGCCAGAAAGAAAAAGGTGTGCTTTACGGATAAAGGAAAGCAGCTGGCAGACGATACCGTTCTTTGCCTGATTGAGATTGAGAATCAGATTTTTGATTCGTGGTCGGAAAAAGAAAGAGAGCTTTATGTTGAATTAACACAACGGTACTTAGACATGCTGAAGGAAAAAATAAAAGGGTTATGACAATGAATAGGATTACCATCAGCCGGGAGTTTGGATGTGGAAGGAATGCTGGCTTGGGAGGTCATTATGAATAAAAGAAAGGCCGCCGTATCAGGTATTGTGATGCGGCGGCCTTTTTTGTCTTTATCATTTCGAATCAGATCCAATCAATACTTTCTTTCCGCAGAATGCAAAACCGTACTTTCTGATCCGTTCTTTCGGAATTCCTTTTGCCATCAATGAGGCGGCATAATTTTGCTTTTCAATTTGCTCCAACGCATTTTTCACAGTATCAGACAGCAGCTTTTCTTCATCCATATCCTGAACTTTAAATTCCAGAATGATTGCATCATCTTTTGGCTGCTTTGGTTCTAATAAAACATCGTACCGTCCGAATCCGCTTTCTCGGTTGGAGGTAAGAAGATATCGATCAGCCAGCTCTACCATTAGTCCAAGAATAAAGCCGTGATAAAAACGTTCTGGTTCTTCTTGAGAGGGTTTCTTTCCGGTGTCAAAATAGCTGAAGGTTTCCATTGAGACCTTATTTATATAAAGATTCATTGCCTTTACATCACCTAACAGTAAGGCTTTAATAAAATCATTATAATGTCCGTCATATTCTTCAAACCAGCTGCGGATCATGTCCTCAAACATGATTTGCACTTCTTTATTTGTCAGGGACAGCTGGTAGAAGATGCGTCCTGTCTGTTCAATCAATTCTTTTGTTACAACCTTCAGGTATCCGCTGGCCAGCAAAAGGCTCCAGACAGCATTTCTCTTTACGGACAGCTGGCTGTAGACGATTTGTTCATCAATTTCAACCGTGATGGCTTCGCCGCGCAGCAGGGATTCAAAGGGCTGTTTGATTTCCTTGCTTCCTTCTTTAATCAGCTTTCCGATCAGGCGATTGGAGCTGGTATTTGCCCAGTAGAGTCCTAATTTTTTCTTATCTAAAAAATTGATAATGGACCATGGGTTATAAATATCGGTAATCCTACCGAAGGTGAAGCCGTTATACCAGTTTTTCACACGTTCCTTCTGATCTTCCAGATCAAATTCATTTAATGCCTCAAATACTTCAGATTCTGTAAAGCCAAATGATGATGCATATTTATCTGAGGTCGTAGTCACTACCTGCAGATTATTTAAATCAGAAAAAATAGATTCTTTGCTCACCCTTGTAATGCCCGTCATGATTGCACGTTCCAGATATGGATTGGTCTTAAACGCAGCATTTAATATACTTCTGGTAAATTCGGCCAGTTCATCCCAATATCCGTATACATATGCTTCCTGCATTGGCGTGTCATATTCGTCCAGCAGGATCAAAACCTTTTTTCCATAGTATTTTGAAAGGTAATAGGAAAGTTTATGCAGGGACATGGAAGCTTCCACATCCCCCATATCGGCTGAAACAGAAGCAAAAAAATGCTGCTCCCGTTCATTCATCCATTCACATTCCATCAGGAAGCTGCAGCGGGAATAGAGGTCTGCAAGAATTTGACAGATTTTCCGACGGGTTGTTGCAAAATCTCGCTCTTTTACATTGGCAAAGGTCAGACTGATAACCGGATAGGTCCCTTGAAGCTTCTGGAATTTTGGATTTTCCCAAATAGACAGGCCTTCAAACAGTTCACCTCTGTTTGCGTAATCCACAGAAAAAAACTGTTCAATCATACTCATATTTAAAGTTTTGCCAAAACGTCTGGGACGGGTAATTAAAGTAACTTCATCATTTGATTCCCACCACTCCCGGATAAAATCTGTTTTATCAATATAGAAATTATTCAGCATTCGTATTTTTTCAAAATTCTGAAGTCCGATTCCAATGGATCTTGCCATCCGATTTCCCTGCCTCTCTGTGATAATTTGCTGTGTTTCTTTTAGTATACTGAATTGCAGTGAATATTACAAATGTTTCTTTTTCGATCTCGAGGACTATGCTATAATAAAGGGAAAAGCGCAACGCTTCATGAGATCATTTCAAATCGGAGGAGAAACATGCACAGACCATATATTATCTGTCATATGATTACATCCATAGACGGGAAGGTGACAGGTACATTTCTGTCATCGGATACAGTAGCTAAGGCAGCAGATCATTATTTTAAGATTCACCGGGATTTTCAGGCCGATGGTTTTGCCTGCGGCCGTATTACAATGGAGGACAGCTTTACCGGAGGCTGGTATCCGGATCTGTCTGAATTTGAAGGACAGAAACTGGAAAGAGAAGATTATATTGCAGATTACAATGCTGATTTTTATGCAGTTGCATTCGACCGGCATGGAAGCTTGGGATGGAAGGATTCCAGAATTCATGATGAAGATCCTGGTTATGATCAGGCGCATATTGTGGAGGTTCTGTGCGAGGATGTTTCTGATGCCTATCTGGCTTATTTGAGAAGCATCGGCGTTTCGTATTTGTTTGCCGGGAAAGAAGAGATTGACCTTTCAGAAGCGTTATATAAGCTTTGGAGCAGATGCGGTATTCGAAGGCTTTTGCTGGAAGGCGGCAGTATTTTAAACGGTGCTTTTCAGAGGGCAGATTTGATTGATGAGCTGAGTCTTGTGCAGGTGCCTGTGCTTGGGGAGAAGGAAGATAAGCTGCTGTTTGATAATAATTTAAAGGGGGAATTCCAGCTCATAAAGGCAGAGGTGCTGGAGAATGGGGTATGGCTGCGCTATCATAGCAACAGCTATGAGGCAAAGCCCAAGCTGAAGCTTTCGCTGGTGCAGGGATCATGAATATGAGTATGAGGAATAGCGAAGAAGAAATAAACCATCACAACAGGAGAAACTATGATACGCATTAAAGATATCGCAGATTATGTGGGGGTCAGTCCCACTACCGTATCCAATGTACTGCACGGAAAGGCGCAGCGGGTATCGCCGGAAACCAGGAGAAAGATTGAAGCAGCCATTAAAGAAATGGGATATATCCCAAGTATGGGTGCTCTGATGCTGGCTCAGGAGCGGTCCAGTATGATCGGGGTAATTTTATTTGATAAAGGAATCCGAAATGAGCCGGCACTGACAGATCCCTATTATGGTTCCCTAGTGGGATATCTGGATCAGTATATTAAGGAAAGACAGCACTATATGCTGATGCTGACGGTATCCAATGTGGAGGGGATCATTCATCAGACGAAAGCATGGAATCTGGACGGATTGATTTCCTGTAATCTGCAGCCGGATGTCCTCAATCATCTCTATGCTCTTTGTCAGAAACCGCTGGTGTCTTTGGATGCCTATCTGGAGGATAGAGAGTCCTATATCAATATTTCCACTGATGATTTTGATGGAGGATATCAGATGGGCCGGTATCTGGCTGCCATGGGTCACCGCAGTATTTTGATGATATCAGACAATGACCAGGGTGTGGATCACCATCGATGGATGGGATTGCGAAAGGGACTGGAGGAAGCGGGAATTCCGGTTTCAGAGGAACAGCATGTGATCGTTTCGAATTTGTATGAGGAACGGCTGGTCCAGTATAAGCAGCACGAAAATCTGTTCCGGAAGCAGACGGCTCTCTTTTTTTCATCAGACTATTATGCAATGGAGGCCTGCCCGATCCTGCAAAGGATGGGATTTCGGGTACCGGAGGATATTTCGGTGGCTGGATTTGATGATTTGTTTTGTTCTAAATTAATGACGCCGAAGCTGACTACGATCCGGCAGAATATTGAACAAAAGGCAAAGCTGACGGTGGATGCCTTGTTTAGTTTGATGAATGGAGATAGGCATCGGAAATGGATTCTTCCAGTGGAATTGGTGGAACGGGAATCGGTACAGCAAATATCTGTATGATTAAGATAAATTATACAAAGTACATAAATTAAATTGTGAAATTTAATGGTTATGCGCAAAACTATTTGACACAGGCATCTGCCTGTGTTATTTATTTTATATAAGTTTTGCGCAAAACTGAAACGAAAATTATAGCAAGGAGGCTAATCATGAAGCATGATTGGTGGAAAGAAGCTGTTGTCTATCAGATTTATCCGCGCAGCTTTATGGATTCCAACGGAGACGGAATTGGAGATATTGGAGGAATCACAGAAAAGCTGGAATATTTACAGGAGCTGGGAATCGATGTGATCTGGCTTTCACCGGTTTATCGTTCTCCCAATGCGGATAATGGCTATGATATCAGCGATTATCAGGCAATTATGGAAGAATTCGGCACCATGGAGGATTTTGACCAGATGTTAAAAAAGGCGCATTCCCTGGGGATTAAAATCATGATGGATCTGGCTGTGAACCATACCTCTGATGAACATCCCTGGTTTTTGGAAAGCCGGAGAAGTGCAGGTCCGGATAATCCTTACCGGGATTATTATATCTGGAGGGATGGGCAGAAAGACGGTGCCGTCCCGAATAACTGGGGATCCACCTTCAGCGGAAGTGCATGGACCTATGACGACAACCGCGGTCAGTATTATCTGCATTTATTTGCACCGAAGCAGCCGGATTTGAACTGGGAGAATCCGGCTGTGCGGAGAGAAGTTTACCAGATGATGAACTGGTGGTGCGAAAAGGGGATCGATGGCTTCCGCATGGATGTGATCAGCCTGATCTCCAAGGTTCCCGGTCTGCCGGATGGGGAAAAGGGCGGAAGCCTGTACGGAGACGGCGGTCCCTTTTATACCAACGGACCAAGAGTACATGAATATCTGCGGGAGATGAATGAACAGGTATTTTCACGATATCCGCTGATCACAGTGGGAGAAACGCCAGGAGCCGCAGTGGAGGATGCTGTGCTGTATGCGGGGGAAGACACTCATGAGCTGAATATGATTTTTCAGTTTGAACATATGGAAGGTGATCCGAAGCAGCCTGGCCGGTATGGAAAATGGGATCAGAAAAATATGCCGTTGTCAGACTGGAAGCGGCTGATGTCAAAATGGCAGACCGGATTGGAAGGAAAAGGATGGAACAGCTTATATTTATCCAATCATGACCGGCCAAGGTCCGTTTCCCGTTTTGGGGATGACCGCCCGGAATACCGGGTTCTTTCTGCAAAGATGCTGGCCACCTGTCTGCATATGATGAAGGGAACCCCTTATGTTTATCAGGGAGAAGAACTGGGCATGACCAACATAGCATTTGATAAGCTGGAGGATTACCGGGATGTGGAATCTTTAAATGCTTTTGAGGAGCTGACCAAGGTCTGCGGGGAAGCGCCGGAAACCGTACTGGGATATTTGAAGCGGATGGGAAGAGATAATGCCAGAACTCCCATGCAGTGGGACAGCAGCCCCAATGCAGGTTTTACTGCAGCAACTCCCTGGATCAAGGTCAATCCAAACTATACGGAGATCAATGCCCATCAGCAGAGAAGAGATCCTGATTCTGTTTTCCAGTATTATAAGAAGCTGATCCAGCTTCGGCATACCATGGATGTGGTGGTTTACGGAGTATATGAGCTGCTGGAGCCGGAAGATGAGAGCCTGTTTGTGTATACCAGAACCTTAGAGAATGAGAAGCTTCTGGTGATCTGCAATTTCACAGATCAGAAGCTTCCCATGCCGGATTCTGCGGCAAGCTGCATTGGACCGGACACCAGCCTGCTGATCAGTAATTATCCACAACGACAGGATGATTGGCTCCGTCCATATGAAGCGGCAGTTTATCTCTCAAAGAAATAAGATGATACCAGGGTCAAAATATCTTTTAACCTTGATATCATGGAAAATCATTGGAATGGAGGAATAAGAATGAAGAATAAGAAAAGAATGCTTCGCCTTTTTCTGGCAGTTACTGCGGCATCGGCAGCTTGCCTGACCGGATGCGGCGGTGGACAGGCGGCTGACGGGAAAATTCAGATTGAGCTGATCCAGTATAAGCCGGAAGCAGTTGGCATATTTGAGCAGCTGGAGGAAGAGTTTAACCGCACACACGATAAGATCCACCTGACAATCGAATCACCTAATGATGCAATGACAATCCTGAAAACCAGATTGATTCGGGAGGACTATCCGGATATCATCGGAATCGGCGGTGAAATCAATTACTCTTATTTTGTTCAGGCGGATATTCTGGCAGATGTGTCGGATTATCCGGGCCTGGCTTCCATTAAGCCTGCCTATGTTGATATTCTGGAGGGATTGGAATTTGTTCCGACAGAAGGAACTTTCGGTGTGCCTTATGTGGCAAACGCAGCCGGTGTTTTATATAATCGGACGATGTTTCAGGAGCACGGCTGGGAAATTCCAACCACATGGGATGAGTTCCTTGTCCTTTGTGAAGAGATTCAGGCAGCTGGAATCCAGCCTCTGTACTTTGGTTTTAAGGATACCTGGACCTGTCTGGCACCGTGGAATGCACTTGCAGTTGATCTGGCACCTGCTGATGTATGCCGTCAGGTAAACCGGGGTGAGACAAACTTTACTGATGAGTATCGTGAAGTGGCTGAAAAGATGTTACAGCTTTTACAGTACGGCGAGGACGGCCCGTTCGCATACGGTTATAACGATGCCTGCACTGCATTTGCCAACGGTGAATCTGCAATGTTTACCATCGGCAGCTATGCTGTTCCTCAGATCAAATCCGTTAATCCGGATATGGATATCGACTCCTTTGTGATGCCTGGAAATGATGATGCAGATGGAAACATTTTAAACTCCGGTGTGGATTTACAATTCTGTGTGATGAAGAACTGTGAAAACAAGGAGGCAGCTTATGAGGTGCTGGATTTCCTGCTGGAACATGAGAATCTGCAGACTTATCTGGATAATCAGAATGCCGTTCCCTGTAAGGATGAGGAGTTTGAACTGGCTTCCATGCTGGATGGTATGAAGACCTTCATCTCCGAGGGTAAGATGGCGGACTATCAGGATCATTATTACCCTTCTGAGATGTCAGTGGATGCACAGATCCAGACATTCTTGATTAACCAGGATGTAGATGCGTTCCTGGCGAAATTTGATAAGGACTGGCTGCGCTACAACCGTGATATCATCCGTATGGTAGAAGATTACCAGAAGCAGCATGGATCAAACTAGGGCAATATCAATGAACGCCTTCCAGGCATCCCTTTATGCCCGAATAAAACCGGGCAATATCAACGAACGCCTTTCAGGCATCCCTTTATGCCTGGAAAAACAGGCAATATCAATGAAAGGAGTTAATTTGCGATGAAAAAGATGAATGACAGGGAACGGACGTATCTGATCATGACGATTCCGATTCTGGCACTGTTCTTTTGCTTTAACACCCTGCCTTTGATCAAAGGCTTTATGTACAGCTTTACTAATTTTAAAGGCTATGGTTCCTACGATTGGGTGGGCCTGCGCAACTACATTGACTTATTCCAGGACGGACGTGTTGGAAAGTCCTATCTCTTCACCATCAAGCTGGCAGTGGTTTCCACGATTGTGGTTAACGTGCTCAGCCTGATCCTGGCACTGGGCTTAAACAGCAAGATCAAGTTTAAAAGTGCCTTAAGAGGTATGTACTTTATTCCAAACATTCTTGGCGCGTTGGTAGTAGGTTATATCTTCAACTATTTCTTCACCTACATCCTTCCGGCTATCTCCAAGATGATGGGCGGTTCCGGAACCAGTATGCTGGCAAGCACCAGCTGGGCATGGGTGGCAATCGTAGTGGTTTGTGCATGGCAGTCCATCGCTATGAATACCATCATTTACATATCCGGTATCCAGACCGTTCCTGAGGATGTATACGAAGCCGGTTCCATCGACGGCGCAACCGGCTGGTATAAGTTCAAGACTCTGACCTTCCCTCTGATTCTGCCATTCTTCAGCATCAACATGGTTCTGTGTATGAAGAACTTCCTGATGGTGTTCGATCAAATCGTGGCATTGACCAAGGGCGGCCCTGCTCAGAGTACGGAGTCTATCTCTTACCTGATCTATAACAACGGTATGTCCGGCGGCCAGTTCGGATTCCAGAGTGCCAATGCAGTGGTATTCTTTATCTTGATCGTAATCCTGTCTGTTGCACAGATGACATTTACCGGGAAAAAGGAGGAGCAGCTGTAATGAAAGAGAAAAAGATAGCAGAGCGGGTAAACTGGCCGATTACCATTCTTTTGATTATAGGACTGATAACGATCCTATTCCCGCTGTATATGGCAATCGTGATTGCATTTAAGCAGCCAAGTGAGATGACCAACAGCATTTCTGGTATTTTGTCTTTGCCAAAGAGCTGGAGCCTGGCAAACTTTGCAGAGGCAATGCGTGTAACCGATTTCTGGCGTTCCCTGTTTAACAGCTTCCTGATTACTGTCATTAACCTGGTAGTTTCCCTTCTGCTGCATGCAACCATCGGTTATGCAGTAGGAAGAAACAAAGCCCGCAGCAAGTTCTACAACCTGGTATACTTATATATCGTAAGCGGTATGTTCGTGCCCTTCGCAATCCTGATGATGCCTCTGGTTAAGCAGACCGCTCAGATGGGAATTGCAAATATGGTTGGCGTTATCCTGTGTTATGTGGTATTCTATATGCCGATGAACCTGCTGCTGTATTCTGGATATCTGGTAAATATCCCGGTTGCACTGGAGGAGGCAGCCCGCGTGGACGGCGCTACCACCTGGAGAACCTACTGGAGCATCATCTTCCCCATCATGAAGCCGATGCATGCTACTGTAGCCGTTCTGACTGCACTGGGAACCTGGAACGACGTTATGACTCCGCTGGTTATTATGTCCGGAAGCGGCATGAACACCCTGCCGTTAGCACAGATGACCTTCCAGACACAGTTTGGTACCAATTATAACCTTGCATTTGCGTCCTACTTACTTGCATTGATCCCGATCCTGATCTTCTATCTGGTATGCCAGAAGCAGATCTTAAATGGTGTGGTAAACGGTGCGGTGAAATAAAAAAGGAGATTCACAGTGATGGAAAGACAATGGTGGCATAATAAAGTTGCATATCAAATTTACCCCAAAAGCTTTTATGATTCCAATGGAGATGGGATTGGGGATATTCCAGGTATTATTCAAAAGCTGGATTATCTGCAGTACTTAGGAGCTGACATCCTGTGGATCTCGCCTGTCTACCAGTCTCCGCTGGCAGATCAGGGATACGATATCTCCGATTATTATCAGATCGATCCTCGCTTTGGCACGATGGAGGACATGGACCGGCTGATTGCAGAGGCGAAAAAACGCCGGATGTACATTCTGATGGATCTGGTGATTAATCATTGCTCCGATGAACATGAGTGGTTCCAGAAAGCCATGGCGGACCCGGAGGGAGAGTACGGTAACTTTTTCTACCTGGCAGATCAGAAGGATGGGCGTCCCTGCAACTGGAGGTCCTATTTCGGAGGATCGGTATGGGAACCTCTTCCAGGAACGGATAAACAGTATCTTCATATGTTCCATAAAAAGCAGCCGGACCTGAACTGGGAAAATCCAAAGCTGCGCCAGGCAGTTTATGAGAATATCAACTGGTGGCTGAAAAAGGGAGTGGCCGGATTCCGCCTGGATGCGATCATTAATATCAAAAAGGCCCTTCCCATGGTGGATTATCCGGCAGATCGTCCGGACGGTATGGTAAATCCGGGCGTGATGCTGGCACATGCAGAAGGGATCGGAGACTTTTTAAAGGAGATGCGGGATGAGACGTTTAAGAAGTATCAAGCATTTACCGTAGGAGAGGTCTTCAATGATAAACCAGGAGAATTGGAGGCGTTTATTGGAGAAGATGGCTATTTTTCCAGCATGTTTGATTTTAATGAAACAATTATTGGGGGAAGTCCCAATGGCTGGTATGACAGCCGCCCCGTAACGGCAGAGGATTACAAGGCCGGATGTTTTGGGGCACAGGAAAAGATCGGAAAGCTGGGCTTTTATTCTAATATTATTGAAAATCATGATGAGCCCCGTGGCGTCAGCCATTACCTGCCGGAAGGGCAGGTATGTGATACATCGAAAAAAATGCTGGCTGGACTGTATTTCATGCTCCGTGGTCTTCCCTTCATTTATCAGGGGCAGGAGATCGGCATGGAAAATGTAGAGTTTCAGTCCATTGATCAGGTGGATGATATTTCTTCCCTGGAAGAATATCAGGTAGCATTAGATGCCGGCAGGTCCCCGGAGGAAGCCCTTCAGGCTGTAAAGCGTTACAGCCGTGACAATGCCAGAACCCCTATGCAGTGGAATGACAATCTCTATGCCGGATTTACAACAGGAACTCCATGGCTGAGAGAAAATCCAAACTACCGCACCATTAATGTGGAAGCTCAGATAGAGCAGGAGGATTCTGTGCTGCAGTTTTACCGCAGTCTGATCGCCCTTCGAAAAGATCCGGAATATGAGGACAGCCTGATTTACGGCGCCTGCATTCCGTATCTGCGGGAACAGAAAAATCTGATGGCTTACCTGCGGAAGGGCGAGAAGCAAACCTTACTGGTGATGGGAAATTTCCAGAAGGAGCTGCAGAAGGTAAAGCTTCCAGGGGCCTATGATTTGGTTTTGTTAAATAATATGGATGAATTGACCGAGATGGATGAGGAAATCTGCCTGAAGGGATGGCAGTATTTGATTTTGAAGATGAAAACGGAATAGATGCAGATGATTGGCAGCAGGGGAACAGGAGTTTCTCTGCTGCTTTTTTATATTGTATGTTAGAGTTTTGTCTGCAGGTATAAATGCAGGAATGAGTAGAATCAGGTACTGAATTGCGGGAAAAGGTGAAATATAATAATTGGTAGAGAGGTTCGGAAGGAGAAATGGGGATGGAGCATTATATCACAGAAATTAAAATAGACCAGTTGAAGATGGTATTCAACTCTCATTTCATGGTTTACAGGATTTAGATGCTCTATATGCACAAGGTAATTTTATAACGGCTTTTTTCCCGGCTAATCGATCAACACGAATTATTCGTGTACATGGGGTGGAAGATGTTAAATTGAGCAATGCCTACGGACGGCGGCACGCTTTATATCGGGGTGAACGATGATGGAACAGTTTGTGGAATGCCGCAACGATGTTATGGATAGAAAGCCCATTGTATGTGTAATCGTCCAGCGTGGTACTGCAAGACCGTATTATCTGCACAGAAAAGGAATTCGCCCGGAGGGTGTTTATGTCCGCCAGGGGGCATCCACTGTCCCGGCAACCGATGCCGCCATTCTGTAGATAACAAGACCACAGTTTACGACATTATAAAAAGCACTTTGTACCAATTTGGACGAAGTGCTTTTTAACTTCTGCCCAAGTTGGCCCGCAATTGAATTCACTTCCCAACGAATTGTTGGAAAGTAAACTTCTGGCTGAACCTTGATTTATTCCTCACTACTGCAAAAGGTTATATAGTATAGAAATGGAACTGCTTTTATGCTATACTGATTACATTATACCTTGAAAGGGGAGATAAGATTGGACGATTTCACACTTACTGATTCCATAATGAACGAGATTAGGGAATTACTGATAAATGCACGTCAGCGTGTGGCGGTACAGGTAAATACAGAACTTTTATCTACCTACTGGAATGTGGGCAGAATTATTGTAGAGCATGAGCAGGAAAATAAAGAACGGGCAGATTATGGAAAACAGACTTTAAAGCAGCTATCAAAAGAATTGACAAAAGAGTTTGGGAAAGGGTTTTCACGCTCTAATTTACAAAATATGCGAGCGTTTTATCTTGCCTATCCAATTTACCAGACACTGTCTGGCAAATTGAGCTGGTCGCATTATTGTGAACTTCTATCTATTTCCGATGCAGACAAACGCAGCTTCTACGAAAAGGAATCAGTCAATTCTGGGTGGTCGATACGGGAACTGAAACGCCAGATTTCCACATCACTCTATGAACGGTTGTTATTGTCTGAGGGAAAAACAAATAAGGAAACGGTGCTTGCCCTTGCAGAAAAGGGAATAGAAATGGCTACACCGCTTGATATGATTAAAGACCCATATGTATTTGAATTTTTGGGAGTGCCGGAAAATAAGCCTTTGCTTGAAAGCGATCTTGAAAAAACACTTGTCGCTCAGATAGAAAAATTTCTATTGGAATTAGGGCGCGGTTTCATGTTTGTTGGTACGCAGCAACGCATAACGCTCAACAATACGCACTATTATGTGGATATGGTTTTCTATAATAAAATCCTCCGGGCGTATGTACTGATTGAATTAAAAACAACCAAGCTCACGCCGGAAGCAGCCGGACAGCTCAATATGTATCTGAATTATTATGCTACAGAAGTAAACGATGAACACGATAACCCGCCAATCGGGATTATCCTCTGTACGGACAAAGACAGCGTTACTGCTGAATATGCTCTCGGCGGTCTGTCAAATACAATCTTTGCTTCCAGGTATGTTTCCTACATCCCGAACAAAGAGCAATTAATCGCACAAGTGGAAACTGTTTTGAATGAATGGCACAAAAAAGATTGGAGAACACTATGAAGATAACCGTATTATGCTACAAAAAATGCTCCACCTGCCAGAAGGCCTTAAAGTGGCTGGATGAGCAGAAGATCACCTATGAGGCAAGGCCGATCAAGGAGGAGAATCCTACAAAGGAAGAACTGCGTACCTGGTATCAGAAAAGCGGACTTCCGCTGAAGAAGTTCTTTAACACCAGCGGAACGCTCTACAAGGAGCTGTCTTTAAAGGACAAGCTGCCCCAGATGACAGAGGAGGAGCAGCTGGATCTTCTGGCAACGGACGGCATGCTGGTAAAGCGTCCTCTGGTGGTGGCAGGAGATGTGGTGTTAACCGGATTTAAGGAAGCAGAGTGGAAGGAAAAGCTGCTTCTGTAATCGATGTATTTCGTAAGATGCGTTCCGGCAGATTTCCAGGGGAAGGCTGGAAGCTGACTGCGTTCATAACCTAAGGCTGCCGGCTGACCAAATCATCCAGCGAAGCAAAGCAATATCCCATCTCCTCCCATTTGGTCAGCAGTTCATCTAAAATCTGGCCGTTGGTTTTTGAGGTGCTGTGAAGGAGGATGATGGCTCCGGGATGGACGCGGGTCAGGAGCTTTCCGAAAGCCTCTTCCTTTGTGGGCTGCTTATCCTCATACCAGTCTACATAGGCCAGACTCCAGAAGAAGGTTTTGTAGCCCATGTCCTTTGCCATCTGCAGGTTTGCTTCGCTGTATTTGCCCTGAGGCGGCCGGTAATATTTTTTCATCTGCTGGCCTGTGGTCTGCTGGAACAGATTTTCTAAGTCAGTTAATTCCTTTTCAAAGGATTCTTTTGTCGCAATTTTCGACATATCCGGGTGGTGGAAGGTGTGGTTTCCCACATTGTGGCCTTCGGCCACCATTCTTTTTACCAGCTCCGGGCTGGTTTCTAAATAATTTCCCACTAAGAAAAAGGTTGCAGGTGCGCCGTGCTTTTTCAGGGCGTCTAGAATCGCTTCGGTATTCCCGTTCTCATATCCGGCATCAAAGGTAAGGTATAAAATTTTTTCGTCAGTATCCTGGGCATAATAAGCGTTGAATTGTTTTAAATAGTCCATGGAGGCATTGGCAACCGGCGGTTTTCCTTCCTGCTGGAAGCTTAAGCCCCAGTTGCCTTCATTGGAAGCAGAAAGGAGGGGTGGCTGCGGAGAGATGGTCTGGGAGGAACCTGCCGGAATGTGATCCCTTGGACCAGAAAAATAAGTGACTCCATAGGCGGCCAGATTACCCATAAAAAAGGCAAAGAGAAATAAGCCGGCAGTGGCCAGGGATTTTCGAAGCAGCGTTTTGGGGAAAGGAAGGGAAACGATCTGCGTTTTCAGGCGGTAAAAGAGGCGATTATGTAAAAAGAGTCTGCGAAAGCTTGGAACATGGCGCATGAGCGATGACCTGATGATATGGATTTGATTTAGTTTATGAGCTTGGAGAGGAAAATATGATCAAGATGATTGATAAAAGCGATGGTTTACGCAGGAGATTACCAGGCAGTCCCTGTGGATGGAACACAGGGGCTTGATCCTGTCGGGAGTTGATCCCCTGCTGTTCTCACTGTGAAAGACAAACCTGAAATCATGTCGTCATGTCGGAAGATTCACCAGAAAGAACTGAATAAACATTTTCGCAGCATGGGAAGTATAGTTTCGATTCGGCAGCAGGATATAAAACAGACGTTTGGTCAGGGCGGTTGGAAGCTTGTAAAATACCAGCTGATCTGTATGGGTGCGAACCAGACGGTCGCTGATAAAGGTTGCCGCATAACCGGAATCTGCCAGATGGTAGGCGGTCACCAGCTGAGAAAGCATCAGCTTAATGCGGGGAACAAAGCCTGCCTCCTGAAACATCTGGAGACAGCGGTCATGGAGATTGTTTCCTGGTGTAAGCAGGATATATTCCAAATCACGGAAGTTTGACAGGGAAACAGATGGACAGCTTTCTAAAAGATGTTTTCCCTGCATGATATCATCTGAGGTGAGCCGGGCATCTGCAAATTCAGCATGAATGGGATGGGAGACCGGTACTGCCAGCAGGATATGATCGTAAAAGGCGGGGTATTTTTCCAGATTATCCATAAAAGCAGTATTGCAGCTGAAGGTTAAGTCTAATTTCCGTTCCAGCAGCATCTCTGAAAGCTGATCGGAACTGTTTTCTACCAGTTCCAGTTGGATGCCGGGATATTTTTGGCTGAATGCAGATAAAATGGGTGGCAGAATATAGGCATTCAGATAGTGGGAACCGCCGATCTTCAGCTCGCCTGCATTTAATTCCCGAATGTCCTGAATCTGCCGGTCTAAGTCAAATTCCAGCTCCTGCATTTGTTTCAGCATATCAATATAGATCCTTCCGGCCTGCGTGGGCTTAAGGGGGCGGCGGGTGCGGTCGAAAAGAGGCATACCGATGGCGGACTCAATTCTCTGGATGGCGATGCTCAGTGCGGGCTGCGTTAAAAACAGCTTTTCTGCAGCTTTGGAGAAGCTGCCTTCTTCATAAACCTTTAATATATATAGAAATTCCTGCTGCATATTAGTATAAACCCTATTTATATTTATATAAAATCTATAAAATTGATTATATAATAAAACTATGATATTGTAAAGCTGTAAGGAAAAAGTGATGATAAAAAATCAAATGAGGAGGGGAAACATGAAGGTAAATGCACTGCTTATGGACGAAAAGGATAATGTGGCAACCTGCGTGGAAGAGGTTCAGGCCGGACAGGAAATTACGTACAGCCGGGAGGGCAAACTCTGTACAATCATAGCCGGAGAGACGATTCCATACTGCCATAAAATTGCTCTGGAACGGATTGAGGCCGGCCAGATGGCAGTAAAGTACGGCGAGCAGATCGGCAAAGCATCAGAAGCCATCGAACAGGGACGCTGGGTCAGTCATCATAATATTTTCAGCATTCCGCGTGACTATGAAAGTGAGTATATCAGATAAGGAAAGGGAGAGACGAGATGCAGTTTTGGGGTTATAAGAGAAAAGAAGGGCGTGCAGGGATCCGGAATCATGTACTGATTCTTCCAACCTGTGCATGTGGAAGCGAGAGCTGCCGGATAGTAGCGAGCCAGGTGCGCGGAGCGGTTAACATTGTATTTAATACGGGCTGTTCCGATGTGGCGGCCAACACAGAGATGTCACAGAAGGTTTTAACCGGATTTGCCTGCAACCCGAATGTGTACGGTGTGGTTATTATCGGACTGGGATGTGAGACGGTGCCCCACGCAAAGCTTCGTGAAAAGATTCAGAAGATGACCAGCAAGCCGGTGGTTTCCTTTGGAATTCAGGAAGAAGGCGGAACCTTAAAGACCATTGAGAAGGCAGTTCGTGCGGCCAGGGAGATGGCGGCTGCGGCGGGCATGCAGCAAAAGGAGCTGTGTGATATTTCGGAACTGCTGCTGGGAATTGAGTGCGGCGGATCGGATGCAACCTCCGGTATTGCAAGCAATCCTGCCGTAGGGGAACTGAGCGACCTTCTGGTGGATATGGGAGCGTCTACCATTATGAGTGAATCCATTGAATGGATCGGCGGAGAGCATATTCTTGCCAAACGTGCTGCCACCCCGGAAATCCATAATCAGATTATCAAAATCTGCCAGGATTACGAGGAGCATCTGAAGGCAGCCGGTCAGGACTGCCGCGCCGGGCAGCCTACTCCGGGAAATAAGGCAGGCGGGTTATCTACTCTGGATGAGAAGAGCCTTGGCTGCATCCGCAAAGGAGGAACGCGCCCGATTGTGGAGGTTCTGCAGCAGGCAGAACGGCCGACGAAGAAAGGTGCAATCGTGATGGATACAGCAGGATATGATATCTCCTCTGTCACTTCTATGGTAGCAGGAGGCTGCAATGCAGTGATTTTTACCACCGGACGGGGAACCTGTACGGGCAACGCCATAGTCCCGGTATTAAAGGTTACGGCTAACAAGCACACCTATCAGTGGATGGAAGACAATATGGATGTGGATCTGAGCGCTGCTGTTGACGGAACTAAGACCTTCCGGGAATTGGGAAAGGAAATGCTGAAGGATATTGAAGAAATCTGCAACGGCAGGCTGACGAAAGCGGAAGCCTATGGATTTTCGGATATTGCGGTGGATCATGTCTGCAGATTTGTGTAAGGTACGATGGGTCAGATCGGGTAAGAAAAGGAGAAGGGTATGAGTCAGTTAACGATTTGTTTGATTATTTGCATATTAACCGCAATCAGCTATGTGGTTGCCAAAATCCCCATGGGAACCACAGCGCTTCTCAGCATGATTGCTTTTGTTTTAACCGGATGCCTGGACGCATCCACAGCGGCAGCCTATTTTGGAAATACCAACGGAATCATGATGCTGTCTATGCTTGTGGTAGCTGCAGGTTTCAACCGCACACAGTTTGTAAAGAAATGTTCCTCCAGCGTAAATAAAATTGCCAAAGGATCTTTAACCAGAATGATGTTTGGCTATATTTTAGTTACCATTCTTCTTGCACAGTTTATTCAGAGCTCTCTGGTTGTGTTCGGTATTATGGCCCCCATGCTGATGGCAAGCTGTGAGGATATGGATATCAGTCCGTCGAAAGTTATGTTTCCTTTGGCAATCGCCAGCATCGCAACCATTTCCGTACTTCCGTTAGGAAGCGGCGCAACGCAGTTTGCGGAATTAAACGGTTATCTGGAAGCCAATGCCTATACGGAATATATCGTAGGCCTGACGGACCCGATGAAGGCACGTCTTCCAATGTTGATTGCAGTGATCCTTTACTGCGTATTCCTCTCAACGAAATTTTCACCGAAAAAACCGGTGATTGAAATTGCGGCAATTCAGACGAAAAAGGATACAAAAGAAGCATTGTCTCCAATCAAGGAAAAATGCGGATATATTATCTTTATTTTAGTAACCCTGGCATTGATTTTCCAAAGTAAATTAGGCGTTCCAACCTGGGTAATCTGCTTTACCGGAGCGGTTGCGATGGTATTAACCGGAGTGTTGTCTGAGAAGGAAGCAATTTCCAGCATTAACTGGTCCATGGGATTCCTGTTTGTAGGTTCACTGGCAATGGGCGGAGCATTGACCCAGACCGGAGCAGGAGAAGCAGTCGGTGCAGTTCTGGCAAATGTGGCCGGCAAGATCAATAACCCGTATCTGATCGGTTTCATTTTCTTTATTGTTCCGTTCTTATTAACACAGATTATGATGAATCGAACCGTTATGCTGATTTTTATTCCGATTGCAATTCTGGCATGCAAATCCTTAAATGCGAATCCGATTGGAATCATTATTCTGGTACAGTCTGCATGTTTAAGCTCATTTATGACGCCGATGGCGACGCCGGCAGTACCTATGTGTATGGCAGCAGGCGGCTATGATTTGAAGTCGATGATCAAACAGTCGATTCTTCCGGCGGTGATCCTATGTGTGGTATCCGTTGGCTGGATTATGACCGCATTTCCAATGTTTTAATGAATGCTCAAAGGAGGCAGACCATGCTTGAATTAAAAAAATTTCCTGAAAAAATGTCAGAGCTTGCCATTGACCGGGCGGAGATGAAGAAGTGCCTGGTGTCGGGGCTTTTTGAAGAGGAGACGGAGATCAATGGAGCGAAGCGTCGGTTTTTTATGTACCTGACTCCGGGCCTTTCCTATAACCAGAGATGTATCATCCTGGCGCCGCCCTCCGAGATTTCGGTAGAAGCGTACCTGGAAAACAGCTTTTGGCTGCAGTTTGCAGCAGAGGAGCAGATTTTTCTCTGTATCCTGGAGCCTGAAAACGGCAGCTGGAATCTGGACGGCTCCGATGCCGATTATATGAATCGTGTGTATGTCAAGGTGCAGGCCAGGGATTATTATGTGACGATGCAGGATAATATCTACGCAGTCGGCATCGGTAATGGTGCAACCGTTGCCCAGCAGGCGGTGATGAAGATGACCAGCGAATGGTCCGGCTTGGTATCCATTGGCGATTTGGATTCTTCTGCAATGCTGAATGCGGAGGTGCTTCAGAAAAGCGAGGATGCAGGGAAGGTAGAATTGTCCTTAAATGCTGTAAAATGTCAGCTGCCGGTGTGGATGGTCTGGAAGCATCCCAGCGAAATTCACAGGCAGATACGTAATTACTGGAAAAAGCAGAATGATGTATCGGATGAGCAATATTCCTGTGGTGTGGCTGATGAAATCTATTTCCCAAGCACTATCTGCAAAAAAAGCACAGTCAATGAGGAAAAAACGGCACAGGTAAGAATCACCAATCTCTGGGACGGCTGCGTTTCTGCAGATTTGATGAAAGAAATCTGGAAGTATATCCGCCAAAATTGCAGGCACAGAAGCTTTGGACGCAAGGCGCTTCGTCAGTATAAGGATCCCATTGCATATGGGGCAGAGCTTCATACCATGCAGATAGATGGATTCACCAGAATCTGGTATGAGTATGTGCCGGAGCGGGTGAAGAAGAGCCAGGATAAGGTACCGCTGGTTGTGACCATGCATGGAAGAGGAGGAAGTGCAGAATCCTTCTTCGATATGTCGGGAATGTCCTGTGTGGCGGAAGAACGGGATTTTATTGTTCTGTTCCCGGAGGCCGGTGTGCATCAGCAGAAGGAAGGCGGCCTGAAGAACATTCTTTTGTGGAACGGAAGCTACGATGGAGAGGCTATTGATGATGTCAAGTTTATTCTGGCGATGATTGAGGATGTGAAATCCAGATATCAGATTGATTCGGAACGGATCTATGCCTGCGGCCAGTCCAGCGGCGGTATGATGACATCCACTCTTGCGATTGCAGCGCCGAAGCTTTTTGCAGCGGTTTCCCCCTGGTCGGCCCTCCAGGATCCGGATCACCATATTCCGGTTCCGGAAACGATCGAACCGGCTGTGCCGTATCTGTTTCTGTTAGGAGAGAACGACTGGCTTTGTGTGGATAAAAAGAATGGGCATATGGAGTATCAGGTGACAGACAGCATTGCGGAATTTCTGCAGAATTTAATCCGGCTGTATCAGTTGGACGAAAAGCCTCAGACCTTCCGCTGCGGAGAAATCAGCTATTATGTTTATCGAAATTCGAAGAGAGTTCCCATGCTGATTGTGGGAACCGTCCGGGACATGTCTCATGCGAATTACCCGAGAGAAAGCTGGATCGCGTATGACCAGTTCTTCTCGAAGTTTTCCAAAAAGGAAGATGGAACGCTGCTGTATATGGGTGAGGATGCGGTATCAAAATAATGTGCAAAAAGACAAGTAAAAGAGTTTAAAAAGCTTTCGCTGCAGGAAGGTGCAGCCGATTCCATTTCTGATGAGAACATACACATGCAGAAAAAGGATTGGCAGCACCTTTCTTTTTCAAATTATAACGAAAAATGATAGCACAACAAGGAATGATTTTACACATTTAATACTAGCCGCCGTGTCAGTAACTTGGTACAATACTCATAAAGCGGCAAAGCATTTATGATAAAAACAGCCGTATCAAAGCCGGTAGATGGTACATGGATAAGGAGGTCTTTCGTGCAAATTCAGTCGATTCACATCAAAAATTTCAAATCCATCCGTGATATGGAAATAAAAGGAATTGAAAATGCCCTGATCCTGGTGGGAAAAAATAACACTGGAAAAACCTCAGTGGTAGATGCCATACGGGCGGCCTTCGGCTTGTATCAGGTTTCAGAAACAGATTTTAATGAGAAGAAGCAGAAGATCGAAATTGATATCTGCCTTCAGATTACAGAGGAGGATCTGCACCAGCTTCACCGCCGGGGCAGAGTCAGCATGTATAAGCGGTATGAGGTGTGGGAGCGGGATTTTCGCAGCAAGCTTCCCTCCTATCAGGACGGGGTTCTGTCCTTTACCTGCATGATCAACAGCCGGGGCGATGTGCGTTATCATGATGGATTTAAGAAGGATAACCGCAGGATTCCGGAGGTATTTCCGAAAATTTATTATATTGATACTGACCGGAGGCTTTCTCAGTTTCAGGAGGATATTCTCATGTTCCGGGAGGATGTGCAGTTAGAGCAGCTTCGGGCCAACTGCTGTATGTTTGATTCGGCCAAGACCTGCAGCCAGTGCTTTCAATGTGTGGGGCTGATGAATCAGAAAAAACCGGAGCAGCTTACAATTTTTGAGACGGCAAGGCTTTTGGAATATAAGATGTATCAGCTTAATCTTAAGGAGTTTGAGGAAAAGCTGAACCGGAATTACCGGAAAAACGGCGGTTATGACCGGATCCGTTTTACCTTAACCTGCAATCGGAACGAGACCTTCCAGGTAACGGCGGAGACGATCCGGGAGAGCGGGGAGGAAATCCGGGACAAGGGAACGGAGCATGACAGTCCGGCTGAGAAGCTCAGCGGCAAGGCTTCGCCGGTGGAGTATTTAAGCAACGGTATGAGGAGCCTTTACATGCTGTCTATGCTGGAAACTTATACGGATGAGGAGGCCAGGATCCCCAGCATTATTATTGTGGAGGATCCGGAAATCTTTCTCCATCCCCAGCTTCAGAAGGCTTCCAGTGAGATCTTATATCATCTTTCCAAGAAGAATCAGGTAATCTTCACCACCCATTCGCCAAACTTGCTGTCCAACTTTACCAGCAGGCAGATCCGTCAGATCGTGCTGGACCCGGATTATTATTCGGTGGTCAATGAGAAGGCGGATATTGATGTGATACTGGACACATTAGGGTACGGGGCCAATGATCTTTTAAATACAAATTTTGTGTTTATCGTGGAGGGAAAGCAGGATAAAAGCCGGCTGCCCCTGCTTTTGGAAAAGTATTATTCTGAAATATATGATGAGAATGGGCGGCTGCAGCGGATCTCCATCATTACCACCAACAGCTGCACCAATATTAAAACTTATGCCAATTTAAAATACATGAATCAGGTGTACATAAGGGATCAATTCCTGATGATCCGGGACGGGGATGGATTGGATGGGGAGGAGCTGGCAAGTCAGCTTTGCCGGTATTATGAGGCGAGAAATGGGGAAGATGTGGATAAGCTTCCCAGAGTGACCAGGCGGAATGTGCTGATTTTGAAATACTATTCCTTTGAAAATTATTTCCTGAATCCAGGGGTGATGGCACAGTTGGGAATTGTGGAAAGTGAGGAGGCATTTTACCAGACCTTGTTTGATAAGTGGAAGGAATATCTGTGCCGGATGAAGAGCGGGCGGAAGCTGATCCAGGCCATCGGACGGGATCTGGAGTCGCCGGAGGATGTCAGGCTTCACATGGAGGAGATCAAGATCCATGTGAGAGGGCATAATCTGTACGATATTTTTTATGGGCGGTATAAGAAGGAAGAAACGGAGCTGCTGAAAAAATATATTGAGTTGGCTCCGCGGGATGACTTTAAGGATATTCTGGATGGGGTGGATCAGTTTGCCTACTTTGACAGCAGGAAGGTTTGAAAACGGGAAATATAGAAGGGGAGAAAAAAAGAATCTATGGATCAATATCAGATACTAAAGCAGTATTTCGGCTATGACACGTTTCGGGAAGGGCAGGAAACGCTGATCAACGGCATTTTAGAGGGAAGGGATGTATTCGGCATCATGCCCACCGGATCAGGAAAATCCTTGTGCTTTCAGATTCCGGCATTAATGATGGAGGGAATCACCCTGGTAATTTCTCCTTTGATCTCCCTGATGAAGGATCAGGTGGGAAATTTGAATCAGGCTGGAATTCACGCAGCATATTTGAACAGCTCGCTGACAACAAATCAGTATTTTAAAGCATTGGATTTTGCAAGACAAGGGCGTTACCCCATTATTTATGTGGCGCCGGAACGGTTAATGACTGACAGCTTTCTGGATTTCGCGTTAAACACCAAGATCTCTATGGTGGCAGTGGATGAGGCCCATTGTATTTCCCAGTGGGGTCAGGATTTTAGGCCAAGCTATTTAAAGATCGTAGAATTTATCAAGAGGCTCCCGGTGCGTCCCATTGTCAGTGCATTTACAGCGACGGCAACCCAGGAGGTCCGGGATGATGTGATTGATATTTTGGAGCTGCAGAATCCAACTGTAATTACAACCGGATTTGACCGGAGCAATTTATTCTTTGGGGTGATGACGCCAAAGGACCGGTATGGAGCAATACGAAATTATTTGGAGACCCACCCAAGGCAAAGCGGAATTATTTATTGTTTAACAAGAAAAAATGTGGAAGAGGTCTGTGAGCGTTTAATAAAAGATGGCTTTGCAGCAACCAGATATCATGCCGGACTAAGCGACGGGGAGCGCAGGAAAAATCAGGAGGATTTTATCTATGACAGGGTTCCCATTATTTGCGCCACATCAGCATTTGGAATGGGGATTGATAAATCGGATGTAAGGTTTGTACTTCATTATGGGATGCCGAAAAATCTGGAAGAATACTATCAGGAGGCCGGACGTGCCGGAAGGGATGGTGAACCTTCAGAATGTATCTTATATTATGCCGGGCAGGATGTGATTACCAACCAGCTGTTTATTGAGAATAACAAAGATAATGAGGAAATGGATGAGATCACCCAGGAGCTGGTAAAGGAGCGGGACAGAGAACGGCTGAAAAAAATGACATTCTATTGCTTTACCAATGAGTGTCTTCGAGATTATATTTTAAAGTATTTTGGGGAATATGGCAGCAATTATTGCGGGAACTGTTCCAATTGTCTGACGCAGTTTGAAGAGGTGGACATTACAGATGCGGCCAAAGCTATGATTGGATGTGTGGAGAGCAGCAGGCAGAGGTATGGAGTTACGGTGATCATTGATACCTTGCATGGAGCCAATACAGCTAAGATCAGGCAGTATGGTATGGATCAAAATCCTTATTACGGAGAGCTGGCAAAGGTTCCTGCATATAAGCTCAGACAAATTATGAATTATCTTCAATTACAGGAATATCTGGCAGTTACCAATGACGAATATGCAGTTGTGAAGCTGACAGCAAATTCCAGGAAGCTGATAGAAGCAGGCGAGCCGTTGTTTATGAAGATGGCGAAAGAACAGGAACGGGTACCGAAGGCAGACAGGAAAGGACGAAAACGGAAGGGCAGTGTGAGTCTGGATGATCGGGATGAGAGCTTGTTTGAGAAACTGAGAACATTAAGGATGGAGATTGCCAGAGAAGAAAAGGTGCCGCCGTATATTGTGTTTTCGGATAAGACATTAACGCATATGTGTGTGGTGAAACCGAAGAACAAACAGGAAATGCTTACCGTTTCTGGTGTGGGGGAGTTTAAGTATGAGAAATATGGGGCGCGATTTTTGAAATGTATGATGGGTGAGGAAAAGCAGTAGATTCATAAGGAGGAAAATGGGGAGATGGAACTGGCTGAGATTACTGCACAGCAGGTGGCAGTATTGTTTTTACTGATCTTTACAGGCTTTATCGGAGTAAAAACCGGTGTTCTGAAGATGGAAGGAAAGAAGCATTTTTCGGATCTTTTGATCTATCTGGTGGTTCCGGCCATGATCTTTAATTCGTACCTGACAGAAACGGATCCGGCGCTGCTTCGGAATCTGGCAGAGGCTTTTGGGCTGAGTGCAGTTCTTCTGTTAACTGGAGTTGTGATTACGTTCATAGTCTTTGCAAGGCTGCGCACCCAGGAGGGGCCGATCATTCGGTTTGCCTGTATGTTTTCCAATGCTGCCTATATGGGGTTTCCTTTGATCCAGGCATTGTTTGGAAGCGAAGGACTGCTGTATGCCAGCGCTTATGTGACGGTTTTTAATATCCTGCTGTGGACCATAGGCTACGGGATGGTCAGCCGCAAGGTCCACCTGCAGGAAATGGCCCATAGTATCGCCACCACGCCGGTGATCTGGGCCATGCTTGCAGGAATGGCAGTATTTTTCCTGCAGATTCCCATTCCTCAGGTGATCCGGCAGCCCTTAAGCTACATCGGAAATATGAATACGCCCCTTTCCATGCTGATTACCGGCATGCTGATTGCCGGCTGCGACTTAAAAAAGCTGACGGGAAGAGTGCAGATTCCGCTGATTGCTGTGATCCGCATGCTTCTGATTCCAGGTATCTGCTTTTTGATTTTTTATCTGCTCAGGCTCAACAGTACGGTTGCCAGTATTGTGCTGCTGCTGGAGGCCTGCCCCTGTGCGGCGATCACCTCGGTGTTTGCCGTCCAATTCGGCTTTGATGAGGACCTGGCAGCGGGATCTGTGGTGCTGACCACATTTTTAAGCATTGTGATGCTGCCTCTGTGGGCATATCTTCTGACAACGGTGTTTTAAAAATTTTGGTTGACAATTTTCTGATCCTGTGTTTTAATTACGTTAACAATTTAATACATGAAACCGATGAAGTGGAGATAAAAATAGTTGTGCACACCCAGAGAGTCCGGGCAGGTGGGAGCCGGATTGAACGCAGATTATTAAATGGACCACGGAGGGTGCAGTCAAAGGCTTTTTCAGCCGAGTATTCTGCAACGTGAGCATGCGTAAATTGCTAGGGATATGTTAGTATCCTGAAAAGAGCACAGGCCCCAGTGGGCAGCTGTGAAACAAGGTGGCACCGCGGAGATCATTCGTCCTTGACAATAAGAGATTATTGTCAGGGACTTTTTTGTTATACGGGAAGCTTTTGTGTAACAAAAAGTTCTTTTCGGAGCAAGGCCAAAGGTGACGGTTTTGAACCTTCACAGTTACAGCAAATGATCAAAGGTGAAAAAGGAGAACATCATGGAAAATGGAAGATTTGGAGTTCACGGCGGACAGTACATCCCGGAAACGCTGATGAACGCAGTGATTGAACTGGAAACAGCATACAACCATTATAAAAATGATCCGGAATTTAACAAGGAGTTAACGCACCTGTTAAATGAGTACGCAGGCCGTCCATCCCGGCTGTACTATGCCTCTCACATGACAGAGGACTTAGGCGGAGCCAGGATCTATTTAAAGAGGGAAGATTTAAACCACACCGGCTCCCACAAGATCAACAATGTGATCGGCCAGATTCTTCTTGCCAAGCGGATGGGCAAGACCAGAGTGATTGCAGAGACCGGAGCCGGACAGCACGGCGTGGCTACTGCCACAGTAGCAGCGCTGATGGGCATGGAGTGTGAGATCTTTATGGGAAAAGAGGATACGGAGCGCCAGGCGCTGAACGTATACCGGATGCGGCTTCTGGGGGCAAAGGTAAATGCCGTTACCTCAGGAACCGCTACCTTAAAGGATGCGGTCAATGCCACCTTCAGAGAGTGGACCAACCGGATCGATGATACCCATTACGTCCTTGGCTCCGTTATGGGCCCCCATCCATTCCCGATGATCGTAAGGGATTTCCAGTCGGTGATTTCCAAGGAAATCAAGGAGCAGATCCTGGAAGCGGAGGGAAAACTTCCGGACGCAGTTCTGGCCTGTGTAGGCGGCGGTTCCAACGCCATGGGTGCCTTTTATAACTTTATTGACGATAAAAATGTGCGTCTCATCGGCTGCGAGGCGGCAGGCCGGGGCGTGAATACAGCAGAGACGGCAGCTACGATCGCAACAGGAAGACTGGGGATTTTCCACGGAATGAAATCCTACTTCTGCCAGGATGAATACGGTCAGATCGCGCCGGTATATTCCATTTCCGCTGGTCTGGATTACCCGGGCATCGGACCGGAGCATGCATACCTGCATGATACCGGCAGGGCGGAGTACGTTCCGGTAACGGATGATGAGGCGGTAGAAGCTTTTGAATATCTGTCCCGGATCGAGGGTATCATTCCGGCCATTGAGAGCGCTCATGCCATCTCCTACGCCATGAAGCTGGCGCCGCAGATGAGTAAGGACCAGATTATCGTAGTAAATGTATCCGGACGAGGAGATAAGGATTGTGCAGCGATCGCACGCTACAGAGGGGAGAATATCTATGAGTAAGATTGCAGAAGCATTTCAGAATAAAAAAGCATTTATACCATTTATCACCTGCGGGGATCCATCCCTGGAGGTAACGGAGCAGTTGGTGTACGCGATGGCAGAGGCGGGAGCGGATCTGATCGAGCTGGGAATTCCATTTTCCGACCCTACAGCCGAGGGACCGGTGATCGAGGAGGCCGACCTGCGCTCTTTGAAGGCAGGAACCACCACGGACAAGATTTTTGATATGGTAAAGCGGATACGGGAGAAGGTAACGCTTCCCATGGTATTTATGACTTATGCCAATGTGATCTTTTCCTATGGCTCGGAGCGGTTCCTTTCCCAGACAGCAGCGCTGGGGATGGACGGCGTGATCCTGCCGGATATCCCATATGAGGAGAAAGGAGAATTTCAGGAGATCTGCAGAAAATATGACTTGGATCTGATCTCCCTGATCGCTCCCACCTCCAAGGACCGGATCCGGATGATTGCAAAGGAGGCGGAAGGCTTTGTGTACTGCGTATCCTCCCTGGGTGTAACCGGAGTGAGAAGTGAGATCACCACAGATATCGGGGCGATGGTGAAGCTGGTGAAGGAAGTGAAGGATATTCCATGTGCTGTGGGATTTGGAATTTCCACACCGGAGCAGGCAGCGAAGATGGCATCTCTTTCGGATGGAGCCATTGTAGGTTCTGCTATCGTGAAGCTGTGCGCCAGGTATGGTGAGGACTGCGTGCCTTATGTGAAGGAATATGTGAAGAGCATGAAGGATGCAGTGAGAAGCGTGCAGATCTAAAAATCAGAAATAAAAGTCAGAATATCCACCATTCCTTTTTCATATAATGTGGAAAACCTGACAGGGAATCAAGGCCTATGTGGATATCTTTTTTGATCTGGTTATCATCGGCACTGATGCCTTTTGCCATCTTTTACATCGTAGGCTTCGGCCTGATGGCAAAAAGGCCGGTGTTCGATGATTTTTTATTGGGAGCAAGAGCGGGAATGAAAACCACTGCAGAAATCTTTCCCACTCTGGCCGGCCTTCTGGTTTCGGTGGGAGTGCTGCGTGCATCCGGATTTCTAGATTTTTTAAGTGAATGCTTAAAAGGGCCGGCATCCATCCTGCATATCCCCTCAGAGCTGGTTCCCATCTCGCTGCTCCGCCTGGTGTCTAATTCTGCTGCTACCGGTCTGCTGCTGGATCTTTTCAAAGAACAGGGACCGGACAGTCCCCTGGGAATCATGGCCTCCCTTCTTCTCAGCAGTACAGAAACGGTTTTTTACTGTCTCAGCATTTACTTTGGAAGTGTAGGAATTCGAAAGACTCGATATGCCTTGCCAGGCGCTTTTCTGACTACCATAGCCGGGATTGCAGCCAGTATATGGTTAGGAGGAATGTAATCACTTGCAAAACCATAGCTTGTCGGATATAATCTAATTGATTGTGACAGGGTAACGGTTCAGTACCCTCACAATTACGTGACAGGCTTCTGTTTGGATCAAGTTCACCTCAGAAGCCGGGATGAGAGGATAAAAAATGACAAAGACCATGGAAAATCATACGGCAAAATATCAGATGTTCCGGGCAAAATATCCGGAATTTATTTATCATAGCTATGACATTCAGGAAACCGATACCGAGTTGGCGGTGACCTATCATTTTGAAATTACTGGTCTGGCACAGTTTGCTCCCACCTGGCGATTCCCAAAGCCCCAGGAGAAGGCAGGACAGACTCCGTCTATGGATATGGCGGAAAATCAGAAAAATATGGAAAAAGAGGAAAAGGATGTTCTGTTAGAGCAGATGATCTTTTCTCTGGGCATGGTGGAGCTGGTCAGCTACTGGAAAATCACCTGTTCTCCCAGGGTGCTGGTTCAGGCCGGCAGCCTGGATCAGAAGCAGATCGACTGGTGGAAGGATCTGTACTTCAATGGTCTGGGAGAGTTCTTCTATGTGAATCACATTGATGGCGCAGATGGAGAAACCTTTATGGAAATTCAGGCGGTTTCCCAATCTCCAGCGCCAGCTGCAGCATTCGCTTCGGCAGCTTCCACACCGGGCCCAGGTACAAGGGTGCTGGTTCCCATCGGCGGGGGCAAGGATTCTGTGGTTACGCTGGAGCTTTTAAAGGAAGCAGGAGCAGAGCGCTTCGGATATATCATTAACCCCAGAGGTGCCACAGTCCACACTGCAGAGGTAGCAGAACTTCCGGCAGAGCAGGTAATCTCGGCAAAGCGTACTCTGGACAAAAATATGCTGGAACTGAATAAACAGGGATTCTTAAACGGGCATACGCCATTCTCCGCAATCGTAGCCTTTTCCGCTTTGATTGCAGCAAGACTGTATCAGCTTCCCTACATTGCTCTGTCCAATGAATCAAGTGCCAATGAGAGCACGGTTCAGGGCAGCACCGTGAATCATCAGTATTCCAAAAGCTTCCGGTTTGAACAGGATTTCCATGAGTATGCTGACGTATATCTTCCGGGCAGCAGTTATTATTTCAGTATGCTGCGGCCGTTAAGCGAATTCCAGATTGCCAAATATTTTGCAGGCTGCAAAGCTTATCATAAGATCTTTCGAAGCTGCAATGTGGGCAGCAAGACGGACATCTGGTGCGGTCATTGTCCGAAATGCCTGTTTGTCTATCTGATCCTGTCCCCGTTTTTAAAGACCGGGGAGGTGGCTGATATCTTTGGCCGGAATATGCTGGAAGATGAGACGCTGACTGGTACTCTGGAGCAGCTTGTAGGCATTCAGGAGGAAAAGCCCTTTGAGTGTGTGGGCAGCCGCAGCGAGATCAATACGGCGATCATGCTGACCATCCGGCGGATGGAGCTGGAAGGAGAAAAGCTGCCGGTATTATTTGAATACTATAAGAAAACCGGTCTTTATGAGCAGTACTGCGGGGCAGGTGATGCATATTCAGGAGCCTTTGACGAGGAAAATCTGGTGCCGGAGCCGTGGAAGGAGCTGGTGCGGCAGCGGTGTGCGCAGACGGAAAGGTGAGCAGCAGGGGGTTCGCCGGAGGTCTGCGGCAAAAGGCGGGCGGCATCTGCGGAAGCTGTGAAAAAGGAGAAGCATCAGTCGGACCGGGAATCGAAACGGAGAAAAGCCGGATAAAACGGAGGAATAGAATCATGACGCAGATTGACCCTTTTGTGAAAGGGAAAAAGGTACTGCTTCTGGGATTCGGGCGGGAAGGACAGTCTACCTACCGGATGCTGGAGCGAACGAAAGCATACAGGGAGCTTGCCATTGCAGATCAGATGGTAAAGCATCCGTGGCTGCCAGATCCGGATATTACCTGGATCGCCGGGCCGGATTATCAGAAAACTATGGATGATTATGATGTGGTCTTTAAAAGTCCTGGAATCGTGCTGGAGAAACCGATTGAGGAATACCGATGCAGGATCATTTCTCAGACAGAGGTATTTTTCCAGTTATTCCGGGATCAGATCATAGGAATTACCGGGACGAAGGGAAAGAGCACCACCACCTCCCTTCTGTACCACATCTTAAAGTCGGCAGGCAGGAAGACGCTGATTGCCGGAAATATCGGCATTCCCGCCTTTGATCAGGCAGATCAGGTGACGGAGGATACCGATATTGTATTTGAGATGTCCTGCCATCAATTGGAATATATGACGGTGTCGCCTCATATTGGACTTCTGTTAAATATTCATGAGGAGCATCTGGATCATTACGGAACCATGGAAAAGTATGTGGCAGCCAAGCAGCAGATCTACCGGAATCAAGGACCGGATGATCTTCTGCTCTGCAGTACCCAGTGCCTGCCCGAGGAGGGAACCTGCCCATCCAGGCTGATCATTGTGGAGGATCTGGGAGAACAGACGGAGGCGGAACAGGAAGGGAAGAGGAAGGAAGAGCTGCAGAGAAGGCTGGCAGATGCAGATACGGTGTATCTTTCCGGAATTTCGATTTTCTGGAAGGAAAACCGCTATCAGATCCCAACGGATGAGATCCAGCTGCTGGGGCATCACAACTATTATGATATTGCCTTTGTCTATGCTGTGTGCAAATCCATAGGAGTCAGCGATGAAGCGTTTACACAGGGGCTGAAGACCTTCGAACCCCTTCCTCACCGGCTGCATTATGTGGGAGTGCAGGATGGGATCCGCTATTACGATGACTCGATTTCCACCATCTGTGATACCACCATTCAGGCACTGAATACCTTAAAGGATGCAGATACGGTTCTGATCGGCGGTATGGACCGAGGAATCGATTATCAGGAGCTGATTGAATATCTTTCTGTCAGTCCCATTCCTCATATTATTTTGATGGAGGCTACCGGAAAGAGGATCTATGAGGAGATCTGCCAAAGCTTTCCGAAGTTTCGTCAGCCGGAGCGCCTGGTTCTCACCGATCATCTGGAGGATGCGGTGAAGCAGGCGAAGAAAGTGACCAGACCGGGACGAAGCTGTGTTCTGTCTCCGGCAGCAGCCAGTTACGGAATCTTTAAAAATTTTGAAGAGCGGGGCGATGTATTTAAGAAGCTGGTGCTGGAAGCATAAAAATAATGGGCAGATATCCTTTTCCTGGAAAAAACACAAAAAAATCACAACCTCGTAAGAATTTTCTAAGGATTACCTGGTTGTGGAACCTGAAAAAATCATGTATAATCAGCAGGTACGCGAAGCACGGCGAGAAAGCAGAGAGGCTGGTACAGCATTCCATCAGGATGCCGGGCCGGAAGCACAGCCGATATGCACAGGAGAGGCGGAAGCTGAGAAAGGAATACGCGTGGACAGTTACGGAACATTGAATGAGGTATTGGTAAATTTGTTTCGGGATATTCTGGAGATCGAGGAGAAGGCGCTGGCCACCTCGGAGTTCCAGGATCTTACGAATAATGATATGCATGTGATCGAGGCCATCGGGATGGAACAGCCGAAGAATATGTCTGCCATTGCCAAAACATTATCTGTTACCGTGGGCACGCTGACCATTGCCATGAACAGCCTGGTAAAGAAGGGGTATGTGACCCGGGAGCGCGGTCAGGCTGACCGGCGGGTGGTGTACATCTCCCTTTCTGATAAGGGGCGGGCAGCCTTTGAGCATCATGCACGGTTCCATCAGGAAATGATCCAGAGTGTAACCGATCGATTGTCAAAGGAGGAGCTGGATGCGCTGACAAAGGCTTTGACTGTTTTAAATCAGTGGTTTCGCGAAAAGGAAATTTAGAATGGAATTGTGCTCCTGAGCCATAACATTCAATTGATATGAAGGAGGCTATATCACTATGAAAAAATGCATCATGTTTTTGGCATCAGCCATGATGGTGCTGTCTTTAGCAGCATGTACCCCAACCCCGGAGAAGGAAAGCGCCAGCGGACAGGCAGCTATGCCGCCTACTACGGAGGCCTTTAAGGCAGATACCGCGGAAATTCGAAATCAGGGAAATGAGGAGCTGACGGAAATGGCTGCTGTTTCTATCTATCGGGTGAATAAGAACCGGAATGGGCTGGTTCAGGAGATGGATGCACTGGAGACAGAGGAGCTGGATGCTCAGGCGATCGTGGATCTGATGATCGAGTACGGTTCCTTAGAGGAAGGAACGGAAGTGGTAAGTTTTGAGGAGAGCGATGGCAAGGCGGTCCTCAACTTAAACCAGATTACCAGTTCCGATGACGCCATGGAGATCCGTCTGGCTGTAGAAGCCATTGTAAATACCTTTACGGAAAATTATGAGCTGGAGGGCGGATTGATCCTGCAGGAAAACGGAGAGGTTTACACCATCGATTCTGTTGAAGCAGAGGCTGACGGCGCCATGTATTATGATGATGTTTACCGGAAATTTGAATAAAATAAAAAATTAGAACGAAAAGAATCGGAGCCTGCAGATGATCCTGCAGGCTCCGGCCTTTTATGTGGAAGGGGGAGATTGTTATGAAACATTAACCTTCAATGGAGATATATTTCTTATTCTCCACGGCAGGCTGTGCTTCCTTTTTCGGAACCATAAGCTTTAAGGTACCATTTTCAAATTTGGCCTTGATATCTTCCTGAGTCATTGCGTCGCCCACATAAAAACTTCTGCTGCAGGATCCGCTGAAACGTTCCCGGCGGATGTATTTGCCGTTGTCATCCTTCTCATTATTTTCAGAATTCGATGTGGCATTGATGGTCAGGTAGCCATCCTTTAATTCAGCGGTAACATTCTCCTTCTTAACTCCAGGCAGGTTCATGGTGATTTCATAGCCCTGATCGGTATCCTTAATATCGGTTTTCATCAGTTCTGTGGTATTTGCTTCGTAGTGGTGTCCTCTGAATGGGTATCCAAAAAAGTCATCAAGTAAATTTTCTCCAAAAATGCTAGGCATTAACATATATCATCGCTCCTTTTCCTTATAAACAAATTGTGTTTGATTGCTGGAACAGGGGATGTTGGGGAACAAGAAGATTTATCAGCTCTTTTTGTATCCTCTCTCCTTTGTTCTATGTGTAATATAACACACATTATTAGCACTGTCAAGAGGCGAGTGCTAATTTCACAAAAAGTTCACATTTTCCAAGAAAAGGCTCATGCTATGCCGAAATAAAGGCATCCCTAATTTTCTAATATTCTACCGTCAATGGAAATAGTCACCACCTGCCATGGAATCAATTTTCCGCTTTCCTTCAGGGCGGTCACCGCTGCCCGTTCAATTCCGCCGCAGCAGGGAACCTCCATCCGCAGGATGGTCATGGATTTAATCTCATTTTGCCGGATGATTTCTGTCAGCTTTTCACTGTAATCCACAGAATCTAATTTTGGACATCCAATCAGAGTAACCTTTCCACGGATAAAATCCTGATGGAAGTTTCCATAAGCGTAAGCAGTACAGTCTGCAGCAATTAAAAGGTGGGCATTCTGGAAATATGGTGCACGAAGAGGAGCCAGCTTGATCTGTACCGGCCACTGGCGGAGCTGAGAGGAAACGCCCTTCTTCTGCTTATTAGCCATAACTGCGGCTTCATCGTAGGCAGCCGCTTCCCGCTCAATAAAATTGATTGCTCCGGCAGGACAGGCAGGGAGACAGTTGCCTAAGCCGTCGCAGTAATCATCCCGGATCAGCCTGGCCTTTCCATCGATAATAGCAATCGCCTCCTCCTGACAGGCCTCCGCACAAAGACCGCAGCCGTTGCATTTCTCTTCATCAATCTGAATAATTTTACGAATCATATGAAATCCTCCTTATATATTGATATATCTGTTAAGAGTAAAAAGAAAATCCTTTACGTTACCGTCTCATTATAATAAAATAATCCTGAACTGTATGTTGTTATAACAACAAAATCTTGCAGTTAAAGATAATCATTCTGGAAAGAAGGGAGCAGGAAAAATGGACTATGATTTTCTGGCAGAAACGCTGCTGTTTCGTGGGATCACACCAGGGGAGATCAGCACCATGATGGACTGCCTGGGGGCGGAGAAAAAGCATTATGAGAAAAAAGAGGTGATCTGCCATGCAGGCGACACCATTTCTTCGATGGGAATGGTTCTGTCCGGATGTGTTCACATTGAAAATGATGATCTATGGGGAAATAAAAGCATTTTGGACCAGGTAGGACCAGGTTTTGTATTTGCGGAAACTTATGCGTGCATTCCCGGCGAGCCGCTTATGGTCAGTGTGACTGCAGCAGAGCCATCCGAGATCCTGTTTTTGAACACAAAGCGTCTTTTAAACACCTGTACCGGCACCTGCAGCCATCACAGTCGGCTGATCCAAAATCTGCTGCTGGTATCTGCCCAGAAAAATCTGAATCTGTCCCGGCGGATGTTCCACATGTCCTCTAAGACCATTCGGGGACGGCTGTTGTCCTATCTGTCCTTCCAGGCAGCCAGACAGGGAAGCTGTGCCTTTACCATCCCATTTAACCGCCAGCAGCTGGCAGATTATCTGGGCGTGGATCGGAGTGCATTGTCCAATGAGCTGGGGAAAATGCAGAGAGATGGAATTTTGCAGGTGAAGAAGAATCGGTTTTGGTTGGCAGAAAAGGAAAATAAAAATGGGAAGTAAAAACTTCCCATTAATGGATTTCGGCCGGAAACAATTCCGGACATCCTTCCTTTTGGATCTGCAGCACCCTCTGATTACGGCTTCCCCGGAATTTCAGGGAAATATCATACAGATCCTGGTCAAACTCTCCATCTACCAGAATATCGATATAGGAGAGCAGCTCATCTGTCACCTCGCAGTGGGCGCGGCCTTCCGGATTTCGGATATCACGTTCATAGGTATATCCGGAGTAGCACCAGATATTTTTAGCTGGATACCGTTCCTTAAACTGCCGGAGCAGCTTAAGGAGCGCCCGCTGGTTTGACGGCTCCAGCGGTTCTCCTCCTAACAGGGACAGCCCTGCAATATATCCAGGCTTACAGGAGTCCAGGATCGTTTCCATGACCTCTTCTGTAAAATCCTCACCATAATTAAAATCCCAGGCTTCCTCATTAAAGCAGCCCTTACACCGGTGGGTACAGCCGGACACAAACAGGCTGGTGCGGACACCAAGACCGTTTGCAATGTCATAATATTTTATATTTGCATATTTCATTTCACACAGTACTCCAATATTTTTTGGCCTGCTTTCCTATTTGTTCCTGATTACAGATGCATAACCCGTTCCTTGATCTCCTGGGTACGGCCCTGGTTCCAGAACTGAGTTCCGATGTATCCGCAGGTACGTCTTGCCACATTCATCTTATCCTGGTCGGTGTTGCCGCATTTCGGGCACTTCCAGATCAGCTTGTGATGTTCATCCTCAATAATCTGGATTTCACCATCGTAGCCGCAGCACTGGCAGTAGTCACTCTTGGTATTCAGCTCTGCATACATGATGTGGTCGTAGATGTGCTGCATCACAGCCAGCACAGCCTCGATATTATTCTGCATGTTGGGCACCTCCACGTAGCTGATGGCGCCGCCTGGGGACAGCTCCTGGAACTGGGCCTCGAAGGTCAGCTTGTCGAAGGCGTTGATCTCCTCCGTTACGTGAACGTGGTAGCTGTTGGTGATATAGTTTTTATCCGTTACGCCAGGAATCAATCCGAAGCGGTCCTGGAGACATTTTGCAAACTTATAGGTGGTGGACTCCAATGGAGTTCCGTAAAGGCTGAAGGAGATGTTGGTCTCGGCAGCCCATTTGCGGCAGGAGTCATTTAAGTAGTTCATAACCTTCAGAGCAAACGGAGTTCCATCCGGATCGGTGTGGGACTTTCCGGTCATGTAGCGGACGCATTCGCACAGTCCGGCATATCCTAAGGAGATGGTGGAATAGTTGCCGTACAGCAGCTTGTCAATGGTCTCACCCTTCTTTAACCGGGCCAGGGCGCCGTTTTGCCACAGGATCGGGGCAACATCAGAAGGGGTGCCCTTTAACCGGTTGTGGCGGCACATCAGAGCACGACGGCAAAGCTCCAGGCGCTCATCCATAAGCTGCCAGAATTTATCCATATCCTTTCCGGAGGAGCAGGCCACATCTACCAGGTTAATGGTAACTACGCCCTGATTAAATCTTCCGTAGAATTTATACTGATCCTGGTCGTCTTTATATACAGTCAGGAAGGAACGGCAGCCCATACATGGATAGCAGTTTCCATCCTTTAACTTCTTCATGATCTTCTCTGAGATGTAATCCGGAACCAGCCGCTTTGCGGTACACTGGGCAGCCAGACGGGTCAGGTCCCAGTATTTGGAACCTTCTGTAATGTTATCCTCCTCCAGCACATAGATCAGCTTGGGGAATGCAGGAGTGATAAATACGCCCTGCTCATTCTTAACACCCTGGATCCGCTGGCGGAGCATCTCCTCAATGATCAGTGCCAGATCATCACGGGTCTGTCCCTCCGGAACCTCATTTAAGTACATAAATACGGTAACAAAAGGCGCCTGGCCGTTGGTAGTCATCAGGGTGATGACCTGATACTGGATCATCTGAACGCCCTGCTTGATCTCACGCTTTACCCGCATCTCAGCCATCTCAGCAACCATCTTCTCATCTGCATCAATGTGCTGGGCCTCCAGCTCCTGACGGACCTCACGGCGGAATTTCTCACGGCTTACCTGCACGAACGGTGCGATGTGGGACAGGGTGATGCTCTGTCCGCCGTACTGGGAGCTGGCGATCTGAGCAATGGCCTGGGTGGCGATGTTGCAGGCGGTGGAGAAGCTGTGAGGCTTCTCGATCATGGTCTCACTGATGATGGTGCCGTTCTGCAGCATATCCTCTAAGTTTACCAGACAGCAGTTGTGCATGTGCTGGGCAAAATAATCTGCATCATGGAAGTGGATGATGCCCTTCTCATGGGCCTCCACAATATCCTGAGGAAGCAGGAAACGCTTGGTGATGTCCTTGCTCACCTCGCCGGCCATGTAGTCACGCTGAACGCTGTTGACAACCGGGTTCTTGTTGGAATTTTCCTGGAGAACTTCCTCATTGTTGCATTCCAGAAGGGAGAGGATCTGCTTATCCGTGGAATTGGATTTGCGGACTAATTCTCTCTTATAGCGATAGGTGATGTAGTTGGTGGCAACCTTGTAAGCCTGCTGCCTCATGATCTCTTCTTCCACCATATCCTGAATTTCTTCTACGTTAGGACTGCGCTTCATGCTGACACACTGGTCTGTTACCCGCTCCACTACCTCCTGGATCTGTTCCTTGGACAGTCTGTCATGCTCCTGAACAGAGCCATTTGCCTTCGTTACAGCATCTTCTATCTTAACGGCATTAAAGATTACCTCCTGGCCGCTTCTCTTGATTATATTCATCCAGATTCCTCCATTATATTACATATCTTGTGTTTCTTTCTGCAATTTTACGCTACATATAGTATTATACTCAATGTTTGAAAATAAGCAAGGGGATTGTTCGTATCTTTTCAAAAAAATACAAACAGGAAATTTATGGAATTAATTTCCGATTTTGCTTAAATTCTGTTCCAGGATCCAGCCCTTCAGGGATTTTCGGATCAGGCCAAAGGGCGCAGCGCCTTCTTCCAAAAGAAAGCGGTGGAAGGCTGTTTCATCAAAAAAATCTCCAAGCTCTGCCTGGGCCTGGGCTTTGATTTGCCGCAGCTCCAGATAACCGGCATATTCAATCACGCTGTCCGCCGGGGCATACAGGGACTTGCGGTATATGGCCTCAGCGATTCCTTCCTCATGGGTATGATACTGCTCTGTAAGATACGCCTGGACCTCCTCAAGTCCCCAGCCGTAATAATTGACCTGAATATCGATCAGGGCGCGGATGGCTTTGGAGGAGGAGAGGGAAAGCCGGGCCATCTGTCTGGCTTCTGGTGTCAGCCCATTGTCAAAGGAAATGGCATAGATTCTCCCATACAGATCCCAGCCCTGTTCCCAGCCAGGGAAGGAGAGCACGGTCAGAAGGGGGGTACTGCTCTGCTGCATAGCATAATACTGGCGGTAGGCCCGCCCGGGAAAGCCGGCCTGAGACAATGCGGCATAGAGATGTCCCTGGTTGGCTGTCGTGTTCTGATTCAGAAACAGGCGCCGGCCGGATGTCTTGGCATCAAAAGGAATCAGCTCTGCAGAAGGAATCTCCCACAGATCCTCTGATTCCACCGGAACCACGGATATGGATAAGGTTACAGCCTCCGCAGTTTCACCAGAAGGAAAGGCCGGAAAATGCTTGTCCGTCTCCTTCTGCAGAAAGGAAAGGGTCTCGTCAGGATCGTCAGAAAATGCCGCAGCAGCATGAAGACTCAGGCTGTCCTCCGGCGCTTTCTTAAGAAGCTCATTTAAGGCCTGTGTGTTCTGCTTCAGCTGGTCTTCAATGGCATTTTTCAGCTGACGGATATCCTGGCAGGAGGTCCCGGAATTCCGGCTGACCAGATAACGGTAATATTCCCGGCCGTCCTTTTGTCCGCACAATCCCTCATACTCTAGACTTTGGATGGGAAGCTGGCGGATCTCCTGGTTCAGCTTCTGGTAGGCCGGGATCACATACTGGGAGACTGCCTCCTGATTCCGGCTGATATAGGCAGCACGCTCTTCCTCCGTCAGATCCGGTATCTGGGAGAGACGGTCAGGAAAGGAGGCCACCAGGCTGTTGTGCTCCGGGGTCAGACAGTAGGGAGCACAGGCGGAAGCAGCATCCTTCAGCCACTGCTCCGTAAAATGAAGTCCTTGATCGGCTCCCTCCTGGCAAAGGTCAGACAGATCCTTAAACAGGCGGGGCAGATCAGACAAAAGGGTCAGGTAATCCTCCACATCCTGGCGGCTGTTCAGAGAAAAGGAATTCAGTTTCTTTGGAATCTGCACCATCAGCCCTTGCTCCGGTGACAGGGCAGAAAGGAGCCGAAAGGCAGACAGGCCATCCTTCTTTAGCTCATTGTCTGCGTAGAAGGTGAGGATATCGTAAAGCTTCTGGCGTTCGCTGTTCAGCTGGCTTTGGTTAATGGTCCCCAGCTGAAATTTCAGAGATTTTTTCATCTCCAGCTGCTGTTCCCAGGCCGTTTCGGACAGATCCGGAAGCGCCGGGTCACATATGGTCAGGCTGACGGTACCGCTGCCGGATGTGCCGGCTGCTGCCGGATCCTGGTAAAACTGCCGCTGCGTCAGGTAATCGAAGGATACCAGGCTGGTGTACAGTTCATCGGTCATCTGGTCAAATTCCTGGTTGGCCAGAGGATTCAGATGGTCCTGCTGTGCCTCATTTTCTGGTTCAGAGGGGGAAGCCGTCTTCGTCTGCGGCTTTCCGGCAGCTTCGGAACCTGTCAGGTGCTGGCGGTCAGATGGAATTTCTATATTTTGGGACCGGCATCCGCCAAGCCCCAGAGAGACAGCCAGGATCGAAGCCGGAACAGAAAGCAGCATCCGGCGGGAAGCTTTGGTGTTTTGTTTCATGATAGTAATTCCTCCATCGATAGCAAAGTACTTTTTGATGAATACGGGAAAAACAGTCGTTTGGAAAACAGCGCAAATTAATGACATTATAAAGTATATTCGTCAAGATTACAAGATATCCGAAGTTTTAAAAATTGTTTTTTTAAGTGTTGCGGGATTGATGCAGTTCAGATCCCTTTTTTGTTACATCGGTTATCTCGGATCGGCCAGGACCGCCTTTGACATCATTCCGCCCTTGACAAACAAAGGAGAAATCGTTACACTTAAAGACAGAAATCAATATTTGAAAACTGCGAAGAAGAGAAGAGTAACCGGCGGATGTATCTACAGAGAGTCCCAGAAGCTGAAACGGGATGATGACGGATTCTGGTGAACATGGTCTTGGAGCTTTGGGGCCGAGGGGAAGGCGGCGGAGAAACTGCTGGTTTGGGCAGCTGCCGAAACGTTAGGTCCTGACGGGTTCACCCGTTATCGTGAAGGGCTGTCAGAATACAGTGTGTTAAGCAGATCGTAGGAGAATGCGAGACCATAGGATTCACGCAGCCTGATAAGGCGTCTGCCCCGAGGCAGCGCGAATTAAAGTGGTACCACGGGATGATCTCGTCTTTAAGCAATTAAAGATGAGTTTTTTTTATGTACTCTTCATGTTTGGCTTTTATTCTTTATGGAGAATGCTGCGAAACTTCTTACAAGGAAAGGAAGGAAACTACCATGTGTCAAAATTGTAAAAAACCTTATTACATTACTACAGCCATTGCCTATACATCAGGCAAGCCTCATATTGGAAATACCTATGAGATCGTGCTGGCAGACAGCATTGCCCGCTTTAAGAGAGAGCAGGGCTACGATGTCCGCTTCCAGACCGGAACGGATGAGCACGGCCAGAAGATCGAGCTGAAGGCTCAGGCGGCCGGTGTGACGCCGAAGCAGTTTGTGGACGATGTGGCTGGACAGATCAAGGTGATCTGGGACCTGATGAACACCTCTTATGACAAGTTTATCCGCACCACCGATGCGGACCATGAGGCTCAGGTACAGAAGATCTTTAAGAAGCTTTACGACAAGGGCGACATTTACAAAGGATATTACGAGGGACTGTACTGTACGCCTTGTGAGTCCTTCTTTACCGAGTCCCAGTTGGTGGACGGTAAATGCCCGGACTGCGGACGCCCGGTGCAGCCGGCCAAGGAGGAGGCTTACTTCTTTAAGATGAGCAAGTATGCCCCCAGATTGATTGAGCATATTAATGCTCATCCTGAGTTTATCCAGCCGGTTTCCAGAAAAAATGAGATGATGAATAACTTCCTGCTTCCAGGTCTTCAGGATCTGTGCGTGTCCCGTACCTCCTTTACCTGGGGCGTTCCCGTTGACTTTGATCCGAAGCATGTGACCTATGTATGGCTGGATGCGCTGACCAACTACATCACCGGACTGGGCTATGACTGTGACGGAAACCACGGTGAGCTGTTTGAAAAATACTGGCCGGCTGATCTGCATCTGATCGGAAAAGATATTATCCGCTTCCATACCATTTACTGGCCGATCTTCCTGATGGCTCTGGATCTGCCGCTTCCGAAGCAGGTATTCGGTCATCCGTGGCTGCTGCAGGGTGACGGCAAGATGAGCAAGTCCAAGGGCAATGTGCTGTATGCCGATGACCTGGCCGATGTATTCGGCGTGGATGCAGTCCGCTATTTTGTGCTGCATGAGATGCCATTTGACAATGACGGCGTGATCTCCTGGGAACTGATGGTGGAGCGTATGAACTCCGATCTGGCCAATATTTTAGGAAATCTGGTAAATCGTACCATATCCATGAGCAACAAGTATTTCGGCGGCGTTGTGGAGAATAAGGGAACAGCCGATGAGACAGAGGCTGCCATTGATCAGGATCTGAAGAATACGGTTCTGGCTGCTGTCGCTAAGGCTGAGGATAAGATGGACCAGCTCCGGGTGGCAGATGCCATTACTGCCATCTTCGAGATCTTCCGCAGAAGCAATAAATATATTGATGAGACCATGCCGTGGGCTCTGGCAAAGGATGAGGCGAAGAAGGACCGTCTGGCCACCGTGCTTTATAATCTGGCAGAGGCCATCACCATCGGCGCTTCCATGCTGGAATCCTTTATGCCCACTACTTCCGCGCGTATTTTAGATCAGCTCCATACCGCGAAGAGAACGCTGGATGAGATCAAGGAGAAGGGCTTCGGACAGTATCCGTCTGGAAATAAGGTGACAGAAAAGCCGGAGATCCTCTTTGCCCGTCTGGATTTAAAGGAAGTGCTGGCAAAGGCAGAGGAGATCCAGAAGGCACAGCAGGCAGCTGCCGCCGCAGAGGCTGCGGCAAACGGCGAGGCTGGCGCAGGCGGAGCAGAAGGCACAGCTTCCGATGCTGAGGATAAGAAGGAGGAAGCTGTGATTGATATCGAGGCGAAGCCGGAGATCACCTATGAGGATTTTGCAAAGCTGCAGTTCCAGGTAGGAGAGATTATTGCATGTGAGGCAGTAAAAAAGTCCAAGAAGCTTCTCTGCTCACAGGTTAAGGTGGGAAGTCAGGTGCGGCAGATCGTCAGCGGCATCAAGGCACATTACACTCCGGAGGAGATGGTAGGCAAGAAGGTTATGGTAGTGACCAACTTAAAGCCGGCAAAGCTGGCTGGAGTAATGTCAGAAGGTATGCTTCTGTGCGCTGAGGATGCAGAGGGCAATCTGGCATTGATGAAGCCGGAAAAGGATATGCCTGCCGGAGCGGAGATCTGCTGATGAATACCGTTCCGATTCAAAGCTATTCTTCAAAACATTATGGAAGGAAGGGACCGTCCTTTGGGAAACGGCGCAGAGGGCGGCCTGGCTTCAGCGGAAGCCTGTTAAAGCTGATTGGAGTGATTTCCATGCTGCTGGATCATATCGGCGTGGCAGTCATTGAGATGGGGATCTTAAAAAGCTCAGATCCGCAGATGATGCAGCAGATTCTGGCAACAGATGCCGGGCAGACCTGGTGGTATATCGACCGGGTGCTGCGGTATGCCGGAAGGCTGGCCTTCCCGATTTTTGCTTTTTTCCTGGCGGAAGGCTTCTGTCAGACCCGTCATCGGAGAGATTACGGGCTGCGGCTTTTGATCTTTGCGCTGCTGTCGGAGATCCCATTTGACCTGGCAATGTTTGGAACGTGGCTGCACCCGGATTACCAGAATATTCTGGTTACCTTGCTGATCGCATATGTGACGCTGTGTGGTGTACAGCGGTTTAGCAGAAAGCTGTGGGCCCAGCTTTTATGGATTGCTGCCGGGTGCGGCGCGGCATATCTGCTCCGGTCAGACTATGGCGGAATCGGCGTGATGATGGTAGTGCTGCTCTACTGGTTCCGCGGGACTGGACTGCAGATCCCGGTCGGCGCTGCTGCTGCCGCACTGGAATCGGCTGAGACCTGGTGCTTTTCGGCGCTGGCCTTTGTGCCCCTTGCATGCTACAATGGAGAGAGGGGGCGGTGGCCGGGGAAATACTTTTTCTATGTGTTTTATCCGGCCCATCTGCTGGTGCTGTGGGGTATTCGGGTAATTCTTATGAATTTTTGCTTGTAACTGTGAAGGTACTGAACAGTTACATATAAGTTTTGTTTGCAGAGAATGAGGAGTAGCGTTCAGTTATGATATTTGATACACATGCTCATTATGATGATGAGGCATTTGATAAGGACAGAGAAGCCGTATTAAATGCTTTGCAGGAGGCTGGGATCGGTGCCGTGGTGAATGTGGGCGCCAGTCTGGAGAGTACTGGGCGGACATTGAAGCTGACAGAGAACTATCCCTTTATCTACGGCGCTGTAGGAGTGCACCCTAGTGACAGCGGGGATTTAACCGAAGAGGATATTCAGTGGCTGGAAGGTCTGACAAACAGGGACAAGGTTGTGGCAGTGGGAGAGATCGGGCTGGATTATTACTGGGAGGATCCGGACCATGAGATCCAGAAAAAGTGGTTTGTGCGGCAGCTTGCACTGGCCAGAAAGGTAAAACTTCCGGTGATCATCCACAGCCGGGATGCGGCGAAGGATACGCTGGATATTATGAAGGCGGAGCACAGCCAGGAGATCGGCGGTGTGATCCATTGCTTTTCCTATGGGAAGGAGATGGCCAGAGAATATCTGGACATGGGATTCTTTCTGGGAATCGGCGGTGTTGTGACCTTCCAAAACGGGAAGAAGCTGAAGGAAGTGGTGGAGTATGCACCGCTGGAGCAGCTGGTCCTGGAAACAGACTGCCCGTATCTGGCTCCGGTACCCAACCGGGGAAAGCGGAATTCTTCTCTGAATCTGCCTTATGTGGTGGAAGGGATCGCTGCATTAAAGGGGATCACCCCGCAGCAGGTGATGGAAGTTACCTGGGAGAATGCAAAGCGGCTGTACCGGCTGTAGAGAATCAAAAAGAGAGACCAAGATGCAGAAATCATCTGCATGAAACATTATCACAGATAGCTATGTTCCGGAGATCGGGCAGCATATCAGATTGTGAAGAAAGATTAGAGGATGAGATATGGCGGATCTTGGAAATCCGAAGAATACCATAGAGATTATTCAGAAGTATCAGTTTGCATTTCAAAAAAAATTCGGGCAGAATTTCCTGATCGACACTCATGTGCTGGAGAAGATCATCCGGGCTGCCGGGGTGACCAAAGACGACCTGGTACTGGAGATTGGGCCTGGAATCGGCACCATGACTCAGTACCTGGCGGAGGCGTCCAGACAGGTGATCGCAGTGGAGATCGATTCAAATCTGATACCGATTCTGAAGGAAACACTGGCGGATTATGAAAATGTGCTGGTGATCAATCAGGATATCTTAAAGGTGGATATCAATCAGCTGGCCAAGGAGCATAACGGCGGACGGCCGATCAAGGTGGTTGCCAATCTCCCATACTATATTACAACGCCGATCATTATGGGGCTGTTTGAAAGCCATGTGCCCATCGATAATATTACAGTTATGGTGCAGAAGGAGGTAGCAGACCGGATGCAGGTAGGCCCCGGATCTAAGGATTATGGAGCGTTATCTCTGGCAGTCCAGTATTATGCCCAGCCGTATATTGTGGCAAATGTGCCGCCTAACTGCTTTATCCCGCGGCCTAACGTAGGCTCTGCAGTGATCCGCCTGACCCGCCATGAGAAGCCGCCGGTTGAGGTGAAGGATGAAAAGCTGATGTTCCGGCTGATCCGGGCTTCCTTTAATCAGAGGAGGAAGACCCTGCAGAATGGCTTAAATAATTCACCGGAGGTTCCATATACCAAGGAGCAGATCGCGGCAGCCATAGACAGTCTGGGGGTATCGCCCTCTGTGCGGGGAGAGGCGCTGGGGCTGGAGCAGTTTGCGGCGCTGGCGAATTATTTTTGTGATATGGAAAAATAAGATAATAAGATAATAAGAAAAACCGCTGAAAGCTGCAGCATAATTGCTTAGCCTTCGGCGGTTTTCTGATTCTAGTGGATATTGAAACGGCTTACTGTGTTATCAGCTTAAATTACAGATCAGTAAATAAAGACAACGCAGCCTCATCAGCCACAACTACCACATCCTTGTGCAGCTGTAAGATAGAACCTGGCACATGAGGAGTGATCGGTCCGCGGAGAGAATCGTAGAGAGCCTGAGCCTTGTCTGCACCGCTGACAACTAACAGGATCTTCTTTGCGCTCATAATGGTTCCGATTCCCATGGTGTAAGCCTGCTTCGGCACATCATCAGCAGAAGCGAAGAAGCGCTTATTTGCCTCGATGGTGCTTGGCTGTAAGTCTACGCAGTGGGTTCCCTTTGCGAATGCATCGTCCGGCTCATTGAAGCCGATATGTCCGTTGCGTCCGATTCCTAATAACTGTAAGTCTACGCCGCCTAAATCAGCAACCACCTTGTCATACCGTGCGCTCTCAGCAGCAGAATCCGGATTGGTTCCGTCCGGAATGTTGGTGTTTGCCATATCAATATTTACATGCTTAAACAGATTCTCATACATAAAGTAGTAGTAGCTCTGGTCGTTGTCTCTTGTCAGTCCCTTGTATTCGTCTAAGTTTGCAGTCCGTACCTGAGAAAAATCCAGATCACCCTTCTTGTACCATTCAACTAACTGCTGATAGGTGCCGATGGGGCTGGAGCCGGTTGCCAGGCCCAGAACACAGTCTGGTTTGATAATGACCTGTGCAGAGATCACGTTTGCTGCTTTGCGGCTCATCTCGTTGTAATCTTTTGCCTTGTAAATTCTCATAATGAAACACCCTCCTTAAAAATGAAAAAAATTTTTATTACTCCCATAAATACAGGATAACATTTTCGGAGCATAATTTCAATACCTATTTGCATAAAATAAAAAGGAAGTCTTTCATGCTTTTATTTGTGGAAACTTGTGTGAAAAATCGTCTGTAAATGGAAAGGAAAAGCTGCCTTCCAACAGCGGAACAGGAGGTTACTATGGCAGAATTTCGAAGATTAATTTCCTACATTTATGAATATGAAGGCAATGTAAAGGGCAAGAATGTAGGATTTGTAAAATTAGAAGCCAGAAACGGTATGTGCAGGCTGAATGTAAATGTGAAAAAGCTGTACATGGGAAGCGGAGATATGGGAGTGTATCTGCTGACAGGGCGACAGGAAATCTTTCTGGGAAATATCTTCCTGAGGAGCGGATGCGGAGAATTCCGTGCGGTGGTACAGGTGGCGGATGTACAGGATTCTGGAGAAACCATGGACGAGTGCTATGGACTGACGATTCATGGCAGGGGAGAGAACTGGAGGGTGTATACTACCATCTGGGAGGATGCCATTGCACAGACTGCGCAGCTTATGCTGGAGCCAGTTACATCAGAAAATGCCTTTGAGCATGAGGTGGAATCTGGCAAGCTTTCTCCGGTGGTGCCAAAGCTGGGTGAGGCCTCGGAACATCAAGGGACAGAAGGGGTTCAAAAGGCAGAAATGCCGAAAAATTCAGAATGCATTCAACAGGCAGAAATGCCGAAAAATTTAGAATACATTCAACAGGCAGAAATGCCGCAGGACTCAGGAGATGTATGGGAAGCAGAGACTATGCAGAGAGCAGAAGCAAAGCAGGGCATGGAACATGATACTGCCCTGCCTAATTTTGAGATGGGTGTGCTGGAATTGGAAACGGAACATCCAGATATTCCATTAAAAAAATCAAAGCCAAAAACGCCAGAACCCCAAATCTCAGAGCAAACAGCGTCGGCATCCAACACTGCAGAGCCTGAAATCCCAGAACGGAAATCTTCAGAGCTCCAGAAGGAAGATGCGCAGCCTATGATCCATCAGTACCGGGAGGAGCCTTTGATTATTGGTGATCCGGAAGCACTGGCAAAGCTGGACGCAGAAGATGCAGAGGAGAAACAGGTTCCAATATGGGATTTTTTGTCGAAAACCTATCCCAAGATCCAGGCATTTGACAGTGAACATGGATGTCAGGTGCTGGTTATCAAGCCGCAGGATATCGGACTTCTTCCAAGAGAAATCTGGATTTATGGAAATAACAGCTTTCTGCTGCATGGATACTATAATTACCGCTATCTGATCCTGGCCCGATTGGAAAATCCTAAGGGTATGCCCCGCTATCTGCTGGGAGTACCAGGTCATTATTACAGCAATGAAAAGTACATGGCATCCATGTTTGGCTTTCCTCATTTTGTTTTATCAAAAAAGCAGACGACACAAAATGGAAGGTTCGGATACTGGTATACGGATATCCGGCTGGAGGATGGGGCTTTGACAGAACGTGTCAACGCTTCAGAGACGGATAAAACTTTGAGGGCGGCGTCCGCGGCCGGGACAGCAGCTTTGCCGAAAAATCAGTTGCTTTAGATATGGTTTTTCATATATACTATGGTAGAGATGTATGGAGGAGCAGAAGCAGCATGACAAAGATACGGGCCGGACTTTTGACAGAAGATGAGAAATATATGAAGGAAGCCATCCGCCAGGCAAGGAAAGCAGAAGCTTTGGGAGAGGTTCCCATTGGCTGTGTGATCGTATATGAAGGGAAGATCATCGGCAGGGGATATAACCGGCGGATGATCGATCACACCACGTTGGCTCACGCAGAGATTCTTGCCATCAAAAAGGCATGCCGGAAGCTGGGAGACTGGCGGCTGGAGGGCTGCCGGATCTATATTACTCTGGAGCCATGCCCTATGTGTGCCGGAGCCATCGTCCAGGCACGGATTCCAGAGGTAGTGATCGGGTGTATGAATCCCAAGGCTGGCTGTGCCGGATCTGTGCTGGACCTGCTTCATCAGGAGGGATTTAATCACCGCTGCCAGGTGGAGACGGGGGTGCTTGGAGAGGAATGTTCCTTGATGATGAAAGCCTTTTTTAAGGCGCTGCGGCAGCAGGAGAAGGAGAAAAAGGCGAGGGAGGCCCTTGACAAATCAGTTGATGCAGGGTATACTTAACAGGCTAACGACTTCACGTTAGCCCTAAAAAAGTCATAAAGCTTCCACGCAGCCGGGGAGATAGCGGTGCCCTGTACTTGCAACCCGCTCTAGCAAGGGTGATGTCCTGCCCCGGGCCGTTCGAGGTAGAGCTGCCTTCGGTAAGTGGCGTTGACGTTTGGGTCTTGTGCAACAGGAATTTGTGAACCGTGTCAGGGCAGGAATGCAGCAGCACTAAGCAAAACCTCTTGTGTGACACGAGGCAGCCTGAGCCGAGTTAACTGCCGGAGTAACGTCTGTGTCTGCGGTTCAAAGCAGGACGCGTGGATAAAATTAAGGAATGGTAGCGATACCATTCCTATTTTTTTGCTTGCCCCCTCCATGCCTTTGCGGTATAATTACAAAATGGGTATCGTATATCCTTTCGGCGGATTTTCGCCGAAAAGCGGGATAAACTAATAACAGCATAGGTATCGGAACGGATACGATCAGGGTACAGAATCAGAAAGGAAGGCGTGTTTCATGAGAAGAATTGGAATGTTGACCAGCGGCGGCGACTGCCAGTGCCTGAATGCAACCATGCGCGGCGTGGCAAAAGCATTGTATAATATGTATGATGATGTGGAGATCATCGGCTTTGAGGATGGATATAAAGGTTTGATGTATGCAGATTACCAGATTATGAAATCATCAGATTTCTCCGGGATCCTGACCAAGGGAGGAACCATCTTAGGCACCTCCAGGCAGCCGTTTAAGCTGATGCGTGTTCCGGATGAGAATGGTTTAGACAAAGTGGAATCCATGAAGCACACCTACCGGAAGCTGAAGCTGGAGTGCCTGGTAGTCCTTGGGGGCAACGGCAGCCAGAAGACAGCAAACCTGCTGCGGGAGGAGGGCTTAAACGTTGTTTCTCTTCCTAAGACCATCGACAATGACTTATGGGGCACGGAGATGACCTTTGGCTTCCACAGTGCAGTTAATATTGCAACGCAGGCAATTGACTGCATCCATACCACAGCTTCTTCTCATGGCCGTATTTTTATCGTGGAGGTTATGGGCCATAAGGTAGGCTGGGTTACCCTGTATGCAGGAATCGCCGGCGGTGCAGACATTATCCTGCTTCCTGAGATCCCATATGATATCCGTGTAGTCAGCGATGCCATCAATAAGCGTGCCAAGGCTGGAAAGCGTTTTTCGATCCTGGCAGTAGCTGAGGGTGCAATCTCTAAGGAGGATGCAAGCCTGAGCAAGAAGGAGCTGAAGAAGAAGAAAGAAAACAGTCCGATCTATCCATCTGCTGCCTATGAGATCGGTGCAAAGCTTCAGGAGCTGACCGGACAGGAGGTACGTGTTACCGTTCCCGGCCACACTCAGAGAGGCGGCGAGCCGTGTCCATATGACCGGGTTCTTTCCACACAGCTTGGCGCAGCAGCAGCAGAGCTGATCAAGAATCAGGAATATGGCTACATGGTATGCGTAAAGAATGGCGAGATCGATAAGATCCCGCTGGAGGAGATTGCCGGAAAGCTGAAATATGTAGATCCGGACAGCGCCATTATCCGTCAGGCAAAGTCTGTGGGAATCAGCTTCGGCGACGAATAATCATAGAAAATATCAGAGGTTGATAGACGATGTCATATACTGCATTGTACCGCAAATGGCGGCCGGCATCCTTTGGCGATGTAAAGGGCCAGGACCACATTGTACAGACCTTGAAAAACCAGATCATATCGGGAAGAATCGGCCATGCATATCTGTTCTGCGGCACCAGAGGAACCGGCAAGACCAGTGTTGCCAAGATCTTTGCCCGGTCGGTAAACTGTGAGCATCCTGTGGACGGAAGTCCATGCAATACCTGTCCGGTCTGCCGGGCCATCGCGGAGGGCTCCTCCATGAATGTGGTGGAGATCGATGCTGCATCCAATAACGGCGTGGAAAATATCCGGGATATCCGGGAACAGGTGCAGTACCCGCCTACAGACGGCAGGTATCGGGTCTATATCATTGATGAGGTTCATATGCTTTCCATAGGAGCCTTCAATGCCCTCTTAAAGACGTTAGAGGAGCCGCCGTCCTATGTGATCTTTATTCTGGCCACCACGGAGGTGCATAAGATCCCAGTGACCATCCTCTCCAGATGCCAGCGGTATGATTTCAAACGGATCCCTGCAGAAACCATTGCAGACCGGCTTCGTGAGGTGACACAGGCAGAGCAGATTGACATTGAGGAGAAGGCGATCCAGTATCTGGCCAAGGCAGCGGATGGAGCATTTCGTGATGCGCTGAGTCTGCTGGATCAGTGTATTGCCTTTCATTTTGGAGAAAAGCTGACCTATGATTATGTACTGGACATCCTGGGAGCTGTGGATCAGACCATATTTTCCAGGATGTTCCGGGCGATCGTGGAGCGGCGGACCAGAGACTGTATCCTGTGCCTGGAGGAAATGGTAATCCAGGGCAGAGAGCTGAGCCAGTTTGTAAATGATTTTATCTGGTATCTGAGAAATCTTTTGCTGATTCAGACAGCCGAGGATGCAGAAGGCCTGGTAGACATGTCGGAGGACAATTTAAGACAATTAAAAGAGGACGGAACGCTGACAGACGGAGACACCCTGATTCGGGATATCCGCATCCTGTCAGAGCTGTCCAATCAGCTGCGTTATGCCAGCCAGAAGCGTATTTTGATTGAAATTGCGCTGATAAAGTTGACAAAACCAGAGATGGAAGTTAATATAGATTCTTTATTAGAGCGGGTTGCCAGTCTGGAAGCACGGCTGGAGGAAGGAATTCCGGCCTCTGGTTATCCAGCTGCCGGGGCAGGCGCAGGAAATATGTCTGTGTCCGGCGGATATCCGAAAGCTGCAGCAGGCAGTACCAGCTATCCTGGAATGGGAGCAGTGCCAGGGGATGCCGGTTCTGGAACCATGGGACAGTCTGGTGCCGGAGCCGGCAGTATGGCGGATGCACAGAATGCAGCTTCCTTCCAGCCCCGGGAAGTGGCGATTCCTCCGGCTCAGCTTGCGGACCTGAATCTGATCCGCAATGAGTGGGGAAATATCGTGCGGCAGATGGGCATGTCCATCCGTCCCAGCTTTCGGGATACGGTGGTGGAGCCCAGCGGCGACAGCTGCCTGTGCATTGTATTTTCTGACCCGATCAATTATGCCATCGGCAACCGTCCCAGTGTGATCGGAAGCCTGGAACGGTTTGTGGCAGAAAAATATGGAAAATCCATTTATTTTAAAACCCGTCAAAGGGAAAGTGGTGAGCATTTTAATACCATATATGTAAGCGATGAAGAATTAAGAGAAAAGATCCATATGGATATCTCGATAGAGGAGGATTAACGTTTATGGCAAAGCGAGGAGGATTCCCAGGAGGCGGCATTCCTGGAAATATGAATCAGATGATGAAGCAGGCGCAGCGGATGCAGCGTCAGATGGAAGAGAATCAGAAGGAGCTGGAGAGCAAGGAGTTTACCGCATCTGCAGGAGGCGGAGCAGTCAGCGTTTCAGTATCTGGAAAAAAGGAGATCGTAGCAGTAAAGCTTTCGGAAGAGGTTGTGGATCCAGATGATATCGAGATGCTGGAGGACCTGATCGTGGCAGCTACCAATGAAGCTCTTCGTCAGATGGAGGAAGCCAGCGCACAGGCGATGGCGAAGATCACAGGCGGCCTGGGAGCCTTGGGCGGAGGTTTAGGCGGAGGGCTTCCCTTCTAATGGATTACTACAGCAGTCAGATAACAAAATTGATCGAGGAATTGTCCAAGCTTCCTGGGGTAGGCGCCAAGTCTGCCCAGAGGCTGGCCTTTCATATCATTAACATGCCCAAAGAGCAGGTAGAGCGGTTGTCCGGAGCGATCCTGGACGCGAAAAATAATGTGCGCTACTGCAAAGAATGTTTTACACTGACGGACAGCGAACTATGTCCGATATGCAGCAACTCCGGCAGAGATCACGGAGTGATCATGGTAGTTGAAAATACCAGAGATTTAGCAGCTTATGAAAAAACCGGAAAATTCGATGGAGTGTATCATGTACTTCACGGAGCGATCTCCCCGATGCTGGGGATCGGACCGAATGATATAAAGTTAAAAGAATTAATGCAGCGGCTTCAGGCAGATGTAAAGGAAGTTATCATTGCCACCAATTCCAGTCTGGAAGGGGAAACCACCGCTATGTATATCAGCAAATTGATCAAGCCAACCGGAATAAAGGTGAGTCGGATCGCCAGCGGTGTTCCAGTTGGCGGTGATTTGGAATATATTGATGAAGTTACCCTCCTGCGTGCATTAGAAGGCAGGATCGAGTTATAGTTTGCTGTGGTCCGAGAAATCGTCAGGTTACCGGACGCAGCATTAGGAGATGCAAAAGAATGGACAAATACGAGTTTAATATTAAGGTGGAGCAGATCAAGAAGCTGGTTGGAAAAAGTGATTTTCAGACTGCGATGAAGATTGCTGACACCATTGACTGGAGGCGGGTGCGGAATGCAAACCTGCTTTCCATGATTGCTTCCGTATATGAGAAGAATGAGGAGTATCAGGAGGCGAAGGATATTCTTCTGATTGCCTTTGAGCGTGCCCCTATTGGGAAACGCCTGCTGTATAAGCTGACCCAGTTAGCGCTGCGGCAGGGAAATATCCAGGAGGCGGAGAGCTACTACAGAGAGTTTTGCGAGCTGGCTGGAGATGATTCCAGGCAGGATATCTTGCGCTATTTGATTTTAAAAGCAAAAGGTGCCCCGATTGAGCAGCTGATTCACTCTCTGGAAAGCTATACCAGCACCGAGCTGGATGAAAAATGGCTGTACGAGCTGGCAGATCTTTACCACCAGGCAGGTATGGAGCAGGAGTGCGTAAAGACCTGTGATAAGATCATGCTGATGTTTGGACTGGGACAATATGTGGATAAAGCCATGGAACTGAAACTGCAGTACGCTCCATTGACCAAGTATCAGATGGATCTGGTGGAAAATCGAGATAAATACGAAGCGAAGCTAAGACAGGTAGAGCAGAACGGAGTCAGTGCAGTTGCACCGATTCAGGAGGAATACGGGGATTCTGCAGCCGAGGATCAGGCAGCACAGGCAGAGGCAATGCCGGCCAAGACAGCTGCAGAGCCAGGCGTAGTGCAGGCTGACCGGGCAGAATCCATTGCTATGCCAGTGGAAAACACCAGCGCAGTGCAGGATCCACAGGCATTTCGTGTGGCTCAGCCTCAGCCAGTGCAGCAGGCAGCAGCGAAGAAACCGCAGCCTGCGTCCTTTGCACCGGTTTCGAGTGATCCGGTTCCTGGGCGCAGCCGTGTGGAGCCAAGGCCGATTCCGGTACCGGCTCCTTCTCCAGAGATGCTGCGCAGCGGGATTTCAAGTCAGGCAGCAGATGCCGCCGCAAGAAAAGTTCAGGAGGATATGGTATCCGGTATTTCTGCATCCCTTGCATCGGGAACTGGAGAAACAGCTGGAACTGGTGTGACAGCCGAGGAAAAGCTGGTTGCCAGTGTGAAGGAGGCCGAGGTGGAGGCAAGCCTGGCAGAGGAAATGTCCAAGATCTCTATGGGTGCCTACACAGAAGAGCCTGTCAGAGAACAGACCCGGATCTTGAAGGATGTCAAGGATTTAAAGAATACAGAGGCTCTGACCGGAAAGACCCGGATCCTGGATGATATCCGCCATATTCAGGAGGTGAAGGCGGCAGAGGAGCAGATGCCTACTGATGGAGTCGGTGCAGTTCGGGCTGCCAGCTTTCCTCATATGATGGTGGAGGCGAGAACACCGGAAGCAGGATTGTCACTTGCAGTAGATGCATTGAAAAAAGCTCATCAGATTTTGGACTGCAGGCATCCGGTTGCAAAGATTACCGGCGAAAAGCTGAATCAAAGGGGAATTCTGGCCAGCGCAGCAAAGCTGGCGGGCAAGGATCTGATCGTGGAGGATGCAGGCGATTTGTCGGATGATATGCTGGATGAGATGAATCAGCTTCTGGCAGAAAATCCAGGTGAAATGATTGTGATCCTGGTAGATAACCCACGTCAGATGAAGGGCATTATCAAGGAAAATCCTTCTCTTGCAGGCAAATTTAGGCTGATAACATCTTCGGAGGAAGCAGAAGGCTATTTGAGAGGCCTGGCAGACTGCCGTGCAGCCGCAGCAGCAGCGTCAAAGCCTGTTGTCGAGCATCCTATGGCGCAGGAAAACTATTATGAAGAAAGCTCCTATAAGGAAAGCATTTGTGAGGAAAAGCAGGATGAGGCGTCTGCCCTTCAGAAGGAGCCGGAGCCAAAAACGGTTCGTGCACGAAATGAGGAAGGGTTGGTCAAAGAAGCAGAACACGATATTCCAGATGGTGATGAGGCGAGAGACGAAGAGATTATGGGAATCGATGAATTCGCCCAGTACTGCTGTCAGTATGCCAGCCAGATTGACTGCAGCATTACCGGAAAGAGCATGCTGGCGCTGTATGAGCGGATTGAGATCATGGAAGAGGATGGGATCGCTCTGACCAGAACGGCAGCAGAGGATCTGATCGAAGAAGCGGCAGACAAGGCGGAAAAACCTTCTCTTGGAAAGCGGATCACCGGATTATTCTCCTCAAAATATGACAAAGAAGGCTTGTTGATCTTAAAGGAAGAGCACTTTATATAATATGGATATTCGATTAATTGCATTAGATTTAGATGGAACCCTGCTGGATCAGGAGAAAAAGCTGTCTGACCGCAACCGGGCGGCGCTGGAAAGCTGTATTCAGCACGGGATTCAGATTGTACCGGCAACCGGGAGACCTGCTTCCGGAATCCCGGATTTTATCCGCCAGATTCCCGGCGTGCAGTATGGGATCCTTACCAACGGCGCCAGGGTGGCAGATTTAACGGATGGCACCATTATTTCAGAACAATTAATTCATTGGGAACGGGCCTGCCAGGTCATGACATTCCTCGCTCAGTATCCAGTAGCCTATGATCCTTATGTGGGCGGCAGGGGAAAGATGGAGGCACGTTTCCGGAATCATCTGGATCAATACGGACTTCCAGAGGTAATGCAGCAGCTTGTGCTGAGCACCCGGGATGAGGTGGAGAATGAGTTTGCATATGTACAGCAGGGGAAGATGCAGGTAGAAAAGATTAATGTATTTACCTCCGATCCGGCGCTGCGGATGGAACTGTGGGAGAAATTGAAACAGTTTGACGATTTGATCATAACTTCCTCTCTGGAGTTTAATCTGGAGATCAATGCAGCAGCTGCTACAAAGGGCGGCGGATTAAGGAAATTAGCAGAATATCTGGGACTTCGCACCCAGCAGACTATGGCATTCGGTGATGGAAGCAACGATTTAAGCATGATTCAGGAAGCTGGAATCGGCGTGGTTATGGCTAATGGTATGGATATGCTGAAAAAGGAAGCAGATTATATTACATTGTCTAATGAAGAAGATGGGGTAGCTGCGGCAATCTATCATTTTCTGAGGCTGCCGGAGGCATAATTTAGCACTTAAATATATTTTTTTGACAGAATATATCCTGTGATAAGCGATAAAAACTGAGGATAGAACATGGAAATAACTGAATTTTTGCAGAAGCACTGGCTGTCTGTATTTATGGCATCATATCTGATCGGTATGATGCTTTACGGACATTACCGGGGCTTCTTACATTTATCAATCTCACTGGCGGCGTTAGCCGTATCTTTGCTGACAGTGCGTGCTGCCATGCCGCATGTAACCGCCTTTGTGAAAAGCAATGAAGGGATTCATCAATGGATGGAAGATTCCCTGCTGAAGGCAGCGGGGCTTGAAGATCTGCAGGGGCATGGACTGATCCTTCCAGCAGAGCAGAGAGCTGCAATCGAGGGAACAAATCTGCCTGAGGTCATGAAGAAAGCTCTCATAGAAAACAATAACGAAGAGATTTATCATATTCTGGGTGTAGACGTTTTTGCTGATTATGTAGGATCCTACCTGGCAGACCGGATCATCAATACATTGACCTTTATTTTGCTGTTTTTGGCGGTATATGTTGGAATTCGCCTGCTGGCACATGCACTGGATCTGATTGCAAGGCTGCCGATCTTATATGGGATGAATCAGATCGCAGGGGCTGTTCTGGGACTTATTCAGGCACTTGCATATTTTTGGATCGTTTGCCTGGCCTTGAATTTATTTATCAGCACCGGGTGGGGGCAATATCTTTTAAATACCATCGAGGCAACACCATGGATTTCATTTCTGTATCACAATAATCTTCTGTTAAAGGCAGCAGCGGGAATCCTCTGGAATATTATCTAAACCGATGGAACAGCAGTATGACAAGAGAAATGGATCCATTTTTTCATATGCCTGCCAGATGAGTAAGGTTCGAGCACAGTTCCAGTACGCCTCGATGCATTTGTGCAGGCATAGATCATGCTTTGCATGACAATATGTTTAATACGATTAAATGGTATAAACAATACACACAATTAAGACAAATATAAGCGAAATATCGTGGAAGACCAATCAAAGATATAAAAAGTGTTTTTAAAACAGACCACAAAATATAGGTAAAATCAAATAAAAACGGCATATCTAGTAAGGGCCGATGAATACAGAAAAATTGTTTAAAAAAATGCGACAAATCCCTTGACAATTATTCTTAATAGTGTTATATTTAAGTTCCACCGCGTGAGCGAGTGGAACTATTTGTTTTTTAACAGTTGTGTAAATCAAAAATTGATTAAAAAATAAATAAAAAACTGCTTGACAAATCAAAAGCACCGTGATAGAATATAACACGCTGCTGAGAACAAAAGCAGTTGAGATCAAAAAGATCTCAAAAAAA
>JAUNGG010000060.1 GCA_030524635.1 Lachnospiraceae bacterium
AAATACTGGGATTACGGCCATTTTTAATCTGTTTTATCTGCAAAAGTCAGGTTATCAAGATCATTATGAATACCTATCGGTTTGTGAAGGAATACATCTCACCGGATGCACCGGGAGGAAAGGAGCATATCGGCTATATCATTGACCGGGTAGGCTTTGAAGAATATAAGAAGTGGGCGCTGGAGGGCGTGGAGCTGATGCCGGAAACCATTGTGAAGGAATGTGTGTACTGGAGCGGGATCCATTTCGACCGGTAGGATGAGGAGAAGCAGACTATGAAAAAGATACAATCCACCTGTAATTATTGTGCCATTGACTGCAACCTGGACTTTTATGTGGAGAATAACCGGGTCGTAAAGACCGTGCCTACCAGCGGATATCCGGTGAATAATGGCTTCTGCTGCATCAAGGGACTGTCACTGGATAAGCAGCAGACTACGGTAAAGCCAAACTGTCTGCCGAAGATCCGGCAGGCGGACGGTTCCTTCCGCACCGTTTCCTGGGAAGAGGGCTTCCAGCATGTGGCGGATCAGCTGAAGGCGATCCAGGAAAAGTACGGACAGGAGAGCGTGGCGGGAATCAGCACAGGACAGTTGACTTTGGAAGAATTTGCTATTTTTGGCCATGTGATGCGGAATTACCTGAAGGCAAATGTAGACGGAAACACCCGTCTGTGCATGGCGACAGCAGTGGTGGCTCACAAGCAGAGCTACGGCTTTGATGCGCCGGGATACACCCTGCAGGATCTGGAGCTTTCCGATACCATCATCTTTATCGGGGCAAACCCGGTGGTGGCCCATCCCATTCTTTGGGGCAGAGTCCGCCAGAATCAGGTGCCGGGGCACAAGATCATTGTCATTGACCCCAGAAGGTCGGAAACTGCTATGAATGCCGACTACTGGTACGGCTTAAGATGGCGCAGCGACCTGCTGCTTTTGTATACAGTGGCAAACCAGTTAATTGAGAAGGATTATCTGGATCATGCCTTTATTGAAGAGCATACAGAGAAATTTGAGGAATTTAAGGAGTTTGTTAAGAGCTACACCTTAGAGCGGGGCGCAGAAGGAACCGGGCTTTCCAGGGAGCAGATCCTGGAGCTGGTGGAGCTGATCCATAACGGCAAGCGGGTCTCCTTCTGGTGGACCATGGGCGTGAACCAGGGCTATGAAGCAGTGCGCACGGCTCAGGCCATTATTAATCTGGCGCTGATGACCGGAAATATCGGAAAGCCGGGAACAGGAGCCAATTCCATCACCGGACAGTGCAATGCCATGGGCTCCCGATCCTACAGCAATACGGCAGTATTCTTCGGAGGCGGGGATTTCACCAATCCTGCCAGAAGAAAGCGGATCGCCCAGGTGCTGGGGGTGGAGGAATCCATGCTGGCGGAGAAACCTACCAAGACCTATAATCAGATCATCGAGGGAATCAATGCCGGTGAGATCAAGGCGCTGTGGATCCTCTGCACCAACCCGCGCCACAGCTGGACCAACAATGAGACCTTCGCCTCGGCGGCGAAGAAGCTGGAGCTGTTTGTGGTGCAGGATATCTATGACACCATCGAGAGCGCAGAGGACTGCACCGTATACTTCCCGGTAGTTCCAGGCCTTAAGAAGGAGGGCACCTATATTAACCTGGAGCGCCGTCTTTCCGCCATGCGGCCGGTGCTGGAGCGGGGAGAGAACGAGATCTCCGATTATGAGGCTATCCTGGGAGTGGGAAAAGCCCTGGGAATGGGCGATGCCTTAAAGGGCTGGGAGACGCCGAAGGACTGTTTTCACCTGATGCGGGAGTGTTCCCGGAACATGCCCTGTGACATTACTGGCGTAACCTGGGAGATGCTGGAAAACTCTCACGGTATCCAGTGGCCTTACCCGGAGGGGAAGGAAGAGGAAAATCAGGAGGAGCAGCGCCGTCTTTACAGTGATGGGAAGTTCTTTACGCCATCGAAAAAGGCGCAGTTCGTCTTTGAGGAGGTGCGGGAGAATCCGCTTCCTCAGACGGAGGAATTCCCCTATGTCCTGAATACGGGAAGAGGAAGCGTGGGCCAGTGGCACACCCAGAGCCGGACCAAGGAAGTGAAGTTTGTGGAGGATGTGTCCGCGAAGAAGGCATACCTGTACATGAATACCAGGCTGGCAGCGGAAAAGGGCATTCAGGAGATGGATCAGATCCAGGTCTATTCTGCTAACGGACAGAATGCCCGGTTTGCGGTAAAGGTGACAGACAATGTACAGTATGAGGAGCTGTATGCACCCATCCATTACATTGAGTGCAATAAGCTGACGCCGTCACTTTATGATTCCTATTCCAAGGAACCGTCCTATAAGGCGACGCCGGTTCGGTTTGAAGTGGTGAGGTAGGGAATTGTGTGAGCAATGTCTGTGTCAGCAGGTATTGCTGTTTAGGAGGAAATCATGTACCGAATTAAAATAGACCGCAGCCGGTGCATCGGCTGCCTGACCTGTGTAACCGCCTGCGTGGTCAGCCATCAGACGGAAAGCGGTGATGCCAGGAACCGGGTCACCATCGACAGTGAGACGAAGCCGGCTCCGATCTTCTGCCGGCACTGTGACCGGCCGGAATGTGTTTACACCTGCATGACCGGAGCCATGAAGAAGAATCCGGAGACCGGATATGTGGAGTATGATAAGGAGCAGTGTGCATCCTGTTACATGTGCATCATGTCCTGCCCTTACGGAATTTTAAAGTATGACAGCATTCACCAGAGAGAGATCATGAAATGCAATATGTGCGTACATAGAAGCGAAGACGGAACTGCCAACCCCATGTGTGTGGAAAAATGTCCCATGCAGGCCATTATGCTGGAGGAGGTGCAGGAATGAAATATGTGGTATTAGGCTCTTCAGCCGCCGGCATTAACGGAGCCAGAGAGTTGCGCCGTCTGGACCCGGCCAGTGAGATCGTGTTGATCTCGAAGGATGAAGCCATTTATTCCCGCTGCATCCTGCACCATTATCTGGGCGGAGAGCGGAATGTGGAGCAGCTTTGCTTTGCAGAGAAGGATTTTGATAGGCGTTACCGGATCCAGTGGATGAAGGGACGGGCCTGCACCGGGTTAGACCGGAAGGAAAAGCAGGTAATCCTGGAAAATGGAGAAAGGGTGGGCTATGATAAGCTGCTGATCGCTACCGGGTCCCACACCTACATTCCGCCGGTGAAGAATCTGCGGGAGGCGAAGAACGTATGCGGCTTCCGCAACCTGGAGGATATGGAGCGTTTAAAGGATGTAGCAGCAAATGCGAAGCATATCATCGTTATGGGTGCCGGTCTGGTAGGACTGGACTGTGTGACTGGATTTTTGGAGCTGGGAGTCAAGTCGGTCTTGATCGATACGGCTGGGTGGCTTTTAAGCAAGCAGCTGGATGAACGGGCGGCAAAGGCGTATGAGGAGGCATTTGCAGCAGAAGGAGTCCGGCAGTACTACGGCGTAGGGGTGGAGGAGGCTCTGCTGAATGAAGAAGGAGCCATCCGGGCAGTGCGCCTGACAGACGGAAGAGAGCTTCCCTGTGACTACATGGTGGTGACAGCCGGTGTCCGTTCGAATGTGGAATTCCTGGAGGGCTTCGGCATAGAGCTGGGAAAATTCGGCCTTCTCTACGATGAGTTTGGAAGAACCAATGATGAAGCCATCTATGGAGCCGGCGATGTGTCCGGAACCAGCCCTATCTGGCCGGCAGCGGTGAAGGAAGGACTGGTAGCAGCGGCAAATATGGCAGGGGAAAAGAGAAAAATGACCGATTTCTTTGCCAGCAAATCCACCATGAACTTCCTGGGAATTCCTGCCATGTCCCTGGGAAATGTAAATCCCCAGGAAGGCGAGGGGGAAGTGGAGATCCGGGAAACCAGGGATTCCTACAAAAAGATTGTTCACAAAAATGGAAAAATTATCGGAGCAGTGCTTCTGGGGGATCTGGCCTACGGCGGTATTTTGCAGCAGCTGATTGCCAGGAGGATCGATGTGACCAAGGTGAAAAAGCCGGTATTTGACATTGACTATTCGGATTTCTTCCATATGAAGGAGAATTTTGAGTTTTACTATGAAGAATAAGGAAAAGATAAGGAGACGACTATGGAACGATTAGAGAGAATGCCGGTACCGGTGCTGCCTACCTTTGTGGGAGCGCTGACCTTATCCAATGTGTATTCCGGAATGGGATATTCTTTTGTGCGCCACCTTACCATGTGGGCGGCCACCATTGTGATCCTGCTGTATCTGATTAAGATTATCCGGTTTCCGGGGACCTGTAAAAAGGAATATGAGACAGTAGTGCCATGCAGTCTGTACGCAGGCTTTACCATGGTGCTGATGATCCTGGGAAGCTATTATTTTGACTATGCGCCTGGCTTTGGAAAGGCGCTGTGGACCTTTGCGCTGGCAGTCCATGGGGTGCATATTCTGATTTTTACCTATCGGAATCTGATCAAAAACCGGGATATCAATACCTTTGTGCCAAGCTGGTTTGTAACCTATAATGGAATTATGGTAAGCTGCGTGGTGGGCGGCGCCATGAATATGGCAGGGGTTTTGAAGTACGTGGTATATTACGGAATTGCTGTTTATCTGATTCTGATCCCATTTATGATCTGGCGGCTGATGACGGTGGAGGTAAAGCCTGCTGTCTATCATACCATGGCAGTGGTGCTGGCGCCCTGCAGTCTTTGCGTGGTCAGCTATTTAAATGTAATTCCAAATCCCAATCAGACAGTGGTGCTGTTTCTGTACGCCTGCGTGCTGGCATCCTTGCTCTTTATCATCGTGAAGCTGCCGAAATTCTTTTCTTTTTCCTTCGCACCTGGCTTTGCGGGGCTGACCTTCCCTATGGCGATCGGAATTGTGGCCACCAATAAGGTGACCGGATTTTTGAATGGAGCGGGAATGGAATCACTGGCAGCGCTGACCGGACAGCTAAGCGGAATCCAGATTTATCTCACCAGTATGCTGGTGGGATATGTACTGCTGAATTTCCTGATCATGGCGCTTCGAATTCCAAGAAAATAAGAAAAAATTCAATCCAAGCGGGAGGCGAGGGCATATGCTTCAGATGGAAGAAGCGATAGAGATCTTGCAGGAACAGGTTACAGCCATCAGGGAAACGGAGCAGATTCCTTTGCTGGAAGCAGTTGGCCGTATCCTGGCACAGGAGGGAAGGGCGGGGCTGGATCAGCCTCCTTTTCCCCGCTCCCCTCTGGACGGTTACGCCGTCAGGGGACAGGATACGGAAGGGGCTGGAAAAGAAAACCCAAAGCTTCTGCAGGTGATCGGAAAGATCTACGCAGGGGAGGCATTTTCCGGCCGGGTAGGGGAAAATCAGGCAGTCCGTCTGATGACCGGAGCGCCGATCCCGGACGGCGCTGATACGGTGATCCGCCAGGAGAACAGCGATTATGGAGAAGACCAGGTCCAGATCTACCAAAGTTCGAAACCGTATCAAAATTACTGTTACCAGGGCGAGGATTATCAGGCAGGAGCTGTGCTGCTGAAGCAGGGTCAGGTGATGGACGGGGCCGCAGTTTCTGTGGCGGCCAGCATGGGTCTGCAGGAGGTATCTGTTTACCGGAAGCCAAGGATCGCAGTGATCTCCACCGGAGATGAGTTGACAGAGCCTGGAATTCCCTTGAAAGCGGGAAAGATCTATGACTCCAACCTCTATCTGATCTGCGGAAGGCTGGCAGAGCTGGGAGCGACGCCGGTGTATTCTTGCCATTGGGATGATGAACCAGAGGGACTTGCAGAGGAAATCCGGAAGCTGGCGGGAAAAACAGATCTGATTGTCACCACAGGCGGCGTGTCTGTAGGGGAGAAGGACATTATGCATGAGGTGATCCGTCTGCTTGCCGCCAGACAGCTGTTCTGGCGGGTGAATGTAAAGCCGGGGGCGCCCACCCTGGCGGCAGTCTATGAAGGAACCCTGATCATCTGTCTTTCCGGGAATCCTTTTGCGGCGGCGGCAAATTTTGAACTGCTGGTGCGCCCTGTGATGGGAAAGCTGACTGGGGATAAGCGGTGGATGGTAAAAAAGATACGGGCAAGACTGGAAACAGACTATTCAAAGCCAAAAGGCTCCCGGCGGTTTTTGCGGGGGTATGCGGAGGACGGAAAGGTCTGGCTGGCTGCCGGAAACCATGCTTCCGGAGCCCTGTCATCGCTGGTGGGAAGCAATTGTCTGGTGGAGATTTTGCCGGACCAGGCTGGGGCGAGAAAAGAGGAAGAGGTATGGGTGTATCTTTTGTAATGTAATGCAACTATATGCCTGCAGGAAGTAATGGTTTGTGCGTTGACAAAAGGGAAATCCTTTGCTATGATGATTTTCGTAGCTGGCGATTATAATGAAAAGAAAAACGGAGGAAGGAAATGTTAATTCTTGCATAGTGATGAACATAAATAGGATAACAGAACAGTCAGGATGTTATGTGCCAGGCTTTTTTGTTATGCTGATTGCAGGAATTTACATTCATTTGGATCGCGTTTATTCTATCATCATGGAGAATTGATAGATGCTATTGGCTGTGAGAGTGAAAATTCTTGCAGCCTTTTTGTTTTGCGCTGTGATTTTAGGGCGGAATGTGCATTGAGGAAATCTTTCATCAGCAGAATCAAAGCCAATATGGAAAACATGGCAAAGATGACAAAAAACGCCTGGCTTATATTTGGAGGTAGCAGTCATGTCAATGATACAGGTTACAAATTTAAGCTTTGCCTATGAGGGCAGCCCGGTTCCGGTATTTGACAAGGTGTCCTTTCGGATCGACACAGACTGGAAGCTTGGCTTTACCGGGAGAAATGGGAGGGGAAAGACAACCTTCTTAAAGCTTCTGATGGGGAAATATGAATACAGCGGAACGATTCAGTCAGATGCTGTGTTTGATTACTTTCCGTTTGAGGTGGAAGATCCGTTCCAGGATACCCTTCTGATAGCAGGAGAGGTCTGCCCGGATTATGAGTATTGGAGACTGGTAAAGGAGCTTTCTAAGCTTCAGGTGGAGGAGGAGGTGCTGTTCCGTCCCTTTAACACCCTTTCCCAGGGGGAACAGACGAAGGTGCTGCTGGCTCTTTTATTTCTGCGGCAGCAGCATTTTCTGCTGATTGATGAACCGACCAATCACCTGGATATGGAGGCCCGTCAGGTGGCGGCGGAATATTTAAGCCGAAAAAAAGGTTTTATTTTAGTGTCCCACGACCGCGCTTTTCTGGACCGGGCGGTGGATCACATGCTGGTGATCAATAAAGGAAATATTGAGGTGCAGAAGGGAAATTTCTCATCCTGGTATGAGAATAAGCAGAGACAGGATGCCTTTGAAATGGAGGAAAATGAACGGTTAAAAAAGGATATCCGCCGCCTGAAAACGGCCGCCCTCCGCACCGGACAGTGGGCAGATGATGTGGAAGGAACGAAGCTTGGGAAGCGCAATGCAAAAGCAGCGGCCCAGGGAAAATTCCTGGGAACCAGAGCCTATATCGGAGAGAAATCCAGAAAGCTGCAGCAGAGGAGAAAGAATCTGGAACGGCGGCAGGAGCAGGCCATTCAAGAGAAGTCAGAGCTGCTCCACAATATCGAAACGGCAAAGGAGCTGAAGCTGTATCCCCAGAGATGGCATCAGGAACGGCTGGCGGTGTTAAATGGCGGACGGATTGTTTACAGGAGGATCGTGCTGGAAAATCTGCATTTAGAGATACGCCGCGGAGAACGGCTGGTACTACAGGGGAAAAATGGAAGCGGAAAATCCAGCATTTTAAAGGTATTACTCCAGATGGCAGGGGCAGCGGAGTATGAAATGACGGACGGGAAACTCCTTCAGGAAAGCAATCATGCCCAGGGTACAGGATTGCCGGAATATCAGGGAGAAGGCTTTGCTGCCAAGGGATTAAAAATCTCTTACATTTCACAGGATACATCCGGATTAACAGGCAGCTTGCGGGAGTATGCCATTGCCTGGGGCGTTGAGGAAAGTCTTTTGAAGATGGTGCTGCGGAAGCTGGATTTTTCTAGAGATCAGTTGGAGCTTCCTATGGAAACCTTCAGTCAGGGGCAGAAGAAGAAGGTGCTGATTGCCAGAAGCCTGTGTGAGCAGGCACATCTGTATCTCTGGGATGAACCGCTGAATTATGTGGATGTGTATTCCAGAATGCAGATCGAAGAGCTGATATTGAAATTTCAGCCAACCATGGTGCTGATCGAGCATGACCGGGTGTTTGCAGAGAAGGTGGCGGACAGAATTTATTTGGTTGAAGGATAGATTCCATCTTTGCTTTCACAGGGAAAAAGGATAAAATAGGTTTAAGAAGCAGTTGTTCTGGAACAGCTGGTCAGTATAATGAAAAAATGGATAAATGGGAGAAAGGGATTTTGCAATGATACAGATGGGAAGAATGACAGAGGAAGAACTGGACCGGGAGGCATGGGAGCTGACAAGGCAGCTTGTCAGGATCGACAGTTCAGATCCAGGCGCTTACGAAGGTGAGATTGGGAAATTTATCTGCCGATGGTTCGCAGACCGGGGAATTGAAACCCAGCGGGAGGAGGTGCTGCCAGGACGGTTTAATGTAATGGCAGGTGTCGGTGCGCCGGAGGGACGGGCATTGGTTTATATCTGCCATATGGATACGGTGATCTTAGGGGATGGCTGGACAGAGGGCAGAGAGCCGCTGGCTGGAGCGATTGAAGTGATGGAGGGAAACAGAATAACCAGTCAGCAGCAAGCATACAGGAAGCAGGATCGTCAGCAGCAAAGCGATGCTGCGAAAATGACAGAACGCCTTTACGGGCGGGGGGCCTGCGATATGAAATCCGGGCTTGCCTGCGCTATGGTGGCGTTTGCGTGGGCGGCAGATCGGCTTTATGGAGGCGGAGCTGACCGGCCGGCATTCTCTTCCCGCCTGGTCTTTATCGGAACGGTAGATGAGGAGGATTTTATGAGAGGGTCAGAAGCAGCAATCCGTTCCGGATGGGTGAAGGCCGATGACTGGATTGTGGATATGGAGCCCACAGACGGCCAGATCCAGGCAGCCCATAAGGGGCGGGTCTGGTTTGAACTGACAATCGAAGGAACAGCAGCTCACGCCAGCATGCCGTGGAAGGGAGCCGATGCGATTGCTGCCATGGCGGAAGCCATTTCCAGTATCCGCAGGGGGATCAGCAGCTGCCCCTCTCATCCGGAGCTGGGGATCTCTACCGTCACTTTCGGACAGATCCAGGGCGGAGTCCGGCCGTATGTGGTGCCGGAATTCTGCCGCGTCTGGATCGATATGAGGCTGGTGCCTCCTATGGATCAGGCCGGAGCCGAGGCAGTGGTGAAGGCGGCAATTCAGGCAGCAAAGGAAGCCGTGCCGGGGACGGATGGCAGCTATGTGATCACGGGAAGCCGTCCCTTTGTGGAGCGGGACCCGGAGTCTGGGCTGTATCAGGCGCTGCAGCAGTCCTGCCTCCAGGTGACCGGGCAGGAGGCAGTTACCGGACCGTTCCCAGGCTATACCGATACTGCGGTGATCGCCGGAATCCTGCATAACCACAACTGCATGTCTTACGGGCCGGGAAGTCTGGCGATGGCACATAAGCCAGATGAATATGTGGATCAGGATGATGTAGTTCGATGCCGGCGGGTGTTCTGCGATTTGGCGGCAAGGGTGCTGTAGGGAAAGGAACCTGATTATGGGCGCCGAAAGAGAATCGTTGTCAAATGATTCTGAATGAAAAAATGGAAAAGACAGGAGTATTCAAACGTATGAGCATACATCTGTACAGCAGGATCAGCGGAGCCGGAGAGCCGCTGATCCTGCTCCATGGCAATGGAGAGGATAGTACTTACTTTAAAAATCAGATCCGGTATTTTTCAAAATCCTACCAGGTAATCGCGGTAGATACAAGAGGACATGGAAAGTCTCCCAGGGGAAAGGCACCTTTTTGTATCCGCCAGTTTGCACAGGATCTGCGAGATTTTATGGATGAAAAGGGAATTCAGAAGGCCCATATCCTGGGATTTTCAGACGGCGGAAATATTGCGTTGATTTTTGCTGTGAAATACCCGGACCGGGTGGAACGTCTGATCGTAAATGGTGCCAATCTAAATGCAAAAGGAGTAAAGCCTGCGGTTCAGATTCCCATTGAAATCGGCTATCGAATCGCTTCTCTTTTTGCCAAAAGAAGCAGGGAGGCAAGGCGTAATGCGGAGCTTTTGGGGCTGATGGTGAATGATCCCAATATCCCGGTTTCAGAGCTGAAAAAGATCACAGCAAAGACACTTGTGATTGCCGGGACGAAGGACATGATCCGGGAGGAGCATACCCGGCTGATCTGTGAATCTCTGCCCCATGGAGAGCTGGTGCTGATTCCGGGAGATCACTTTATTGCAGAGAAAAATCCCCAAGGCTTTAACCGGGCGGTAGAGAAATTTCTCTGTGAGCCATGATGGTAGACAAAGGAGGCGCAAGGATGGCGCAGACATTGAGAAAAAACAAACATCTTAAGGTTGCATTACTACAGCTGCTCCCAGAAGCAGACTTAAGACAAAATCTACAAAAAGGCCTGGAATCCTGCAGAAAAGCCAAGAACATGGGCGCAGATCTTGCAGTATTCCCGGAAATGTGGAGTGTGGGCTATCAAATTCCTGAGGATATGGACACCCTTCGAAACATTGCCATATCTGCTGACAGCGATTTTGTCCTTCAGTTTGGAACGGCTGCCAGAGAACTGGATATGGCCATAGGAATCACATTCCTGGAACAATACGAGCCATGCCCGCGGAATACTATTTGCCTGTTTGACCGGTTCGGCAAAAAGGTTCTTACTTATGCAAAGGTACACACCTGCGATTTCGGAGATGAGTGCAGGCTGACTCCTGGTGATGATTTTTATGTGGCAGATCTGAATACAGAGCAGGGAACCGTGAAGGTAGGAGCCATGATCTGCTATGACAGAGAGTTCCCGGAAAGTGCCAGGATCCTGATGCTGAAAGGAGCCGAGATCGTTGTAGTTCCCAATGCCTGCCCGATGGAGATCAACCGAATTTCCCAGCTTCGGGCCCGGGCGTATGAAAATATGATAGGCATTGCAACAGTCAACTACCCGGCAGGCCAGCCGGACTGCAATGGTCATTCCACCGCATTTGACGGTGTGGCGTATCGGCCGGATATGCCCGGCTCCAGAGATACCTTGATTATCGAAGCAGGGGAGAGGGAAGGAATCTACCTGGCTGATTTTCCGATGGATGAAATCCGGGAATACCGGCAACGGGAAGTCCATGGAAATGCATACCGCCGTCCGCAGAAATATGGACTGCTTTTAAGCGAGGAGATCACGGAACCGTTTGTCCGGAAAGATCATCGGAGAAATGAAGGAAAGAGAATGGAATGCAGGTAACAGAATAAGGTGCAGGTAATCAGGTAAAATCAGGCTGGTTAAATAACCAGTCAGGAAATGAATCATGTGGGAACATATAGAAAATGGGAGAGTAGAGGTGAATACAACAAAGAAGGTGTTGTGCTGGTGCATAACATCTTTTTTATTATATGATACATTTCATTTCTTAAAAATCATCTTTAGATTCTCAAAGGTAGTGATGGCAATGGAGCAGAAACTGTGCTATACTGTTACCAGATATCAACAAATCTGTTTGAGGGCAGCAGATCGTTTGTCCAGAGACTGTTTGAAATGTCTGATTTGGAGGGATAAAGGTATGGCAATATCATATAATGGGCTGTGGAAAATAATGATTGATAAGGAATTGCAGAAAAAGGACCTGATCGAAACGCTGAACATCAGCTCAAGTACAATCGCTAAGATGGGAAAAGGAGAGGCAGTATCCATAAATGTTTTGGAAAGGATTTGTGAATATCTGGACTGCAACATCGGTGATGTGATGAGTTTTGTAAAAAAGAGTGGCTGAAGCAGGGGGCAGCTGCTGCGCCGATATACATCAGCTGAAGGGAACCGTAGATGAAGAACTTTGGGATGTTATGTATTATGTGTTGGCAATCGCAAACTGCTACGAGATTGATTTGGAAGCTGTGATCAAGGAGAAGGAAGCAATCAATCAAGAAAAATATCCTTCTCTCATTTCATTCGAGGAAAACAGGTAATTGTAAATAGATGAAATAACCGGCCATTTAAAGATGGAGAAAGAGGTACATATGAGGATCAAGAGAAAAGCGGCGGCAGGGCTGTGCATGTTAATGCTGGCTCAGACCTGTATGCCCGCAGGAGCGGCCCAGAGTCAGACTGCATCCGTTAAAGAAAGTGCAAAGAAAGAATCCGAAGCGGCCAGCCAGGAAGAGGATTCGGAAACAACGGCCCGGGCAACGGAAGAAGAAACTGATACCGAGGACAAGACAGGAAAGAAAACAACCGCAAAGGAGCCGACAGTTAAGGAAACGACAGCTAAGGAGACGACGGACGAAGAAACGACAGCCCAGGAAACAACTGACGGAGAAACAGAAACAAGGAAAGCAGGCTCTGACGGAAAATCTGCAGCCAGAGCAATCCGACAGAAGCTTATCCTAGATTCAGAAACCGGTAAGGCGGAGCTGGAAATTGAGCTGAGGGGTGCAGAGAAAGGGAATGTTTTAAATGTTGACATACCGGATGGGTATGAGGTGAAGCTGGTTTCCCGGATCATAGATGGCGGTAAGGAGCAGGTGCTTTCTGCTGAGGAAGACTGGCGGATGGAAGGACAGCAGCTTACCTGTCAGATCGATTCTGCGGCTGCAAGGGCATCGAAAATAACATATGGGATTTCCTGCGGCTTTACAGATGCTCAGTGGGAAGCTTATGCAAAAAGTAAGGAAGGGCTGGAATGTCAGGTAATGTCACAGGCCAGGCTTTGTGATTCCGATGGTGTAGTGCTGGAAGAGACAGCTTCTGCAGAAAAAAAGCTGGAGTTGAAGCCATTTTTGGAAAAGGAAGCGGAAGGTCAGGGACGAGATGAGAGAACCTTTTTGTGGACGGACTGGATGAATTTGGGAATGGGGGCCGGGGAAGGTTATCTGGTAGCGGTGATTGAGGACCTGGAAGACGGACAGCATTTTGATTTTGAAGAGAATCAGGTGGTTTTAGTAGATTCTGACGGGGAAGAAATTGCCCAGATCCCGGTTACAGAGGCGGCGCCGGAGCAGACAAAGGCATTTGGAGAGATTTTTACGGTAGAAGATGCCAGACTGTTGGCAGGAGGAGCTGATGGGGCGGTCTTTTATACCTATGAGGATGATGAGGAGAAGCAGAATGGGATTCTGCTGGTTCCGGTTGACAGCTTAAAGGAGCGGACCGGCGTTGTTTACCGTACCAGAGTGTCTGCTTCTGAGCAGCCGGATGTTTATCAGTGGGATGTGACACTGCGAAGCGGAAGCAAGTTTTTGTGGAACCAAACCGGAGATGAGGATGAATGGACGCAAGAGGCAGGCTTAAGGGCTGAAGCGGGTCAAAAGGAGCAGGCGAAAGAGAAAGCCGAGGAAGAAACAGAAGCGGATGAAAATGCGAAGGCTGAAGAGGAAATAGAAGCAGAAAAGAAAGCAAAGACCGAAAAAGAAGCAGGAACGGGAGAGAAAGAGACGGATGACACAGCAACACCAATTTGGGAGCTGCGGGGGGAACGGATTTCTTCTGCCGAACCTGCAGAGGTTCCGGAAAAGACTGACGTTTCCAGCGAATCTGTGTGGCTGGAAACGTCAGGAAGCTGCAGCCTGGTTGCCCAGACAGCAGAGGCGGATGGGTATGACCGAGAAAATGGAACGGCTGTATGGGATTTCTTTGTAAATCAAAATGGAGAGAATCTCCAGGAGGCAGTAATTACCAGAGAACTTCCCGGCGATGAGCAGAGTTTCATCGGTGATTTAGCAGATGGAAAACCACTGGAAGCGATTTTATATGAAGGGGAAGACTGGGAATCAGATTCGGGAAAGAAGGTGGAGATTCCGGCTTTTGAGGAAGAAAAGTTCCAGGAAACAGCCAAGGAGGAATCAGGATTTTTCGGCTATTATGTTCTGGAGCAGGATGAGAGTGGAAAATCGGACAGCTCACTGGAAATCCATCTGTTCCAATTGGGACAGGCAGCCTGCGGGTTTCAGGTGGAAACGGAAGTTAAGGATACGGTATTTGCAGAATGCAGAGAGGATTTTTCCATTTCTTCCGGCAAGACAAAGTATACAGCGATATTGGAGAAGCAGGGTGATGAAGCTGGGGAAAGCAGACAGACACAGGGAAACTGCGAGGCAGAGCTTCCCTGGGAGAATAACTGGATCACCTTGGAGGCAGTTGGTGCAGGTGAGGATTCCTGTTATGATTATGAAAATCACAGCATTACCTGGGAGATGACAGTAAATCCGGATCAACATTCCCTGCTGGAGCCAAAGGTGACGGTAACCCTTCCCGACGGATTGGAGCAGGTGAAGCTGGAGAAGGCAGTTTTCATCGATGAAAAGGGAAAGAAGCAGGATATTTCAGAGGATGAATGGATTCAGGTTGAGGAAACTGCACCTAATAAGCGGAAAAAAGAGCGGAAGGCGGTCTTTTCCTGGCAGGCTCCAGAGGATGAGGAGGAAGCCCTGTCACCGAAGGGAACGTATCAGCTTACATTTACCTGTCAGGTATCGGACGATATGCGGCAGGAAAGCTTCCGAGGGCAGGAGCCAAAGGAGTTTGCTCTTTCCTGTAAGCTGGAAGGGCAGTCCGGTACGGAAGAAGAGAGCCGGAAGATCCAGGGAGCAGAGGGCGTATTCTCATGCATCTGGGATGGGGCTGCTGCCTGGGGCACCGGCAGTTATCAGGAAGATTTGTATAAGCAGGAAGGCTCCGTTTGGGATGGAACCCGGATGCCGCGTGCAGACTGGTGTGCTGTAGTAAATAGAAATGGGGCTGATTTTACTGATATGGCGGTAAGATTGGCCTGGCCGGAAGGAATGGCGCTGGAGAAGGATTCCATACAGATCAATACAACAAAGCTGAATGCAGATGGCACGGAGGCAGATATCAGAGAAAGAAAGCTGCAGTCAGAGTATGCAGATGAGATCCAGGTGACCGATTCTTATTTGGAGATTACCATTTCGGAGGAATTGGGAAAGGAGACCCTGGCAATTACATTCAGCTCCTTTGCAATCTCGGATATGGAAGAGGCTGATTTTAAGGGAACGTATCAGCTGATGCAGAAGGAGAAGGTTCTGGAAGCAGGAGAGCTTGCAGTAGAAGGCGCAAAGGCTGTTTCTGTGGCAGAGGCAGCAAAGCAGAATCAGATCCCGGCTGCCATGATCACCGTTTCCAGCGCAAATTCCGATCCGAAGCTGCCTTACCATTTATCTGGAGCAGGTTATCGTCTGGTAAAGCTGACAGCAGACGGAGATGGAGATTCATGGGAGGATTACGGGGAAACGGCTGAAGAGGCTGCAGAAGAAAACAAAAAGGCAATGCAAGAATCTGAGGAAGAGGGCGAGGAGACAACGGAAGAGTCCGAGGAAGAGAGCGAGGAAACAACGGAAGAGGCTGCAGAGGACAGCCAGAAGGAAACAGCAGAAGAGAGCAATGCTCCTGTCATAATAGAAGGAACAGCAGCTTCTGACGGAACAACCGTATTCCTGTTTCTGGAAAAGGATACTCTTTACCGGCTGGAGGAGCTGGAAGCAGTCCCTGGCTATGAGCCATGGGAAAATTCGAAGTATGTGGCAGTGTTGGACCAGAAAAACAGATCTGATTTTCCGAAAGCGGACGATGATCATGAACTGATTACAGGTAAGGAACAGGTTCTGATCAAGGATTCCAGAACTCCGGTGCAGTGGGAGAATCATGGGGAGACCTGTGAAGGTGGACAGATCACATTTTTTGTTCAGGATCAGGATGGCCAGCCGCTGGAGGATGCAGCATGCAGTCTGACTTATGTGGATTATGTGAATCCTGGTAGCAGAGGATTGCGGTCAAAGACGGTTTCCAGTGATGAGGATGGTTTGGTTGTATTTGATGGCCTGGATGCCGTGACTGAGAATCAGGAGGGATATGAGATCCATGTGACAGCGCCTTCCGGTCTGGAAGATCCGGCAGAGTTTTCTGCATCTGTGGCATATCAGGAGGACGGTACCTTTGAGGCAAGCCTGAATGGCAAGGCTGTGGAGCAAAAGAAGGACGGTGCTTATGTAACCTGTCTGCCGGTGACTGCAGACGTGAAGATCCCGGTTACCGATCAGAATGGGAATCTGCTGAAGGGATGCGGTCTTACCTTAGAGGTAGAGGTGCTGGCAGATGAGAGTGATGAGACAGAAGAAGACCTTTCCTATGATTCCTATGAGAGCTGCCCGGAGGTTTCTGAGGATGGAAGCGGGTACATCAGGATAACCGATCTGCCATATGGCACATACCGGCTGTCTGGAAGCACAGCAGTTCTTACCCTTGTGATTGATGATTCTGGTGTGGAGGCAGTGCTTGAGGATGTTGAGCAGGTTTCCATTAAACTGGATTTGACAGCAGATGACCGCGGTGTTTATGGCGCTGCGGAAGAAGATGGGTGGTATCTGGAGGAAATGATACCGAGGGCATCGGCAGCGCTGACCCTGACTGATGCGGCTAATTCCGAGATTTCTATAGAAGGAGGACGGTTCCTGATTTATGAAACCTGGAGCAATCGGCTGGTTGGAGAACTGAAGGAAGAAGAGCAGCCGGAAGAAGAGCAACCAGAAGAAAAGGAACTGAAAGACGAACGACCAGAAGAAAAGGATCTGGTTGACGAACAGTCAGAAGAAAAGTAGCCGGAAGACGAACATTCAGTTGTAACGCTGTCCGAGGACGAGCAGCCGGAGGACGAGCAGACAAACACGCCTGGCCTTTACCGATTGGCTCCATCTGACCGGAAGGATGCGGCAGAGGAAAATGACCGAGGCTATGCATATTTGGAGGAAATAGATGGTGTTTATCAGCTTCTTCCGGGAACCTATGCCATTTGGCAGGTAGAATCGGCAGAGGGCTATGAGCCGGAGGGAGATGGTATCTGGTATTTTACCATAGGAGGAGATTCTGATGAGATCGGCAATGATGACCTGATGGCAGGCGATGGAAACTGGAAGCTGTTTGAAAATTCTGTGATTCAGGTTCCGGTTCCGGTTTCTACCATTTGGCAGAGCAGCGGCCAGAAAGGAGAGGAACAGGAAAGTACAGTTGCCCTCCTTTTGAAGGGAACCTCCTGGAATGCAGAGACCGGGGATCTGGAGTATGAGCAGAAGATCATATGTCCGGCGGGAGGCAATGCGGTCTTTGAACAGGTTCCGGTAGGTATTTATGTGATCAGTGTATCAGATGAGCAGGCCGCAGGCAAAGCTCAAAAAGCTAAAAAATCGAAATCGAAAGTACTGAAAGGCGCTGGAAAGATCCAGGTACAGGTGCAGTATGATGGACAGGTGATATTCCGGACGATCAGCGGCCGTGACTTAGATCAGGCGAAGCTGGTGCTGAAGGAAGAGTAGGTTGCAATTATTACAAAAAAGAAAGCTCCGGCCGGTTGGCCCGGCCGGGCAGGCAGGGAGGATGTGCCGGATGAAAAGATGGAAGAAATGGCTGTATGATATACTGCTGGCTGTTTGTATCCTGGTATTTTTAGGAAGCGGCGGAACTCTGGCATACAAGATCATGGCACAGAAAAAGAACGATGCCAGGCTGGAGGAGCTGGCTGAGCTGCTGGCAGAGCCTGCAGATGCAGAAAATAAGGCTGCAGGAGGTGAAGCTTTAGAAGGTGGTGCTGATTCTGCCGCAGCTGCTCCGGCGGCAGGGGAAGGGACCCAAAAGGAGCGTGTTCTGAGTGCAGAAGAGCTGCGTAAGCAGAGGGAAGCCAGGGTGAAAGCCTACAGCCGAATCAGGGAGCAGAATTCAGACCTGGTGGGCTGGATTCGGATTGAGGGGACGAAGATCGATTATCCGGTTCTTCAGACTCCGGACCATCCTAATTTCTATCTGAATCATAATTTTGACGGAAAGAGCAGTATTTACGGAGCTCCATATATGGCGGAGGAGTGTGATCTGTCAAAGGACTGCAGAAATATCCTGATTTATGGGCATCATATGAAAAACGGGAGCATGTTTGCGGCACTGGATGGGTATCTGGACCAGGCATTTTATAAGGAGCATCCTATCGTGCAGTTTGACACCTTGACCGAATACGGAGATTATCAGGTGATAGCGGTCTTTACTATGAATGCGGCTGATCCGGAGAATCCGATTTATGACTGGATCTTCTGCGGTAATGAGGAGGCTTTTGACAGCTACGTCTCTTATGTGAAAAAGCTGTCGGTTTATGACACTGGTGCAGAAGCGCAGTGGGGTGATCACCTGATCAGCCTGATTACATGTGAGTACACCCACAAGGATGGAAGACTGATCGTAGTAGCGAAAAAAACAGAGGAGGAAGGAAGCAGCCGGGAATGATCTGTATAAATATAGAAAACAATAAATAAAATAGTAAAGAGAAATAAGCAGTTTTCTTTATGTTTCCGGCTGTTTTTGGGAAATCGGCAGATCATTACCGATTGATTGTCTAATATTAATAAGAAAACGATGAAATTTATGAAATGTGCTGGACAAAATGTAAAACGATTGTTTATAATACACTATATGCGGTATAGTAGAAAGCAGGTGAAGTCATGGGATACAAAAAACAAGTTTTCCGCAGTCTCGCTATGGTGACGCAGCTTGGTCTCAGTGTGATGACACCTATTTTTCTATGTATATTTGCAGGCTATTACGTAGACACTCATTTTGGAACGAAAACCATGATTTTCTTTCTGCTCATCGGTGTGCTGGCCGGAGGCCGGTGCGGCTATCAGATGGCGAAGATGACCATCCTGGCCGGTGAGAAGGAAGAACGCAAGGAGAGGGAGGAACAGCTTAAGAAGGCAGCAGCTTCTCCCAGGTACGAAGCCGTTTCCAAGCCCAAGGAGCCAAGCCGTGTACGTGCTGCATCCCACAGAGCAGGAAGGCCAATTTCAGCCAGCGCAGCTGTGAGCGGAGAGCAGGCATCAGGCTCTGCATCGGATGATCAGAGACCGTCATCCGGCTCAGGCCGGCAGGCCGACGGAAGAATGGAGGACTGACATGACAGCAGAGACGAAAACCCTTGTTCTGCAGATGTCTGTGGGAATCCTACTGTGGAATCTTTTGCTGGCAGTGGCCGGGATCTTGTTCGGACCGGTTCTGGGATGGACAAGGATCTCTATTTTTCTGGGATTGATCGTAGGCGGACTTTGTGCGGAGGCTATGCTGGTGCATATGGCTGTGATCACGGAGCGGGTTCTGGACAGCGGCAATGAAGCCTATGCCAATAAGACCACGGTGATCCATGCTGTAGGCCGTAAGTTGGTGTATATTTTCATTCTCCTTGCGATCTTGTGGAAGATTCCGCAGGTGAACGTAATGGCAGTGGTTTTAGGAACTATGGGACTTAAAGCCGGGGCGTATCTTCAGCCTGTTCTGTCCGGCAGGAGGAAAGCTTCTGACGGGACAGAAGTAAGAGATGACTGTGAAATACAGCCAGACGAAGAAAACGGTGTGCCGGGAGCCGAACATAAGACGGCAAAGTAAGGAAAATTTTGGAGAAAGGAGGAACGCGTATGGGGATGAGTACGGTAATTCAGAGGGAAGCCGACTTTATGATACATGGTATTTTAAAATACAGTATCGGCGGTCATGAACTGTGGATTACGACAACGACGATAGGAATGGTAATTGTATCGATTATCATTCTGATTCTGGCTTTTATGGCAAAGAAAACCATGGAGAATGCCACAGATGTGCCGGGGACCTTCCAGAATGTGATCGAGCTTGGCGTAGAGATGCTGGAAAAGATGACTCAGGGAATCCTTGGTTCGAATGCGAAGAGGTTTGCGAATTACATCGGAACTATATTTCTTTTCATCCTTTTCTGCAACCTGAGCGGTCTTTTGGGGCTTCGTGCACCGACTGCGGACTTTGGTGTTACATTTTTGCTTGGTCTGGTCACCTTCGGCATTGTACAGTATCAGGGTATCAAAAACCGGAAGCTGCGTCATTTTACCAGCTTATTTGAGCCGGTTCCAGTGCTGTTCCCGATCAACCTGATCGGCGAGGTAGCAAACCCGATTTCGATTTCGCTCCGTTTGTTTGCAAACCTGCTGTCTGGTGTTATTATCATGGGACTGTGGTACGGCATGCTGCCCATATTTGTGGAAATTGGTATTCCGGCAGCGCTGCATGTATACTGTGATTTATTCTCAGGATGTATTCAGACCTATGTATTCTGTATGCTGACAATGGTATACATTAATGACAAGATGGAGTAGCAATGAGCAGTGCAGAAGCACTCTCAAAATAGTTACAAATCAAAACTCAAATTTTCATTAGGAGGAAATTAGTATGAATTTTTCTGGACAGGATTTTATTTATGGTTGTTCTGCAATTGGTGCCGGTTTAGCCATGATCGCCGGTATCGGACCTGGTGTTGGACAGGGTATCGCAGCTGGTTACGGTGCATCTGCAGTTGGACGTAACCCAGGTGCAAAGTCTGATATAACCTCCACCATGCTGTTAGGCCAGGCAGTTGCCGAGACCACCGGTCTGTACGGTCTGGTTGTTGCTATTATCTTAATGTTCGTTAAGCCTTTCGGTTGATTCATGGAATTGAGATAATAGTGCAGGAGAGGAGGCAAGGTCTTGGACGAATTTTTAAGAATTATAGGATTTGACTACCAGTTGATCCACGATGTGGTGCTGACCGGTATCAATATTTTCATCCTGTTCTTTGCGCTGTCCTACCTGTTGTTTAACCCTGCCCGTGATTTCTTGGAGAAGAGACGCCAGAAGATTGCCGGCGAGCTGGCAGATGCGGCTGAGAACAAGAAAACGGCTCAGGAATTGAAGGCAGAGTATGAAAGCAGACTTAAGGAAGTAAACAAAGAAGCAGATGCTATCCTTGCAGAAGCCAGAAAGAAAGCCATGATGAAGGAGGCTGACATTCTGGATGAGGCCAGAGCAGAGGCAGCCAGAATTATCGAGCGTGCCAACCGTCAGGTGGAGCTGGAGCGCAAGAAGGCATTGGACGATATGAAGCAGGAGATCATCTCCATCGCATCCCTGATGGCAGGCAAGGTAGTTGCAGGCTCTATGGATGTGAAGATGCAGGATAACCTGATTGATGAGACATTGAAGGAAATGGGTGAGAGCACATGGCTAAGCTAGTATCTAAGGTATACGGCGATGCCCTGATGGAAGCAGCCCTGGAGGGTCAGAGAGTGGATGCCTTATATGAGGAGGCGAAATCTCTGGCAGGAGTTTGGGAGGAGAACCCAGAGCTTGCAGCCCTGCTGGACAACCCAAAGGTTGTAAAGGAGGAGAAGCTGGAGCTTCTGGAGAATGTTTTCCGCAACCGGATTTCTCTGGAAATGCTGGGCTTCCTGACCACTGTTGTGGAAAAGGGCAGGCATAAGGAAATTCCTTCCATCCTGGAGTACTTCATCGGCCAGGTAAAGGAGTATAAGAAGATCGGCACTGCTTATGTGGCAAGCGCCGTGTCCTTAAGTGACGCGCAGAAAGCGCAGGTAAAAGAACGTTTATTAGCGACCACTCAGTATGTGGAATTTGAGATCCACTATACCGTTGACCCATCTCTGATCGGCGGCATGGTGATCCGGATCGGCGACCGGGTGGTGGATTCCAGCATTAAGACCCAGCTTTATGAGCTTCAGAAGGAGCTTATGAATATCCAGCTGGCATAATGCTTCCAACTAACAAGGAAAGAAGGTGCGAACCTTAGTTATGAATTTGAGACCAGAAGAAATCAGTTCGGTAATCAAAGAACAGATTGCAAAATATTCTACCAAGCTGGAGGTATCTGACGTAGGTACCGTAATCCAGGTGGCTGATGGTATTGCACGTATCCATGGTCTGGAAAATGCGATGCAGGGCGAGCTTCTGGAGTTCCCGGGAGAGGTTTACGGCATGGTACAGAACCTGGAAGAGGATAATGTAGGCGCCGTGCTTCTGGGCGATTCCTCCGCCATCAGCGAGGGCGATCTGGTTAAGACCACCGGACGAGTAGTAGAGGTTCCGGTAGGAGATGCCTTAACCGGACGTGTTGTAAATGCACTTGGTCAGCCGATCGACGGCAAGGGCCCGATCCAGACTGACAAGTTCCGCCGTGTAGAGCGTGTGGCTCACGGCGTTATTGAGAGAAAATCCGTAGATACCCCGCTGCAGACCGGTATCAAGGCAATCGATGCCATGATCCCCATCGGACGGGGCCAGCGTGAGCTGATCATCGGTGACCGCCAGACTGGTAAGACGGCCATCGCTATCGATACCATTATCAACCAGAAGGGCCAGGGCGTACATTGTATCTATGTTGCCATCGGCCAGAAGGCTTCCACAGTTGCAAATATTGTGAAAACCTTAGATGAGTTCGGCGCTATGGACTATACCACCATCGTAGTTTCCACCGCATCCGACTTAGCACCTCTCCAGTACATCGCTCCGTATGCAGGCTGTGCCATCGGTGAGGAGTGGATGGAGAACGGTGAGGATGTATTAGTTGTATACGATGACTTAAGTAAGCATGCGGCAGCTTACCGTACCCTGTCCCTGTTGCTTAAGAGACCGCCGGGACGTGAGGCTTATCCTGGAGATGTATTCTACCTGCATTCCAGACTGTTAGAGCGTGCATCCAAGCTTTCTGATGCATTAGGCGGCGGCTCCTTAACCGCTCTGCCGATCATCGAGACCCAGGCAGGCGACGTTTCTGCCTACATTCCGACCAACGTAATCTCCATTACTGACGGTCAGATCTATCTGGAAACTGAGATGTTCAACTCCGGCTTCCGTCCTGCTATCAACGCAGGTCTGTCCGTATCCCGTGTAGGTGGTGCAGCTCAGATCAAGGCAATGAAGAAGATCGCAGCTCCGATCCGTACCGAGCTGGCACAGTTCAGAGAGCTGGCATCCTTCGCACAGTTCGGCTCTGACCTGGATGCAAGCACCAAGGAGCAGTTAGCACAGGGCGAGCGTATCCGTGAAGTATTAAAGCAGCCTCAGTACCAGCCAATGCCGGTTGAGTATCAGGTTATCATTATTTATGCAGCTACCAGAAAGTATCTGCTGGATATCCCGGTAGCCGATGTGCTGGCATTTGAGAAGGATTTATTCAAGTTTATTGATGAGAAATATCCGGAGATCCCCAAGTCCATCCGTGAGACCAAGGTATTAAGCCCGGAGATGGAAGAAGCATTAAACAAGGCAATTACTCAGTGTAAAGCGGAACGTTAGAAGGCAGGTGAACCATCATGGCATCCATGAGAGATATAAAACGTCGGCGTGCCAGTATCCAGAGCACGGAGCAGATTACCAAGGCCATGAAGCTGGTTTCCACGGTTAAGCTGCAAAAGTCCAAGGCGAAGGCTGAGGAATCTGCCGACTATTTCAACTTGATGTATGACACCATCGCATCGATCCTGCGCCGCTCCGGCACCATTGAGCATAAGTACTTAAAGGCAGGAGAATCGAAGAAGAAGGCAGTCATTGCCGTTACCTCCAACCGTGGTCTGGCAGGCGGATACAACAACAATATCATCCGTCTGATTGCCGGAAGTGAAGAGCTGCCGGCTGAGGATACCTATGTGTACGCCATCGGACGAAAGGGACGGGACGGTCTGGCCAGAAAGGGTTATACCATCAAGGCGGATTACTCCGAGGTGATCAATGAGCCTATGTACCAGGATGCTGCCGATATGACGGCAGAGCTTCTGGATCTGTTTACCCAGGGCGAGATCGGAGAGATCTATCTGGCTTATACGTTCTTTAAAAACACGGTAACCCATGTGCCGAAGCTGGTAAAGCTGCTTCCTGTGGAGGCAGACCTTTCAGAAGGTCCGGCAGAGGACGCCAATCTGTTAATGAATTATGAGCCGAATGAGGACGAGGTATTAAATGCCATCGTTCCCAAGTATATGAGCAGCCTGATCTACGGCGGCCTGTTAGAGGCAGTTGCCAGCGAGAACGGCGCCCGTATGACCGCAATGGATTCCGCAACCAACAATGCGGAGGAAATGATCGAAAAGCTGAGTCTGCAGTACAACCGTGCACGTCAGGGCGCGATCACGCAGGAGCTGACCGAGATCATCGCCGGAGCCAATGCCATTGGATAAAGGATAAGGCGTTCCGGCTTGTAGTAGAAAAGGCAGCAGGGAAGGAATCAAAACTGCTGCTAGATAAGAAGAAGGAGAAACAAGATGGCAGGACAAAACACAGGTAAGATTACTCAGATTATCGGTGCTGTTTTGGATATTAAGTTCAGCCAGGGCCATCTGCCGGAGATCAATGATGCAATCAACATCATGATGAAGGACGGCACGAAGCTGGTGGCTGAGGTATCCCAGCATCTGGGTGATGATACAGTCCGCTGTATCGCCATGGGTCCTACCGACGGTCTGGTGAGAGGTATGGATGCAGAGGCAACCGGCGCACCCATCACTGTTCCGGTAGGTGAGAATACCCTGGGACGTATCTTTAACGTTTTAGGCGACCCGATCGATAATCAGCCCAAGCCTGAGGTAGAAGAATATCTTCCAATCCATAGAAAAGCGCCGTCCTTCGAGGAGCAGTCCACGGAGACGGAGATTCTGGAAACCGGTATCAAGGTCGTAGACCTTCTGTGTCCTTATCAGAAGGGCGGTAAGATCGGTCTGTTCGGCGGTGCCGGTGTAGGTAAGACCGTATTAATTCAGG
>JAUNGG010000061.1 GCA_030524635.1 Lachnospiraceae bacterium
CAAAGTGTACTTTATTTGTCACTTTCCCCGCAGGGGTTTCCCGATGGCGTATAGCTGGGACAAAAAGGAATTTGCTGACTTTAGTCCGTATCGGGACGTGCAGCAGCTTGTTCGGCAAATAAGATACCGCCGTATCGGAAATAAAATCCGATACGGCGGTGTTCTTGGGTTTAGCGCTGCTATTCATCAATTTCTTCTACAACGGTGGTTGGTTCTTCCTCAGCAGGAGCCTCCGAGGGCTGATCTGCGGTGTCGGCTGTGGGGACGGTATCCTCACAAGCAGCAGCCAGCTCATCTTCCACGGGAGCTTCTGGTGTGGCCTGGACAGCGGCAGCAGTGCCGGCGCTGGTTTCTTCAGCAGGAGCTTCCGAAGCCTGGAAAGCAGACTTCTCCTCCGGGACTTCCGGCGATTCCTCAGCCGGAGCCTGGACGTCCTCAAATTCCTCTTCCTCTTCGAAGATATCTTCCTCCTCGTCCTTCTGACGGTTCTTATAGTTTTCTACGGTTTCATTGACCTTTGCCTTAGCGATCTGTGCGGTGTCCTTTGCGGCTACCGCAGCTTCCTGTGCAGTATCGCTTAAGATGGAAGCCGCATCCTTCAGCACATTTCTTGCAGCTTCCGCTACCTCGCTTGCAGCGGCCAGCATGTCCTTTGCTGCTACCTTCAGTTCATCGGTGCTGGCATTTAATGAAATATATTTTCTGGAAGCTCTTGGGTCAGTGGTTTCCTCGGCAGTGTCCGCCTCTTTGTCAGCGGCTGTGTCGGAGGCATCCTCTGCGGCTTCTGCATTGGTTCCCTGGGCATCCTCAGCTTCTTCGTTATCAAACAGATCTTCTTCCTCATCACCTTCAAAATCGTGGAATTCTTCCTCTAACTCTTCATTAAAGGACTTATACTTTCGTAAATAAGAGATCCCTGCTGCTGCAGCTCCTGCTACTGTGGCCAGTGCCACCAATTTTCCAAAACCTTTTCTTGCCATAATTGTCGCTCCTCTCCGCGTTTTTGAATATTACATCTATTTTAATACGAATGGAAGAAAAAAGAAAGGGATAGAAAGGAAAGTTTGTAAAAAAAATATAAAATTAGCACTCGACCCTTGACAGTGCTAACAAACAGTGATATAACTTAACATGTAGTCAGAAAGCAGTAAATGTTAGAGTGAAAAAAAGAATAGATAGCAGGAGGAATTCAATTATGAAGTTAGTACCTTTATTTGACAAAGTTGTATTAAAGCAGTTAGTTGCAGAAGAGACCACCAAGTCCGGTATCGTTCTTCCAGGCCAGGCGAAGGAGAAACCGCAGCAGGCAGAGGTAATTGCAGTAGGCCCAGGCGGTGTGGTTGACGGCAAGGAGATCACCATGCAGGTTAAGGAAGGCGACAAGGTTATTTACTCCAAGTATTCCGGAACTGAGGTTGAGGTAGAGGAAGAGAAATACGTGATCGTAAAGCAGAGCGACATTCTGGCAGTGATCGAATAAAGTCCAAAGCTTATAAAAGCTGTACTATTTTAAATAAAATGATTATTAAGGATATGATCCTATAAAATATCTGGAGGTTGATTTATTATGGCAAAGGAAATTAAATATGGCGTAGATGCCAGAAAAGCATTAGAAGCAGGCGTTAATCAGTTAGCAGATACCGTTCGTGTAACCTTAGGACCGAAGGGCCGCAATGTGGTTCTGGATAAGTCCTTCGGTGCTCCGCTGATCACCAATGACGGTGTTACCATTGCAAAGGAGATCGAGCTGGCAGATGCATTTGAGAACATGGGCGCTCAGTTAGTAAAGGAAGTAGCAACCAAGACCAACGATGTAGCTGGTGATGGTACTACCACCGCAACCGTTCTGGCTCAGGCTATGATTAATGAAGGTATGAAGAACCTGGCAGCAGGCGCAAACCCAATCGTTTTAAGAAAGGGTATGAAGAAGGCTACCGAGGCTGCTGTAGCCTGCATCAAGGAGATGTCTAAGCCAATCGAGGGCAAGGAGCAGATCGCAAGAGTAGCTGCAATCTCCGCATCTGACGATGAGGTTGGCCAGTTAGTAGCAGACGCTATGGAGAAGGTTTCCAAGGACGGCGTTATCACCATCGAGGAATCCAAGACCATGAAGACCGAGCTGGATTTAGTAGAAGGTATGCAGTTTGACAGAGGCTATGTATCCGCATACATGGCAACTGATATGGATAAGATGGAAGCTATTCTGGATGATCCGTACATCCTGATCACTGATAAGAAGATCTCCAACATCCAGGAGATCCTGCCTCTGTTAGAGCAGATCGTAAAGACCGGCGCTAAGCTGTTGATCATCGCTGAAGATGTTGAGGGCGAGGCACTGACCACCCTGATCGTAAACAAGTTAAGAGGAACCTTCAATGTAGTTGCAGTTAAGGCTCCAGGCTACGGCGACAGAAGAAAAGAGATGTTAAAGGATATCGCAATCTTGACCGGCGGCCAGGTAATCTCCGAGGAGTTAGGCTTAGACTTAAAGGATACCGACATGTCCCAGTTAGGCCGTGCAAAGTCTGTTAAGGTTCAGAAGGAGAACACCATCATCGTAGACGGCTGCGGCGATAAGAATGAGATCGCAGCACGCGTTGCTCAGATCCGTGCACAGATCGAGGAGACCACCTCTGATTTCGACAGAGAGAAGTTGCAGGAGAGACTGGCTAAGCTGGCAGGCGGCGTAGCAGTGATCCGTGTAGGTGCTGCTACCGAAACCGAAATGAAGGAAGCAAAGCTTCGTATGGAAGACGCCTTAGCAGCTACCAAGGCAGCTGTAGAAGAGGGCATCATCGCAGGCGGCGGTTCTGCATACGTACACACCGCTGAGCAGATCAAGGGCATGTTAAACGATCTGGAGGGCGACGAGAAGACCGGTGCAAAGATCATCTTAAAGGCTCTGGAGGCACCTCTGTTCCACATCGCAGCAAACGCAGGTCTGGAAGGCTCCGTTATCATTAACAAGGTAAGAGAGTCTGAGGTAGGCGTAGGCTTCGACGCATACAAGGAAGAATATGTAGACATGATCAAAGCAGGCATCCTGGATCCGGCAAAGGTAACCAGAAGCGCTCTGCAGAATGCAACCAGTGTTGCATCAACTTTATTGACAACTGAGTCTGTTGTTGCTAATATTAAGGAAGAAACCCCAGCCATGCCAGCCGGCGCTGGAATGGGGGGCATGATGTAAGCGAAAGCAGAGTCAGATAAATGCAGGGAAAGCCTGGCCATGCTTGCATGAGCCAGGCTTTTCATGTATTTGTTTGACGAGCAACGGTAGCGAGAAGGAGCGAAGCGGATTCGAGCTATCGTTGCGTCAGATAAGCGAAGCTTTCGCCAAGCCAACCAACAAAGCATCGGGATGCATATGCCGCGCCAAGCATCTCAATCCAAAAAACGAAAGGAACCCAAACCAATGAACCAAGACACATATGTAGAATGGCTAGTAAAACGCAAAGAACCCGCCTACGCCTGGCCAGCCCGGATCGGCTTAGGCATCCTGTGCATCATTTCTCTTTTCATTGCCTTTATCGCAGTATGGGGAATCCTCCTTCTGACTGCAGTAGGAGCAGCTACCTTCTTTCTGGTGCAGACCCTAAGCATCGAATATGAATATTTATACATTGACGGCGGCTTCTCCATCGATAAGATCCTGGGAAAATCCAGACGGAAAAAGGTAATGGAATGTTCCAAGGACGAGCTTCTCATGGTAGCTCCATCGGATTCCTTTGTGTTAAAGGATTACGAGACCAGCGGCATGAAGGTGCTGGACTGCTCCTCCGGCCGAAAGGAAGTTAAGACGCACACCCTGATCTACCAGAAGGGCTCCCAGCATTACAAGGTGATCTTCGAGCCAAATGACAAGATGCTTCAGGCAGTCCGCTATACGACTCCACGTAAGATCGTAATGTAATTGGTTTCGCAACTGTGAGGATACGGAACCGTTGCTCTGTTTCGAAAATAAAAAAGAAGCCGAAGATCCGGCTTCTTTTTTTGCCTTCTTCTTTATAATTGCAGGAACCGGCCAAAACAGCAAAAAAACCTTGCTTTTTCGCCAGCTCAGGCATATAATGCAATCAGGCAGAGACAAGAAGCCAGCGATAAAAAGCCAGTTTCCGGGAAGCTGCCAACGATAAGTTCACATTGGTATCCGAAAACGAAAGGGCGTTTAGACTTTCGTTTTTTCTGTTTTTAAGGCTGGCATCCCCATTTCCCACATAAAAGGCAGAAGGAACGAAACTGGCGCCCTTTTTGTCTTTCCTTCTGATTGCCCTTTCGGCAGCCGGACTGCAATATCAGGTTATAAGACTTTATTTTGTTCTTCTCTCTATGGATGAGGCAGGCGTTTCGCCTGCCTTATCTTGTTGCATAGGAAACTGCTTCTGAAGCATCCTATGTATCAAAAAAGTCCTCCGGTTATTGACAGCAGACGGCAAATACGAATCAGCATATTTTTGCATAAATTATTATATTGGGGAATATATCGGCTGGATTAATAAGTTTGATTTAACAATATATATAAGTAAAATGAATAAAACCAGCCGCACAAGTATTTGACAAGCAATTGAAATTTTGCTAGAATAAGCTACTAACAACAAATCAACTTATTAATTTTATTTATAAAATCCAAAAGAAAGTGAGGAAAAACTAATGGGTACTATTATTGGAGATGGCATTACATTTGATGATGTGCTTCTGGTTCCTTCTTATTCCGAAGTGATTCCAAACCAGGTAGAGTTATCCACTTATCTGACCAAAAAGATTAAGCTGAATATTCCGCTGATGAGTGCTGGCATGGATACCGTAACGGAGCACCGGATGGCGATTGCTATGGCCAGACAGGGCGGCATTGGTATCATTCATAAGAATATGTCGATTCAGGCGCAGGCGGAGGAAGTTGATAAGGTAAAGCGTTCTGAGAATGGCGTTATCACAGACCCATTTTCCTTATCTCCGGAGCACACCTTAAAGGATGCAGATGAGCTGATGGCAAAGTTCCGTATCTCTGGTGTACCGATCACTGAGGGAAAGAAATTAGTAGGTATTATTACAAATCGTGATTTAAAGTTTGAGGAGGATTTCTCCCGTAAGATCAAGGAATGCATGACCTCTAAGAATCTGGTAACGGCAAAGGAAGGCATTACCCTGATGGAGGCTAAGAGCATTCTGGCAAAGGCCAAAGTGGAAAAGCTGCCTATCGTGGATGATGAGTTTAACTTAAAGGGCCTGATCACCATTAAGGATATTGAGAAGCAGATCAAGTACCCGCTGTCTGCAAAAGATGCTCAGGGCCGTCTGCTCTGCGGCGCCGGAGTGGGAATCACTGCCAATGTATTAGAGCGTGTGGAGGCTCTGGTAAAGGCAAAGGTAGATGTGATTGTTCTGGATTCCGCTCATGGACATTCTGCAAATGTAATCCGCTGCGTGAAGATGATCAAGGAAGCCTATCCGGATTTACAGGTTGTGGCAGGAAACGTAGCTACCGGCGATGCTACCAGAGCGCTGATCGAGGCAGGGGCAGATGCAGTTAAGGTTGGTATTGGACCAGGTTCCATCTGTACCACCCGTGTAGTTGCCGGTATCGGTGTACCTCAGATCTCTGCTATTATGGACTGCTATGCGGTGGCTAAGGAGTACGGAATTCCGATTATCGCAGACGGCGGTATCAAGTATTCCGGAGATGTGACCAAGGCGATCGCAGCAGGCGGCAGTGTCTGCATGATGGGAAGTCTGTTTGCAGGCTGTGATGAGAGCCCGGGAACCTTTGAGTTATATCAGGGCAGAAAGTACAAGGTTTACCGCGGCATGGGCTCCATCGCAGCGATGGAGAACGGCAGCAAGGACCGCTACTTCCAGACCGATGCGAAGAAGCTGGTTCCAGAAGGCGTAGAGGGACGTGTGGCGTACAAGGGTCTGGTAGAGGATACCGTATTCCAGCTGTTAGGCGGACTTCGTGCCGGTATGGGCTACTGCGGTGCGCCGGATATCCCAACCTTACAGGAGACGGGACGGTTCGTGAAGATCTCGGCTGCTTCCTTGAAGGAAAGCCATCCACATGATATTCATATTACCAAGGAAGCTCCGAATTACAGCATTGATGCATAAATGGATGTGTAAATTTATAAGATATTAATATAGAAAGAAGCCCTTCTCTCAGGTATAATGAGGGAAGGGCTTCTTTCGCTTTGATAGAGCTTACGGAAAGAGGCGCAGCTGATGAAAAGAGCAGAAAGTGAGGATATTAATTAGAAAATGATAGAGGTTTCGAAATATAAGATAAAGCCGGATATGGCAGAGGGTACCCACCAGTTTGATTCGCTGCAGGGAGCGCTGGATTATCTGGAGAACCATCCGGAGGAAGAGCCAAGGATCCTGGTGCATCCTGGAATTTACCAGGAGCAGGTGACAGTGAGGATTCCAGGGGTGATCATTGCCGGGGCGAGCCGGGAAGAGGAGGACGCCAAAGATGTGGTGATCACCTGCGGACTGGCTGGAAAGGAGATCCTGGCGGATGGGATGAAGCGGGGAACCTTCCGGACGTATACCTGTTTTGTGGATGCGGATGATGTGACCCTGCGGAATCTGACCATTGAGAACAGTGCAGGGCCGGGGACGAAGGCAGGGCAGGCGATTGCCTTATATGCAGACGGGGACCGGCTGGTGGTGGATTCCTGCAGGCTGCTGGGGTGGCAGGATACCTTGTTTACAGCGCCTCTTCCGCCGAAGGAGATCGAGAAAAACGGGTTTATCGGGCCGAAGCAGTTTGCCCCCCGAAGGAATAACCGGCAGTATTATAAGGATTGTTATATTGAAGGAGAGGTGGATTTTATCTTTGGAGGTGCTGTGGCCTACTTTGAAAGCTGTACGCTGTTTTCCAAGGATGTGGACCGGGAGGTGAAAGGTTTTGTGACAGCACCTTCTACGCCGGAGGGACTGCCTTACGGATATGTGCTGGAGAGCTGTCGGTTCACCAGCAATTGCCCGGAACGGACGGTGTTTTTAGGAAGGCCCTGGCGGGAATGGGGCAGGACGGTGCTGCTGCGGTGCGAGATCGGCCCCCATATCAAGGACGAGGGCTGGGATGACTGGGGGAAGGAGCTGGCACATACCACGTCCTTCTTTGCAGAGTATGGCTGCAAGGGACCGGGAGCCGGACTGGATGGCCGGCCGGACTGGTGCCATGTGCTGAGTGAAGCGGATGCCAGGGCGTATACACGGGAACAGGTATTAGGAGGAGCGGATGGCTGGAGTCCATCGATTTAGTTTTTTGAAAAGCCAGGGGAAGAAAGGAGGCTGAATGAATGGGAAAAATCGCATTGTTAGTTCCCCGTGAGGAGATGGTTTACCAGGCACATAATATCCTCCAGGAAAAGAACTATCAGGATAAGCATTACCAGGTCGTCAGCATGAAGGTAGTCCGGACGAAGCATGTGGTGATGGAAGCCAGGCAGTCGATCGCAGACGGAGCCGCCATCATCATTGCCAGGGGGCTGCAGGCTTCCCTGATCAAGCAGTACACCGACATTCCGGTGATCGAGATCGTGATTACGGCCCAGGAGATGGCGCTGCTTGTGATGAAGGCGAAGCAGATCCTGAAAAAGGAACGCCCGGTGATCGCTGTGGTGGGCTTTCGAAACATGTTCTGCGATATGTCTTATTTTGACAGTATCTACGGAATCGAACTCCGCACCTTTTATGCGCCTAACAATGAGCTGATGCGCCCCACGGCGATCCAGGCAGTGGATGAGAAGGTGGACCTGATCATCGGCGGTGATGTGGCGGTGGAGACAGCGGCGGCAGCCGGGATTCCTTCTTTGTTTTTATCTACCACGGAAGATTCCCTGCGGAATGCTTTTTCCATGGCGGAGAGCATCAGCTTTGCCATGGATGTGGAAAAGAAAAATGCAGCCCAGATGGAAACGCTGCTGGACCACTCCTTCGGCGGCGTAGTCAATGTGGACAGTGAAGGAAGAGTCACAGCGGTCAATCCTTTGATGGAGGATATGCTGGGAATGAGCCGGAAGAAGATCGTAGGCCGCCTTTTGACGGAACTGTTTTCGGACCTGGATCCCGGCCAGGTGGAGCGGGTCTTAGAAAAGGGCGGGGACGGATATTCCACCTTCCTTCAGGCCAGGTCCACCTCTGTTTTCGCCATCCTTGCTCCGGTTCAGCTGGAGGGACGGGTGGATGGAGCGATCCTTACCTGCCATAAGATGAAGCGGAAACTGACGGTGGAGCAGGAATCCCAGAGCCGAAGGCATTCCAATGGGCTGATTGCCCTGGGGCGGTTTTCTGATATCCTTCAGGAATCACCGGCCATGCAGGCCTGTATCCATAAGGCAAAGCTGTATGCCCTTTCAGATCTTCCGGTGTTGATCGAGGGAGAAGCCGGGACAGAAAAGCGGCTGATGGCCCAGAGCATCCACAATGCCAGCCTGCGCAGCAGGAATGCATTTGCAGATGTGTCCTGCACCGGGCTGACGGATCAGGAGCAGTTTACGCTGCTGTTTGATGAGAAGGGAGCCGCTGTGCAGACAGATGGAGGAACCCTGCTTTTAGAGGATGGAGATGCTTTGAGCAGTGTGAATCAGTACCGGCTGCTTCAGCTTCTGCGTTACCGGATCCGCTGCGGGCGGGATCTGCAGCAGAATAAGCATTTGGATGTGCGGGTGATGATGACGGCCAGCCGCCCGGGGGCACTGGAGGCAGCGGTGGCAGAAGGCCGGTTCCGAGAGGACCTTTATTACCTGATTCAGGGGCTGAAGGTGCAGATCCCGCCTATGCGGCAGCGGAGGGAGGATCTGCAGCGGAAGATAGAGATATCCGTTCGGGAAAGCTGCGAGCGGTACGACCGGTATCATGTGCTGACCCACGGTGCAGCAGCGTATCTTCTGGAATATCCCTGGCCTGGAAATCTGTTTCAGATTGAAAACTTCTGCGAACGCCTGATCCTTACCGCCGCCAAGCGCTCTCTGGATGAATGGGCGGTGAAGGAGGTTCTGGAGGAGCTGTTTGGCGCACTGGAGAAGAGAGAGGAAGGAGCAGGCGGTCAGGCACCTGCAAAGCAGGCTGGAGCGGGGAGCCCGGTTCCGGACGCCCATGAGCGGAATATTCCGACAGCGGCGCATACAGCGCACACAGCGGCGCTGAAACAGAATCAGGAGGAAGTATGGCCGGATGAGCGTTCCAGACAGGTATATGAAACGCTGAAAAAATATGGAGGCAGCCGAATGAAAGCGGCAGCGGAGCTTGGCATCAGCAAGGCAACGCTGTGGCGCTGGATGAAAAAGTATGGTCTGGAATAAAGAGGGGCTTGTAAGCTGTGATGAAATGTTGATGAAACCATAATAAGCAGAAACAGAGAGAATATGAAACTATTATGAAACTATATTGAAATATAAATGAAACTATATGGACATTGCACAATAAAAAAACGATATTTTATGAATAAAATCCATTGATGGACAGGAAAGAATCCGATATACTAGAGCCATCAGAACGGAAACGAAATGAACTGACCTGCATTTCGGAGCTGTTCGGCAACCAGAGGGTAACCACTTAAGGTTACAAATAATCAAAGAAAGAGGTAATGAAAAATGAAAATCGGATTTATCGGATTAGGCATCATGGGTAAGCCAATGAGCAAGAACTTAGTGAAGGCTGGAAACGAGTTAGTAGTTTGCGATTTCAATAAGGACGCAGTTGCAGAGTTAGTTGCAATGGGTGCTAAGGAAGCAGCAAACGGTGCAGAGGTAGCTAAGGAGTGTGATGTGATCATTACCATGCTTCCAAACTCCCCGCACGTTCGTTCCGTAGCATTAGGCGAGAATGGTATCGCAGACGGCGCTCATGAGGGAACCGTACTGATCGATATGAGCTCCATCGACCCAGTTGAGTCTAAGAAGATCGGCGCAGATTTAGCGAAGAAGGGCATCGAAATGTTAGACGCTCCTGTATCCGGCGGCGAGCCAAAGGCTATCGACGGAACCTTATCTGTAATGGTTGGCGGTAAGAAGGAATTATTCGACAAGTTCTATGATATGTTAATGGTAATGGCTGGTTCTGTTGTATACGTAGGCGAGTTAGGTTCCGGTAATGTTGCAAAGCTGGCTAACCAGATCGTTGTAGCAGTAAATATCGCAGCAGTAGGCGAGGCACTTGCATTTGCTAAGAAGGCAGGCACTGACCCATCCTTAGTATATCAGGCAATCAGAGGCGGTTTAGCAGGCTCCACCGTTATGGATGCTAAGGCTCCTATGATGTTATCCAGAAACTTCAAGCCAGGCTTCCGTATCGAGCTGCACATCAAGGACTTAAACAACGCATTAAATGCTGCTCATGCAATTTCTGCTCCAGTGCCGTTAACCGGACAGTTAATGGAAATGATGCAGGCATTAAAGGCTGACGGCTATGAGAAGGAAGATCACTCCAGCTTGGTTAAGTTCTATGAGAAGATCGGCAACGTTACAGTAGAATAATTGATAATCCATAATAGCGGGGGACAATTTCATGAATACAGATTTCATTAAGGGCGTAGTAGTACCAATGATCACTCCGATCGATGCAGATGAGATGATCGATGAGGTGAAGATCCGCGAGCAGGTTGACTATGTGATCGAAGGCGGCGTAACCGGCATCCTTCTGTACGGAAGCAACGGTGAGTTCTATGTGATCGAAGAGGACGAGATGGAGCGCGGCTTAAAGATCGTAGTAGATCAGGCTGCAGGCCGTGTGCCGGTATACTTCGGTATCGGCGCCATCAGCACCAAGAAGGCTGTCAGACTGGCTAAGATGGCAGTGGCGAACGGAGCAGCAAGCGTTTCCGTATTACAGCCAATGTTCTTAAAGCCAACCAAGGACGAGCTGTTCCTGCACTTCAAGACCATTGCAGATGCAATTCCGGAGACCCCGGTTCTTCTGTACAATAACCCAGGCCGTGTAGGCTACACCTTATCTGCTGATTTAGTAGAGAAGTTAGCCCACCAGGTTCCAAACATCGTAGGTATGAAGGATACCAGCGGTGATATCACCCAGACCTCCGAGTTCATCCGCAGAAACCGCGATGTGAACTTCAAGGTATTCGGCGGTAAGGATACCTTATTATATGCTTCCATGTGCCACGGCGCAGTAGGCGGCGTGTGTACCGCAGCAAACTTTATGCCTGAACTGATCACCGACGTATATAACAAGTACGTAGCAGGGGATCTGCAGGGCTCCCTGGAGGCTCAGTTTAAGTTAAATCCTGTCAGACTGTCCATGGACGGCGCAAGCTTCCCGGTAGCAGCCAAGGATATGGCTAACTTAAGAGGACGCAACATCGGCGTTCCTTATACTCCAAACTTACCAACTCCAGAAGGACCTGTTCTGGATAAGATTAAATCTGAGATGGAGAAGGCTGGTCTTATCTAAGAGTTTTCAGAGATACATATGATTTGATTTTAGACAAACCGGTTACCTGAATAGTAGGAAACCGGTTTGTTTTTTTCGGGGATATATAGTAGAATTAGTATAATTATAGAAAATTGGAGGGTACTATCATGAAATTCTTATTTGCGTCAGACTCCTTTAAGGGAACCTTGTCTTCTGAGAAGATTATCAAGCTGCTGACCCAGTCGGCTAATGAGATCTTTCCTGGCTGTGAGACAGCAGGAACCCTGATCGCCGACGGCGGTGAGGGAACGGTAGATGCCGTGATCGCCATGACCAAGGGCAGCCTGATTGAGGTTCCGGTACATGGACCTTTGATGGAGGAAACCAAGGCTGTTTACGGAAAGATCAATGAAGACAGTGCGATCATCGAGATGGCGGCTGCATCTGGTCTGCCTATGGTTCCTGCCAATCTGCGCAACCCGTTAAACACCACTACCTATGGCACCGGCGAGCTGATCAAGGACGCCCTGGACAAGGGTTTCCGCAATATTTCCATTGCTCTGGGCGGCAGCGCTACCAATGACGGCGGTATGGGCGCTATGGCGGCATTAGGCGTAAAGTTTTATGACAAGGATGGAAATCTGCTTCAGGGCGTAGGCTCTGACCTGGCAAAGGTTGCCAAGGTAGATGTAAGCGGCATCCATCCGGCTGTTGCAGAGACAAAGTTTACCGTAATGTGTGATGTAAATAATCCGTTAACCGGACCAAACGGCGCTACCTACACCTTCGGAAAGCAGAAGGGCGGCACGCCTGAGATTCTGGATGAGCTGGAAGCAGGCATGAAATCCTATGCAGCAGTGGCAGGTGAGGCGCTGGGCATGGATATCGACCACATCGCAGGGGCTGGTGCAGCAGGCGGTCTGGGCGCAGCAGTATGCGGCTTCTTAAAGGCCAACTTAAAATCCGGCATTGAGACGGTTCTGGATCTGATCGATTTTGATACCATGCTGGAAGGGGTTGATGTGGTAGTGACCGGCGAGGGACGGATCGACTGGCAGTCTGCTTTCGGCAAGGTGCCAAGCGGTATCGGCATGCGCTGCAAGAACAAGGGCATTCCGGCAGTTGCCATCGTAGGCGGTATGGGGAATGGCGCAGAGAAGATCTATGAATTCGGCGTAGAGAGCATTATCCCCACCATCAACGGCGCTATGGATATCGAAGAAGCGCTGGAGCGGGCTGAGGAGCTTTACAAGGGCGCAGCTGACCGGATGTTCCGTTTCCTGAAGGTTGGTATGAGCATCGGCAGATAAGCCTTAAAATCACTCATTTGCCCAGGGGGGAGACCTTTGGGCATCCTTTATGAAATCTGCCAGGAGGATGAAAACGATGGATATCGGAAAACTGATGACACTGCAGGGCATGTTATTCCTGCTGACCGGAATCGGAATCGTGATCCGGAAAAGTAAACTTCTCCCAGAGGATGCACAGGGGATGCTGACGGACCTGATCCTGTATGTGATCCTGCCCTGCAATATTGCTCTTTCCTTCCGAATCGAACTGAATCGGGAACTGCTTCAAAATCTGGGAATCGGCTTTCTGGTGGCATGGATCGTTCAGGCCATCGCCTGGGGGCTGAGCCGGGTTCTTTACAATAAATATCCGGAGCCTACCAAGCGGGTGCTCCAGTACGCTACAGTCTGCTCCAATGGAGGCTTTATGGGGAATCCTATTGCGGAGAGTGTGTTTGGCGCCACCGGACTGATGTATGCATCCATCTTCCTGATCCCACAGAGGATCGTCATGTGGTCGGCTGGTGTTACCTTGTTTACGGAAGCACCGGATAAAAAGACGCTGGTGAAAAAGGTTCTGACCCATCCCTGTATCATTGCCGTGTTTGTAGGGCTGGTCTTTATGATCTTTAACCCGCCCTTGCCGGAGTTTGTGGAAAAGACTGCCTCCTCCCTGGGAAGCTGCACCACGCCGCTGTCCATGCTGATGGTAGGAATGATCCTGGCAGATGTAACGGATATCAGGTCTATGTTTTCCTGGGATGTGATCCGGTACACCATCATCCGTCTGGTGATCCTGCCGGGAATCATCTTCATCGGCTGCCGGATCGCCGGCATTGACGGGCTGGTGACCGGGGTGGCGGTTCTTCTCACGGCTATGCCGGCAGCCTGCATGACCACGATCCTGGCCACCAAGTATCACGGGGATTCCATGTTTGCCAGCAAGTGCGTGGTATTTTCCACAGCGATGACTTTAGTCAGCCTGCCGGTGTGGTGTATGCTGTTTTAAGTAATGGTATATGCAAAACATACAAAAGCAACGAAGAAAAATGCACAGAATTAACAAAAAAAATTGTAATTAGTGATTTTACATTGACAAAAATGGGATTATCATCTATACTTTGACACAGTGTGTTACTGATTTAGAAGGAAATCAGGCATAAACTATCCATAATGCGGCAAATTAGCTGTATGAGGGGAGTTTATGCCTTTTTGTTGTGTTATGGGATCGTGTCTGGCCGATTGATTCTGGTCAGCACACTAAGTATGAAAATCAGAGAAAGAAGGTAAGAGAAAATGAAAGACAAGATTTTTGGCGTACTGCAGAGAGTGGGACGTTCCTTCATGCTTCCCATCGCCATCCTTCCGGTGGCCGGACTTCTGCTGGGAATCGGCGGTTCCTTTACCAATGCAACCATGATCAGCGCTTACCACCTGGAGGGGATCCTTGGTGAGGGAACGCTGCTGAACGGATTCTTGAACATCTTAAACAGCTGCGGAAATGTGGTGTTTGAAAATCTCCCTCTGCTCTTTGCCATCGGCGTTTCCGTAGGTATGGCAAAGAAGGAGAAGGAGGTAGCAGCCCTGGCAAGCGTGATCGCATTCTTTATCATGCATACTGCGATCCATGCCCTCCTGGTTTTATCCGGTAAGCTGGTGACGGCTCCGGAGCTGATGGATGCCACAGGCGCGGCTTTGGCAGGCGTAGTTGGTTCTGTGGAGCAGACCGTAGGCATGCTGGACGGATCGGTAACCAAGGTGCTGGGAATTACCTCCCTGCAGATGGGTGTATTCGGCGGTGTGATTGTAGGACTTGGTGTGGCAGCCCTGCACAATAAGTATTACAACATTCAGCTTCCCCAGGTGCTGTCCTTCTTCGGCGGTACCCGGTTCGTGCCCATCATCTCCAGCGTTGTGTATATCTTTGTGGGAATTCTGATGTACTTTATTTGGCCGGTGATCCAGACCGGTATCTACAGCCTGGGTGCGCTGGTAAACAGCTCCGGCTACGTGGGAACCTGGATCTACGGTATCATTGAGCGTGCGTTGATTCCATTCGGCCTGCATCACGTATTTTACATGCCATTCTGGCAGACAGCCGTGGGCGGTCAGCTGGAGGTGGCCGGACAGATGGTATACGGTGCTCAGAATATTTTCTTTGCCCAGTTAGGTCATATGGGTGAGATCGCTCACTTCAGCGTGAATCCAGGAACCCGGTTTATGACAGGTAAGTTCCCGTTCATGATCTTCGGTCTTCCAGGTGCAGCGCTGGCAATGTACCAGACGGCAAAGCCGGAGAAGAAGCAGGCAGCAGGCGGACTTCTCCTCTCCGCAGCCCTGACAGCCATGCTGACTGGTATTACAGAGCCTCTGGAGTTTACCTTTATCTTTGTGGCGCCGTTCTTATATGCGATCCACAGTGTATTAGCCGGTGCAGCTTACATGCTGATGCATATCTTAAATGTAGGTGTAGGTATGACCTTCTCCGGCGGTATTATCGACCTGGTGATGTTCGGCATCCTGCCAGGTGCATCCAAGACCAGCTGGTACTGGATTCCGGCAGTCGGCGTTGTTTATTTTGTTGTATATTTCTTCCTGTTCCGCTTCCTGATCCTGAAGTTTGACTTAAAGACTCCTGGACGGGATGATAATGAGGAAGTAAAGCTGTATGTGAGAAGTGATGTGAATGCGAAGAAGGCAGGGGCAAGCAGCAGCGGGGCAGGCGCTGAGGATGCCCGCTCCCAGATGATCTTAAATGGTCTGGGCGGCAAGAAAAATGTAGTTGACGTGGACTGCTGCATCACCCGGTTGCGGTGCACCGTAAGCAAGCCGGAGCTGATCAGCGAGGATCTTTTAAAGAAGACCGGAGCTGCCGGTGTGATCAAGAAGGGCCAGGGGGTTCAGGTGATCTATGGACCGACTGTACCAAACATCAAGGCGGATCTGGTAGCATATATGGACCATGCTCCCAATGAGGAATATCACGGAGGAGCTGATGAGGAGAGAAGCAGCCAGACAGCTTCCAATTCTCAGGCAGATGACAGCGTGAAGGCTTCGAAAGCAGATGGTGCGGCAGCCTCTGAACAGATCCACACAGCAGCTTCCGGGGCGGCAGGCGCAGCGGGGAAGAAAACACCTCTCTACAGCCCATTTAACGGACGTGTAGAATCCATCGAGCATGCACCGGATGTAACCTTTGCTCAGAAGATGATCGGTGACGGCTTTATGGTTATGCCAACAGACGGCGAGGTGCTGGCTCCTTGTGATGCAGATGTGGCGTTTGTATTCCCCACCAAGCATGCAGTAGGACTGAAGGCTTCCGACGGTACCGAGTTTATGCTTCATATCGGTGTGGATACGGTAAAGCTGGAGGGCAAGGGATTTGAAGCGCTGGTAAAGGACGGCGACCATGTAAAGAAGGGCGACCGGCTGATCCAGTTTGATTTAGAGTATGTGAAAGCCAATGCAGTATCGGAGGCTTGTATGATCATTTACACGGCGCTGCCGGAGGGTGCTTCTGTTCTGGTAGAGGAGGAGAAGGACGTTAAGGCGCTGGAGCATGCGGCTGATCTGTTGGAAAAATAGGAAGAAACTATTCTTTGTGCGTCCTGTCAGGGACAAAATCGGGGAGATATGTTAAAATAAAGTAACAGTTCAGACGGCGGGAAAGTCGGGGATCCGTTAAGGATACTTCAAAGAAGAGAACAGGTGGGGGAAAGTGGATGTATCGCGTGATCAAGGTACTGAATAATAATGGAGTGCTGGTTTATGACATGAAACGTGGGGAAGAAGCCATTTTGCTGGGGAGCGGCATCGGCTTTGGAAAGCATGTAAATGAACGTTTTCAGCGGGATGAGAATACAAAGCGCTATGCAATCGTGGACCGGGAGGAGAAGAATCGAACCGGCCGCCAGGTGCTCAGCGGCATGGATCCGGTCTTTCTGGAGCTGGCAGGCAGGATCGTGGAGATGTCCAAGCAGGAGCTGGGAGAGCTGAATCCTAATATTCTGATTCCGCTGGCCGACCACATCGCTGTAGCAGTGGAGCGGATGCAGAATGGAATCCTGTTAAAAAACCCGTTTCACGGAGACATCCGCATCCTTTACCCGGAGGAGTATCAGGTGGCGTTAAAGAGCCGGGAGCTGATTCTGGAGACAACCGGATGCCATCTGTGTGAGGATGAGGTGGGCTATATCACCCTCCATATCCGGGCCGGCAGGATGGATGAAAAGCTGGAGAACTCTCTCCATATGGTGACGCTGATGCGGAAGGTGGTGACCATGGTAGAAGAGGGAATGGGGCTGAAGCTGGAGCCGGGCACCTTTATGTTTGAACGGTTTATGGCACATCTGCGGTATTTGATCTCCCGCATTCAGAATGAGGAGCCGGTGGCGCTGGATATGGATGAATATGCCAGGACCCAGTTTCCGGATTCCTACCATCTGGCTGAAGAAATCTGCGCCTGGATCGGGAACGAGCTGAAAAAGCCGGTCCCGAGGGAAGCGGTGGGACATTTGGCGATCCATATGGAGCGGCTGCGGCTGTAGATTGGCTGCGGATGGTTGCACAAAGGAAAAGATAGTTGTATACAGCCGTTTAATGGCTTACGAAACAAAACAACAGTCCATGAGGCAGAGGGTCAATGATGTGCCCTTCTCATGGACTGTTGTTTTTAGCTTTTTGCAGATAAGTGATGCAATGCTGATTCTTGGGATTACAGCAGAATGATATTATGCTTCTTACATTCCTCCCGCATCTTTCTCGGCCACAGGCTTGCCTGAACCTCTCCGATGTGGGCGCGGTCTAAGAGCAGCATGCAGAGGCGGGACTGTCCGATGCCGCCGCCGATGGTGTAGGGCAGCTGGCCGTTTAACAGCATCTGATGATACGGCAGAGTGCGGCGTTCCTCGCACCCGGCTTTCTTAAGCTGCTCCTCCAGAGCAGCTTCATCCACACGGATTCCCATGCTGGAGATCTCCAGGGCACACTGAAGGGTGTCAAACCAGAACAGGATATCGCCGTTTAATTTCCAGTCGTCATAATCCGGGGCGCGGCCGTCATGAGGCTCGCCGTTGGCCAGCTTGTCGCCGATCTGCATCAGGAAGACGCAGCCGTGCTCTCTGGTGATCAGGTTTTCCCTCTCTTTTGGTGTCTTGTCCGGATACATGGCTTCCAGCTCCAGGGAGCTGATAAAATAGATGTCATCCGGCAGGTGCTTTACTGCCTGAGGGTATTTGTACCACACCTCATGTTCCATATGCTTGATGATCTTGAACAGCCGGCGGACCACATCCTTTAAGGTTTCTTCCGTTCTCTGCTCCTTAGTGATGACCATCTCCCAGTCCCACTGGTCCACATAGCAGGAGTGGAGATTATCCAATGCTTCATCCCGGCGGATGGCGTTCATATTGGTGTAAAGGCCTTCTCCTGGCTGGAAGCCGTATTCCTTTAACGCCATGCGCTTCCACTTTGCCAGAGAGTGAACTACCTCCATGGTCTCGCCTGGGATGGCGGTCATGTCAAACTGGACAGGGCGCTCCACGCCGTTTAAGTTATCGTTTAAGCCGCTGCTCTGTTCTACAAAGAGAGGGGCGGAGATCCGCTCGAAATGCATCTCACGTCCAAGCTCCTTCTGGAAGGTATCGCGGATGTACTTGATGGCGTCCTGAGTCTCACGGACGGTCAGTCGGGGATCATAGTGTTCCGGTATGATCAGTTCCATATTTTAAATCCTCCATATCGTTTGAAATCATGATTTGTCTGCTGCTTTGTTCGTATTCCTGCCGCTGCCTGCAGTTCAATCTGTAAAATCACCTTTTATCCTACCATTTGTCAGCTTTTCCTGCAACTGTTTTAGCCAGAATCTTGCAAAAAAGGTTTTCGGTTTGTTATAGTTTTTTCGATTATACGAATAAAGAGAAGAGGGATTTACGGATGAAGCAGTCAATGACGCAGGAACAGAGATACCGGATGATGATCGATACACCCGTTTCCAGATTGATTCCAAAGCTAGCAGTACCCACCATCATCAGCATGCTGGTGACAGCTGTGTACAATATGGCGGATACCTTTTTTGTCAGCCAGATCGGAACCAGCGCATCGGGGGCGGTGGGGATTATTGCTTCCTTAATGTTTATGATCCAGGCGATCGGTTTTACCTTTGGTATGGGAAGCGGAAATTATATTTCCAGAGCCCTAGGGGATCAGAATGGCGAGGAGGCAGGGAAGGCTGCATCAACTGCATTTTTCACTGTGTTTATGGTGGGGATCCTGATGTTGGTCTTCGGCATGATGTTTATGGAGCCCTTTGTGTATCTTCTGGGAGCAACGCCCACCATCGCGCCCTACGCTATGGATTATATGCGGTATATCTTGTATGCAGCACCGTTTATGCTGTGTTCCTTCGTGATGAATATTATTCTGCGGTCCCAAGGGATCGCATTGTATGCCATGTTCGGTATTGCAGCGGGCGGTATTTTAAATATGGTGCTGGATCCGGTCCTGATTTTCGGCTTTCATATGGGAATCGCCGGAGCGGCAGTGGCGACCATGGTCAGCCAGATGGTCAGCTTTGGAATTCTGCTGTGTCAATGCAACCTGCGGAAGGACAGCATTAAGATCCAGTTTTCTAAATTTACACCTTCTCCCAGAATGTATGGGATTATTTTCCATGCAGGGCTGCCTTCTCTCTGCCGGCAGGGAATGATGAGCATCTCTTCTGTGGTGCTGAACCTGGCAGCAGGGCCTTATGGAGATGCGGCTATCGCGGCCATGTCCATCGTTTCCCGGTTTATGATGTTTATCAATTCCAGCCTGATCGGGTTCGGCCAGGGCTTTCAGCCGGTCTGCGGATTTAATTTCGGTGCGAAACGGTATGACCGTGTGTTGGAATCCTTCTGGTTCTGTGTCAAGGTGGCTACTGTGGCAATGACCGTTCTGGGAGTCGTCAGCTTCGGGCTGGCGCGGCCCATTGTCACCGCCTTCCGCCGGGAGGACATGGAGGTCATCCAGATCGGAACCAGGGCGCTGCGCCTTCAGCTGATCACCATGCCGATCCAGGGCTGGATCATCATGTGCAATATGATGACCCAGTCCATCGGATACGGCTTCCGGGCATCCCTGGTTGCTATGGGACGGCAGGGGCTGTTTTTGATCCCGGCGCTTCTGATCCTCCCCCATCTGTTGGGCCTTTCCGGCGTACAGATGGCCCAGGCGGTGGCAGATGTGTGTACCTTTTTCCTGGCAACTGTCATCATTGCCGGTATTTTGAAGGATTTTAAAGAAAAAAAAGAAAAGGCGAAGGAAATGACAGTACAGATGTAAAAATACTTTGCAAAACAGAAGGTTTTGTTATATAATCATTTGGAGACTACCGGCGGATGAGCTGCCGGCAGTGGATTAAGGAAAATGAAAGATAAAGGATGGATTTGAAATGGCTATTTTGCAGACTTGGAGAGATTTAGCATATGGCGACGGTTTAAGTGATAAAGAGAGAGAAAATCTGTGGACCGGATATTTTACTATTGAGAAGGGTATCTATGAGCAGATTCTTTCCGACCCGACCCAGGTAATTACCGGAACCGTGAAGGAACTGGCTGATAAGTATAACACAGAAGTTCTGATCATGACCGGTTTCTTAGACGGCATTAATGAGAGCTTAAAGGGATATGAGAATCCGATCGATACCATGGACGAGAATACCCAGGTTAAGATTGAAATCGACCCGGAGAAGCTGTATTACAACATGGTTGAGGCGAAGGCAAACTGGCTGTATGAGCTGCCCCAGTGGAACAGCATTCTGACTGAGGAGCGCAGAAAAGAACTGTACAAGCAGCAGAAGGCTTCCGGCACCATCCGCAAGCCGCATAAGATTGGAAGAAATGATCCCTGCCCATGCGGAAGCGGTAAGAAGTATAAGAAGTGCTGCGGTAAGAACGCATAAGATAAGACCTGCGTTTCTAAGACGGGCCGAGCCCATTTTGAGGCAGGAGTGTAAGCAGGTAGATGAGAGCCGTGTGCTGTGAATCGCAGCCAGCGGCTCTTTCTGCTCTCACAGGGAAAGCGCTGAAAGCTGCCGGGGCCGGAATGTCCCGGGAGTGCGTACTTTGACAGAGAGAAGGAATGCTGTTTTTACCTGCGGAAAAATCCATGGGTGGAAAGAGCAGAAAAACGGATTGGCAGAAGGGAAGAGAGGGTGGCAGGATGGATGCATATACCAGCTTTGCAGCAGTTTACGATATGTTTATGGACAACATTCCCTATGAAGAATGGTGCGGATATCTGATGGGACTGCTTCAGGAATATGGAGTTTCAGACGGACTGGTGCTGGACTTGGGATGCGGAACGGGCACGATGACGGAGCTTTTGGCGAAAGCGGGCTATGATATGATCGGTGTGGACTGTGCAGAGGACATGCTGGAGATCGCCATGGAAAAAAGGCAGAGCTCCGGTCTGGATATCCTGTATCTGCTGCAGGATATGCGGGAATTTGAGCTTTACGGCACCGTGCGGGCTGTGGTCAGCATCTGTGATTCCATGAATTATCTGTTGGAATATGAGGAACTGGTGGAGGTATTCCGGCTGGTAAATAATTATCTGGATCCAGGCGGTATCTTTATCTTCGACCTGAACACCGAATATAAATACCAGGTGCTGCTGGCCGATCATACCATTGCAGAAAACAGGGATGAGGGCAGCTTTATCTGGGATAATTATTTTGATGAAGAAAGCAGGATCAATGAATACGATTTGACGCTGTTTATTCCGGCGGAGCAGGAAACGGACCATAGCCTGTACCGGAAATACCAGGAGACTCATTTCCAAAGGGCATTTTCCATTAAAGAGGTGAAAGCTGCCCTCCAGGAAGCCGGAATGGAGTTTGTGGCATGCTACGATGCATTTACCAGGAAGGCACCCAGGGAAGACAGCGAGCGGGTTTACCTGATTGCCAGAGAGAAAGGAAAAGGATGATTATGTCAGATTATATTTTACGTGCAACGGCAGCGGACGGACAGATCCGTGCCTTTGCGGCGACCACCAGGGATATGGTGGAAACGGCCAGAGCAGCTCATAATACCAGCCCGGTGGCAACAGCAGCCCTGGGGCGGCTGTTGACGGCCGGAGCCATGATGGGCGTTATGATGAAGGGGGAGGATGATCTCCTGACCTTAAAGATCCAGGGAGATGGCCCGATTCAGGGGCTGACCGTAACAGCAGATTCCAAAGGAGATGTGAAGGGATATGTGTTTAACCCGTCTGTGATGCTGCCGCCGAATGAGAAGGGCAAGCTGGATGTGGGCGGAGCTTTGGGCTTAGGAGTATTGAGTGTGATCAAGGATATCGGCCTGAAGGAGCCGTATGTGGGGCAGACCATTCTGGTGACCGGGGAGATCGCAGAGGATCTGACCTATTACTTTGCCACCTCGGAGCAGACCCCTTCCTCTGTAGCACTTGGAGTCCTGATGAATCAGGAAAATACGGTCCGTCAGGCAGGCGGCTTTATCCTGCAGATGATGCCGGGCGCCTCCGAGGATGTGATCACAAGGCTGGAATTAAAGCTGAAGGAGATCACATCCATCACCACCCTTCTGGATGTGGGAAATACGCCGGAAATGATTTTGGAGTATGTTTTAGGTGAGTTCGGCCTGGAGATCAATGATAAGATCCCTACCCGGTTTTACTGCAACTGCACCAAGAGCCGCGTGGAGAAGGCGCTGATCAGCGTAGGCCGGAAGGATATCCAGGAGATGATCGATGACAACAAGCCGATCCAGGTGAATTGTCATTTCTGCAATCAGAATTATGAATTTTCCGTAGAGGAGCTTCGGGAGCTTTTAAAGAAGGCTGTGCGTTAATCCGTATACCAGCGATTCCTATGCAACAAAAAGAGCCATCAAAAGATGGCTCTTACTTGTAATCATGATTTAACAAATATAACTTACTTCAAATAATTATCACTGCTGATATATATATTGAAAAAGGTACACTGTATTTTGATGATTATAATTTGGTAACGTTAGTTGCCTGAGGTCCCTTAGCGCCGTTAACTACGTCGAACTCAACCTGTGCGCCCTCGTCTAAAGACTTGAAGCCTTCCATGTTTAAGCCAGAGTAGTGAACGAATACATCGTTACCCTGCTCGTCGGAAATGAATCCGTAACCTTTTTGGTTGTTAAACCACTTAACTGTACCTTTCATTATGATACCTCCAAAAGATATAAAAGAATAATATATAGACCGTTGCAAAGGATTCGCAACTTGCCCTAAGGATACCATAGTTTTCCTCTTAAGTCAAATCATTTCGGTGAATAAAAAAATTTTTTTCATCAGAAAAGTGATTGTGCAAGAGGAATTGGTTGTGTTATACTTAGGGACTAAAAGAATCATAATGGAACGATTCGGATAAAGGGGTTTTCGTGTTATGAAGATCAGTAATATTGGAAGACATTTCCATACAATAACCCAGCATAAGCTTCTGGTAATGAAGGAGTGCTTTAAGCTGGGGCTTTATCGGCAGGGGCTGCTGCACGATTTGTCAAAATACAGCCCATCCGAGTTTTGGACCGGTGTGAAGTATTATCAGGGGAACCGGAGCCCAAATGCAGCAGAGAGGGAACGAATCGGCTATTCTGCCGCGTGGCTTCATCATAAGGGGCGGAATAAGCATCATTTTGAATACTGGATCGATTTTTCCAATGACAAATCCAAGGGCCTGGTAGGAAATAAAATGCCGCTGAAATATGTGATTGAGATGGTGTGCGACCGGATCGCTGCCTGCAAGGTATACCGGGGAGAAGCGTATGACAGCAAAGCTGCCTGGGAGTATTATGAATTTACCCGTCCTTATATCACACCAGTTCTTCATCCCGAGACACAGGCACTTTTGGAAAAGCTGCTTCTGATGTTGCGGGATGAGGGAGAGGAAAAGACTTTTGCCTATATTCGGAAGCTTTTGAAAAAGGGCAGGTATTAGCATGGTTTCTTTCGCACTGCGGCGGAGCAGAATTATGTTGCTGACGCAGCCCGCCGCAGGCGGAGAATCCTGCAGATCAGGATTCTTTTTTAACCGCCTCCGTGAGAAGCTGGTGCAGATAGGTATTGGCCGTCCCAGGATCCGAAAGAAGGGCTTCTGTGTAAGCGGCGTAGGCGATCTTCGCCTTGTATTCCGTTTGAAATACAGGCTGCCACAGAGGGGCATCTGGGAGCTGAGGCAGGAAGAGGCCGGATTTCCTGGTATAGCAGGTTTTGGCGGTTGCCTTTATCCGGGCTTCCCTGGCCACATACTCACCAACGCTTTTGTGGATGGCGGTGTCCTCGCAGGGAAGATAGTAATAATCCTTATAATTAG